>DATIWC010000017.1:0-77351 GCA_035519515.1 Usitatibacter sp.
GCAGTCGGAGCTCGGCAGGCTCGCCGAGGAGCGCGTCGCCACGTTCCAGCAGGCCATCACCGAGACCGTGGACCAGGCCTCGAAGTCGGCGCCCGCGGGCAGCGACGTCGCCGTCGCGGCCCTCAAGTCCTCGCTCGCCGCGACGAGCGCGGCGTTCGACAGCTTCAACAAGGCCGCGAAGCGCGCGGCGAGCCTGGCCGATGCCGGCCTGCGCGCAGCCCCGGCCAAGCCGCGGAAGAAATAAGACGGCCCTCGGGATCGAATTCAAGGCTCCTCCTCCTTTATCGCTTTTCGGATAAAGGTTCGAACCCCGGGCGTGAGCCCGGGTTTTTTTTTGGTGGAAAGACAACGATGAAAAGAGTAGCTCTCGTCACGGGCGGCGTCGGCGGCATCGGCACCGCGATCTGCAAGCGCCTGGCGCGCGACGGCCACTTCGTGGTGGCCAACTACGCCATCCCCGGCACGGAGGCGCGCTGGCAGCAGCAGATGGCGGCCGCGGGCCTGAACGGCGCGAGCACCGGCCTCGCGTTCGGCGACGTCACCGACTTCGAGGCCATGGGCGACATGGTGAAGAAGATCGCCCACGACCACGGCCCCGTCGAGATCCTCGTGAACTGCGCGGGCATCACCCGCGACTCCACCTTCCGCAAGATGACCCCCGACCAGTGGCGCGCGGTCCTGTCGACCAACCTGGACAGCGTCTTCAACGTGACGCGCCACGTGATCGACGCCATGATCGAGCGCGGCTGGGGACGCATCCTCAACATCTCGTCGGTGAACGCGGTGCGCGGCCAGTTCGGCCAGACCAACTACGCCGCCGCCAAGGCGGGCATCCTGGGCTTCACCAAGTCGCTCGCCCAGGAAGTGGTGAAGAAGGGCGTCACGGTGAACGCCATCTCGCCGGGCTACGTGCAGACCGAGATGGTGATGGCGATCCGCGAGGACGTTCGCCAGCAGATCGTCTCGCAGATCCCCGCCGGGCGCCTCGCGATGCCCGAAGAGGTGGCCGACGCCGTGGCCTTCCTCGCCTCCGAGAACGCCGCCTACATCACCGGGACGAATCTCGCGGTGAACGGCGGCCTGCACATGTACTCGTAGCTAGCCGGTGTAGCACTCGTAGACGACGGCAGCCACGCGCCCGGCCTTCGTCTCGAAGCGCAGGCTCTCGTTTTCCCCGCTGTACACGGAACGCAGCTGCACGTCGTCGTGCGCGACGGCGCCCAGCACGTCGCGGGCCTCGTCCACGTCCTGGCCCACGGTGAACGGCGAAAGGCCGCCCCAGGTGGCGCTGCGGATCTCCACCTTCTCGAGCGAGTAGCGGTCGGGATCGCGGCCATAGGCGATGAGCGTGAGGATGAGGCCGTCGAAGCGCACGCGCTCATGGACGAGCAGGTCCCCGTCGGACTCCTCGCGGCGCAGGACTTCGACCCGTGCGCCCGGGCCCACGGCCATCAGCCTGGGAAGCGTGGCGGGCAGCGTGAGCGAATATTTTCCGCCCAGGCAGCGCAAGCCCTCGACGTAGTACTCCGGATCCCCGGCGGGGCCCGCCTGGTTGGCGTGGGCCGCCGTGCCCGCGAGCGCCGCCGCGGCGAGCGCCGCGGCGAATCGTTGCATGGCAGCGGCTGCGCTACTGCATGTGCTGGCCGCCGTTGATGGCGATGTTGGCCCCGGTGAGGAAGGCGGCCTCGTCGGAAGCGAGATAGGCGCACAGGCCCGCCACTTCCTCGGGCTTGCCCAGGCGCCCGACCGGGATCTGCGGCAGGATCTTGGAGTCGAGCACTTCCTTCGGGATCGCGAGCACCATCTTGGTCCCGATGTAGCCCGGCGAGATGGTGTTCACCGTGACGCCCTTGCGCGCGACTTCCAGGGCGAGCGCCTTGGTGAAGCCGTGCATGCCCGCCTTCGCCGCCGAGTAGTTGGTCTGGCCGAAGGCGCCCTTCTGCCCGTTCACGCTGGAGACGTTGATCACGCGGCCCCAACCCCGGTCCACCATGCCGTCCACGATGGGCTTGGTCACGTTGAAGACGCTGTCCAGGTTGGTCTTCATCACGGCGTCCCAGTCCACCTTCGTCATCTTCTTGAAGGTCATGTCGCGCGTGATGCCGGCGTTGTTGATGAGGATGTCGATCTGGCCATGGTCGCGCACCACGTCGGCCACCGTCTTCTGGCAGGAATCGAAATCGGAGACGTCGCAGGGATAGGCGAAGAACTTGTGCCCCTGGCCCTCCATCTCCTTGAGCCAGTCGCCGTGCTTCGTGTTGCCGGGCGAATAGGTGACGACCACCTTGATGCCCATCTTTTCGAGCTTCATGCAGATCGCCTCGCCCAGGCCCCCCATGCCGCCGGTCACCAGCGCAACCCTTTGCGTCATTTTTGTGCTCCTCCTCGTTGATTCGGGCGTCACGCGCGCTCCTTCACGTAGCGGCCGGGGGCGGGCTCGATGGGCTTGTGGCGCGCGTCGCCCAGGCGCTTGCGTGCCGGGACCATCGGGCCCGCATGGGGCCGCAGCCACTTCGCCCACTCCCTCCACCAGCTGCCCGGATGCTCGTGCGCGGCGGCGAGCCAGCGCTCGGGCTCCTCCGGGAGCGCCGGGTTCATCCAGAAGCTGCGCTTGTTCTTCCACGCCGAGTTGATGGTGCCGGCGATGTGGCCGCTCGCGCCCAGCACGAAGGTCACCTTGCCGCCGAGCGTGCGCGCGCTGTAGTAGCCGCCGCGCCACGGCACGATGTGGTCCTCCCGCGCGGCGAACACGAAGGCGGGCATCTTCAGGCGCTTCAGGCTCACCGGAGTGCCCAGCATCGTGAGCGCGTCGGGCTTCGCGAGCTTGTTGTCCTGGTAGGTGTTGCGCAGGTAGTACGAGTACATCGGGCCCGGCAGGTTGGTGGCGTCGGCGTTCCAGTAGAGCAGGTCGAACGCGGGCGGCTGCTGGCCCTTGAGGTAGTTGTTCACGACGTAGTTCCACACCAGGTCGTTGGCGCGCAGGCTCGAGAACGCGCTGGCGAGCTCGCGGCCCGGTACGAGGCCGCCCTTCGCGAGCTGCTTCTCGCGCTTCTCGACGAAGTTCTCGTCGATGTACACGCGGATCTCGCCCACGTCCGTGAAATCGAGGAGCGTGGTGAGGAGCGTGAGGCACTCCACGAAATCGCGGCGCTTCTTCTCGAGCACCGCGAGCGCCGCGGCGAGCAGCGTCCCCCCGATGCAGAAGCCCAGCGCGTTGATCTTCGGCGACTTCGTGATGGCCCGGGCCGCCTCGAGCGCGTCGATGAGCTCCTGGATGTACTGGTCCCATTGGACGTGCTGGTGGTGCTTGTTCACGTTGCGCCACGACACCATGAAGGCCGTGTGCCCCTGCTCGACCACGTAGCGCACGAGCGAATTGTCGGGCTGCAGGTCCATGAGGTAGAACTTGTTGATGCACGGCGGCACCATCACGAGTGGTCGCTCGTGCACCTGTGCCGTCGAGGGCCGGTACTGGATGAGCTGCAGCAGCTCGCTCTCGTGCACCACCGCGCCTTGCGTGACCGCGAGGTTCTTGCCGACCTCGAAGGCGGTCTCGTCGGTCATCGAGATGCGGCCCTTCTCCAGGTCCCCGAGCAGGTTCTTCATGCCCTCCTGGAGCGACTCGCCGCCCGACTGCAGCGCGGCCTTGATCGCCTCGGGGTTGGTGAGCAGGAAGTTGGACGGCGAGGCGGCATCCACGTACTGGCGCATGAAGAAGCGCATGCGCTGCTTGGTCGCGGGGTCGAGGCTCGATTGCTCGACCGCCTCCATCATCGCCTTCGACGTGAGCAGGTAGGAGTCGCGCAGGTAGCGGAAGACCGGCAGCTCGTTCCACTCGGAGCCGCTGAAGCGCTTGTCGGACACGGGCTCGGCCGCGCTGCCGTCGCCCTGCAGCACGCCCATCCACAGGCGCATCTGGTCCTGCATGTAGCGGCCCTGCAGGTCCACCAGCTGCTCGGGATGCGCGGAAAGCGCCTCCAGCCACGAGCGGTAGGCCTCCGCGAACCCGGCCATCACCATCTGCGTGGCGCCCTCCTCGCCCAGCGCGCTGGTGAGCTTCTGGTGCGCCTTGCGGAGCTCCGCGGCGATGTGTTCCGGATCGGGATCGTGCGCTTGGCGTGCCATGGGAAGGAAACCTCAGACCTCGGGGAATAATACCGCGTGGATCAACCAGATGCTGCCGATCCCCAGCGCGATGAATATGACCTGGATCAAGCTGTCGCGCGCGCCCGTGCGCCGGTGCAGCCCGGGGATGAGGTCGGCCACCGCCACGTAGATCATGCTCGCCGCCGCGAAGGCGAGGATCTCGGGGATCCAGCCGCTCACCGCCGAGAGGGCGAAATAGGCGGCCACGCCGCCCGCCACGGCCGCGAGCCCCGACACCGCGTTCCAGAAGAGTGCCTTCGCCTTGCCGAACCCCGAATGCAGGATCACGACGAAGTCGCCCATCTCCTGCGGGATCTCGTGGGCGATGATGGCGAGCGAGGTGACCACGCCCACCTTGAGGTCGGCGAGGAACGCGCCCGCGATGATCACGCCATCGGTGAAGTTGTGGAACGAGTCGCCGAAGATGACCATCCAGGCGGTGCGCCCCTGGTCGTGGCCGTGCGCGTGGTGGGCGCCCGTGCGCTCGTCATGGCCGGAGTCCTCCTCGTCGCCGTGGTGGTGGCGCCAGAGCAGCAGCTTCTCCAGCATGAAGAAGACGAGGATTCCCACCAGGATGAAACCGGCCGCGCGCGCCGGGCTCTTCGCGATCTCGAAGAGGTGCGGCAGCAGGTCGATGAAGACCGCCCCCAGCATCGCGCCCACCGCGTAGCTCACCAGCGTCGAGATCCAGCGCGTGCCCAGTCGAAACGCCACGAAGGCGGCGAGCGCCAGGGAAAGCACCGTTCCCGCGAGGCAGGAAGCGACGATCCAGGCGAGCGTGCTCATCGTTTCCAGATGAACGCGCCCATGCGGCCGCTCGCCTTCTCGCGCCGGTAGGAGAAGAAGCGCCCGGCATCGGTGAACGTGCACAGGCCCCCGCCGTGGATCTCGCGCACGCCGCTGCGCTCGAGGCGCCGGCGCGCGAGCGCGTAGAGGTCGGCCATGAGCTTGCCGGGCCGGCCGGGACGAAACGCCGCGCCCGCGCCCGGGTCGGCCGCGACGAAGGCCTCGCGGACCTCCTCGCCCACCTCGAACGCATCGGGCCCGATCGCCGGCCCCATCCAGGCGAGCACGTCGCCCGGATCACCCCCGAGGGCCCTCACGGCGCTCTCGATCACGCCCGAGGCCATGCCGCGCCAACCCGCATGCACGACGCCGACGCGCGTGCCGCCGCGGTCGCAGAGGAACAGCGGCATGCAATCGGCGGTGAGCACCGTCGCGACCACGCCTTCGCGGGCGGCGACCGCGGCGTCCGCCTCGGGCACCTCCGCGGCCGCAAGCTCGTCCAGGCGCGCGACCGCCGTGCCGTGAACCTGCCGCATCCAGCGCGGATCGGCGGGAAGGTGCGCGCGCACGATGTCGCGGTTGCGCTTCACCCGCCCCGGATCGTCGCCGCTGGAGGCGCCCAGGTTGAGCGAGGCGTGCGCGCCCTCGCTCACGCCGCCGCCTCGCGTGGTGACGAACGCGCGTACGTTCGCGGGCGCGGGCCACGCGGGCTCCAGCCACTCGCGCGGGATCATGCGCGCAGCTCCTGCAGCAGGCGCTTGAAGTCCGCGGGCGGCGGCGCCTCGAAGGCCACCCGCTCGCCGCTCGCCGGATGCGTGAACGCGAGCTTCCACGCATGCAGCGCCTGGCGGCCGAAAGGGCTCTTCGCGCGGCCCGCGTAGACCGGGTCGCCCTCGATGGGGTGGCCGATGGAGGCGAGGTGGACGCGGATCTGGTGCGTGCGGCCGGTCTCGAGGTCGCATTCCAGGAGCGTATGCGCGGCGAGCGCCTTGCGCACCCGGTAGTGCGTGACCGCGGGCTTGCCGCCGCGCACCACCGCCATGCGGGTGCGGTGCACGGGGTGTCGCCCGATCGGCGCCTCGATCGTGGCCCCGCGCGCAACCTTGCCGCGCACCACGGCGAGGTAGGTGCGCTTCACCTCGTGGGCGGCGATCTCCTTCACGAGCGCAAGCTGCGCGGCCTCGTTCTTGGCGACCACGAGCAGGCCGCTCGTATCCTTGTCGAGGCGATGCACGATGCCCGCGCGGGCGAGGTGCTTCAGCGCCGGCGCGTGGTGCAGCAGCGCGTTCAGCATCGTGCCGCTCCAGTTGCCGCTGCCCGGGTGGACCACCAGGCCGGCGGGCTTGTTCACCACCAGCACGTCGCGATCCTCGTGCACGACGTCGAGCGCGATGGCCTCGGGGTCGAAGGCCGAATCCTCCTCGCGCGGCGCGAGCGTCACGTCCACCGCCTCGCCGGAGCGCACCTTGCGCTTGCCGGGCGCCACCTCCCCGTCCACCAGCACGTGGCCGGCCTCGATCAGGCGCGCAAGGCGGCTCCTCGACTCGCCGGGCAGCATCCGCGCGAGCGCCTGGTCCAGCCGCACGCCGGCGAGCGACGCGGGAATGGTCATGCGCACCGCGCGGGAAGGCGGCGGGGGCGCGGTATAATTCGCGCCTCGCGATTCGGAATGCACCATGAGTCGAAGTGTAACGGCATTGGCCGCCCTGCTCGTCGCGCTCGCCCTGGGCGGGTGCAGCCTCTTCCAGAAGGCGATGGACCCCAGGAAGGACTGGCAGGCCGCCGACTACTACAAGGCCGCCAAGGAAGAGTTCGACGCCCAGAACTGGGATGCGGCCATCAAGCTCTACGACCAGCTCGAGGCCAAGTTCCCGTTCGGCCGCTACGCCGACCAGGCGCAGATCGAGATCGCCTACGCCTACTACAAGACCAACGAGACCGCCTCGGCGATCAGCGCGCTCGACAAGTTCGTGAAGCTGCACCCGAACCACCCGAACGTGGACTACGCGATCTACCTGAAGGCCCTGTGCAACTTCAAGGAGGACCTGGGGCCGCTCGCCAAGCTCGTGTACCAGGATCTCGCCGACCGCGATCCCAAGGCCGCGCGCGAATCGTTCGAGGGCTTCAAGGACCTGGTGGCCCGCTTCCCCGACAGCCGGTACACGCCCGATTCGCGCGAGCGCATGGCCTACCTGGTCGAGGCCCTCGCCCGCCACGAGATCCACGTCGCGCACTACTACCTGCAGCGCGGCGCCTACCTCGCCGCCGCCAACCGCGCGCAGGACACCATCGTGCGCTTCCCCACGTCGCCCTCCCACAAGGAGGCGCTCGAGATCATGGTGGAGGCCTACGACCGGATGGCGATGAAGGAGCTGCGCGACGACGCCAAGCGCGTGCTGGCGAAAAACTATCCCGAGGACCCGCTCGGGGCCGCCGGCAGGAACGCCAGCACGGCGTGGTGGAAGTTCTGGTAGGGCGCTAGTCCAGCGCGAGGGACTTGAGCAGCGCGGCCTGCGCGCCCTTCCTCGCCTTGCGCCCGGGCTTGGCGCGCTTGAAGGTCCCGTCGGACTGCATGTCCCAGGCCTGCGTGTTGTCCTCGAGGTAGGGGCGCAGCCCCTCGGCCACCACCCGCCGCTTGAGCTTGGCGTCCACGATCGGGAAGCACAGCTCGATGCGGCGGAAGAAATTGCGGTCCATCCAGTCCGCGCTCGACAGGAAGATGTGGGTGGCGCCGCCCGCCTTGAACTCGAAGATGCGCGAGTGCTCGAGGAAGCGCCCGATGATGGAGCGCACGCGGATGTTGTCCGACAGCCCCGGCACGCCCGGTCGCAGCGCGCACACGCCGCGCACCACGAGGTCCACCTTCACGCCGGCCTGGGAAGCCTTGTAGAGCGCCTCGATCACCTGGGGCTCCAGCAGCGCGTTCATCTTGGCGACGATGCGCGCGGGCTTGCCGGAGCGCGCCACGCGCGTCTGGATGTCGATCGCCTCGAGCACGCGCTGGTGCAGCGTGAACGGCGCCTGCCACATGTGCTTCAGCTTGCTCACCTTGCCCAGGCCGGTGAGCTGCTGGAACACCTCGTTCACGTCCGCGCAGACCTGCTCGTTGGCGGTGAGCAGGTCGAAGTCGGTGTAGAAGCGCGCGGTGCGCGGGTGGTAGTTGCCGGTGCCCAGGTGCGCGTAGCGCACGAGCCGGCCCTCCTCGCGCCGCACGACGAGCACCATCTTCGCGTGCGTCTTGTGGCCCACCACGCCGTAGACCACGTGCGCCCCGACCTCCTCGAGGCGCGCGGCCCAGTTGATGTTGGCTTCCTCGTCGAAGCGCGCCATGAGCTCGACGACCACCGTCACTTCCTTGCCGGCGCGCGCTGCGTCGATCAGCGTCTGCATGATCACCGAGTCGGTGCCGGTGCGGTACACGGTCTGCTTGATGGCGACCACGCGCGGGTCGCGGGCGGCCTGCTGGATCAAGTCGATCACCGGCTGGAAGGACTGGAACGGCCGGTGCAGCAGCTGGTCGGACTTGCGGATCGTCTCGAAGATGTCGCGCCCCTTCGCGAGCGGCTTCGGTAGCCCCGGCGTGAATGGCGGGAACTCCAGGTCGGGGCGGTTCACCTGCTCGGGGATGTTCATGAGGCGCACCAGGTTCACGGGGCCGGCGACCGAGTAGAGGTCGTCGCCCTCGAGGCCGAACTGCGCGAGCAGGAAGCGCGTCATGGTGTCCGACATGTTGTCGGCCACCTCCAGGCGCACGGCGTCGCCCAGGTGGCGCTGCGGCAATTCGCCCTGCAGGGCCTTGCGCAGGTCCTTCACCTCCTCTTCCTCGACGAACAGGTCGGAGTTGCGCGTGACGCGGAACTGGTAGCAGCCCTGCACGTTCATGCCGGCGAAGAGCTCGCCCACGTGCGCGTGCAGGATCGAGGTGAGGAAGATGAAGTCCGTCGGCCCCTGCGCCACGCCGCGCGGCAGCAGGATCACGCGCGGCAGCACGCGCGGGGCCTGCACGATGGCCGCGCGCGAGTCGCGCCCGAAGGCATCGCGCCCCTCGAGCTCGACCGCGAAATTGAGGCTCTTGTTGAACACCCGCGGAAACGGATGCGCCGGGTCCAGCCCGATGGGCGTGAGCACCGGCATCATCTCGCGGAAGAAGTAGTCGCGGATCCACTCCTGCTGCGAGGCGGACCACTCCGAGCGGCGCAGGAACCTGATCCTTTCCCTGGCGAGCGCGGGGAGGATCTCCTCGTTCAGCAGCCGGTACTGGCGCTCGACGATTCCCTGCGCGCGCGCCGCGACCTGGCGGAACACCGCGAGCGGCTCCATGCCGTCGGGGTCGGCCGAGGGCGCGCCCAGCTTGATCTGCTCCTTGATGCCCGAGACGCGGATCTCGAAGAACTCGTCCAGGTTCGAGGAGACGATGCAGAGGAACTTCAGGCGCTCGAGGAGCGGATTGGTCTTGTCCTCGGCCTGGGCCAGGACCCTGCGGTTGAACTCGAGGGCCTGCAGCTCGCGGTTGAGGAAGTGCTCGCGGGGCAGGGCGCTCGCCTTGGCCTCGGGCTTCATCTTGCGCGCCATGGTCTTAGCGCCCGATGACAATCATGTGACAAAGGCGGATGGCATACTTGAGTGCGATGGAATATAACACCCTCGGAGCGGTCGACCTCGGCTCCAACAGTTTCCACCTCGCGGTGGGCCGCGTCGTCGACGACCAGATCTATCCGCTCGATTCGCTGAAGGAAACGGTGCGCCTGGGCAGCGGCCTCACCGAGGACAAGCAGCTCGACAGCCTCGCGCAGGACCGCGCGCTCGCCGCGCTCAAGCGCTTCTCCGAGAGGCTCGCCGGAATGCCGCGCGAGGCGGTGCGCGTGGTCGGCACCAACGCGCTGCGCGTGGCGAAGAACGCCGGGCCTTTCCTGCGCCGCGCCGAGTCGACCCTGGGCTTCCCGATCGAGGTCATTCCCGGCCGCGAGGAGGCCCGCCTCATCTACCTGGGCGTGGTGCACTCCCTGCCGATGAGCCCGCACAACCGCCTGGTGGCCGACATCGGCGGCGGCTCCACGGAATTCATCATCGGCAACAAGCTCAAGGCCAAGGCGATGGAAAGCCTCTACATGGGCTGCGTGAGCTTCACGAGCCGCTTCTTCGGCGACGGGCGCTTCGACAAGAAGGGCTTCAAGCGCGCGGAGCTCGCGGCGCGCGAGCAGGTGCAGACGCTGGCGGCGCGCTTCGAAAAGGAAGGCTGGCGCGAGGCGATCGGCTCGTCAGGCACCGCGCGCTCCATCGCCGAGATCCTGGTCCAGAACGGCCAGGCGAACCAGGGCATCAACGCTTCCGGCCTCGCGTGGCTTCGCGAGCAGCTGATCGAGGCGGGCGACGCGAGGAAGCTTTCCCTCGCGGGGCTGCGCGAGGACCGCATTCCCGTGCTGCCCGGGGGCCTCGCGATCATGCTGGGGATCTTCGCCGAGCTCTCCCTCAAGGAAATGACGGTGGCCGAGGGGGCGCTGCGCGACGGCGTGCTGTGGGACCTGCTGGGGCGCGTCCACCACCGCGACATCCGCGACGTGACCGTCGACCAGTTCGTGCGCCGCTACCACGTGGACCAGGCGCAATCGCAGCGCGTGGGCCAGCTCGCGCGGGCGCTGCTGCGCGACCTGCAGCAGGACTTCAAGGAGCTCGCCATCGTGGCGCAGTACCTCGAGTGGGCCGTCCGGCTGCACGAGGTCGGCATGTCGATCGCGCAGGCGGCTTACCACAAGCACTCGGCCTACATCCTCGCCAACGCCGACATGCCGGGCTTCTCGCGCCAGGACCTGGGCTACCTCTCCAACCTCGTGCTCGCGCAGCGCGGCAAGCTCTCCAAGATGCGCGAGGCGTTCGACGACGATCCCCGCCTGGCCGCGCTCGCCTTCTGCCTGCGCCTGGCGGTCATCTTCTACCGCAGCCGCCGCACGATGAAGCTTCCGGCGCTGCGTGCCTCGCGAAGCGGCAGGAGCTTCCAGCTGGAGATCGAGGGGCGGTGGCTCGCCGACCACACCCTCGTGAATATCGCGCTCGAGGAAGAGCGCGAGCAGTGGGCGTCGGTGGGGTTTTCCTTCGAGGTGCTCGAGAAGTAGGACCCGGGGCGAGTAGCGGCGCCGCTCGGGTCAGTTGCGGCGAGCGAGGGGCTCCATCCCGCCGGCGTCGGCACTCCCGTCCTAGGCCGTCTCTTCCAGCCGCGTCTCGTACGCGGAGGCCGGCGTGCCGTCCTTCCAGGGCAATGCCACGTCGTAGTCGCGCAGCAGGCAATCGTCCGGCAGCGTGACGATCGGCGTGAAATCGCGGTGGGCGATGTACTCGGGGCGCTTGAAGCGGCGGATGTGGTTGGAGATCGCGCACAGGCTCAGGTACACCGATACGCGGTTCCACGGCGAGAGGTTGGACGTGGAGGCGTGCACCAGGCAGCCGTGGAAGAGGATCATCGAGCCGGGCGGCCCCTTGGGCGCGACGATGCCGCCCTTCGCGACCAACTGGCGGATCGCCTCGTGGTCGATCGTCCACAACGGATAGCTCGTGGTGCTCGTGTCGTGCCCGGCCGGGAGCGCCCCCTGCTTGTGGCTGCCCGGGATGAACATGAGCGGCCCGTTGAACTCGTTCACCTCGTCGAGGAAGATCGCCACGTTCATGGCGCGCGCCTCGGGCATGAGGTCGTCGTTCATCCACGTCCCGTAGTCCTGGTGCCACTGCCAGACGTCGCCGTCGAAGGCCATCTTCCCGTTGATCTTGAACTGGTGCATGTAGACCTGCTCGCCGAAGAGCTGCACCACCGGCTCGACCATGCGCGGATGGCGCGCGAGCTTCGCGAAAGGCTTCGAGTAGAGGTGGGCCGCGAAGTTGGTGCGCACGGCATCGCTGCCCTTCTCGCGCACGTTCTCGGGCCGGCGCATCGCGTAGAGGCGCGGCACCTCGTCCGTGAGGGCCTTCACCTCCCGGGGCGTGAAGAGCGACGGGAAGAACAGGTATCCGTCGCGGTCGAAATCGGCGATCTGCTGGGCGGTGAGCTTCATGGCCTCCTCGTCAATTCTTCGCGAGCTCGGGCTTCATGACGGCGACGAGCTTCGTCTCCGTGCCGGATCCCTTGTTCGCGAACCACCATATTGCACCCTTGGGAATGCCGAGCCCCTCGCCCGCGCCGAGGAGCTCCGCGGCGACTTCCCCCAGCGTGGGCTGGTGACCCACCACCAGCACGGCGCCTTCTCCATCCGGCCAGCCCGCCGCGGCGAGCACGCTCCTCGTGGAGGCATCGGTCGAGACGCGCTTGTCGGTCTCGAACTTCGCGCCGAGGGCTTCCGCGGTTTGCAGCGTGCGCTTCGCGGGGCTTGCCAGGATGCGGCACCTGGCCGGCAAGCGGGGCTTCAACCATTGCGCCATGGCCTCGGCCTGCTTGCGGCCGTGCTTCGTGAGCTCGCGCTCGAGGTCGGGCTTGCCGGTGCCGTCTTCGGCTTCCGCGTGCCGCCAGAGGATGAGGTCCATGCCGCTATTCTGGACCAGGCTCGGGAACCGCGCGACGCCCGCGCGTCGTGAGGGTGATCCCGCCCAGGATGAGCGCGATCCCGGCCAGGTGGAAGGCCTGGATGCGCTCGCCGAGGAAGATCCACGCGAGCAGGCTTCCGAACACGGGCATGAGATGCATGAAGATGCCGGCCACGTTGGAGCCCACCTCGTGCACCGCGCGGTTCCAGAACACGTAGGCCACGAAGGACGGGAAGATCCCCACGTACAGCATCGCGCCGATGGTGGCCGGCGACCACTCGATGTGCCCGCCGAGGAACAACATCTCGTAGGCGAAAAGCGGCAGCAGCAGGACCACGCCCACGATCGCGCACGAGACCACGAGGGAGAGGCCCGAAAGGTCCCTGGGCTTCAGGCGCAGGAAGATCGTGTACGCCGCCCAGAACGCCACCCCCACGAGCAGGATCAGGTCGCCGTGGTTCAGCGAGAGTGTGGCGATCACCGAGGGATCGCCGCGCGTGAGGATCGCGAGCACGCCGGCGAGCGAGACCACGAGCCCGCCAGCCTGCACGCGCGTGATCGTGTCGCGGTAGATGAGCCAGCCCAGGAGGATGATCATCACCGGCACGGCGCTGTTCAGGATCACGCCGTTGGTCGCCGTGGTGTATTGCAGCCCCATGTACGTGAACACGTTGTACGGGCCCGTCCCCCAGATGCCCAGCCAGACGATCACCTTCCAGTTGCGCTTGATCGCGGGCCAGTTCTCGCGCAGGTCGCCCCAGGCGAAGGGAATCATCACGACCACGGCCACGAGCCAGCGCGCGAAGGTGATCGCGAACGGCGTCACGTGGCCGGCGATGGCGCGGCCGATGATCCAGTTCACGGACCAGAAGAGCGCCGTGAGCGTGAGCAGCAGGTAAGGCGATGCGTGCAGCCGCCCGGAATGGCGGCGCATCACGAAACGGCGCGGATGGTCTGCAGCGGCGGGGCCGCCACCACGCGCCGGGTGCCGAGCAGCCCCGCGAGCGCCACGCCGGCGCCGCCGGCGACGATGCCCGCGAGCGGCAGCGCCCAGTGGAAGTCGTACGCAACGCCCAGCACGCGCTCGGCGAGCACGGTCGCAAGCGCCACGGCGCCCGCCGAGGCGAGCACGCCGGCGAGCAGCCCGATGCTGAGGAATTCGGCGAGCTGCATCACGGTGAGCTGGCGGCGGTTCGCGCCGATCGTGCGCAGCACTGCGCCTTCGAAGACGCGCTCGTCCTGCGTCGAGGTGATCGCGGCGAAGAGCACCACGAGCCCCGCGGCGATGGCGAAGACGAAAACGAACTCCACGGCGCGGGAAACCTGGTCGGTGATGCGCTGGAACTGCGCGAGGACCGCCGACATGTCGATCACGCTCACGTTGGGGAACTCGCGCACGATCTTCGCCACCGCCTCGTCGCGCCCCTCCGGCAAATGGAAGCTCGTGATCCAGCTCGCCGGATACGACGAGAGCACGGCGGGCGTCGAGACCACGAAGAAGTTGGGCTTGAACGAATCCCAGTTCACCTTCCTCAGGCTCGTCACCTCCGCGGCGAAGCGCGAGCCCGCCACCTCGAAGGCGAGCGTGTCGCCCAGCTTGATGCCGAGCGACTTGGCGATACCCTCCTCCACCGAGAACTCGGCTTGCTTCGTGTCCGGCTTCCAGAAGCGGCCGGCGACCACGCTGTTGTCGGGCTTGAGCGTGTCGGACCACGAGAGGTTGAACTCGCGCTCGGCAAGCCGCCGCGCCCGCTCGTCCTTGTACGAGGAAGCGGAGATGCTGCGCTCGTTGATCGCCGTGAGCCGCCCGCGCACCATGGGGTAGAGGTCGGGCGTCACGAGGTGCATCTCGTCGAAGCGCCGCCTGAGCGCGGGAAGCTGGTCGGTCTGGATGTTGATGGCGAAGCGGTTCGGCATGTCGGGCGGCAGCGATTCCTGCCACTTCGTGATGAGCTCGGTGCGCACCAGCGTGAGCACGAGCATCGCCATGAGCCCCAGGCCCAGCGCCATCACCTGCACGAGGGTCGCGCCCGTGCGCCGCCGCAGGTTGGCGAGCCCGTAACGCCAGGGGCCCGAGGCCGCGCCGCGCATGCGCGAGACGAGCCGGATGAGCCCGTAGCCGGCGAGCGCGGAAGCCGCCAGCGTGCCGGCGAACCCGGCGAGCGCATAGGCGCCCATGCGCAGCTCGCCCGCCTGCCACACGATGAGGGCCGCGAGCGCCGCGAGCCCGAGCGCGAAGGCCGCCGTGCTCAACGGCTCGGCCGCCGCGAGGTCGCGGCGCAGCACGCGCAGCGTCGAGGCGTTGCGCAGCCTGATGAGCGGCGGCAGCGTGAACCCCAGCATCAGCACGAGGCCGATCGCGGCACCGCGCAGCGCCGGCAGCGGCCCCGGCAACGGCAGCTGGACTGTGAAGAATCCGGTGAGCCAATGGGCGAGCACGGCCTGCGCCCCGAAACCGGCGAGGCTGCCGAGCGCGCAGGCGACCGCTCCCAGCGCCGCGAACTGCCATGCGTGCACGGCGAAGAGATCGGCCTGCGTGGCACCCAGGCAGCGCATCATCGCAGCGGCGTCCACCTGGCGTTGCGAGAAGCGCCGCGCCGCGAGCGCCACCGCGACCGACGCGAGAACCACCGACAGCAGGGAAGCGAGCCCGAGGAAGCGCTGCGCCCGCTCGAGCGCCATCCGCACCTCGCTTCGCGCGTCGCGCACGCCTTCGATGCGCTGGCCCCGTGCGAGCTTCGGCGTGAGCTCCTTGCGCAACCGCGCCACGGCGTCGGCCTCGCCCGCCACGAGCAGTCGATAACCCACGCGGCTGCCCAGCTGGACGAGCCCAGTGGCTTCCACGTCCGCGTCGTTCATGAGGACGCGCGGCGCGATGCCGAAGTAATCGAGCACGCTGTCCGGTTCGCGGGTGATGACGGCGGCAATGGCGAGCTTCGCGCGGCCCACCGTCAGCGTGTCGCCCACGCGCGCGCCGATGCGCGAGACGAGCGGCGCGCCGATCCACACGGTGCCCGGCGCAGGGACTTCCGGGGCTTCGGCACCGGGCGTTCCGGGTTCGGTCGTGATTCGCACGCGCCCGCGCAAGGGATAGCCGGCCGTCACCGCCTTCACCTCGGCGAGGTTCACGCCGCCGGGCGTGGACACCATGCTCGGGAACGTGCGCGTCTGCGCCGTCGCGAGCCCCTCGCCCGCCGCGGCCTGCACGAACTCGGGCGGCATCGGCTGGTCGGCGATCACCACGAGGTCGCCGCCGAGGAGCTCGTTGGCCTGCTGGTCGAGGGCGCCCTGCACGCGATCGGCGAAGAACGCCACGCTCGTCACGCTCGCCACCGCGATGAAGAGCGCGGCCACCAGCACCCGCAGCTCGCCCGCGCTCCAGTTCCTGCGCAGCATGCGCATCGCGAGTGCGGCGTTCCTAGTCTTCATGCGTGATGGCGCCCGCCGCGATGTGCAGGCGGCGGTCGCAGCGCCCCGCGAGCTCGGCATCGTGGGTAACCAGCACCAACGTGGCGCCCCGTTCCCGGTTCATCTCGAAAAGGAGCTCGATCACCTGCTCGCCGGTCGTCGAATCGAGGTTGCCGGTGGGCTCGTCGGCGAAGAGGAGCTTGGGCTCGGTCACGAACGCGCGCGCGAGCGCGACGCGCTGCTGCTCGCCGCCGGAGAGCTGGCGCGGATAGTGGCCCACGCGTTCTCCCAGGCCCACGCGGCCGAGCACGGCGCGCGCGCGCTGCGCGGCATCGGCGCCGCCCGCGAGCTCGAGCGGCAGCATCACGTTCTCCAGCGCGGTGAGCGCCGGCAGGAGCTGGAACGACTGGAAGACGAAGCCCACCATGCGCCCGCGCAGCCGCGCGCGGCCGTCCTCGTTCAGCGCGAAGAGGTCCTCGCCGTCGATCCACACCTTGCCCGAGCTCGGAACGTCGAGGCCCGCGAGCAATCCCAGCAGCGTGGACTTCCCGGAGCCCGAGGCCCCGAGGATCGCCACGGCCTCGCCCGCCAGCACCTCGAAGGCGGCGTCCTTCACGATCGTGAGGGTGTGCTCGGGCGTGGCGACTTGTTTGGTGAGGGCGTGCGCCTTCACAATGACCGACTTCGGGTCCGCGGACCCGGCAGGAACATCCCGATGCGTTTGCCTCACAGCGTTCATTTCCTCATCGCCCGTGCGTGGCTCGCCGCGCTCGCCATCGCCTTCGCCGCCGCCGCGGGGGCGGCACCGCGCACCGTGATGGTGTTCGGCGACAGCCTCTCGGCCGCGTACAACCTCTCGCCCGAGCAGGGCTGGGTGCACCTCGTGGCGGCGCGCATCGAGCGGGAGAAGCTGCCTTGGAACGTGGTCAACGCGAGCGTTTCCGGGGAGACGACGGCGGGCGGCCTGCGGCGCCTGTCCGAGGACCTCAAGCGCCACCGGCCGAGCGTGGTGGTGATCGAGCTGGGCGCCAACGACGCCTTGCGCGGCCAGCCCGTGGCGGGGATCCGTGCCAACCTGGAGCAGATGGTCCGGCTCGCGCGCCAGGCGCGCGCCGAGCCCGTGCTCGTGGGCCTCATGATTCCCCCGAATTATGGCATCGATTACGCGGCCGAGTTCCGGGACCTCTATCCGAAGCTCGCCGGCGAGCTGAAGACGCCCTTCGTGCCGTTCCTGCTCTCCGGCATCGCCGACAAGCCCGAGTTGTTCCAGGCCGACCAGCTGCATCCGGTCGCGAAAGCGCAGCCCATCATCGCGGACACGGTGTGGTCGACGCTGGAGCCCCTCCTGCGGCGGCGCAAGCCGTGACCGAGCTGCCGTTCCATCGCGAGCGCCCCGAGTCCGTGGCCGCCACGCCGCTCACGGCGGCCGACCTCGCGGCCTTCGACGACATCCTCGACGCGCGCAGCCCCTCGGAGTTCGCCGAGGACCACCTGCCGGGTGCGACGAGCGTGCCGGTGCTGGACGACGCGGAGCGCGCGCTGGTGGGCACGATCTATCGCTGGCAGGGCGCCTTCGAAGCCAAGCGCGCGGGCGCGCCGATCGTCGCGCGCAACATCGCGCGCATCGTGGAGCAGCGCTTCGCCGAGCGCCCGCGCGGCTGGCGGCCGCTCGTGTACTGCTGGCGCGGCGGCGGGCGTTCGGGCTCGCTGGTGCACGTGCTGCGCCAGGTGGGCTGGGACGCGCTGCGCCTGGAGGGCGGATACAAGGCGTTTCGCCGCCAGGTCGTCGCCGACCTCGAGGAGCTTGCGCCGCGCCTGCGCTATCGCGTCGTTTGCGGCGCCACGGGCACCGGAAAGAGCCGGCTGTTGCAGGCGCTCGCGCAGGCGAAGGCCCAGGTTCTCGACCTCGAGGCGCTTGCGGCCCACCGCGGCTCGCTGCTGGGCGACCTGCCCGGCGCGCCGCAGCCCTCGCAGAAGGCCTTCGAGACGGCGATCTGGGCGGCGCTCTCCAGCTTCGACCCCGCCCGCACCGTGTTCGTGGAATCCGAGAGCCGCAAGGTGGGCAACCTGCGGGTGCCCGAGGGGCTCATCGAGCGCATGCGCGCCTCGGATTGCGTGAGGCTCGAAGCGGCGCCGCCGCTTCGCGTGCAGCTGCTCAAGGAGGACTACGCCCACTTCCTCGCCCATCCGGAGACGCTGGCGGCGCGCCTCGAGGGGCTACGCAACCTGCACGGGGCCGAGCGCATCGAGACGTGGCAGGCGCTCCTCGCGCAAGGCGACTGGAACGGCCTCGTGGCCGACCTGCTGGAGGCCCATTACGACCCCGCCTACCGCCGCTCGCTGGGCCGCAACTACGCGGCCGCGGCCAGCGCCCCGGCGGTGAGCGTGACCGACGTGTCGCCGGAGGCGTTCGGGGCGATCGCCAGGCGCCTCGCCCGGGACCATGCCTAGCCCATATCGGTTAAACTGACCGGCAAAAAATCAACTGGGATTTACGCGCGTACCTTGGCCGAGCGCCCTCATAAGATAGGGAAGTACAGCATCCTCTCGGAGCTCGGGCAGGGCGCGTCGGCCGACGTCTACCTGGGCGAGGATCCGTTCAACGACCGCAAGGTCGCCATCAAGGTCCACAAGCAGGATTCCTCGCTGGGCGAGGAGGAAGCCAAGCGCTTCGAGAAGCTCTTCCTCAACGAGGCCTCCCTCGCCGGGAAGCTCAACCACCCGAACATCGTGGGCGTGTACGACGCAGTCGTGGACGGCGACATGCGCTACATCGTCATGGAGTACGTGCCGGGCGGCTCGCTCAAGAAGTTCTGCACCGAGACGAACCTGCTGCCCGTGCGCCAGGCGGTGCTGGTGATCTTCAAGATGTGCCGCGCGCTCGACTACGCGTTCCAGAACGGCGTGATCCACCGGGATATCAAGCCCGCGAACATCCTGCTTTCGGACCGCGACGACATCAAGATCAGCGACTTCGGGACGGCCAAGGTCTCCCACGCCACCCACACGCAGATCGACGGCTTCCTCGGCTCGCCGGCCTACATGTCGCCCGAGCAGATCAACGAGGAAGGCCCCAGCGTGCAGTCGGACATCTACTCGCTGGGCGTGGTGATGTACGAGCTGCTCACCGGGAAGCTGCCCTTCCGCGCCGAGAACGCGGTGTCGATGATCAACAAGATCCTCAACGAGGAGCCGGTGCCGATCCAGACGCTCCGCCCCGACCTTCCCGAGGCCCTGGTCGAGATCGTCAAGAAGGCGATGCACAAGGACCCGAAGCAGCGCTACACCTCGTGGTTCGACATGGCGAGCGAGCTCGCCAACACCTTCCCGCAGCTCGAGCGCTACTCCCACGAGATCTCGTCCACCGAGAAGTTCAACAAGCTGCGCTCGCTGCCGTTCTTCCGCGAGTTCCGCGATGCCGAGCTGTGGGAGGTGCTGCGCGGGGCGGTGTGGGAGACGCACGCGCGCGACGAGAACCTGCTCCTCGAAGGCGAGGTGGGCCAGGCCTTCTTCATCATCGTGGGCGGCCAGGTGAAGGTCGTGAAGGACGGCAAGCTCCTGAACGTCCTCAAGGAAGGCGACTGCTTCGGCGAGATGGCCTACCTCTCGGGCGACCGCGCGCGCCGCTCCGCCTCCATCATCTCGGTCTCCGAGGTGCAGCTGCTCAAGATCCAGGCGACCCACCTCGAGTCGCTTTCGGAAGGCTGCCAGCTGCGCTTCAATCGCGAGTTCCTGAGGACGCTGATCGAGCGCCTCACGTGGACGTCGTCGGTGCTCGCCCAGTTCCGCCGCTGACCACGGCCGCTTCCCCGCTCTACGATCCCTCGCGGCACGAGCCGCTGCGCGAGCAGGCATGGGATCCCGCGCGTGCCCGCGCGATGATCGAGCGGATCGTGGAAGATGCCGAGGCGAGCTTCTCGCCCGTTACCTATTGGCCCGCCCATCCCCGCGACACCGAAGGGCGGTCGACCGCGCCCTTCCATTGCCTGTACTTCGGCGCCTGCGGCGTCATCTGGACGCTTTACTACCTGCAGGCGCGCGGCTTCGTCCGCTTGCGCCGTGACTACGAGCCGTTCATCGAGCCGCTGATCCCGGCGTTGCGCGCGTGGATGGGAGACGATTGGGCGCGGGACCATGCGTCGTACCTGATGGGCGAGACCGCTCCCCTGCTCC
Organism: Usitatibacter sp.; assembly: GCA_035519515.1. Taxonomy (GTDB): domain Bacteria; phylum Pseudomonadota; class Gammaproteobacteria; order Burkholderiales; family Usitatibacteraceae; genus Usitatibacter. The sequence continues at coordinate 20,020 of DATIWC010000017.1, forward strand.
TCGCGTACTGGCTTCGGCCGAGCGGGGACGTGGCAAGGAAACTTGAAGCGGCGATCGCATCGAACATCGATAATCCGACCCGCGAGTTCCTGTGGGGCGCGCCCGGGACCCTGCTTGCCGCGCATTTCCTGCATGAGCACACGGGCGAGGCACGCTGGGCCGATGCGTTCCGCGACAATGTCCGCAAGCTCGAATCCCAGCTCCTGTGGTCAGACCAGCACAGATGTTCTTACTGGACGCAGGACATGTACGGACGCGTGACTACGTACCTCGGCGCCGGCCATGGCTTCGCCGGAAACGCCTTCGTCATCATTCGCGGACGCCATTTGCTGGACGCCGGCGAATGGGGTCGATGGAAGGAGCGCATCGCGACGACAGTCCGGCAAACGGCGACGGTCGATCAGCGTCTCGCCAACTGGCGTGCGTTCCTGGAGCCGCCGCGGCTGGGTATGCCGCTGCCGGTTCAGTGGTGCCATGGGGCGCCCGGCTTCCTCGCCTGCCTGGGCGATTTTCCAGGCGACGAATTGGATGACCTCCTCCTGGCGGCCGGAGAGCTCACCTGGATTGCGGGCCCCCTCACGAAGGGCGCGTACCTCTGCCATGGCACAGGCGGCAACGGCTACGCGTTCCTCAAGCTCCATGAGCGCACGGGCGACGCCAAGTGGCTGGAACGGGCGCGCGCATTCGCGATGCACGGCATCGGCCAGTCGCAAGCACAGGCCGAGGAGCACCGCCAGATGCGCTACTCGCTGTGGACGGGCGATCTGGGCCTCGCGGTCTACCTTGCGGATTGCCTGGACGAAGGGGCTGCGTTTCCGACCTTCGACGTGTTCTTCGCGCGGTAGGTCGGCTTTCGGCCAGAGCGGACCATCCAGCACCGAGAGATCCCGCGTTGACCCTCCTGCCGGGCACAGTCAAAATCCGGCCTCAACCCACGAATGTCTCTGTCATTCGTTCGGCGATCCCAGCGAGGAAACAAATGACGTTGCAGCAACGATATCTCGAACTGCTGAGAAAGTCGCTCATAAATGAACTCTATGTCGAGAACGACGCCCGTTTGTTGTACACGGCGGTCTCGATGCGCTTGGGGAAGATGGCCGACCAAACGGTATTGCAGAGGATGGGTTGGAAGGGGAACACGGCTGTAGGCGACCTCTTGCAGAAGCGAGAGGATGGAAGCCCGTGGTGGAACGTCCCGCTGCGAATGCAGAATGGTGAGCAGAAGATTGTCAGCTTCCGCAACTACGTCGAGTTCTCGCATTCCATGATCGGTGCCAAGCGCATGAGGAATATCGAGGACTGTCTGGACGTCATACGCGAAACTGGCATCGTCGGGGACTTGGTCGAGACCGGCGTGTGGCGTGGCGGCGCCGCCGTTTTCATGCGGGCCTACCTTGAAACGTATGGGATGCCCGACCGGGTTGTCTGGGCGGCGGACTCCTTCGAGGGGCTTCCCGTTCCCACCCATCCTGCGGATCAGGGATTCGACTATTCCGCGAAGATGATGCCCACCTTGGTAGTGCCCCTGGATGAAGTGCAATCGGTGTTCGGGCGCTATGGGTACCTCGATGACCGCGTGAAATTTCTCAAGGGATGGTTCAAGGACACTTTGCCGGTCGCCCCCATCGAAAGGATTGCTCTACTTCGTTTGGACGGCGACCTGTATGAATCAACATGGGACGCGCTGACCGCGCTCTATTCGAAGGTCGTGCCTGGTGGCTTTGTACTCGTGGACGACTACGGCGATTTTCTTCCTTGCCAAAGAGCCGTTCATGACTTTCGAGATCAAAACGGCATTACAGCTGAGATTGTCCGCGTCGACTGGACCGGCGTTTATTGGCGGAAGAACTGAGGCTCACGAATGCGTCTAAGCCTCGTTAGTAGCGGCGCAATCCCGTTTGTCAGAGCATTTGACGAGCGCAGCAGGCATGACCGATTGCCCCGAGACTTGCGTCAAGCCAATGTCCGCTAAGGGTCGCGAACCGCCCAGGTTAGCGACCCGCGGATGCTCAAGGGGAAGTATGAACCAGGCAACCGATGGCTTGAGAAAGACGCAAGCTCTTGCGTGGTCGTTGCTCGTCGCGGTCTGTCTTTCCTCGAGTTCAGTTCGCTGTGCCACACCGGCAATTGCTACCGGAAGTGACCATAGCGCAGCTCTGAGTGCTAACGGCACGGTGCTCACTTGGGGAAGTGACCTGTCCGGTCAGCTCGGCGTTGGCCGAACACTTCAGTCCGTTCACCCGATAGAGTCGTCTGGAGTCTCCGGCGTCAGGGCAGTCTCCTCCGGAGCCGACCACACAGTAGCGTTGAAGACCGACGGCACCCTCTGGGCATGGGGCAAGAACTCCTCTGGACAACTTGCCGATGGCACGACGACTAGCCGGTCGAGCCCTGCGCCGGTAATTGGATTGACGGGCGTGATCACGATATCGGCGAGGGGTGACAAGACCGTTGCGCTCAAGGGTGATGGCACGGTCTGGACCTTGGGGTTGCAGTCCGCCGCAGTGAGCGGATTATCAGGAGTGGTTGCTGTCTCACAAGGTGATTCTCATACGGTGGCGCTCAAGGATGACGGCACTGTCTGGGGATGGGGGGCCAACAGCTTTGGTCAGCTCGGAGACGGCACGACCAAGTATCGGTCAAGCCCAGTTCAGGTGAGCGGGTTGGCGGATGTGGTCGGGGTATCGGCGGGCGGAAGTTTCACGGTCGCCGTGACGCGCGACGGTACCGTCTGGGCTTGGGGATACAACGGCTTGGGCGATCTTGGCGATGGTACGACGACTAACCAATTGACTCCTGTGCAGGTATCAGGGGTAGTGGGTGCCACCGCGATTTCCGCTGGCGAGGACTTCACAGTTGCCCTCAAAGCAGACGGCAGCGTCTGGGCGTGGGGTTCAAACTATTCGGGACAGCTTGGAACCGGCGCGATCAATCCTTCGACCGCTGCGCAGGTGATCGGCTTGACGGGTGTGGTTGCTGTTTCTGCAGGAAACGACAACGCGGTTGCACTCAAGGGCGACGGTAGTGTGTGGGCGTGGGGCCGAAACTCCAACGGACAGCTTGGTGATGGCACGGCGACTGACCGATCGGCCCCGGTACAAGCCATCGGATTGACAGGTATGGTCGCGGTGTCCGCGGGAGGGAACCATTCGGTCGCGGTGAAGGGCGACGGCAGTGTGTGGGCGTGGGGCTATAACGGATTTGGCCAGCTTGGCGACGGCACGCCCCTAGCACAATCAACTCCAGTGCAGGTGAGCGCGCTGACGGGCGCAATCGCGATCTCGGCCGGGGGCAATCAGACTATTGCTCTCAAAGGAGACGGCACCGTCTGGTCATGGGGCGACAACTCGGTCGGCCAGCTTGGAGATGGTACGACGACCAATCGGTCGGCACCGGTTCAGGTCGTCGGATTGAGCAATGTAGTAGCAATCTCGACGGGTAGCACCCATACGGTTGCGCTCAAAGCGGACGGCAGCGTGTGGGCCTGGGGCAACAACTCTGATGGGCGGCTTGGCGACGGCACCACGATGTACCGGCTATACCCCGTGCAAGTGATTGGATTGACGGGCGTGATCGCGATCTCGGCAGGGGACTATCACACGGTTGCCCTAAAAGGCGACGGTAGCCTCTGGACGTGGGGTAACAACTCCAATGGACGCCTTGGCGATGGTACGACGACTAACCGATCGGCCCCAGTACAGGTCATCGGGTTGACAGGTGGGCTCGCTATCTCTGCAGGCGGCGCTCACACCGTTGCGGCTAAAGGTGATGGCACCGTGTGGGCGTGGGGCGGAAATTTTTCCGGTCAGTTAGGCGACGGTACCACAGCTGATAGATCGGCCCCGGTCCAGGTGAGCGGGCTAACAGGCGCGATCGCGGTCTCTGCCGGGGGCAACCAGACCGTTGCTCTCAAGAGGGACGGCACGGCCTGGGCGTGGGGTGGAAACGCCGTCGGCCAGCTGGGCGATGGCACGACGACTGATCACTCGTCCCCGGTACAGGTGATTGGGTTGAAAGGTGCGGTGGCGATTTCGACGAGGAACTATGGCAATCGGGGCTGCCTACTCGCAGGACCACTGGCATCGCCCTCAGTCTTGGTGTCATGCGGTTTCTCCGTTCAAGACACGCAAGGCCAAGCAGTAACCATACTCGGTAGTGTCCTCGGTGGCCAGCTCGTAGCAGTTCCATCCCTTGACTTCCAGATTAGTGGCGACGCTCATACTGTTGCGCTAGAAGGTGATGGGAGTGTCTGGGCGTGGGGCGACAATTCCTTTGGGCAGCTCGGAGATGGCACATTTGCATTGCGCGCAACACCAGCGGCAGTGCACAGGGAGAACGGCGGCGGGTCCCTTCAGACCAACGACTGGTTTCTGAATCTCAACAATCCCTCAACCAAGGTCGGCCCAAGCGATAAATCCATCCCGAGTTACAAGACACCGGCCTTCCTGGTTCAGACTTCAGGCGACGTGTCACCGACTGCCAACGTAACCTCCGACGTTCAATTTCGCGCGCAAGACCGGGGGCACCCAATTTATGTTTTTGCCTATGCTCCATCGTCTTTGATGAGTCGCAGGACAGTCTCGGAGTCCCTCGAATCGAAGGACAATGCCACCTGCGTACTTGCGCAACTTACGCCGTCCGGGACGTTGCAGCAGGCCTCGGCCAATAATCTCCAGAGCTATGTAAACAACGTCGTGTCGACACAGCATCAAGCTGTGACAATTCTGAACAATATCGCTGCGTCAGCGATTGGTGGGTCAACGTTCTGCATAGGCACGGGCGTCACCGGAGCGCAGTCCGTGAGCGTGGACAATAGCGTTTGCGTGGCGACTATTCCGGACCCAAACGGCAAGCCAGCGTGCCTATCGCCGGATTCAGGCGTTGTGAACTATACCGACCTGTGGTGGAACTTGCCCCCGGGGTCCGAGTCGGGCTGGGGCATCAACCTCAACCACCAGGGTGACATTATCTTTGGGACGCTCTTCACATACAACGCCTCCGGCAATCCGTTGTGGCTGGTGCTCGCCAACGGCGCCAGGCAGTCCGACGGCTCGTATTCGGGAGCGATCTACACCACGAAAGGGCCGCCCTTCAATGCGAACCCGTGGAGTGGCGACAATGTCCTTGCCACGCAGGTTGGCACAATGACTCTGAATTTCTCGAGCATCAACACGGGGACCCTCAGCTACGTTTACAACGGCACCTCGGTGACCAAGCAGATCACGCGCGAAGTCTTTGGTTCGTCGTCGGCCAATTGCGAATTCACGACCGGCGACCGCAGCTCGGCGACCAACTATCAAGATCTCTGGTGGTTCGGACAAGCCCAGCATGGCTGGGGCGTTAACGTCACGCAGCAGGGCGACGTCGTCGTCGCAACGCTCTTCGACTACGACCTGAACGGCGACGCAACCTGGTTCATCCTCGCGCATGGCGACAAGACCGGAACCGGCGTTTACTCTGGCGATCTTTATACGGTGACGGGGCCGCCATTCAACGCAAGTCCCTGGACAGCCATCAAGGCTACGAAAGTCGGAAACATGACTTTCGCCTTTTCGGGCGGCAACACTGGGACGCTTACTTACACAGTGAATGGGGCGCAAGTCGTGAAGCAGATCCAGCGTGAGATCTTTTCGTCACCCACTACGCTGTGCCAGTAGCGCCTGCGCGGCCTGATTCCATGCCATCAAGCCGCACGGGAGATGTAGCCCACCCCTGAGCAGCTGGCGTTGGCACTGTGCAGTTTCCTTTCAGAGCACAATCTAGGTGAAACTAAACGACCGCTTTGAGTCGCAAGATGACGCGAGCACGGCGACGTAGCGCAAGCTGCAGCCGTTGTAGGGCCTGATTCCCGGAGCGATTTCGTGCCGATCTCGGTTACCTGCCAGTCGACTCCCGACTACCTCCGCTTCGAGGTTTCGGGCGAGCGCACCGCGGGCAAGTTCGGGGAGGAGATGCTGGGCGTATGGGCGCGCGTGGCTGATGAATGCCGGGCCACGGGGCACACACGCGTAATCGGCATCAGCAAGCTCACGGGCGAGGTACCGAAAGCCGAGCTATTCCGGGTGGGGGAGATCGCCCCGAAGATGCTCCACGAGGCCGGTTGCCGCCGGCTCGCCTATGTCGTCCTCGGTGGGCGCCAGGCGTTGCAGGCACTCAAGTTTGGCGAGACCGTCGCCGTGAACCGCGGGCAAGTTACGCATGTTTTCGACGACGAACCATCGGCAATCGCATGGCTCCTGGGGCCCTAACGGCGATTCTCCTTGCGCACGACAAGCTTGAGCCCCGACCAGGTCTCATCCGCCGCGCACACCTTCACGTCCACGAGTCCCAGGGGAAGCGCAACGCCGCGGATGGTGTCCTCGGTGACGTCGGTGGGGACCTTTGACGCCTTCTTCGGCCACGACACCCAGATGGCCGCATCGGGCCGCAACGAAGCGAGCAAGCGCGGCAACTCCGACGCAAGCTCGCCCCGCGCGGCGCTGAAAATGTGCACGACATCCGTTGCCGACGACGCGCGAGCGCCGAACGTCACGCCGGCGGGCACGGGAGCCAGCAACTCGCGATAGTTCCTGGGCGCGCCTTTGACCGCTACCTTCGAGCCCGCCTTGATGCCGAGCTTCGCCGCGAGCGGTGTACCCGAGTAGCCGGCCGGCGGCTTTACTCGAGCAGGCATACCGCGTGCGCCGCGATGCCCTCGCCCCGGCCCGCGAAGCCGAGCCCTTCCGTAGTCGTGGCCTTCACGTTCACGCGGCCCGCGTCGATGCCCAGGTCGGAAGCGATGTTCGCCACCATCTTCGCCACGTGCGGCGCCATGCGCGGCGCTTCCGCGACGATCGTCCCGTCCACGTTCGCGACGCGGAAACCCTTTTCACCGACGAGCGCCGCGACGTGCCTCAGCAACTCCCGGCTGTCGATGCCCTTGTACTTCGGGTCGCTGTCTGGAAAGTGCCTGCCGATGTCGCCCAGGGCGGCGGCGCCGAGCAACGCATCGCAGATCGCGTGCAGGAGCACGTCGGCATCGCTGTGGCCTAGCAGGCCCTTGTCGTGCGCAATCTCCACGCCACCGATCACGAGCTTGCGGCCCGGAACCAGGCGATGGACATCGAATCCGTGGCCGATGCGCATCAGAGCCTCACGCGCCCCTTGTGCTCGAGGATCAGCTCGGCGATCGCGATGTCCTCGGCGAAGGTGACCTTGATGTTGCTGTTCTCGCCCTCGACCAGGCGCGGCGCATGCCCGAGCGACTCGATGGCCTCGGCCTCGTCGGTGGCGCCGGGCGTCTTCTCGAGGCCCTTGCGCAGGAGCGCGTAGCGGAAGAGCTGCGGCGTCTGGGCGCGCCACAGGCCCGTGCGCGAGACCGTGGCGACCGCGCGGCGGTCCTCGTCGGCGCGCTTCAACGTATCGGACAGCGGCATCGCGAGCAGCCCTCCCACCGGATCGTCGCCCATCTCGTCCAGGAACTGCTCGACGAGCTCCGTCATGATGCACGGGCGAGCCGCGTCGTGCACGAGCACCCAGTCGTCCCTGCCGATGCGCGATTCGAGGAACCGCAGCGCGTTCATCACGCTCTCGGGCCGCTGCGCCCCGCCGCAGAAGATCGCCTCCACCTTGTCCGGAAGCGCGCTCCAGTCGTGCGCGCCCCAGTGGCGGTCCATCGGCGAGAGCACGACGAACAGGCGCTCGATGCGCGAGACCGCGGCGAGCGCCTCGATGGAGTGGAACATCATGGGCTTGCCGGCGAGCGGGATGTACTGCTTGGCAACGGCATCCCCGATGCGGGTGCCCTGCCCGGCGGCGAGCACCAGTGCGAATGCTTTTGGCATGGAGGGAATCGTGGGCGGGCTCCATTATACTGTCGCACCATGGGAACGCGCCGCTGCATCTGCATCGCGTTGCTCGCGTGGTTGGCCTTCGGGTGCGAGGAGTCGCAGAAGCCGATCCCGCCGATCGCTGAGTCCGGCGAGCTTGTCGTGCTCACGGTCAATGGCCCGTCCACGTACTTCGAGGACGCGCAGGGCCAGCCCTCCGGCCTCGAATACGACCTCGTCACGCTGTTCGCGAAGGACTTGAGGGCGCGGCCGCAATTCGTCCTCGTGGACAACCCCGCCAAGATCGACCGCCTGCTGCGCGAGGGCAAGGCGCACCTCGCCGCCGCCGCGCTCGCGCGCCATTTCGATTTCCCCGGCGGCCTCGCGTGGGGCCCGCCCTACCACAGCACGCAGCACCAGGTCGTTTGCCGCGCGGGCGAGGAAACGAAGGCGAAGAAGCTCGACGACCTCGCGGGCAAGCGCATCGGCGTGATCGAGGAGTCGGTCGCCGACTACCTGCTCACCAACCCGCAGCAGCTCACCGTGCCCATCGAGAGGTTGCCGCCCGGATCCTCGACCGCGGACCTCCTCGAGCAGGTGGCCACGGGCAAGCTCGACTGCGCGCTCGTGGAATCCACCCGCTACACGCTCGCGCGCCGCTTTTCCCCCACGCTCGAAGTCGCCTTCAACCTCGGCAAGCCCGTGGACTACGCGTGGCTCGTCTCGACGGTGGACAAGAAGCGCGTGCTCGACGCGGCCAAGGTGTTCTTCGAGCGCATCCGCAAGGACGGGACTCTGAAGCGCCTCATCGACGGCTACTACAGCCACGCCATGCGCTTCAGCGCGATCGACGCGGGGGCGTACCTCGAGCAGATCGCCACCGACCTTCCGCGCCTGAAGCCCCTCTTCATCGAGGCCGAGCGCGCGAGCGGCATCGACTGGCGCCTGGTCGCCGCCATCGCCTACCAGGAGTCGCACTGGAACGCGAGCGCCACCTCGCCCACCGGCGTGCGCGGCGTGATGATGCTCACGGAAGAGACCGCCGAGCGCCTGCAGATCCGCGACCGGCTGGATCCGCGCGACAGCATCGTGGGCGGCGCGCGCTACTTCGCCTTGCTCAAGGAGACGCTCGTGCCACGCATCGAGGAGCCCGACCGCACGTACCTCGCCCTCGCGGCCTACAACATCGGCATCGGCCACCTGGAGGACGCGCGCATCCTCGCGCAGAAGGCGGGGCTCGACCCGGACAAGTGGCAGAACGTGCGGCAGGTGATCGTGAAGCTCGCCGATCCCGAGGTGTACCCGGGCCTTCCCCACGGCTATGCGCGCGGCGGGGAGGCGCAGCAGCTGGTGGACAACATCCGCAACTACTACGACGTGCTCGTCCACGCCGAGCCGCGCGACACGGCCGTGCTGCCCGTGGTGCTGGGCGCGCCTCAGTCCTCCTCGAAGGCCTCCGCGCCGTCCAGGTGACCGCGGTCGCTCCACGCCTCGATGGACCAGCGCGTGCCGTCGTGGACCAGCACGTTGTACGCGGCGTTGGTGATCGCCACCGGATGCGCCACGTCGAGCGCGATGCCGCGGATGCGGCGATAGAGCGTGGCGAGCGCGCCGCCGTGGGTGACGACCACGACGGTGCGGCCCGAATGCCTGGCCGCAAGCGCGTCGAACGCATCGCAAATGCGGTGGTGGAAAGCGCGGCGGCTCTCGCCGCCGGGCAGCACGTAGTCCGGGTCGGCATCGCGAAAGCGCGCGAAGGCACCCGGATGCGCCTGGTCGGCCTCGGCGTAGAGCATCCCCTGCACGCAGCCGAAGCAGCGCTCGCGAAGCGCGGCGTCCAGCTCGATGGGCTTGCCCGTGCGGTCGGAAATGCGCTGCGCGGTCGCCACCGCGCGCCCCAGGTCGCTCGAGACCAGGACGTCGAACGGCTCCCGGGACACGCGCGTCCCGATCGCCTCGGCCTGCGCAACGCCTTCCTCGTTCAGCTCACTGTCGAGCTGCCCCTGGATGCGGGTCTCGGCGTTCCAGTACGTCTCGCCGTGCCGGACCACGATGAAGCGGGTGGTCACTGCTTCGTCGAGCCGCACTTCTGCCGCACCATCTCCGCGAGTCGCTCCCATGCGATGCGATCCCGTTCGCCAGGGCGCAGCTCGGGATGCTCCTTCTCCACCTGCGTGAAGACGGCTTCGGTCATCGTGGCGCGCACGTCGGCCTGGCAGCGGCGAATGGTTACGTCCTCTTCCTCGGACGGCTGCTTGAGGAGCGCACTCACGGCGAGGGCCACGATCGTGAGCAATGCCACCGCGCCGAGCAGCCTGATCGCGAGCTTCTCGCGGCGCTTGTCGAGGCCGTCGCGAAGGCCCAGCCGCTCGGCGAGCGACGCGGCGTTGCGCAGCGCGTGGTGCTCGAGCTCCCGCTGGCTGTCGTGGTCGACGTCGATGGCTACTTCCTCTCGATGCGCGTCGTTCCGCCCATGAACGGCACCAGCGCCTTCGGCACCGTGACCGAGCCGTCGGCGTTCTGGCAGTTCTCCAGGATGGCCACCAGCGTGCGGCCGATGGCGAGGCCCGAGCCGTTGATCGTATGCACCGGCTCGATCTTGCCCTGCTCGTTCCTGAACCGCGCCTGGCCGCGGCGCGCCTGGAAGGCCTCGAAGTTGGAGCACGACGAGATCTCGCGATAGGCGCCCTGCCCCGGCAGCCACACCTCGAGGTCGTAGGTCTTCGCGCTCGCGAATCCCGTGTCCCCGGTGCAGAGGAGCATCGTGCGATACGGAAGCTCAAGGCGCTGCAGCACGGCCTCGGCGTTGCGCACCAGCTCCTCGTGCTGCTCGGCCGAGGTCTCCGGCTTCACGATGCGCACGATCTCCACCTTGTCGAACTGGTGGACGCGGATCATGCCGCGCGTGTCCTTGCCGTAGCTGCCGGCCTCGGAGCGGAAGCACGGGCTGTACGCGGTGAACTTGAGCGGCAGGCGCTTCGCGTCGACGATCTCGTCGGCGACGAAGTTCGTGACCGGATACTCGGCGGTCGGGATGAGGTAGAGGTCGCGCCCCTCGATCTTGAAGAGGTCGTCGTGGAACTTGGCGAGCGACGAGGGCATGTCCGCCGCCTTCGCGTTGACCATGTACGGCACGTACACCTCGGTGTAGCCGTGCTCCTCGGTGTGCATCTGGAGCATGAGCTGCCCGATCGCACGGTGCAGGCGCGCCACGGGGCCCTTGAGGACGTAGAAGCGCGCCCCCGCGATCTTCGCCGCGGTGTCGAAGTCGAGGCCGCCCAGCGCCACGCCCACGTCCACGTGGTCCTTCACCGGAAAATCGAACTTGCGCGGCTCGCCCCAGCGGCGCACCTCGACGTTGTCGTCGCTCGACTTGCCCCCGGGCACCTCGGCGCGCGGGATGTTGGGGATGACGCGCAGGAAGGCGTTGAGCTTGTCCTGGTTGGCGGCGAGCGCGGCCTCGTTGGCCTTCAGCTCGTCGCCGAGGCCGGCCACCTGGGCCATGACGCCCGAGGCGTCCTCGCCCTTGCCCTTGAGCACGCCGATCTGCTTGGACAGCGTGTTGCGCTTGCCCTGCAGCTCCTCGGTGCGCGACTGCAGCTTCTTGCGCTCCTCGTCGAGCGTGCGGAACTGGGCCTCGTCGAAGTCGAAGCCGCGGCGTTTCAGGCCCGCGACGACGGCGGGGAGGTCCTTGCGGAGCAGTTGGATGTCGAGCATGGCGTCATTTTATCTTCTTCGCGTCCTCGTCCCTGCGGCGCAGGTGCTCGAGCTTCTCGCGGATCTTCGCCTCCAGCCCGCGATCGGTCGGGCGGTACCACTCCTGGCGCGGCATCCCGTCGGGCAGGTAGCTCTCGCCCGCCGCGTAGCCCTCGTCCTCGTCGTGGGCGTAGCGGTAGTCCTTCCCGTAGCCCAGGTTCTTCATGAGCTTGGTCGGCGCGTTGCGGATGTGCAGCGGGACCGGGCGCGTGCCGTCCTCGGCCACGAACGCGCGCGCGGCGCCGTAGGCCGTGTACACCGCGTTGGACTTCGCGGCCACCGCGAGGTAGATCACGCACTCGGCGAGCGCGAGCTCCCCCTCGGGCGTACCGAGGCGCTCGTAGATCTCCGCGGCGTTGAGCGCCACCTCCATCGCGCGCGGGTCGGCGAGGCCGATATCCTCGGTCGCCATGCGGATCATTCGCCGCGCGAGGTAGCGCGGATCGACGCCGCCGTCGAGCATGCGCACGAGCCAGTAGAGCGAGGCGTCCGGGTCGCTGCCGCGCACGCTCTTGTGCAGGGCCGAGATCTGGTCGTAGTAGTTCTCGCCGCCCTTGTCGAAGCGCCGTCCCGCCCGCTGCGCGACGGTGTTCACGAAATCCACGTCCGCGCCGCGCCGGCCTTCCACGCGGGCGGCCTGCGCAACCTGCTCCACCAGGTTCAGTGCGCGCCGCGCATCGCCGTCGGCGAACTCCGCGATGCGCGCGCGGGCATCCGTGGTCGAGTCCACCTTCTCCGCTTCGAAGCCGCGGGCGATGACCGTGTCCAGCTCCTCGGGCTTGAGGCTTTCGAGCACGTAGACCTGGGCGCGCGACAGGAGCGCCCCGATCACCTCGAAGGACGGGTTCTCGGTGGTCGCCCCGATGAAGGTGAAGAGGCCCGACTCCACGTGCGGCAGGAACGCGTCCTGCTGCGCCTTGTTGAAGCGGTGCACCTCGTCCACGAACACGATCGTCGCGCGCCCGTACTGGTCGCGCGAGAGCTTCGCCCGCTCGACGGCCTCGCGGATCTCCTTGACACCCGCGAGCACCGCGGAGATCGTGATGAACTCCGCGTTGAAGACGCTGGCCATGAGCCGCGCGAGCGTGGTCTTGCCCACGCCCGGCGGGCCCCACAGGATCATCGAATGCGGCTTGCCGGACTTGAGCGCGATGGAAAGCGGCTTGCCTTCGCCCAGCAGGTGGCGCTGGCCGACGACTTCCTCGACGCTCCGGGGCCGCAGCCGTTCGGCAAGCGGAACGTAGACCTCGCCCGTGGCGGTGAAGAGATCGCGCGGCTGGCTCATGCCCCGATTATCGCCCGGCGCGCGGGGCGGGCGCGCCGGGAGCCACGGCTGTCCGGACTAGGAGCGGATGCGCCTCGCCCTGGCGATCCCGATGCCTGCAAGAAGCAGCGCCAGCACGAGGATCGCCCACTGGCTCAACGTCGGGATGGGATTCAGCGGACCCACGAGGATCATGGCATCCGCGATGCCGCCATTCGCGGCGAGAGTGAAGAAGAAGACACCGTTGGGGGCGGGCCCCCCGGAGAAGAAATTCAGGTCGCCGGCCGTCCCGTCTTGCCTCGTGCCCCAGGGGGCGCCGCTGGTGGGCTGGCCGATGAGGGGCCGCGAAAGGTCGAGCGTGCCGCCGTGGGTATCGAAGACAACCCCGGTGAAGTCGGCGATCGTATACGTGCCGTTACCGGCCGCCGCGCCCGTCACGGTCATGCTGATGCCGAGAACCGCGGGATTGGGCAGCGCAAAATTGTTGAGGCCCGGGTTGCTGATGAGAGTGCTCTCGAACGTCACGCTGCCCACCGCCGACGCCGCCCCGCCCCTATACACGAACGGAATCGTTACGGGGGCCGCGTATGCCGAAAGTGCCGACGCCACAACGAGGAAACAGCCTAGTACCCACTGCCTGAACGTTCCCGTGCGCATTGCCTTGCCTCCCTTTTCTTGTCTCGTTGGCTCCGGATTCTGCCCCCTTTTTCGCCGGCTGGATACCTCCGGGGTGCCGTCCTGCCGCAAGGCGCACGGGCTCGCCGGGCTCACGGCGTCGCCGCGGCCAAGGGTTCGGCCCTCTCGTAGCGCCCGCGCCCCGCGTTCTTCGCCGCATACGCGGCCGAGTCGGCGCGCTTGAGCAGCTCGTCCGGATCGATCGGGCCGCCGCGGCAGGCGGCGACGCCGACGCTCGCGCTCACGCGGTAGGTCCTGCGCCCCCTCCCGATCGGCTGGCCGACGGCGGCGACGATCTTCGCGGCGATGACCTCGGCTTCCTCCGGCGTATCGAGCCCCTCCACGATCACCGTGAATTCATCGCCGCCGAGGCGCGCGACCGTGTCCGTGGCGCGCACGCAACCCTCGAGGCGTTCGGCCACGGCATGCAGCACTTCGTCGCCCGCCTCATGGCCGTAGTCGTCGTTCACCGCCTTGAAGTGGTCCAGGTCGACGAACAGGAGCGCGAGCCAGCGCTGTTGCAGGGCGGCGCGCGCGAGCGCCTGCGGCAGGATCTCCATGAAGCTGCGCCGGTTGTGCAGGCCCGTGAGCGAATCGCGGCGGGCGAGGCGGTCGAGCTCGACCTGCAGCTCGCGGTCGCGCGTGATGTCGGTGGTGAGGTTGTAGATGCCCACCACCTCGCCCGAGGGCCCCTTGCTCGGAAAGGAGGACGTGCGCACGGTGCGCGGGCCTTCGCGCGCGAGGATCTCCCACTCGTAGGTGGTCGCCTCTCCGGCCAGCGCGCGCTGCAGGTGCGGCAGGACCGTTGCCCGGTAGTTCGCATCGTCGAATACGTCGTCGACGCGCCGGCCCACCATCGCTTCGGGATCGAGCCCCAGCCACTCGCGATAGGCCGAGTTGGCGAACCGGAAGCGCAGCTCGGCGTCGACATAGGAGATCAACGCGGGCACGTTGTCGGCGATCAGGCGCAGCCTTGCCTCGCTCTCGCGCTGTGCCTTCTCGGCGCCCAGGCGCTGGCGCATCAACTCGTTGAACTGCCTGGTGATCTCCCCCACCTCGTCGGGCCGGGTCACGGGGATCGGCACGAACTCGCCTTCGCCCTCGCGAAGCCCCGCGATCGAGCCGCGCAGCAGCTGCAGCGGCCGCAGGAGCTGGCGCACCACGAGCCAGACGAGCGGAACCAGCACCGCCGTAGCCGCGCCCACGATGATCCAGAAGCGCCGCAGCGCGGCCTGGATCGGGGCGAACACCTCGTCGACCGGCACCGCAGCGACCAGGACCCAGGGTACGGCGTGCAGCAGCCTGGTCGTGTAGAGCGTCGGGACGCCGGCGCTCGAGATGTCCTGGCGGGTCCCCTCGAATCCGGCGATCGCGTCGGTCACTGCGCGCGCGCCATTGGCGGGCCGCTCCTGGAGGATGCGCGAGCGCTGCGGATGCACGACGAACAGCGGTTTCGGGCCCCGGGTAAGGATCGAGAAGTAGCCGGTCTTCCCGATCCGCTCGTCGCCCAGGCGCCCGAGGAAGGTCGAACGGTAAAGGCGGATCACGCCCAGCAGCACGCCGGCGATCTGGCCATCGCTCGCGCGGATCGGCGCGGCCAGCTGCACGATGGGCTCGCGGCGCGTCCTGCCCAGCGCGGGCTCGGAGACCACCGTCTTGCCGGAACGGAACACCTCCTTGAAGAACGCGCGGTCGGAGGCATCGACGCCGGTGCGCCCGACGACCTCGGGACTGTCGGCGATCACGATGCCGCGGGCGTCCAGCACCAGGATGTCGTCGAAGAGCGATAGCAGCGCCGGATGCGCGGCCAACTGGCGGCGCAGCTCGCGCGGGTCGGCGAGGTCGCGCTCGTCGAGGTGCGAGGCCGTGGCCGACAGCGCCCCCGCCCCGGTCTCGAACTTCGAGTCGATATCGCGGCCTACGCGCTCGACGAGCGAGGCCTGCTGCTCGGTCACGAGGCGGATGATGTCGCCCTGCACCAAGCGACGCTGCACCATCCCCGCGGCGACCAGCGCCACCACGAAGAGCAGCGCGACAGCGAGAGAGACCCGATCCTTGATGCTCCAGGGCCTCATGCCGTTGGAGTCCTCCTTGCCCCCGCATTCTACGGCGGCGGCTCAGCGTTTAGCCGGGGCGTCCTCGATCACGTCGGCACCATCGGGCGGCGAGAAGCGGAAGGTGTCGGCGGCCACGTGCGCGTTCGCCTTGAGCTCGGTGAAGCGCAGCAGCGTGTGGCCGCCCAGCTGGTCGTAGAGCTCCATGGCGGCGAGCTTCTTGTCCGCGAGGCCCAGGCGCACGCGGTCGAAGCCGGTGTCGCGGGACTTGGGCGCGGCCTCGACCCATTCGAGCCCGTCGGCGGCGCCCGCGTCGCGCAGCGTGAAGAGCGCCGTGATGTCTTGCCTGCCCGCGAGCAGCGCGGCGGGCGTGGACGAGATCGCGTTGTCGATGTGCTTCACCGAGACCTGGTTCAGGTCCGGGTCGTAGATCCAGAGCCTGGCGCCGTCGGCCACGAGGATCTGCTTGTTGGGCTTCTCGTAGGTCCAGCGGAACTTGCCGGGCCGCGCGAAGGCGAAGGTGCCGGAGGCGCGCTCGACCACCTTGCCGGCCCGGTCGAAGACCTGCTGCTCGAAGCGCGCAGTGGCGCTCTTCGTCGCGCCGTTGAAGGCGAGGAAGTCGTCGAGGCCATTGGCGAGACCGGCGCGTGGCAAGAGGCACGAGGCGGCGAGGAGCGCCGACGCGGCATGGCGAAACAAGCTACTTCTCCCGGCTGGGAACGATGATCTCGCGGTTCCCGTTCGACGCCATGGGCGTCACCAGCCCCGCCTTCTCCATGTCCTCGATGAGGCGCGCGGCGCGGTTGTAGCCGATGCGCAGGTGGCGCTGGACGAGGGAGATGGACGCACGCTTGTTCTGCAGGACGATCTGCACGGCCTGGTCGTAGAGGGGATCGGCTTCGCCTGAGACCGCGCCTTCGCCCGGCGCGTTCAATTCCGGCTCGGGCTCGTCGAGGATGCCGTCGATGTACTGCGCCGCGCCCAATTTCTTCAGCGACTCCACCACGCGGTGGACCTCGGCGTCGGCCACGTAGGCGCCGTGCACGCGCTGCGGCATGCCGCCGCCCGGCATGAGGTAGAGCATGTCGCCCTGGCCGAGCAGGCTTTCGGCGCCTTGCTGGTCGAGGATCGTGCGCGAGTCCACCTTCGCGGAAACCTGGAACGCGATGCGCGTCGGGACGTTGGCCTTGATGAGGCCCGTGATGACGTCCACCGACGGGCGCTGCGTGGCGAGGATCAGGTGGATCCCGCAGGCGCGCGACTTCTGCGCGAGGCGCGCGATCAGCTCCTCGACCTTCTTGCCCGAGACCATCATCAGGTCGGCGAGCTCGTCGATCACCACCACCAGCAGCGGCAGCGTCTCGAGGTCTTCGGGATTGTCGGGGGTGAGCGTGAACGGGTGCTTCAACGGCTGCTTCTTCTCGATCCCCTCGCGCACCTTCTGGTTGTAGCCCGCGAGGTTGCGCACCGCGAGCGCCGACATGAGCTTGTAGCGCCGCTCCATCTCCGCCACGCACCAGTGCAGCGCCGCCCCGGCCTGGCGCATGTCGGTCACGACGGGGGCGAGCAGGTGCGGGATGCCCTCGTAGGTCGAGAGCTCCAGCATCTTCGGGTCGACGAGGATCAGGCGCACCTCGCCCGGCGTCGCCTTGTAGAGGAGCGACAGGATCATCGCGTTGATCGCGACCGACTTGCCCGAGCCGGTCGTGCCGGCCACCAGCAGGTGCGGCATCCTCGCGAGGTCGGCGACCACCGGCTTGCCGGTGATGTCCTTGCCGAGCGCGAGCGTGATCTTCGAATGCATGTCGGCGTAGGCCTGCGAGCCCACGATCTCCGACAGGCGCACGATCTCGCGCTTCGGGTTCGGGATCTCCAGGCCCATGCACGAGGTGCCGGGGATCGTCTCCACCACGCGGATCGCCGTCACGGAAAGCGCGCGCGCGAGGTCTCGCGCGAGGTTCACCACCTGCGCGCCCTTCACGCCCACCGCCGGCTCGATCTCGTAGCGCGTGATCACCGGCCCCGGATAGGCCGCGACCACCTTCACCTGCACGTTGAAGTCGAGGAGCTTGCGCTCGATGAGGCGCGAGGTGTATTCGAGCGTCTCCGCGGTCGGGCGCTCGATGTGCGTGTCGGGCGGATCGAGGAGCGAGAGCTGCGGCAGCGGCGAGTCCGGCAGGTCCGCGAAGAGCGGCACCTGCTTCTCGCGCACGATGCGCTCGCTCTTGGGCACGTGCACCGCCGGCATCTCGATGCGGATCGGCTCGTGGTCCTCGAAGATCTTCTTCGCTTCCTCGACCTTTTCCTCGCGCTCCTGCGCCGCCAGCCGCCCCTCCTCGCGGTCGCGGCGCGCCTCGATGCGGCGCCTGGCCACGAGCCAGGCCCACTCGAGCCCCGCGCCGAGCACTTCGGAGACGCGCAGCCACGAAAGCCCCGTGAAGAGGCTCACGCCCCCGGCGAGCAACGCGAGGAGCAGGAGCGTGGCGCCCGTGAATCCCAGCAGGGGCGCGAGCGCGGCCGCGAGCACGGCGCCCAGCGCGCCGCCCGGGGCGAAGCCCCAGCCCGCGCCCAGCCCCTGCATGCGCATCGCCTCGAGGGCGCAGGAGGCGGCCAGCACGACGGCGAATCCCGTGAGCGAGACCGCGACGCTGCGGCGGTTGGGAGCTTCCCACGCCTCGACGCGCCGGTAGAGCCTCGAGATGCCGAACACGGCGAGCCCGACCCACCACCACGCGGACATGCCGAACACGTAGTAGAAGGCGTCGGCGAGCCACGCCCCCATGGCGCCGCCCTTGTTGGCGATCGCCGCGCCCGTTCCGCTGAACGACGGGCCCGGGTCGGAACGGCTGTAGGTGAAGAGGATGAGGGCGAGGTATCCGCCCGCCGCGGCAAGGACGATCCAGGCGGCCTCGCGGATGGCGCGCCCCAGGCGCGGATGCGTGTTGGGGACCGTCGTTACAGCGATGGCGGGAGCTCCCGGTTGATGATGGTGATCGACTTCGACTCGATGGAGATGAAGCCGCGGTCCGAGAGGTCCTTGAGGATGCGGTTCACCATCTCGCGCGAGGCGCCCACCATGTTGGCGAGGTCCTGCTGCGAGAGCTTCTCGCCCACCACGAGCTTGCCGTTGTTGTACACGGACAGCTCCAGGAGCGTGCTCGCCACGCGCCCGTACACGTCCATGAGCGCGAGCGTGCCGATCTTGCGGTCGGCCTCGCGCACGCGCTGCGCGAGCATCTGCATCACGACGTTGGCGATGCGCGGCTCCTGCTCCACGCAGCGCTCGAATCCGGTGTGCGCGAGCACGAGGAAGGTCGAGGCCTCGATGGTGGTGACCGACGCCGAGCGCGGCTGCTTGTCGATCATCGACATCTCGCCGAAGAAGGCGCCGGGCCCGAGGATCTTCAGGATGATCTCGCGGCCTTCCTCGTCGCCGATGAAGACCTTCACCTTGCCCGACACGATCATGTAGAGCGAGTCGCCCATCTCGCCCTCGGTGAGCACCACCGCGTTCTTCGGGTAGCTCTTCTCGGCGGCCACGCCGCGAATGAGGTCGAGCTCCTTGTCGGAGAGCTGGGTGAAAAACGGGACCGCCTTGAGCGTCATGGTGCGCTCGCCCACGGCAGGCTTCTTGACGTCCTGGATCATGGTTGTCTAATACCCAAAATGGCCTTATTTGTCAAACGGTTAGGGGCGAGTTCTCAGATACCCCCTTAATTTCAGGCAGATACGCAGCATAGGCAGGATGCGATAATCGTGGTTTTCACCGACCGCGAACCCCATTTTCCGCAACCCGACCGTGACAACACGCCACTCGCGCCTTCTCATCCTCGGCTCCGGCCCCGCCGGATACACGGCGGCCGTGTATGCCGCACGCGCCAACCTGAAGCCCGTGCTCATCACGGGGCTTGCCCAGGGCGGCCAGCTCATGACCACCACCGACGTGGACAACTGGCCCGCCGATGCCATGGGCGTGCAGGGCCCGGAGCTCATGGAGCGCTTCCTCAAGCACGCGGAGCGCTTCGAGACCGAGATCATCTTCGACCAGATCCACACCGCGAGGCTGAACGAGCGGCCCATCGCGCTCGTGGGCGACGCGGGCACGTACACCTGCGACGCGCTCATCATCGCGACGGGCGCCTCGGCCATGTACCTCGGGCTCGAGAGCGAGCAGGCCTTCATGGGCAAGGGCGTGTCCGGCTGCGCGACCTGCGACGGGTTCTTCTACAAGGGCCAGGACGTGTGCGTCGTGGGCGGCGGCAACACCGCGGTGGAGGAAGCGCTCTACCTCACCAACATCGCGAGGCACGTGACCGTGGTCCACCGCCGCGACAAGTTCCGCGCCGAGAAGATCCTGCAGGACAAGCTCCTCGCGAAGGTGGCCGAGGGCAAGGCCAGCATCGCGTGGGACCACACGCTCGACGAGGTGCTGGGCGACAAGTCCGGCGTGACCGGCGTGCGCATCAAGTCCACGAAGGACGGCAAGACGAAGGAGCTCGCCCTCACCGGATGCTTCATCGCCATCGGCCACCGCCCCAACACCGAGATCTTCGACGGGCAGCTCGAGATGAAGAACGGCTACATCGTCACGAAGAGCGGCCTCGAGGGCGGCGCCACCGCCACGAGCGTTGCAGGCGTGTTCGCCGCGGGCGACGTGCAGGACCACGTGTACCGGCAGGCCGTCACCAGCGCCGGCACGGGCTGCATGGCGGCGCTCGACGCGGACAAGTATCTCGAGAGCCTGGGGTGAGCCAGGCGCGGGGCACGAGGCGCGAGGCGCGGGACGACGAGTTTCGCGAGGCCGTGCGCGACGTGGCGCCCATCGCGCCCACCAATCGCGTCGAGCCGTGGCGCGCTCCCGCGCCGCCCATTCCCCACAAGCGCAACGAGGACGAGCGCGCGGTGCTCGAGGAGCTCGCCCGCTCGACGTTCGACGACGAGGCCGAGGTGGAGGACGACGGCTCGTACCTGCGCCCGGGCCTGCCGCGCGACATCCTGAGGAAGCTGCGCCGCACGCACTGGGTCGTGCAGGACGAGATCGACCTGCACGGGCTCACCGCCGACGAGGCCGCGCTGGAGACCGCGGCCTTCATGGCCGATTGCCGCAAGCGGGGGCTGCGCTGCGTGCGCGTGGTGCACGGCAAGGGGCTGCGCTCGCCGGGCCGGGAGCCGGTCCTCAAGCGCCGCGTGCGCCGCCTGCTCGCGCGGCGCGACGACGTCATCGCCTTCGTGGAGCCGCGCGCGGCGCATGGGGGCGGCGGCGCGGTGGTCGTCCTGCTCCAGGCGTGACGCGGTGATCCTTCCCTTCCCGCGCTGGCTCGCCGCGGCGCTCGTGGCCGTCACGCTCGCGGTGGGGCTGCTGGGCCTGGGCCGCCCGCTCGCCAATCCCGACGAGGGACGCTATTCCGAGATCTCGCGCGAGATGGTGGCGAGCGGCGATTGGGTCACGCCGCGGCTGAACGGCATCAAGTATTTCGAGAAGCCGCCGCTGCAGTACTGGGCCACCGCCGTGGCCTTCGAGCTGTTCGGCGAGCACGAGTGGTCGGCGCGGCTCTACGTGTGGCTCGCGGGGTTGGCGAGCCTCGCGTTCGCCGGCTTCGCCGCCGCGCGGCTCGCGGGAAACGACACGGGGCTCGCCACGATGCTGGTACTCGCCGCGAGCCCGTACTTCATGGCCCTCGCCGGCATCGTCACGCTCGACATGGGCCTCACCCTCTGGACGAGCGCCACGTTCTTCGCCTTCCTGCTCTCCGAGGAGGCCGGGGCGAGCCCCGGCGCGCAGCGCCGCTGGATGCTCGCCGCGTGGGCGGCGATGGCGCTCGCCGTCCTCTCCAAGGGCCTCGTGGGCATCGTCTTCGCGGGCGCCGCGGTGTTCTTCGCGATGCTGCTGCGCCGCGACGCCGGGATCCTGCGGCGCATGCACTGGGGATGGGGCCTCGTGATCTTCCTCGCCATCGCCGCACCGTGGTTCATCGCGGTGTCCGCGGCCAACCCGGAATTCGCGCGCTTCTTCTTCATCCACGAGCACTTCGAGCGCTTCCTCACCCACGAGCACCGGCGCGTGCAGCCGGCGTGGTTCTTCCTGCCCATCGTGCTGGCGGCATTCCTTCCGTGGATGTACTCGCTGGTGGCTTGCCTCCGGCACGCCTGGAAGTCCCCGGAAGCCGGGTTCGCCCTGCGCATGAGCCTCGCGTGGAGCGCCTTCATCCTCGTCTTCTTCAGCGCCTCGGGCTCGAAGCTGCCGGCCTACGTCCTGCCGCTCGTTCCGTCCCTCGCCTTCGCGCTCGGCCATTACCTCGTGCGCGCTCCCCTACCGCGGCTCGCCATATCGGCCTGGCTGCTGCTCGCCGCGGCCGCCGCGCTCACCGCGTGCGCCGCCGTGCTTCCGAGCCTCACGCGCGATGCCTGGAACCAGGAGCTCTACGTGGCCGCGCGGCCCTGGGCCGCGGCCTCGGCGCTCGCCCTGGTGCTCGCCGCCGTCGCGAGCCTCGTCCAGCTTCGCGAGGCGCGCCGCTGGCAGGCCCTGGCGGCCGTGGCGATCGGAAGCCTGGTGGCGGTCGGCCTGCTCGGCAAGGCCTACGAGACGCTCACGCCGCGGCAGTCGGGCATCGCGGTCGCCGCGGCGATGAAGCCCCTGCTGGGACCGTCCACCCGCCTGTACAGCGTGTCCTACTACGACCAGACCGTGCCGTTCTACACTGGGCGCACGCTCACGCTGGTGAGCTACGTCGATGAGTTCGAGACGGGGCTCGCCGCGCAACCGGAGCTCGCCGTCGCGCACCTCGACGATTTCCCCGCCGAATGGCTGCGGCCGGGCGATGCGCTGGCTATAATGCAGCCCGGTGCATACGAAAAAATGAAGGCGGCAGGCCTGCCGATGCAGGTCGTGCAAAGCGACCCGCGCCGCGTCCTCGTCCGCAAGCCGTGAGCCCCATCACCTTCTCGTTCCTCATCTCGGGCGTGCTGCTGAACGCGGCGGCCCAGCTCTTCCTCAAGGCGGGCACCAACCGCGTGGGCCAGTTCTCGTTCGCCCTCGACAGCCTCGTGCCCGCGGGCCTGAAGCTCGCGCAGAGCCCGTTCGTGCTGGCCGGCCTCGGCTGCTACGTGGTGAGCGTCGTGGTCTGGATCCTGGGCCTGTCGCGCGTTCCGGTGAGCGTGGCCTATCCGATGCTCTCGGTGGGATACATCGTGAACGCGGTCGCCGCCTATTTCCTGTTCGGCGAATCCCTCGGCGCGCAGAAGCTGGTGGGCATCGGCTTCATCGTGGTCGGCGTG
Organism: Usitatibacter sp.; assembly: GCA_035519515.1. Taxonomy (GTDB): domain Bacteria; phylum Pseudomonadota; class Gammaproteobacteria; order Burkholderiales; family Usitatibacteraceae; genus Usitatibacter. Next base: position 42,852 of record DATIWC010000017.1, read on the forward strand.
GTCCTGGTGACGCGCTCCTAGATGGAATACCTCCCCTTCGCGCGCCCCACCATCGACGAGTCGATGATCGCGGCGGTGGCCGACACGCTGCGCTCGCGCTGGATCGTGACCGGCCCGCGCGTGGCCGCCTTCGAGGAGGCGCTGTCGGAGCGCTTCGGCGGCCGCCCGGTGCGCACGCTCACCTCCGCCACCGCGGCGATGCAGCTGGGCCTCGAGCTCGCCGGCGTGGGGCCGGGCGACGAGGTGATCATCCCCGCGCAGAGCTTCTTCGTGACCGGCAACGTGGTGGAGCGCGCTGGCGCCAAGGCCGTGTTCGTGGACGTGCACCTTCGCTCGCGCAACCTCGACATGGCGCAGGCGCGCGCGGCGGTCACGCCACGCACGAAGATGCTGCTGCCCACGCACTACAACGCGCCGCTCGACCCGGACGTCCTCGATGAGTTCGCGCGCGCGCACAAGGTGCGCATCCTCGAGGACGCGGCCCTTGCGATCGGCTCGCGCACCTCGCGCGGCGCCGTGGGCGCCTCGGGCGACATCGTCTCGTTCAGCTTCCACCCCAACAAGAACATCACCACCATCGAGGGCGGCGCGCTGGTGCTGAACGACGCGCGCGAGGCCGCGCTCGTGGAGGAGATGCGCTTCCACGGCATCAGGCGGCTGCCCGACGGCACGCGCGACGTGGAGCGGGCGGGCCTCAAGTACAACTTCTCGGACGTCTCGGCGCGCCTGGGCCTCGAGCAGCTGCGCCACCTGGACGAGTGGTGCCGCATGCGCGAGCGCATCGCGCACCTGTACTTCGCCGCCCTCGAGGGCGACGACCTGCTCACGCCCGAATGCCTGCCGCCGCGCGACAACCCGGGCCACAGCTGGAACATGTTCACGGTGCTGCTGCCGCTCCAGGCGCTGGGCACCACGCGCAAGGCCGTTCGCGACGCGCTGCACGCCGAAGGCATCGGCACCGGGGTCTCCTACGAGGCGATCCACCTCACCTCGCTCTTCCGCCGCAAGGGCTTCAAGGAAGGCATGTTCCCGGTCTCCGAGCGCATCTCCCGCGAGACCGTCACCCTGCCGCTCTTCCCCGAAATGCGCGAGCACGACGTGGACCGCGTGGTCACGACGCTCTCGCGCGTGATGCGGCGCAAGGCGGCGTGACGGTGGACCACCCGGCCGTCTCGGTCGTCATCCCGGTCTACAACGAGGAGGCGGTGCTGCCCGCGCTCTTCGCGCGACTCTATCCCGCGCTCGATGCGCTGGGCCAATCCTACGAGGTCGTGTTCGTGAACGACGGCAGCCTGGACCGGTCGGCCGCGATGCTGCGCGAGCAGTTCCAGAAGCGCCCGGACGTGACCCGGGTGATCCTCTTCAACGGCAATTTCGGCCAGCACATGGCGATCCTCGCGGGCTTCGAGCACGTGCGCGGCAAGCGCATCGTGACGCTCGATGCCGACCTGCAGAATCCCCCCGAGGAAATCGCCAAGCTGCTCGCCAAGATGGACGAGGGCCACGACTACGTGGGCTCGATCCGGCGCATGCGGCAGGACGCCGCGTGGCGGCGCTGGGCCTCCAAGGCGATGAACCGCCTGCGCGAGCGCATCACCCACATCCAGATGACGGACCAGGGCTGCATGCTGCGCGCCTACGACCGGCCCATCATCGACGCGATCCGCGCCTCTCGCGAGGTGAGCACCTATATCCCCGCCCTCGCCTACTCGTACTCGCAGCGCCCCGCCGAGGTCGAGGTGGAGCACGAGGAGCGCCAGGCGGGCGAATCCAAGTACTCGCTCTACAAGCTGATCCGCCTCAACTTCGACATCGTCACCGGTTTCTCCGTGATGCCGCTGCAGCTCTTCTCGCTGTTCGGCATCTTCGTCTCGGTCATGTCGCTCGGCGTCTACGTCGTGGTCATCGTGCAGCGCGTGGTCTCCGGCCAGGGCAACGGCCTGTGGGTCATCTGGGACCGCGACATCCTGCAGTTCTTCCTCACCGGCATGGTGCTCTTCGGCCTCGGGCTCATCGGCGAGTACGTCGGCCGCATCTACCAGCAGGTGCGCGAGCGGCCCCGCTACCTGATCCAGGCGCTGCTCGAGAAAACGGACGCATGAGCGGCTCCCCGACCGCCGTAGTCTTCGCCTACCACGACGTGGGCGTGCGCTGCCTCTCGGTCCTCCTCGCGCAGGGCGTCGACGTGGCCCTCGTCGTCACCCACCGCGACGACCCCAACGAGCGCATCTGGTTCGAAAGCGTGGAGCGCCTGGCCCGCGACAACGACATCGAGGCCGTGACGCCCACCGAGCCCAATGCGCCGGAGTTCCTCGCGCGGCTCGCCGACATCGCGCCCGACTTCATCTTCTCGTTCTACTACCGCTACATGCTCTCGCCCGCGGTGCTCGCCACCGCGATGCGCGGCGCCTACAACATGCACGGCTCGCTGCTGCCCAAGTACCGGGGGCGCGTGCCGGTGAACTGGGCGGTGCTGCGCGGCGAGAAGAGCACCGGCGCCACGTTGCACGAGATGGTGGCCAAGCCCGACGCCGGGCGCATCGTGGACCAGATGGAGGTGCCGATCCTGCCCGACGACCGGGCGATCGACGTCCTGCGCAAGGTGACGGTCGCCGCCGAGCTCGTGCTCTACCGCGCGCTGCCGCGGCTCGTGGACGGCACCGCCGAGCCCCGCAGCCAGGACCTCTCGCAGGGCGGCTACTTCCGCGGGCGCAAGACCGACGACGGCCGCATCGACTGGACCAAGGGCGCGCGCGAGATCCACGACCTCGTGCGCGCGGTGGCTCCGCCTTACCCCGGCGCTTTCACGATGCTGGGCGGCGCGCGCGTGCGGCTTCTGCGCACGCGCATCATGGGCGAGAGCGCCGCGCCCCCCGTGCCGCAGCTCGCCGTGGAGGGCGAGCACCTCCTCGCGCGTTGCGCGGACGGAGGGCTGCTGCGCATCATCGAATGGGACGTCGACTCGGCGCCCCTGGAAGCGGCGGCGTTCGCGCGGCGTTTCGGCGCCGCCGCGATCCCCCTCGGAGACCTCGCATGAAGAAGCTCTGCATCCTCGGCGTCAACGGGTTCATCGGCCACCACCTCTCGCAGCGCATCCTCGGCGAGACCGACTGGGAAGTGTTCGGCATGGACATGGGCTCCGACCGCATCTCGGACCTCCTGCACAGCAACCGCTTCCATTTCTTCGAGGGCGACATCACCATCAACCGCGAGTGGATCGAGTACCACATCCGCAAGTGCGACGTGGTGCTGCCGCTCGTGGCGATCGCCACGCCCGCCACCTACGTGCGCGAGCCGCTCAAGGTCTTCGAGCTCGACTTCGAGGCGAACCTGCCGATCGTGAGGAGCTGCGTGAAGCACGGCAAGCGCGTGCTCTTCCCCTCCACCTCCGAGGTGTACGGCATGTGCGAGGACGGGGAATTCGATCCCTATGCCTCGAACCTCGTGCTGGGCCCGATCGACAAGCAGCGCTGGATCTACTCGTGCTCGAAGCAGCTCATGGACCGCGTGATCTACGCCTACGGGTCCATGGGGCAGCTCGACTTCACGCTCTTCCGACCCTTCAACTGGATCGGCGCCGGCCTCGATTCCATCCACACCGCCAAGGAAGGCAGCTCGCGCGTGATCACGCAGTTCCTCGGCCACATCGTGCGCGGCGAGCCGATCCAGCTGGTGGACGGCGGCGCGCAGAAACGCGCCTTCACCTACATCGACGACGGCATCTCGGCGCTCATGAAGATCATCGAGAACAGGAACGGCGTGGCGAGCGGGCGCATCTACAACGTGGGCAACCCGAAGAACAACTACTCGGTGCGGGAGCTCGCCGAGATGATGCTCGCGCTCGCCAGGACCTATCCCGAATACCGCAAGAACGCCGCCCGGGTGAAGCTCGTGACCACCAGCGCGTCGAAGTACTATGGCAAGGGCTACCAGGACGTGCGCAACCGCGTGCCCGCGATCGAGAACACCATGAAGGACCTCGGCTGGAGGCCGAAGGTGGACATGAAGACGGCGTTGAAGCACATCTTCGAGGCCTACCGCGGCCAGCTCGACGATGCCCGCGCCCTGGCGAGCTAGAATCCGCCCATGGACGACAAGCCGCGCGTCGGGGTGGTGATGGGGTCCCAGAGCGACTGGGACGTGATGCAGCACGCCGCGCGGGTGCTCAAGGATTTCGGCGTGGCCTTCGAGGCGCGCGTGGTCTCCGCGCACCGCACGCCCGATGCGATGTTCGAGTACGCCGCCGAGGCGCGCGAGCGCGGGATCGCATGCATCATCGCCGGCGCGGGCGGCGCCGCGCACCTGCCCGGCATGATCGCCTCCAAGACCACGCTTCCCGTGCTGGGCGTCCCGGTCCCCTCCCGCCACCTGGCAGGCCAGGATTCGCTCTACTCCATCGTCCAGATGCCCAAGGGCATCCCGGTCGCCACCTTCGCGATCGGGGAGGCGGGCGCGGCCAACGCGGGGCTCTTCGCCGTGAGCCTTCTCGCCGCCGCCGACCCCGGCCTCGCCCGCAAGCTGGCCGACTACCGCGAGCGACTGCGCGAGCAGGTCGCCTCGATGCAGCTGCCCGACGTTTTGTGATCCTGCCGGGCGCGACGCTGGGGCTGCTGGGGGGCGGGCAGCTGGGCCGCATGTTCACGGTCGCGGCGCGCACGCTCGGCTACCGCGTGACGGTGCTCGATCCCGATCCGCTCTCCCCGGCCGCCGAGTTCGCCACCGGCCACCTGAACACCGACTACAACGATCCGCAATCGCTCGCGCGGCTCGCCGCCGAATGCGCGGCGGTCACGACGGAGTTCGAGAACGCGCCGGCCTCCGCGCTCGACGCGCTCGCGGCACGCACCGTGGTGCGGCCCGGCGGCTCTTCGGTGGCGGTCGCGCAGGATCGCCGGCGCGAGAAGGGCTTCTTCGCCGAGCGCGGCTTCCCGGTGGGCGCCTTCGCCGTGATCGAGGCGGAGGGCGATCTCGGGCCTGCGCTGGAGCGCGTGAAGCTTCCGGCGCTGCTCAAGACCGCGCGCTTCGGCTACGACGGCAAGGGCCAGGCGCTCATCGAGTCGCGCGGCGCGCTCGAGGCCACCTGGGGCGAATGGCGCCGCGTGCCGTGCGTGCTCGAGGAGCGTCTCGCCCTCGAGCGCGAGATCTCGGTGGTGCTCGCGCGCGGCGACCAGGGCGAGGTCGCGCTCTTCCCGGTGGCCGAGAATCGCCATGCGCGCGGCGTGCTGGACGTGACGATCGCCCCGGCGCGCATCCCCGATGCGATGGCGCGAGAGGCGGGCGAGCTCGCCACGCGGCTTGCCGCGGAGCTCCGGTACGTGGGCGTGCTCGCGGTCGAGATGTTCGTGGTCGGCGGCCGGCTCCTGCTGAACGAGATCGCGCCGCGCCCGCACAACAGCGGCCACTACACCATCGACGCCTGCCGCACCTCGCAGTTCGAGCAGCAGGTGCGCGTGCTTTGCGGGCTCCCCCTGGGCGACCCCTCCCAGCATTCGCCGGCGGTCATGGTGAACCTGCTGGGCGACATCTGGCGCGACGGCCCGCCGCGCTGGGAGGCGGTGCTCGCGCATCCCGGGGCTCACCTGCACCTCTACGGCAAGCGCGATGCCCGCCCCGGGCGCAAAATGGGGCACGTGACGATTTGCGAGCCGCGCCTCGATCGCGCGCTGGAAGTGGCGCTGGATATCCGCCGCGCGCTCGGCATCGGATCGCAGCCCGAGGAGAGCTTCGCATGAACATCCCACGCATCGCCGCGGCCGCCATCCTTCTCGCGGGCGCCGCATCCGCCGCCGACGTGCGCGAGGAAACGCGCAACGTCTCCGGCTTCGACACGGTGAGCCTCGCCGTGCCCATCGACCTCGAGATCGCCCAGGGCGACGCGGAAGGGCTCACGCTGCAGGGCGATGCCGCCACGCTCGCGAAGATCGAGGCGGTGGTCGAGGACGGGACGCTCAGGATCCGCACGCCCTCGCACGTCTCCGCCTCCAGCTTCGGGAAGGTGACCGGGCGCGTCTCGCTCAAGTCCGTGAAAGGCCTCACCATCACGGGCGCCGGCAAGATGCACTCGGCTGCGCTTCGCTCCAAGAAGCTGCACCTCGCCATCACGGGCGCGGGCGATATCGACGTGGGCCGGCTCGACGCCGACGACGTGGACCTTTCCGTCACCGGCAGCGGCAACGTCCGCCTGGCGGGCAAGGTGGACCGCGCATCCACGTCCATCCTGGGCGCGGGCGACCTCAAGGCGCCGCGCCTGGAAGCACGCGAGGCGCACGTCTCCATCTCGGGCGCGGGCGACGTGACGCTCTGGGCACGCGAGAGGATCGAGGTGAGCATCGCGGGTGCCGGCGACGTGCGCTACTACGGCGATCCGGCCGTGAACCGGTCCGTATGGGGTGCGGGCTCGGTGAAGCGCCTGGGGGCCGCGCCGGGCTGATGCTGGGCTGGCTCAGAGGGCGGCGCCCGGCGCCGCGACCGCTCGGCGCGGACCTGTGGAAGCGCGCCACGTCCGACTGGCTCTTCATGCGCGGCCTCGCCCCGGCCGAGGAAGAGCGGCTGCGGGCGCTCTCGGAAAGCTTCATCGCGTCGAAGCATTTCTCCGGCACCCACGGGCTCGAAGTCTCCGACGTCATGCGCCTGGAGATCGCCGCGCAGGCCGCGATCCTCGTGCTCGAGCTCGGCATCGAGTGGTACGACGGCTGGTCCGAGGTGATCGTGTACCCGTCGCAGTTCGCTCCGGAGCGCGAGGTGATGGACGAGGACGGCATCGTGCACCTCACCAACGACCCCATGGCGGGCGAGGCCTGGCTGGGCGGCCCCGTGATCCTCTCCTACGAGGACGTCGCGATGACGGGCGACGAGGAGGTTCGCGTCGCGGGCTACAACGTCGTGATCCACGAGTTCGCCCACAAGCTCGACATGCGCAACGGGGACCCGAACGGGTTCCCGCCGCTGCATGCCGGCATGGACCGGCGCGCGTGGAAGCGCGCGTTCGCCGCGGCCTACGAGGATTTCTGCAGGAAGGTGGACGCGGCCGAAGCGCTGCCCGACGACGACGACATGCAGGACGCCCTCGACCGCCTGCCCATGGACCCGTACGCCGCCGAGAGCGCGGGCGAGTTCTTCGCCGTGGGCTCGGAAGCCTTCTTCGAGACGCCGGAGCTGCTCGCGCCCGCGTATCCCGCGGTTTACGAGCAGCTTACGGCGTTCTACCGGCAGGACCCGGCCGCGCGGCTTTCCCGCCTCGCCTGACGCGGTCACGCCCAAAGGGGGGCGGCTCAACATCCAGGGTGGAACGCGGGCCCGGCCGGGGTTATCGGAGGCAACCCCGGGGGTTTGCAGGACAGGCGGGAAAGGCTAGAGGAAGAGGACGGCGGGGAAGACGGCGATGGCGAGGACGATCAGGATCCACTCGCAGTTCCAGCGCTTCAGGTGGCCGGTGTAGTGCAGGATGATGGCTGCGATCGCGAAGACATAGAACGCGGCTAGAAGCATTTTTTGTATTCCCCGACTCCTCCGTGAGTGGCGCTAGGATACCCGAAACCCCCTCCCGGGCCTAGACAGCCTCCTCGCCCGTTTCCCCCGTGCGGATGCGCACGACCTGGGGCACGTCGAAGACGAAGATCTTGCCGTCGCCGATCTTCCCGGTGCGCGCCGCGGCGATGATCGCGTCCACGGCCTTTTCGAGCAGCGCGTCGGCGATCACCACCTCCACCTTCACCTTGGGCAGGAAATCGACCACGTATTCGGCGCCGCGGTAGAGCTCCGTGTGGCCCTTCTGCCGGCCGAAGCCCTTCACCTCGGTCACCGTGAGGCCCGTCACGCCGATCTCCGAGAGCGCCTCGCGCACCTCGTCGAGCTTGAAGGGCTTAACGATCGCTTCGATCTTCTTCATTGAGTTCCTGCGAGAGTGTCCGGCGTCGTCGACCAGCGTGATGTCAATTCTTGCCCCGAAATCGGGATGTTATCGGATAGCGCCAGTCCTTGCCGAAAGCCCGCGGCGTGATGCGCACGCCCGGCGGCGCCTGGCGGCGCTTGTATTCGTTCTTCTGGATGAGCCGCACGACGCGGCGCACGCTCTCCAGGTCGTAGCCGGCGCCCGCGATCTGCTCGGGCGACTGGTCGCGCTCCATGTAGCGCTCGACCACCACGTCCACCAGCTCGTAGGGCGGCAGCGAATCCTGGTCCGTCTGGCCCTCGGCGAGCTCCGCCGACGGCGCGCGGTCGATCACGCGCTGCGGGATCACCTCCGAGCGGGTGTTGCGCCAGTAGGCCATGCGGTAGACCTGCGTCTTCACGATGTCCTTCAGGACCGCGAAGCCGCCCGCCATGTCGCCATAGAGCGTGCAGTAGCCCGTGGCCATCTCGCTCTTGTTGCCCGTGGTGACGACGATGGCGCCCGTCTTGTTGGAAAGCGCCATGAGCATCGTGCCGCGGATGCGCGCCTGCAGGTTCTGCTCGGTGGTGTCCTCGGGGCGGCCCTCGAACTCGGGGGCGAGCTGCGCACGGAACACCTCGAACACGGGCTCGATGCCGATCTCGCTGTAGCGCACGCCGAGCGCATCGGCCATGGCGCGCGAGTCCTCGATGCTCATGGCGGCCGTGTAGCGCGAGGGCATCATCACCGCGTGCACGCGGTCGGGGCCGATGGCATCGGCGCAGAGCGCGAGCGTGAGCGCCGAGTCGATCCCGCCCGAGAGCCCCAACACCACGCCGGGAAACTCGTTCTTCTCCACGTAGTCGTGCAGGCCCGTGGAAAGCGCGCGGTAGATCGTCTCCTCCTCGGTGATCGGCGGCGCCTTGGGCCCGGTGAGGGCATCGCCTTCCCATTCGACGATGTCCACGGACTCGTAGAAGCTGTCGGCCTGGTAGGTGAGCGCGCCCTCGCCGTCGAGCGCGAAGGACGCGCCGTCGAACACAATCTCGTCCTGCCCGCCCACGCCGTGCACGTAGAGCAGCGGCAGCCCCGTCTCCTTCACGCGCGCGCCCATCTTCTGGTAGCGCTCGGCCTGCTGCGCGCGGTGGAAGGGCGAGGCGTTGATGGACACGAGCACCTGGGCCCCCGCGGCCTTCGCCTGCGCGGCGGGCTCGGGGAACCACAGGTCCTCGCAGATCGCGAGGCCCACCTTGCGGCCTTCGACCTCGAAGACGCACGGCCGGTTGCCCACCTCGAAGTAGCGCTTCTCGTCGAAGACCTTGTAGTTGGGCAGGCGCTGCTTGAAGTAGAACTGGTCCACGCGCCCGCCGCGCAGCACGGCGGCGGCGTTGTAGCGCGTGCGGCCTTCCCGGTGGGGAAAGCCCACGACCACCGCGACATCGAGGCAGTAGGGCGCGAGCTTCATGAGCTCGGCCACGCACCGGTCGCAGAAGTCGTCGCGCAGCCACAGGTCCTCGGCCGGGTAGCCGGAGAGCGACATCTCGGGCGTGACGACGAGGCGGGCGCCGGCGGCGCGGGCGGTGTCCACCGCCTCGCGAATGCGCTGTGCGTTGCCTTCGAAGTCGCCGACGGTGGTGTTGAGCTGGGCGACGGCGATCTTCATGGGGTGGGTATTATAGAGGGCGATGACCCGGACCTTGCGCATCCTCGATTCGCTCGAGGCGGTCGATGGCGCGCAGTGGAACGCGCTCACGGCGGGCAACCCCACGCTCGCCCACGAGTTCCTCGACTCGCTGCACCGCACCGGCTGCGCCTCGGCACGCAGCGGCTGGCAGCCGCAATTCCCCACGCTGTGGGAGGGCGGCCGCCTGGTGGGCGCCGCCCCGCTCTACGTGAAGTCCCACTCCTACGGCGAGTACGTCTTCGACTGGGGATGGGCCGAGGCGTACGAGCGCCACGGGATCGCCTACTACCCGAAGCTCCTCTGCGCGGTGCCATTCACGCCGGCCACGGGGCCGCGCCTCATGGCCGCCGATGACCCCGCGCGCGACGCCCTGGCGGGCGTCCTCCTCGACCTCGCGCGCGAGTCGAAACTCTCCTCGCTGCACATCCTGTTTCCCTGCGAGGCCGACGCCGCGGCGCTGCGCCGCCGAGGGCTGCTGGAGCGCGCCGGCGTGCAGTTCCATTGGCGCAACGCGGGCTACGCGAGCTTCGAGGACTTCCTCGCCGTCCTTTCCCACGACAAGCGAAAGAAGATCCGCCAGGAGCGCCGGCGCGTGGCCGACGCGGGCGTGGCCATCGAGCGGCTCACCGGGCGCGAGGCGACGGGCGCGGACTGGGACTTCTTCACCGCGTGCTACCGGCGCACCTACCGCGAGCATCGCTCCACGCCGTACCTCAACCGCGCGTTCTTCGGCATGCTCGCCGAGCGCATGCCCGGCAACGTGGTGTTGGTCATCGCACGGCGTGACGGCCGGCCGATCGCGGCCGCGCTCGACCTGGTGGGCGGCGGCGCGCTCTACGGGCGCTACTGGGGAAGCGTCGAGTACGTGCCCGGCCTGCATTTCGAGGCCTGCTACTACCAGGCGATCGAGCACGCCATCGAGAACGGCATCGCGCTCGTCGAAGGCGGCGCGCAGGGCGAGCACAAGCATGCGCGCGGCTTCATGCCCGAGGCCACGCGCTCCTTCCACTGGCTCGCGCACCCCGCGTTCAACCGCGCCGTGGACGAGTTCCTCGCAGAGGAAGGCGAGCGGATCTCGGCCTACGTGGATGAGCTGAACGAGCGCACGCCCTTCCGGCGGTAGCCGGTCACTTCCAGGCCTCGGCGAACTCCTTCCAGTGCGGCGCGTCCGAGGCCGCGAGGAACGCGCGGAACATCGCGAGCTCCCTGGCGTAGGCCTCCGCCGTGAGGTTGCCGCGGATCAGCTGGAAGCGCTGGTAGAGCAGGTACGTATTGGCGACGTCCGTCTCGCAGTAGCGGCGGATCGCCTCGATCTCGCCGCGCTGGAAGGCCGCATACACCTCGCTGCCGCTCATGCCGAGCTTGCCGGGCAGCCCGCAGAGCTGCGCGATCTCGTCGAGCGGCGCCCAGGCGCGGTTCTGGTAGCCCGCGAGGACGTCCATCAGGTCGGTGTGGCGCGCGTGGAAGCGGGACAGGTAGTTGTTGAACTTGAATTCCCGGTCGTTATCGCCGGTGTCCCAATAGCAGCCGCCGGGGATGCCGTGGAACAAGGCACGGTAGTGCAGGACCGGGAGGTCGAAGCCGCTGCCGTTCCACGAGACGAGCTGCGGCTTGTACTTCTCGATCCCGTCGAAGAAGCGCTTCACGACCTCCGGCTCGGGATCGCCGGGGGCGCCCAGGGACCAGACGCGCACGCCCTCGTCGCTTCTCAGCGCGCAGGAAATCGCCACCACCTTATGCACATGCGGCGGGAGGAAATCGTTGTTGGTGGCCTGCCGGCGCCGCTGCATCGCGAGCTCCACGACCGCCGCGTCGCTCACCTGCGGCGCCACGTCCCAGAGCTTGCGCAGGCCTTGCGCGTCCGGGACCGTCTCGATGTCGAAGACGAGGATCGGGACCATCAGGCGGGGAAGACCCCCGTGGAGAGGTAGCGGTCGCCGCGGTCGCAGACGACGTGCACGATGACCGCGTCGCGCTCCTCTCGCGCCACGCGCAGCGCCGCCGCGAGCCCGCCGCCCGAGGAGATGCCCGCGAAGATGCCCTCCTCGCGCGCAAGGCGCCGCGCCATTTCCTCGCTCTCCTCCTGCGAGACCTCGATCACGCGGTCGACGCGCGAGCGATCGAAGATCTTCGGCAGGTAGGCCTCGGGCCACTTGCGGATGCCGGGCACCGACGCGCCGTCCTTCGGCTGCACGCCGATCACCTGGATCGCGGGGTTCTTCTCCTTGAGGAAGCGCGAGCAGCCCATGATGGTGCCCGTGGTGCCCATGGTCGCGACAAAGTGCGTGACCTTGCCTTCGGTATCGCGCCAGATCTCGGGGCCGGTGCCGGTGTAGTGGGCGAGCGGATTGTCGGGGTTGGCGAACTGGTCCAGGATCACGCCTTCGCCGGCGTCGCGCATGCGCTCGGCGGTATCCCGCGCGAGCTCCATGCCGCCCTTCTCCGGCGTCAGCACGAATTTCGCGCCGTAGGCGGCCATCGTCTGCCGCCGTTCGATCGAGAGGTGCTCGGGCATCACGAGGATCATGCGGTAGCCGCGCATGGCGGCGACCATGGCGAGCGCGATGCCGGTGTTGCCGCTGGTCGCCTCGATGAGCGTATCGCCCGGCTTGATGCGCCCGCGGCGCTCGGCGCCCAGGATCATCGAGAGCGCGGGCCGGTCCTTCACGGAACCGGCGGGGTTGTTGCCCTCGAGCTTCGCGAGCAGCGCGTTGCCCGTCTCGCGGCCGATGCGCTGCAGGCGGACAAGCGGGGTGTTACCGACGAAGTGGTCGAGCGTCGCGGTCATTTGCCGGGCATCACCTCGAGGACCGCGTCGTCGATGCAGGCCATGCCCCGGCCCTCGAGGACGAGCCCCACCTCCAGCACGAAGGCTTCGCTCGGCACCACGAGATCCACATGCATGGAATTCCAGAACTGCGTGTCCTGCCGCTGCTCCTTCGCGTGCGCGAGCGTCTGGCCCGAGCCGCCCTGGGCGAGGATGAACACGCCGCCTCCATCGCCCACGACGCCCTCGACGCGAACGTTCGCGGTGAAGCGGACGTGCTTGCCTCGCAGGGAGGCGATGTCCGGCGCGGCCTGGGTCATCAGGGCCCAGGGCTCGCGGCCCACGCGTTCCACGCACCCGCTCCGCGCCCCGCTCGCCGGGCGCTTCGCATCCGCGAAGAACCTGAATGCCGACATGTCGTTGTGCGCGCTGCATCCCCATCCGGGCGGGCAAATCGCCTCCTGCGCCATCGGCTCCTCGAATCCCGGATTCACCAGCGCGACGCGGCCGGCCGCCGCAGCGGGCGGCGTCGTCGCGACCGGGGCGGGCTGCGCCGCGCAGCCGGCAAGCGCAAGGACAGCCACCAGCGCCGCGCGCTTCATGCCTTCGCCCCGAGGCGGGCGGCCACGTAGCGGCCCACGCCCGCTTCCACGTCGAGGAAGGGCTCGCGGTAGCCCGCCGCGCGCAGCGCCGACATGTCGGCCTCGGTGAAGCTCTGGTACTTGCCGACCAGCTGCGCGGGGAACGGGATGTATTCGATGGTGCCCGCCACGCGAAGCTCCTCGAGGCTGTGCGGGCCTTCACCGCGCGCGCGCCGCACCGCGTTCACGGTGGCGCGGGCCACGTCGTTGAACGACTGGGCGTGTCCCGTGCCCACGTTGAAGATGCCGGAGATTCGCGGGTTGTCCAGGAAGAAGAGGTTCACCTTCACCACATCCTCCACCGAGATGAAATCGCGGCGCTGCTCGCCGGGCCCGAAGCCGCCGCTGCCCTCGAAGAGCCTCACGCGCCCGTCGCGCATGTACTGGTCGAAGAAGTGGAACGCCACAGAGGCCATGCGCCCCTTGTGGGCCTCGCGCGGGCCGTACACGTTGAAGTAGCGGAAACCCGCGATGCGCGAGGCGGGCCTCGCCGCGAGGCGCCGGCGCACCACCTGGTCGAACAGGAACTTGGAGTAGCCGTACACGTTGAGCGGCGCCTCGTGCTCGCGCGATTCGCGGAACACCCTGCCGCCGCCGTACACGGAGGCCGAGGAAGCGTAGATGAAGTCCACGCCGCGGGCGAGGCACCATTCCATGAGCGCGAGCGAGTACTCGTAGTTGTTCTGCATCATGTAGCGCCCGTCGCTCTCCATCGTGTCCGAGCAGGCGCCCTGGTGCAGCACGGCGGTGACGCGCCCGTCGAACTCGCCCGCGGCGATGCGTCCCTCGAGGTCGCGCTTGTCGATGAAGTCGGCGAGCTCCAGGTCCGTGAGGTTGGCGACCTTCTCGGCCCGCGAGAGGTTGTCCACCGCGATGATGTCGCGCTCGCCGCGCGCGTTGAGCGCCTTCACGAGGTTGGAGCCGATGAACCCGGCCGCGCCGGTGACGATGACCGCCATCTAGCGCTCCCCGAGGCTCGCGGCGAGCTCTTCGCGGTGCACCACCGCGGTCCCGAGCTTGCCCACCACGATGCCGGCGGCATGGTTGGCCACGCGCATGGCCTCGTGCAGGTTCGCGCCGCTCGCCACCATCAGGGCCAGCACGCCGATCACGGTGTCGCCCGCGCCGCTCACGTCGTACACCTCGCGCGCCACCGTGGGCTCGTGGTGGCTTTCATTCGCCGTGAAGAGCGACATGCCCTCCTCGCTTCGCGTGACCACGAGCGCGTCCAGGCCCAGGTCGGCGCGCAACTTCTGCGCGCGGCGCGCGAGATCCGCCTCGTCGCTCCAGCGGCCGGCCACCTCGCGGAACTCCGAGCGGTTGGGCGTGAGCACCGTGGCGCCGCGATAGCGCGAATAGTCGTCGCCCTTCGGGTCGACCAGCACCGGCTTGCCGTGCTTGCGCGCGGCCGCGATCATCGCCTGCACGTGCTCGAGCCCGCCCTTGCCGTAGTCGGAGAGCACGACCGCATCGGCGGCATCCACGAGCCTCTCGTACTCGTCGAGCTTGGCCGAAAGCACCTCGCGGCTGGGCGCGCGCTCGAAATCGATGCGCAGGAGCTGCTGCTGCTGGCCGATCACGCGCAGCTTCACGGTGGTGGAAAGCTCCGGGTCGCGGTGCAGCGACGCCTTCACGTGCTCGCGCTCGAGGAGCTTTTCCAGGGTGCCCGCGGCCTCGTCGTCGCCCACGACGGCAAGGAGCGTCGCCGACCCCGCGAGCGCGCTCACGTTGCGCGCCACGTTGGCCGCCCCTCCCGGGCGCTCCTCCGTGCGCTTCACGTGCACCACCGGCACCGGCGCCTCGGGCGAGATGCGGCTCACGTCGCCGAACCAGTAGCGGTCGAGCATGACGTCGCCCGCCACGAGGACGCGCGCGCGCGCGAAGTCGGGCAGCTTCGTCATCGCGGGCCGAGCCGCCCGATCGGGTAGTACTCGATGCCGTGCCCCGCGACGACCGAAGGCTCGTAGAGGTTGCGCCCGTCGAAGATCACCGGCGAGCGCAGCATCTGCTTCACCGCCGCGAAATCGGGGCTGCGGAACTCCTTCCATTCGGTCATGATCACCAGCGCGTCGGCCCCCTGCAAGGCTTCCACCGCGCCGGCCGCGAAGGCCACGCCCTTCTCGTTCGCGTAGACGTGGCGCGCTTCGGGCATGGCGACCGGGTCGAAGGCGGTGACGCTCGCCCCGCGCCTGAGCAGCTCGGCGATCATCACGCGGCTGGGCGCCTCGCGCATGTCGTCGGTGTTGGGCTTGAACGCGAGGCCCCACATGGCGAAGCGCTTGCCCTTCAGGTCTTCGCCGAAGCGCCGCGCGATCTTCTCGGCCATCACGCCCTTCTGGCGCTCGTTGGCCTCTTCCACGGCGCGCACGACCTTGAGGTCGAGCCCGTTCTCCTGGGCGGTGCGCAGCAACGCGGTCACGTCCTTCGGGAAGCACGAGCCGCCGTATCCCGCGCCCGGATACAGGAAGTGGTAGCCGATGCGCGGGTCCGAGCCGATGCCGATGCGCACGTGCTCGATGTCGGCGCCGAGCCGCTCGGCCAGCAGCGCCAGCTCGTTCATGAAGGAGATGCGCGTGGCGAGCATCGCGTTGGCGGCGTACTTGGTGAGCTCCGCCGAGCGGATGTCCATCACCTGGAGGCGCTCGTGGTTGCGCTGGAAGGGCCCGTAGAGCTCGCGCATGGTGGCGATCGCGTCGGCATCCTCGGCGCCGATCACGATGCGGTCGGGGCGCATGAAGTCCTCGACCGCCGCGCCCTCCTTGAGGAACTCGGGATTCGACACCATCGAGAAAGGATGCGAGACGCCGCGCTCCTTGAGCGTCCGGGCCACCGTCTCGCGGACCTTGTCGGCCGTGCCCACCGGCACCGTGGACTTGTCCACGATGACCCGCGGGCCGTCCATGTGGGTCGCGATCCCGCGTGCGGCCGCGAGCACGTACTGCAGGTCGGCCGAGCCGTCCTCGCCGGGCGGGGTGCCCACGGCGATCATGTGCAGCTTCGCGTAGAGCGCGCTCTCGCGCGCGTCGTTCGTGAAGGAAAGCCGCCCGCTCGCCACGTTGCCGCGCACGATCTGCTCGAGGCCCGGCTCGAAGATGGGAATCTCGCCCGCGCGCAGGCGTTCCACCTTGCGCTTGTCCACGTCGAAGCACAGCACGTGGTTGCCGACGTCGGCGAGGCACGCCCCGGTGACGAGGCCCACGTACCCGGTGCCGATGATGCTCACCTTCATGCCGTCGCTCCCGCGCCGAGGGACTCGTCGATGGACTCGAGCATCGCGCCGGGATCGGGCGCCTGCGTGACGGGCCGGCCGATCACCAGGTAGTTGGCGCCGCGCCGGATCGCCTCGGGGGGCGTCACGATGCGCGCCTGGTCGTCGGAGCGCTCGCCCGCGAGGCGGATGCCGGGCGTGACGAGGATGAAGTCGTCGCCGGTCGCCTTGCGCACGAGCGGCGCCTCCTCGGCCGAGCACACCACGCCGTCCAGGCCGCACGCGCGCGAAAGGCGCGCGAGCCGCTCCACGTTCTCGATCACGGAGCCCGCGTATCCCACGCGCTCCAGGTCCGCCTCGGCGAGGCTCGTGAGGACCGTCACGCCGATGAGCAGCGGCGGCCGCACCACGGTCTCGATCGCCTCGCGCGCGGCGCGCAGCATCGCCTCGCCCCCGCTCGCGTGCACGTTCATCATCCACACGCCCAGGCGCGCGGCCGCGCGGCAGGCGCCCGCGACGGTATTGGGGATGTCGTGGAACTTGAGGTCGAGGAAGACCTCGTAGCCGCGCTCCTGCAGGCGGCGCACCACCTCGGGGCCGGCCGCCACGAAGAGCTCCTTGCCCACCTTCACGCGGCAGCGCTTCGGATCGAGCCGGGCCGCAAGCGCGAGCGCGGCATCGGCGTCGGCCACGTCGAGCGCAACGATGATTCGCTTATTGTCCAATTTGCATCCTTGCGAGATGGCGTCCCGCGCTGTCCAGCTCGGCGGTGCGGCGCGGGAGGAACGTCTCCCACCCCCCGCACGCGGGGCATTGCCAGAAGAATTGCCGTGCCTTGAAGCCGCAGTTCTCGCACAGGTACACGGCGAGCGCCTGCGCGTTGGTGTGGACGAGGTTCTTCATGAGCTGCAGGTCCTGGCGGCGCTCGGGCGGCGCGCGCACGAGCTCCGCGTCGATCAGGCGGTCCAGGCCCACCAGCGTGGGATTGCGGCGCACCTCGTCGCGCACGAGGCGCCAGGCCGCCTCGTCGCCCTCGATCTCCGCGGTGGTCTGGTAGACGACGTTCAGCAGGTCGAGCCCCGGGTAGCGGTGCTGCAGGCCGCGCAGCAGCGCAAGGCCCTCGTCCGGGCGCCCGAGCGCCTTGTAGCTCTCCACCATCCCCTCGGCGGCGAGGCCGAAATAGGCGGGATCCTGCGACTCGATCGCCTTCCACGCCTCGAGCGCCTCCTCGTGGCGCCCGGCGCGCGCGAGCCATTCGCCGCGCAGCAGGTTCGCCCGCACGCACTTGCGGTTCGCCTCGAGCGCCTCGGCGAGGTGGCGCTGGGCCTCCTCGGGCCGGTTGTGCACGTGCGCGGTGATCGCAAGCTCGCAGAAATAGTTGGCGATCTCCTTCTGGTAGTTGCGCCGCGCGCTCACCTCGAGCTTGCGCGCCGCCTCGATCGCCTTGCGCCAGTCCTTTTCCTGGATGTAGATGTCGAGCAGGTGGCGGTGCACTTCCTCGGAGGGCTCGAGCTCGCCCATGCGCGCGAGGACTTCCTCGGCGTGGTCGAGCAGCCCCGCCTTGAAGTAGTCCTGCGACAGCTCGAAGGAGGCCTGGCGGCGCTCCTCAGGCGGCAGGTCGTCGCGGTTCACCAGGTCCTGGTGCATGCGGATGGCGCGGTCGACCTCGCCGCGGCGCCGGAAGAGGCTGCCGAGGGCGAACTGGAGCTCGACGATCTGCGGGTTCTCCTTGGCGACCTGGAGGAACGACTCGATGGCCTTGTCGGGCTGCTCGTTCAGCAGGAAGTTCAACCCGCGGAAATACGACGAGGGCAGCGCGCGCGACTCCGAGAGCAGCGACTTGATGTCCACCCGCGCGGCTATCCAGCCCATGCCGAAGAACACCGGCAGGGCGAGCAGCCACCAGAACTCAAATTCCATGCGGCGGCTCGTCCTCGCCCGCGGGGAGCGCGGCCGCAGGCGCGGCCGCGCGGCGCAGGCGCCCGAGCTCGCGCCGCTGGCGCACCACGGTGGGCACCCAGGCGAGCAGCCCGATCACCACGCCCGCCACGAAGACGGTGAGCAGCACGAAGACGAGCGGCGCCTGCCAGGTCTGGCCCGGCAGCCCCGTGAGGGTCACGTCCTGCGCGTTCTTCACCGCGAACCACACGAGCACCAGCACGATGGCCAGGCGCACGATCCAGACGACGGTTTGCATTCGGCAGCCCCGGGAATGTGGCGTCATTCTACCGCCCCCGACAAAAAAAACGGCGGACACAGGGTCCGCCGTCGCTTGCCTCACTTGCACCTTCAACCCTCGTGGTAGTCCACGCGCTCGCGCAATTCCTTTCCCGCCTTGAAATGCGGGACGTACTTGCGCGGCACCTGGACCTTCTCGCCGGTCTTGGGGTTGCGCCCCGTTCGCGGCGGACGATAGTTCAGGCCGAAGCTGCCGAAGCCGCGGATCTCGATGCGGTTGCCCGATGCGAGCGTATGCGCCATCGCATCGAGCATGGTCTTCACCGCGAGCTCCGCGTCCTTCGGCGCCAGCTGGCTATGCCTCGCGCTCAACAGCTCGATGAGCTGAGACTTCGTCATGGCGCGGTCCCCCCCTGCTTTTTCTATGGTCCTATTCCTTGTCCTTGGAGCCCGACAGCTTCGCCTTCAGCAGGGCGCCCAGGTTGGTGGTGCCCGCGGCGGCGGCGTTGCTCTCGGCGCTGTGCTTCTGCATGGCGGCGGCTTCTTCGGCCGCGTCCTTCTGCTTGATGGACAGGTTGATGGAGCGGCTCTTGCGGTCGATGTTCACGATGACCGCCTCGATCTGCTGGCCCTCGGAGAGGTGCTTGCTCACGTCCTCCACGCGGTCGCGCGAGATCTCGGAGGCGCGCAGGTACCCCTCCACGTCCTTCTCGAGCTCGATCACGGCGCCCTTGGACTCGATCGACTTCACCACGCCCTTCACCACGTTCCCCTTGTCGTGGGTCGAGACATAGTTGCCGAACGGGTCGCCCTCGAGCTGCTTGATGCCGAGCGAGATGCGCTCGCGCTCGACGTCGATCGACAGCACCACGGTCTCCACCTCGTCGCCCTTCTTGAGGTTCTTCACCGCCTCCTCGCCCGGCTGCTGCCAGGAAAGGTCCGACAGGTGCACGAGGCCGTCGATGTTGCCGGGCAGGCCGATGAACACGCCGAAGTCGGTGATGGACTTGATCACGCCCTTCACCTTGTCGCCCTTCTTGTGGTTCATCGCGAACTCTTCCCACGGGTTCGGCATGCACTGCTTCATGCCGAGCGAGATGCGGCGGCGGTCCTCGTCGATCTCGAGGATCATCACCTCCACCTCGTCGCCGAGCGACACCACCTTGGCGGGATGGACGTTCTTGTTGGTCCAGTCCATCTCGGAGACGTGCACCAGGCCCTCGATGCCGCTCTCGATCTCGACGAACGCGCCGTAGTCGGTGATGTTGGTCACCTTGCCGAACAGGCGCGTGCCCTGCGGGTAGCGGCGCGAGATGCCGATCCACGGGTCCTCGCCCAGCTGCTTCAGGCCCAGCGAGACGCGGTTCTTCTCGGCGTCGAACTTGAGGATCTTGGCGGTGACCTCGTCGCCCACGGAGAGCACTTCGGTCGGGTGCTTCACGCGGCGCCAGGCGAGGTCGGTGATGTGCAGCAGGCCGTCGATGCCGCCCAGGTCCACGAACGCGCCGTAGTCGGTGATGTTCTTCACCACTCCCTTCACGATGGCGCCTTCCTTGAGGCTCTCGAGCAGCTGCTGGCGCTCGACGCCGGCGGTCTCTTCCATCACGGCGCGGCGCGACACCACCACGTTGTTGCGCTTGCGGTCGAGCTTGATGACCTTGAACTCCAGCTCCTTGTTCTCGAAGTGGGAGGTGTCCTTGACGGGACGCAGGTCCACGAGCGAGCCGGGCAGGAAGGCGCGGATGCCGTTCACCATGACGGTGAGGCCGCCCTTCACTTTTCCGGATACGACGCCCTTGATGATCGTCCCGTTGGCGAGCGCGTCGTCGAGGCTCGTCCACGCGGCGAGCTTCTTCGCCTTGTCGCGCGAGAGCTTGGTCGCGCCGAATCCGTCTTCCAGCGCCTCGATGGCCACGGAGACGAAATCGCCGGGCTTCACCTCGACTTCGCCGCGATCGTTCTTGAATTCCTCGGTTGCGATGGTGCTTTCGGACTTGAGCCCCGCGTTCACGATCACGACGTTCGGGTCGACCGAGACGACCTCGGCGGTGATCACTTCACCGACGCGCATTTCCTGGCGCGCGAGGCTCTCCTCGAAGAGCGCGGCGAAGCTGTTTTCGCTGGGGGATTGGGTTGCGGTTTGGGACAACATGAAAACCTGGCTTTCACTGGTTGGACGGCAGGGCCGTCGTTGATCATCGCCAGGAGGCTATTCGTAACCCCCTGACACCCTTGGTTTTTTCACCCTCGTTCTGGAAGATCCGCGCTAGCGCGGCGCCCTCGCCTCCCACCACTGCAGGACCTGCCGGACTGCGCCCGGCACGTCGAGCCCCGTGGTGTCGAGAAAAAGTGCGTCGGGATAATGCCTTAGCGGTGCCACGGCGCGCGAGCTGTCTCTCTCGTCCCGCTGCCGGAGCTCCTCCACAACATCTTCTATTTTGGCATACATTCCCTTTTCCATCAACTGCTTATGACGCCGCGCAGCACGGGTGGCCACGTCGGCGGTGAGGAACACCTTGAGGGGGGCGTCCGGGAACACCACGGAGCCCATGTCCCGCCCCTCGGCCACCAGGCCCGGAAAGCGCCGGAATGCCCTCTGGCGGGCCAGCAACGCGCTGCGCACCGCGGGCTGCGCAGCCACCCGGGAAGTGGCCGCGCTCACCTCCTCGGTTCGCAATGCTTCGGTCACATCCGCCCCGGCAAGGCGCGTGGCGCCGTCGCGGAACTCCACCTGCATGGCGCCGGCCACGGCGGCCAGGGCCGCCCCGTCGTCGAGCGGCGTGCCTGCCTGGAGCGCGGCGAGCGTGGCGAGGCGGTAGAGCGCCCCGCTGTCGAGGTAATGGAAGCCCAGCGCGCGCGCCGCCTCGGCGGCGACCGTGCCCTTGCCCGAGGCCGACGGCCCGTCGATCGCGATCACGGGCACCGTGCGCGGCTCAGGAGGCGATGCGGGCGAATTCATCGAAGAACGCCGGAAACGTCTTGGACACGCACCCCGGGTCGTTGATGCGCACGGGCCGCGGGCCGAAGGAGGCGAGCGCGAAGCACATCGCCATGCGGTGGTCGTCGTAGGTGTCGACCGGGATGGGCGCGAGGCGCGAAGCGTGGGGCTCGGGGCGCGAGGCGCGGGGCGCGAGAAAGGACGCGGGGGGATCGATGGCGATGAAGTCGGGCCCCTCCTCGACCGCCGCGCCGAACTTGCGCAGCTCCGTGGCCATCGCCGCGATGCGGTCGGTCTCCTTCACGCGCCAGCTCGCGATGTTGCGGATGCGCGTGGGGCCCGTCGCGAAGAGCGCGAGCACCGCCGCCGTCATCGCCGCGTCGGGAATGAGGTTCGCGTCGAAGTCGATGCCGGAGAGCTTCGCGCCCGAGGATGCCTCGATCCAGCTGGGGCCCATGGCGATGCGCGCGCCCATGCGCTCGAGCACGCGGGCGAACTGCACGTCGCCCTGCAGGCTCTCGCTGCCCACGCCCTCCACGCGCACGGGACCGCCGCCCAGCGCGCCGGCCGCGAGGAAGTACGAGGCCGACGAGGCGTCGCCCTCGACGTCCACGAGCCCGGGCGACACGTAGCCGACGCCCGCAGGAATCTCGAACGCGCTCCAGTCCTCGCGCCGCACCTCGATTCCGAAGCGGCGCATGAGGCCCAGCGTGAGCTCGACGTACGGCTTCGAGATGAGATCGCCCTCGACCTCGACCCGCGCCGCGCGACCGCTCCACCCCAGCGCGATGAGGAGGGCCGAGAGGAACTGGCTCGAAACGTCGCCGCGCACGCGCAACGCCTGCGTCCGCCCAGGGCCGAAAGGCGCGACGGCGAGCGGCGGGAAGCCCGGCTTGCCGCGATAGTCGATGTTCGCGCCCGCGCGGCGCAGCGCATCCACGAGGTCGCCGATCGGGCGTTCGTGCATGCGCGGCACGCCCGACAGGCCATAGCGGCCGTCGGCGAAGCCCAGCACCGCGGTAAGCGGCCGCAACGCGGTGCCCGCGTTGCCGAGGAACAGCTGGGCTTCCTTCACCGGGAAGCCCGCCGCCTGCCCGATGCCCGTCACGACGACGTGCTCCGGCCCCTCGCGCGCCACGACGGGCACGCCCAGGGCCGCCAGCGCCTCGCGCATCACGCGCGTGTCGTCGGAATCGAGCAGCGCCCTGAGCTCCGTGGTGCCGCGCGCGAGCGCTGCCAGCAGCAGCGTGCGGTTGGAGATGCTCTTCGAGCCCGGAAGCCGCAGGACTCCGGCGGCGCGCGTGGCGCTCGGCAGCTCCAGGGTCCGCACGCTATTCGCCGGCCGTCGCGCGGCGCGCCGCGCCCATGCCCAGGCGCGCCGCGCGCGCCTCCGCCATGAGCCGCTGCAGGCCCGCGCCGTCGCCCCGCTCGACGAGCTCGCGGAACACCGCGAGTCGCGCGGCGTATCGATCCATTTCCTTCAGCAGCGCTTCGCGGTTCTGCAGCGCGATGTCGCGCCACATCTCGGGCGAGCTCGCCGCGATGCGCGTGAAGTCGCGGAAGCCCCCGGCGGCGAACTCGAGGAGCTCGGCCGCGTCCTCGCGCGAGGCGATCTCGGAGACGAGGGCGAAGGAAAGGATGTGCGGCAGGTGGCTCACCGCCGCGAAGACGCGGTCGTGCATTTCGGCGTCCATGGTGCAGACCTTCGCCCCGGCCGCTTCCCACACGGCACGCACCGTCGCGACCGCCGGCGCGCAGGTCGCCGCTTCGGGCGTGAGCACCACGCGGGCGCCGCGGAAGAGGTCGGCCGACGCGGACTCCACGCCGCTCGTCTCGCGCCCGGCGATCGGGTGCCCGGGAACGAACCTCTCGAAACGCTCGCGCAGCTCCTCCTTGGCAAGCCGCGTGATCTCCGCCTTGGTGCTGCCGGCGTCGGTGACCACCGCGTCGGGCTCGAGGGCCATGCCGAGGTCGTGCAGCACGGGGCCCAGCGCGCGCACGGGCACGGCGACCATCACCAGCTCGGCGCCGCGCGCGCAATCGGTCACCGAGTCGGCCGCGGTGTCGATCACGCCGAGCTCGATGGCGCGCTGCAGGGCCGCGGCGTCGCGGTCGTAACCCACGATGCTCGCGGCCGCGCCGGCGCGCCTGGCGGCGAGCGCGAAGGAGCCGCCGATGAGGCCCACGCCGACCACCGCGAGGCTCTTGAGCTTGCGCATGTCAGGCCGGGGCGAGCGCGAGCTCGAGCGCCGCGAGGAAGCGCGCGTTGTGCTCGGGCAGCCCCACGGTCACGCGCAGGTGCTCGGGCATGCCGTAGTTGGCGATGGGCCGCACGATGACGCCCCGCTCCAGCAGCTCGCGGAAGACGCGCGCGGCGTCGCCCACGCGCACGGTGATGAAGTTCGCCCGCGACGGGATGTATTCGAGGCCCAGCCGCTCGAAGCCCTCGCGCAGCTGCACGAGGCCGGCCGCGTTCACGGCACGGCTGCGCGCGATGAACTCGTGGTCGTCCAGGGCGGCGCGCGCGGCGGCGAGCGCCAGCGAGTTGGTGTTGAACGGCTGGCGCACGCGGTTCATGACCTCCGCGATCACCGGGTCGGCCACCGCGTAGCCCATGCGCAGCCCCGCGAGCCCGTAGGCCTTCGAAAGGGTGCGCGAGACGACGAGGTTGGGATGCTCGCCGATCCAATGGTGCGTATCCGACTGCAGGTCGTCGGGCAGGTATTCGCCGTAGGCCTCGTCCAGCACGACCAGCACGCGCGGCGGGATGCGCCCGAGGAACGCGCGGACCTCCGGCCACGGGTTGAAGGTGCCGGTGGGATTGTTGGGGTTGGCGAGGAAGACGATCTTCGTGTCCGCGCGCACCGCCCGCGCCATCGCCTCCAGGTCGTTGCCGTAATTGCGCGCCGGCACGACCACGTGGGCCGCGCCGACCGCCTGGACCACCAGCGGGTAGACGAGGAACGCGTACTGCGAGTAGACGGCCGAATCCTCGCGCGTGAGGAACGCGCGCGCCGCGAGCTCCAGCACGTCGTTGGAGCCGTTGCCCAGCACGAGGTTGTCGTCGCGCACGCCGATCTTGCGCGTGAGCGCGGCCCTGAACTCGTACGCGTCGGGATAGTAGTGCAGGCCGTCGAGCACGCCTCGGATGGCCGCCACGGCGCGCGGCGACGGGCCGATGGGGCTCTCGTTGGAGGCCATCTTGAGGATGTCGGCCTCGGGCATGCCGATCTCGCGCGCGGTCTCGGCGATGGGCTTGCCGGCTACGTACGGCGCGATGGCCCGCACGTGGGCGGGCGCGAGGTCCTTGAGGTCCATGGGGTCAGAGAACGGCCGCGGGATAGGAGCCGAGCACCTTGAGGTAGCCCGCGATGCGCTCCACGTCCGCGAGCGCCGCGGCCACGTTGGGATCGTCGCGGTGGCCCTCTATGTCGACGAAGAAGAGGTATTCCCAGAGCGCGACGCGCGAGGGGCGCGACTCGAACTTGGTCATCGACACGCCGCGCGTGGCGAACGGCGTGAGCATCTCGTAGACCGCGCCGGCGCGGTTCTTCGCCGAGAGGATCATCGAGGTCTTGTCGCGGCCCGAGGGCTTGGGCTCGTAGCCGCCCACCACGAGGAAGCGCGTCGTGTTGTTGGGCTCGTCCTCGATGTTCGAGGCGAGGATCGCAAGCCCGTAGTGCTGCGCGGCCATCTCGCCCGCGACCGCCGCCGAGCCCGCCTCGCCCGCGGCACGGCGCGCCGCCTCGGCATTGCTCGAGACGGCGACCCGCTCGGCACGCGGCACGTTGCGGTTGAGCCACTCGTGGCATTGCGCGAGCGACTGGCCGTGCGAGAACACGCGGCGGATCTCGTCCAGGCTGCGCGGCTGCGTCATCGACATGAGGTGGTGGTGGATGCGCAGGACCACCTCGCCGCACACCTTGAGCGGCGATTGCGGCATGAGGTCGAGGGAGCGGCCGACGGCGCCCTCGGTGGAATTCTCGACGGGAATCACGCCGAAGTCCGCCGCGCCCGACTCGACCGCGCGGAACACCTCGTCGATGGACGGCTGCTCGACCGCTTCGGCGGCCAGCCCGAAGTGCTTCATGGCGGCGCGCTCGCTGAACGTGCCGCGCGGGCCCAGGTAGGCCACGGTGATGGGGCGCTCGAGCGCGAGGCAGGCGGACATGATCTCGCGGAAGAGCAGCGCCACGGTCTCGCCCTGCAGCGGCCCGGGATTGGCTTGCTTCATGCGCGCGAGGACCTGGGCCTCGCGCTCGGGGCGGTAGGCCTGGCCCACCTTGAGCGTGCCGATCTCGCGCGCGAGCCGCGCGCGCTCGTTCAGGCGCCCGAGGATCTCGTCGTCGACGCGGTCGATGGCGGCGCGCAGCCGGTCGAGCTCGGAAGGGCCGCTCATTTGTCGGCGGCCAGCGGGGGCACGGTGCGGATCGAAAGGACGCCGGGGATGCGCGCGATGCGTTCGATGAGGCCCGGGTCGGCGGCGCTGTCGAGGTCGACGAGCGTGTACGCCATCTCGCCCTTGGACTTGTTCACCATGTTGTGGATGTTGAGGCCCGCCTGCGCCATCGTAGTCGAAATCTGCCCCAGCATGTTGGGCACGTTCGCGTTCGCGATGGCGATGCGATGCGGCGATTCGCGCGCCATCTCGACGGAGGGAAAGTTGACCGAGTTGGCGACCGCGCCCTCCTCGAGGAAGGCGCGCAGCTGGTCCACGACCATGTGGGCGCAGTTCTCCTCGGCCTCCTCGGTGGAAGCGCCCAGGTGCGGAAGTGCCAGCACGCCCGGGTGCGCGGCGAGCTTCGGGCTGGGAAAGTCGGTCACGTACATGCGCAGGTGCTTCTCCGAGAGCGCCTTCAGCACCGCCGCCTCCTCCACGATCGCATCGCGCGCGAAGTTCAGCAGCACCAGGCGCCCCGGCGAGTGCGCGAGGCGCTTCGAATCCACGAGATGGCGTGTCTTGTCGTTGAGCGGCAGGTGCAGGGTGACGACATCGGAGTGCTTCATCACCTCGTCGATGGAAGCCGCGCGCTTCACCGCCGATGGCAGGCGCCAGGCGTTGTCCACCGTGATGTCCGGGTCGTAGCCCAGCACCTTCATGCCGAGCTTGATCGCGGTGTCGGCAACCAGCCCGCCGATCGCGCCCAGGCCCACGATGCCGAGCGTGCGCCCGGGCAGCTCGTGGCCGGCGAACTGCTTCTTGCCCTCCTCGACCCTCGCCTCGTACCCGTCGCCGGCGGCCAGCTCCTTCACGTACTGCGCCGCGGGAACGACGTTGCGCGCGGCGGCGAGGATCGCGGCGAAGACGAGCTCCTTCACCGCGTTCGCGTTGGCGCCGGGCGCGTTGAACACGGGAACGCCGCGCTGGCTCATGGCCTCGACGGGGATGTTGTTCACGCCGGTGCCGGCGCGGCCCACCGCCTTCACCGAGGCGGGGATCTCCGAGAGCTGCAGCGCATGGGAGCGCAGCAGGATCGCGTCCGGGTGCGCGATCGCTCTCCCGACGATGTAGCCGCCGGCGGGGAAGCGCTCGAGTCCCTTCGCCGAGATCGCGTTGTACGTCGCGACGCGGTACTTGAGGCTCGCCATGGTCAGCCGTTCTTCTTGCGGAACTCTTCCATGAACTCCACGAGCGCCTCGACGCCTTCCATCGGCATCGCGTTGTAGATCGAGGCGCGCATGCCGCCCACCGAGCGGTGGCCCTTCAGCTGCGACAGCCCCCGCGCCTCGGCCTCGGCGAGGAACTTCGCGTCGAGGGAATCGTCGCGCAGCCGAAACGGCACGTTCATCCGCGAGCGGTCCTCCTTCGCGACGGGATTCGAGTAGAAGTCCTGCGCGTCGATGTACCCGTAGAGCAGCTTCGCCTTGGCGACGTTGGCCTTCTCGACCGCCGCGAGCCCGCCGCGCTCGAGGAGCCACTTGAACGTAAGGCCGGCGAGATACACCGAGAACGTGGGCGGGGTGTTGAGCATCGAATCCGCCTCGGCCATGAGCTTGTAGTTGAGGACGTTGGGCGTGTCCGGCAGCGCCTGCCCGAGCAGCCCCTCGCGCACGATCACCACGACGAGGCCCGCCGGACCGATGTTCTTCTGCGCCCCCGCGTAGATGAGCCCGTACTTCGAGACGTCGAGCGGGCGCGAGAGGATGTGCGAGGACATGTCGGCCACCAGCGGCACCTCGCCCGTCTGCGGCGTCCAGTGGAACTCGACCCCGCCGATGGTCTCGTTGGTGCATACGTGCACGTAGGCCGCGTCCGCGGAAAGCTTCCACGCCGCCTGCTTCGGGACGTAGGTGAAGTTGCGGTCCTCGCTCGAGGCGGCCACGTTCACCTGGCAGAACTTCTTCGCTTCCGCGATGGCCTTCTTCGACCATTCGCCGGTGTTCACGTAGTCGGCGAGCTTCTTGCCGCCGAGCAGGTTCATCGGGACCGCCGAGAAGTGCATCGTGGCCCCGCCCTGCAGGAAGAGCACCTTGTAGCCCTTCGGGATGGCGGCGAGCCGGCGCAGGTCCGCCTCGGCCTCGGCGGCGATGCGGATGAACTCCGGGCCGCGATGGCTCATCTCCATCACGGACATGCCGGCCTCGTGCCAGTTGACGAGCTCCCACTTGGCCTTCTCGAGGACTTCCACCGGCATCGTGGCCGGGCCCGCGCCGAAGTTGAAGATGCGCGAGGTGGCCTTAATGTGGTGCGCCGCCGCCTTCGCCTTCGGGGCCGCCTTCGGGGCCGCTTTCGGCCTTGCCTTCGCCTTCGGCCGCGGCCGCGTGGCCGTTGCCGTTCGTGCCGTTGCCGTTTTCGCCATTTTCGTCGTCACGATCCATGATGGTTTGCAGGCCCGAGAGCTTCTCGCCCTCGCCGAGGTTGATGAGGGTCACGCCCTGGGTGGAGCGGCCCATCTCGCGGATCTCGTTCACGCGCGTGCGGATCAGCACGCCGCCGGAAGTGATCAGCATGATCTCGTCGTCGGCCGCCGCGAGCGTGGCGGCGACGACCTTGCCGTTCCTCTCGGAGGTCTGGATGGCGATCATGCCCTGCGTGCCGCGCCCGTGGCGCGTGTACTCGGCGATCGGCGTGCGCTTGCCGTAGCCGTTCTCGGTGGCGGTGAGCACGCTTTGCTGCTCGTTCTCGGCCACCAGCAGCGCGATCACGCGCCCGCCCTTGGCGAGGTTCATGCCGCGCACGCCGCGCGCCCCGCGGCCCATGGGGCGCACGTCGTTCTCGTCGAAGCGCACGGCCTTGCCCTCGTCCGAGAAGAGCATCACGTCGTGCTTGCCGTCGGTGAGCGCCACGCCCACCAGGCAATCGCCCTCGTCCAGGTCCACCGCAATGATCCCCGACGGGCGCGGGCGCGAGTACTCCGAAAGCGCCGTCTTCTTGACCACGCCTTCCTGCGTGGCGAAGAACACGTACTTGTCCTCGCTGAACACCTTCACCGGCAGGATCGCGTTGATGCGCTCGCCCTCGTCCATCTTGAGGAGGTTCACGATGGGCTTGCCGCGGCTGGTGCGGCTGCCCTGGGGCACCTCGTAGACCTTGATCCAGTAGAGCTTGCCCTTGTTCGAGAAGCACAGCACGTGGTCGTGCGTGTTGGCGATGAAGAGCTTCTCGATGAAGTCGTCTTCCTTGGTGGCGGCCGCCTGCTTGCCGCGCCCGCCGCGCTTCTGCGAGCGGTATTCGTCGAGCGGCTGCGCCTTGATGTAGCCCTGCTGCGAGAGCGTCACCACCACGTCCTCGGAGGCGATCAGGTCCTCGATCTGCAGCTCCTCGCCGTTCACGACGATCTCGCTCCTGCGCTTGTCGCCGAACTCGCGCTTCACCTCGGCGAGCTCGTCGCCGATGATCGCCGTCACGCGCTCGGGGCGGGCGAGGATGTCGAGCAGGTCCTCGACCATCGCGATCACCTCGCGGTATTCGGAGAGGATCTTGTCCTGTTCCAGGCCCGTGAGGCGCTGCAGCTGCATCTCGAGGATGCGCTGCGCCTGGACATCGGAGAGCCGGTAGCCGCTCGCCCCGTCGGCCGCCTTCGCGAGGCCGAACTCCTTGGGCAGCGACTCGGGGCGGAACTGCTCGGCGGCGGCGCGCGTGAGCATTTCCTCGACGAGCTGCGAGCGCCACGCGCGGGCCATGAGCTCGGTCCTCGCCACGGCGGGCGTGGCCGAGCCCTTGATGATGGCGATCACCTCGTCCACGTTGGACAGCGCCACCGCGAGGCCCTCGAGGATGTGGCCGCGGTCGCGCGCCTTGCGCAGGTCGTACACCGTGCGGCGCGTGACGACCTCGCGCCGGTGGCGCAGGAACGCGTCGAGGAACTGCTTCAGGTTCAGCAGCCTCGGCTGGCCGTCGACCAGCGCGACCATGTTCATGCCGAAGCTCTCCTGCATCGGCGTGAGCTTGTAGAGGTTGTTCAGCACGATCTCCGCGACCTCGCCGCGCTTCAATTCGATCACGATGCGCGTGCCCTTCTTGTCGCTTTCGTTGCGCAGGTCGGAGATCCCCTCGATGCGCTTCTCGCGCACGAGGTCGGCGATCTTGGTGAGCAGCTGGTCGCCGCCCACCTGGTAGGGCAGCTCGTCGACGACGATCGCCTGGCGCACGCCCTTGTCGAGGTCCTCGACGTGCGTGCGCGCGCGCATCACGACGCGCCCGCGCCCGGTGAGGTAGCCCTCCTGCACGTCGGCCACGCCGTAGATGATTCCCGCGGTGGGGAAATCGGGCGCCGGGACGATCTTCACGAGCTCGCCGATGGAGGTCTCGGGTTCCTTCAGCAGCTGCAGGCACGCATCAACCACCTCGCCCAGGTTGTGCGGCGGGATGTTGGTCGCCATGCCGACCGCGATGCCGGCCGAGCCGTTCACCAGCAGGTTGGGGAACTTGGCCGGCAGCACGAGCGGCTCGGATTCGCTGCCGTCGTAGTTGGGGCCGAAGTCGACGGTCTCCTTGTCGAGATCGGCGAGCAGCTCGTGCGCGATCTTCGCCATGCGGATCTCGGTGTAGCGCATGGCCGCGGCGTTGTCGCCGTCGACGCTGCCGAAGTTGCCCTGCCCGTCCACGAGCGGGTAGCGCAGGCTGAAGTCCTGCGCCATGCGCACGATCGTGTCGTACACCGCCGTGTCGCCGTGCGGGTGGTACTTGCCGATCACGTCGCCCACGATGCGCGCGGATTTCTTGTACGGCTTGTTCCAGTCGTTGGACAGCTCGTGCATCGCGTAGAGCACCCGGCGATGGACGGGCTTGAGGCCGTCGCGGACGTCCGGGAGGGCGCGTCCCACGATCACGCTCATGGCGTAATCGAGGTACGAGCGCCGCATTTCCTGCTCGAGGCTGATCGGGTGCGTTTCCTTGGCGAACTGTTCCATGGGGGACCTGGCGGGGCTTTGCAGCGAGGATGTTCTAAGTGCTTGTTTCGGCTTCTAATTTTTCAAGCGCCGTTGCGCGAATTGTAGCATCTTCCCGGCGCTCTTTCCAGCGCCGGCGCCCGCGTGGGGGGTGTAGCGAAAACGCAACGCGCAACCCCCAGACTGTTGCACAAAGCCCCACTTTCTGTTGTGGAAGGAGGGGGGGTTTGTGTATGATGGCGCGAGCAGTTTTCCGGGCTTGCCGACTTAAAGAAAAAGTAAAGTCTCGAACAATCATTCATTCCTCTTGGGAGTTTCGAACATGAAGATTTCCTCGCTTGGCATGCTCGCGCTCGGCGCATTCGCGCTGGCTGCCGGCTCCGCGCTGGCCGACGCCGGCCCGAACCTTCAGGACTCGCAGGGCGCCGCCGTGAAGGACCAGCAGGGCGCCTGCGTGGTGACCTCGGGCGTGGACCTGCCCGAGTGCCACCCTGCCAAGGCCCCCGCCGCTCCCTCGCCCGCCTCTCCTGCGGCGCCGTCCGCTCCTGCGGCTCCGGCCTCGCCGTCGACCCCGGCCGCAGCTCCTGCCGCGCCCAAGTCGGTGCGCCAGGCCATCGTGATCCAGGCCGACGCGCTGTTCGACTTCGACAAGTCCGTGGTCCGTCCCGACGGCAAGAAGAGCATCGACGCCGCGCTCGACAAGCTGAAGGGCGTGGACCTCGAGATGGTCATCGCGACCGGCCACACCGACTCCATCGGCACCGATGCCTACAACCAGAAGCTCTCCGAGCGCCGCGCCGCGGCCGTGAAGGAGTACCTGGTGAGCAAGGGCATCCCGGCCTCGAAGGTCACCACGATCGGCAAGGGCGAGTCCCAGCCGGTGGCGACCAACAAGACCGCCGAGGGCCGCCAGAAGAACCGTCGCGTGGACATCGAGTTCAAGGGCACCAAGCAGTAAGCCCTTTCGAGCCGGCAGAAAACCCCGCTGCGGCGGGGTTTTTTGTTGCATCCTTTCCGCATGCAAGCCGTCGACACCCTGATCCACGCCGCGCACGTCGTGCCCGTGGAGCCGCGCGGCGTCCTCGCCGATCACGCCGTGGCGATCCGCGCGGGGCGCATCGAGGCGATCGTCCCGGGCGCCGAAGCGGACTCGCGCTTCGAGGCGCGCGACGTGATCCGCCTCGAGCGCCATGCGCTCGTTCCGGGCTTCGTGAACCTGCACTGCCACGCCGCGATGGCGCTCATGCGCGGTTTCGCCGACGACCTGCCGCTCATGACCTGGCTGCAGGACCACGTATGGCCGGCGGAAGCGAAGTGGGTCGGCGACGACTTCGTGCACGACGGAAGCCTCCTCGCCATGGCGGAGATGCTGCGCGCGGGCGTCACGTGCGTGAACGACATGTACTTCTTCCCCGGGGCCACGGCGCGCGCCGCGCTTCGCGCCGGAATGCGGGCCTCGCTGGGAGTGATCGCGATCGAGTTCCCGAGCGCCTACGCGGCCGATGCCGCGGGTTACCTGAAGAAGGGGCTCGCGACGCGAGACGAGTACAAGGGCGAGTCGCTGCTCTCGTTCTGCCTCGCGCCGCATGCGCCCTATACGGTAGGCGACGAGACCATGCGGCGGATCGCCGTGCTCGCGGAAGAGCTCGACGTGCCGATCCACTGCCACGTGCACGAGACGCTTGCCGAGATCGAGCAAGGCGTGGCCCAGCACGGCGTGCGGCCCCTCGAGCGCCTGCGCCGCCTGGGCGTGGTAGGGCCGCGGCTCATCGCCGTGCATAGCGTCCACCTCGAGGGGCAGGAGCTCGACGTGATGGCGCGCGAGGGCGTGAGCGTGGCGCACTGCCCGTCGTCCAACCTCAAGCTCGCGAGCGGCATCGCGCCCGTGGCGGCGATGAGGCAGCGCGGCATCCGCGTGGGCGTGGGCACGGATGGCGCGGCCAGCAACAACCGGCTCGACGTGGCCAACGAGATGCGCACGGCCGCGCTCCTCGCCAAGGGCGCGAGCGGAGATGCGCGCGCGGTGCCGGCGCACGAGGCGCTGGAGATGGCGACCATCGAGGGCGCGCGCGCTCTCGGGCTCGAAGGCACCATCGGCTCGCTCGCGCCGGGCAAGGCCGCGGACCTCGCGGCGATCGAGATCGACTCCGTCGAGACGCTTCCCTGCTTCGACGTCCTGTCGCACCTCGCCTACGTCGCGGGCCGCGAGCACGTGACGCACGTCTGGGTGGACGGGCGCGCGCGCGTGGCCGGCCGGGCGCTGCAGGGCCTCGACGAGCAGGAGCTCGCCAGCAAGGCGCGGTGGTGGGCGAGGCGCCTCGCATGAGCTCGACGCGCCCCAACGTCGATCCGGCCGAGCTCGACAAGTTCGGCGCGCTCGCCCATCGCTGGTGGGACCCGCACGGGGAGTTCCGGCCCCTGCACGACATCAACCCGCTGCGGCTCGCGCACATCGAGCGGCTCGCGGGCGGCCTCGCGGGCAAGCGCGTGGTGGACGTGGGCTGCGGCGGCGGCATCCTCGCCGAAGCGATGGCCGCGCGCGGCGCGCAGGTCACCGGCATCGACCTGTCCGAAAAGCCGCTCAAGGTCGCGATGATCCACGCGCAGGAAGTCGGCAGCGCGGTCGGCTACCGGCTCGTTTCCGCCGAGGCGCTTGCCGACGAGCAACCCGGGACCTTCGACGTCGTCACGTGCATGGAGATGCTCGAGCACGTGCCGGAGCCGCCCAGCACGGTGCGGGCCTGCGCGAAGCTCGTGAAGCCCGGCGGGCACGTGTTCTTCTCGACGATCAACCGCAACCCGAAGTCCTTCCTCTTCGCGATCGTGGGCGCCGAGTACGTGCTGAACATCCTGCCGCGCGGCACGCACGAGTACGCGCGGTTCATCCGCCCTTCCGAGCTCACCCGCGCCTGCCGCGACGCGGGCCTCGCCGTGAACGACCTCACGGGCATGACCTACAATCCCATCACCAAGATGTACGCGCTGGGCCGCGACGTGGACGTGAACTACATGATGGGGTGCGTGCGTGCTTGAGGCGGTGCTGTTCGACCTCGACGGGACGCTCGCCGACACGGCGCCCGACATGGCGCGCACGGTGAACGCGATGCGCGAGAAGCGCGGCCTGGCGCCCGTGTCCGTCGAGCGGCTGCGCCCGCACGTCTCGCAGGGCGCGCGCGGCATGCTGATCGCGGCCTTCCAGATCGGCACCGACCATCCCGAGTTCGCCGCGATGCGCGCGGAGTTCCTCGATATCTACGCCGGGAACCTTTGCGTGGACACGCGACTCTTTCCCGGCATGGAAGCGCTGCTGGAGCTGCTGGAGGCCCGCGCCGTGGGCTGGGGCGTTGTGACCAACAAGTTCGAGCGGCTCGCGCGCCCCGTGCTCGCGGGCCTGGGCGTGGAGAAGCGCGCGGCCGTCATCGTGGGCGGCGATACGTGCCCGCGGCCCAAGCCCTTCCCCGACCCGTTGCTGCACGCCGCGGCCACCATGGGCGTGGAGCCCAGGCGCACGCTCTACGTGGGCGACGACGAGCGCGACGTGCAGGCGGCCCGCGCCGCCGGCATGCCCGTCGTCGTCGCCGGGTATGGCTACCTCGGCGCGGGAGTGCCTCCCGCTTTATGGGGCGCCGATGCGGTCGTAGAATCGGTGGAGGCGCTGCACGCGTGGATCCGCGAGGCGACGCCGAAACCGGCCATGAGGGCAGCGAAATGAAATCCCCGACGCGCCGCACGTTCCTGCAAGGGCTCGCCGCTGCGCCGCTCGCCGCCGCGCTGCGCGGGCAGGCCGCCAACGCACCCGCCGGCCCGCTGCTGGTGATGGTGTACCTCTACGGCGGCAACGACGCCTACAACACATGGATCCCGTACACGGACCCGCTCTA
>DATIWC010000018.1:0-2004 GCA_035519515.1 Usitatibacter sp.
CGCCCGGCGACGCTCGAGGAAGCCTGGCCCCTGCTGCGCCAGCGCAAGGTCTATGCGGTGGTCGACATTCCACCCGATTGGGAGCGGCGCTCGCGCCGTGCCGATCGCCTCCCGGTGGTGCTGTACACCAACGAGCAGTTCCACGCGGCGGGCAGCTCCATCGGGCCGGACGTCGGGACCGCGGTCGCATCCGTGGCAGCCGAAGGCGCGCTCGACGACCTCGCACACCTCGGAGGCGGATTCTCCGGCGCGAAGCATCGCGCCGAAGCCGTGCGCGTGGAGTTGCGCACGCTCTACGGGCCGCAACTCTCGTTCGAGCGCGCGCTCGGCGGAACCTTCCTGCCCGCGATCCTCCACTTGTTCGTCCTGGGCGGCGCGGCCTATGCGATCGGCCGGGAATTCCGCGACGGAGGCGCCCGCGAGTGGCTCGACTCGGCAAACGGGAGCATCGCGGCGGCGCTGCTCGGAAAGCTCCTTCCCCTCGGGCTCGCCTTCGGACTGATGGGGCTCGCCATCGTCGGCGGGTTCGCGGGTTATCGCGGATGGGACGTCAACGGCAGTATTGCGCTCTGGTCGTTCTCGTTGTTGACGCTGCTGGCCGCGTGCTGCGCGGTCGCCGCCATGTTCGTGGGCCTCACGGGGACCCTGCGCATCGCGCTCGCCATGTCCGCGATCCTCAACGTGACCGCCGTCTCGTTCGCGGGCCTTTCCTACCCGCTGGTCTCGATGGCGACGCCGGCGAAGGTCTGGGCGTCGGTCCTTCCGTTCAAGTACTACTTCGACCTTCAGCAGCAGCAGTGGCACATCGGATCCCCGGCCGCGTACTCGATGTTTCCGCTGTGCATCCTGTGGGGCGTGTTCATCCTTGCGCCCCTGGCGGTGGCCCTGCCCAAGCTGCGCGCGCTGTGCCTCAATCCGGCGGCATGGGGCAGGCGGTGAACTTCCTCGGCGCCCTGCGCGCCACGACACTCGGCATCCTTGGCGACAAGGGCCCGGCGATGCCGGCGATCCTCGGGGTCATCGTCTATTGCTTCTTCTATCCGCTTCCGTACCTTCCCCAGACGGTTCGCGACGTACCCGTGGCCGTGGTCGACGAGGACGCGTCGGAACTCTCGCGCAGCCTCGCGCGCAACCTGGATGCGACGCGCGACGTTCGCGTGGTCGGGGTGACCCGGACCGTCGACGAAGCCTTGCCCTTGATGTACGCGGGCCGCATCGGCGGCATCGTGACGATCCCGGGCAACTTCAACCGCGACGTGATCGCCGGCACCGCCACCGGAATCACCGTCATGGGCAACGGCGGCCTGATGGTCCTCGACGGCTCGCTGATGGGCAAGGCGGCCGAGGTCACGGCTGCGACGGTGGCATCGGACCTGGCCGCGAACCGCGCCCGCGAGGGAGTGCCCGCCGCGGCGATCGCGCAAGCCGCGCGCGCCAATCCGCTCTTCGTGAAGCAGCCGCTCTTCAACGTGGTGCAGGGCTACGAGAGCTACGTGGTCGCCGCATCCATGAGCCTGCTCGTCATGCAGCTGCTGACGATCGCCATCTCCATGGCCGTGGGAACCTGGTGTGAGAAGGGCGCGTGGCCGATCGCGCCGCGCGGGCGCCTTGGCCCGACCGCTTTCGCCGGCATGGTGGCCGGCTTCGCGCTCTTCGTGCTGCTGGGCGCGCTCTTCTGGATCGGCTTCGTCTTCTGGTACCACGACCTTCCGAGGGCCCTGAACCTGGGCGGGGCGATCGCCTTCGCGCTGTTGTATTCCGTGACCGTGGCCGCCTTCGCGATCACGCTGGGGGCGTGGATGGCCGAACGGGAACGCCCGCTGCAGTTCGTCGCCGCGGCGTCGATTCCGCTCCTGTTCATGTCGGGCTTCGCGCTTCCCCCGGAGACGTTCAGCGCCCCGATCCATCTTCTCTCGCTGCCCTTTCCGACCACCCCGGGCATCCGCGGATTCATCGCGCTGAACCAGATGGGGGCGCGGCTCGACGAGATCGAACCGGAGATCC
>DATIWC010000019.1:0-8264 GCA_035519515.1 Usitatibacter sp.
GCGAGCTGCAGGAAAAGCTCACCGCCTTCATGCAGGCGCACGTCTATCCGGCCGAGGCGGCGTTCGCCGAGGAGGTGGAGGCCAACCGCCGCGCCGGCGACCCGTGGAAGGCCACGCGCGTGGTCGAGTCGCTCAAGGAGAAGGCGCGCGCGCAGAAGCTCTGGAATCTCTTCCTGCCCGAGTCGGACATGGGCGCGGGCCTCTCCAACCTCGAATACGCGCCGCTGTGCGAGATCATGGGCCGCTCGCCCATCGGGCCCGAGTCGTTCAACTGCAGCGCCCCGGACACCGGCAACATGGAGGTGCTCGTCCGCTACGGCACGCCCGAGCAGAAGAAGCAGTGGCTGGAGCCGCTGCTCGAAGGCAAGATCCGCTCGGCCTTCGCGATGACCGAGCCCGCGGTGGCTTCCTCGGACGCGACCAACATCGAGGCGCGCATCGTTCGCGACGGCGACCATTACGTGATCAACGGCCGCAAGTGGTGGACCACCGGCGCGCCCGACCCGCGCTGCAAGGTGCTCATCTTCATGGGCAAGACCTCGCCCGACAATCCCAACAAGCACCAGCAGCAGTCCATGATCCTGGTGCCCCTGGACGCGCCGGGCGTGAAGATGCTGCGCAAGCTCACGGTGTTCGGCGACGACGACGCGCCCCACGGCCACGGGGACATCGAGTTCAAGGACGTGCGCGTGCCGGTCACCAACATGCTGCTGGGCGAAGGGCGCGGCTTCGAGATCGCGCAGGGGCGCCTCGGGCCCGGGCGCATCCACCACTGCATGCGCGTGATCGGCGTGGCCGAGCGGGCGCTCGAGCTCATGTGCAAGCGGGTCCAGAAGCGCGTGGCCTTCGGCAAGCCCGTGGCCGAGCAGACCGTCACGCTCGAGCGCATCGCCAACGCGCGCATCATGATCGACCAGGCGCGCTTCCTCGTGCTGAACGCCGCGTGGATGATGGACACCGCGGGCAACAAGGTGGCGCGCAAGGAGATCGCCATGATCAAGGTCGCCGCGCCCAACATGGCGCTCCAGGTGATCGACTGGGCGATCCAGGCGTACGGCGGCGCGGGCGTCTCGGACGACGTGCCGCTCGCGGCGATGTACGCGCAGGCGCGCACGCTTCGCCTCGCCGATGGCCCCGACGAAGTGCACCGCAACCAGATCGGGAAGCTGGAACTGCGCCGCCATGGCTGATCATTTCGCCGTCTGGCCGGCGTACGTCCCGAGGAACCTGCAGGCGCCCCGGACCAGCGTCTGGGTGAACCTCGAGGTCTCGGCGCGGCGTTACCCGGACAAGGCGGCCTTCATCTGCTACGACAACGCGCTCACGTACGCCGCGCTCGAGCGCGAGGCGCTGCGGCTCGCGGGCTTCCTGCAGCAGCGCTGCGGCGTGAAGAAGGGCGATCGCGTCGTGGTCTTCGCGCAGAACAGCCTCCAGTTCGTGATCGCCTACTACGCGATCCTGCGCGCGGATGCGATCGTCGTGCCCATCAACCCGATGAACGTCACGCAGGAGCTGCGCAAGTTCGTCGCCGACTGCACGCCGCGCGCGGCGGTGGTCGCGCAGGAGCTGTGGCCGCAGGCCGAGCCGCTCGCTGCCGACGGCACCATCCCGCACGCGATCGTCGCGGCGTATTCCGATTACCTCGTGAAGCCCACGGAGCTCAAGGTGCCCGACGCGTTCAAGCTCGCGCGCCAGCCGGTCGCGGGCGCCAACGTGACGCCGTGGGTCGATGCGATCTCGGCGGGTTTGGAACCCGGTCCGCATACCGTGGGCCCGGACGATCTTTGCTGCCTGCCCTACACCTCCGGCACCACGGGCGAGCCCAAGGGCTGCATGCACACGCACCGCTCGGTGATGCACACGCTGGTGGGCGGCGCCGAGTGGTTCCGCACGGTTCCGGAGACCACCTACCTCGGCGTGCTTCCGTACTTCCACGTGACCGGCATGCAGAACAGCATGAACACGCCGATCTACATGGGCTCGACGGTCGTGATGCTCCCGCGCTGGGACCGCGAGGTGGCCGGCGAGCTCATCGCGCGCTACAAGGTGCAAGGGTGGACGCTCATCCCCACGATGGTGGTGGACCTGCTCGCGAGCCCCAACGCGGCGAAGTGGGACCTCTCGACGATCCAGCGCATGAGCGGCGGCGGCGCCGCGATGCCCGAGGCGGTGGCCACCAAGCTGCAGCAGCTGTGCGGCATCACGTTCATCGAGGGCTACGGGCTCACGGAAACCATGGCGCCCACGCACATCAATCCGCCCGAGCGCCCGAAGAAGCAATGCCTCGGCATCCCGATCATGGATACGGTGTCGCGCGTGGTCGATCCCTCGACCCTCGAGGAGCTGCCCGACGGCGAGGTGGGCGAGATCGTCGCCGCCGGCCCGCAGATCTTCGCCGGCTACTGGGGCAAGCCCAAGGCGACCGCGGAAGCGTTCTTCGAGAAGGACGGCCTGAAGTTCTTCCGCACCGGCGACCTGGGCCGCCGCGACGAGGAAGGCTATTTCTTCCTCGTCGATCGCCTCAAGCGAATGATCAACGCGGCCGGGCTCAAGGTATGGCCCGCCGAGGTCGAGTCGACGCTGTACGGGCATCCGGACGTGCAGGAAGCGTGCGTCGTCGCGGCAAAGGACGCGCGGCGCGGCGAGACCGTCAAGGCGGTCATCGTGTTGAAGCCCGCGCGGCGCGGCCAGGTGAGCGCCGAGGACATCATCGGCTGGGCGCGCACGAAGATGGCGGCGTACAAGGTGCCCACGCTCGTCTCGTTCGAGGAATCGCTGCCGAAATCGGCCACGGGCAAGATCCAGTGGCGGTTGCTGCAGGAACGCGAGTCGTGAACCCGCGCTAGCGGCACACCGTGCCGGTGCTGCTGAAAAGCTCCCGCGTGATCTGCTTCACCTGGGAGATGCCGTCGACCGTATACGAGAAGAGCCCGGTGTTGCCGTCGGCGAAGGACAGGTGCGCGTTGCCCACGGCGCTGGCGGCCACGTTGTCGGGATTGAAAGGCACCGAGTTGAAGGGCGGACCCGAAGTGCGATAGACGGTGCCCGACCAGTTGTGGGGCCCGGCGGGCAATGCGGTCACGACGAGCCACATCGCCTTGCCGGTCGTGTCGTACGTGAACCAGGTGGCGAAGATCGTGTCGCCCTCGTGGTTCAGGTTGATGCCCCAGCCCGACTCCGATCCGGGCGGAACGGCCCACCATAGATCCGTGTAGTTGGTCGCGGCAGCGAGGCTTGCGGAGGTGGGCGCCGTGGCGCACGTGGGCAGCGTGCCGAAGATTTCCCGCGTGATCGCCTTCACCTGCGACGTGGAGCCGATGGTGTAGGAGAAGCTGCCGTCGCCGGCGCCGGAGAACGCGAGCGTGCCCGTGCCCACGGCGTGCGCCGAGACCTGCGACGGATTGAACGGCACCGCGCTGAACGCGGGCCCGGAGGTCGCGTAGAGCGTGCCGACATACGTGTTGGGCGCGGCCTTCTGCGCGGTCATCACGAGCCAGTTGTCCGCGCCGGAGAGGTCATAGGTGAACCAGGTGGCGAAGATCGTGTCGCGCTGGTGCGCGAGGTTGATGCCCCATCCCGACTCCGATCCCGCCGGCGCGGCCCACCAGAGGCCCTGGTAGTTGGCGAAGTCGGTGTTTGAGGTGCCCGACCACAGCGCGAACATGCGCGCGACGTCGATGGAGCCCAATCCGGTGGCGAGGTCGTAACCAGGCCCCACGAGGTAGCCTGCGAGCCCGGTGTCGAGCGTATCGGGGCCCGGCGTCGCGTTGTTGCACAGGCTCGGCGTCTGCGCGTTGCAGATCGCCTCGCCGCTCGTGGCGACGGTCACGTCGTGGAAGGCGCCGCTGCCCGGCGTGTTCGCGAGCGCGTAGAGGCGCGGATTGAGGTTGCCCTGGGGCTTGCCCATCTTCTGGTTGAGCAGTGCCGCGATGCCGGCCATGTCCGGCGCCGCAGCCGACGTTCCCGAGCTGACGGCGAAATGGAAGGGGCTGCCGACGCAATCGCCGTTGGAGGCCGCCTGGCACTTGAAGTAGCCGTCGTGCGACGAGGCGCTGAACGAGATGTCGGGCGTGTAGCGGCCCGAGCGTGCGGTGGGAACGCCGGGCGCCGATTGCCACGAGGGCGTCGGGATGATGCTGCTCACGCCGCCGCCGGTTGCCGCAACCTGCAGCGCCCCCGAGCTGTTCAGTGGTTCGTTCCACGCGCCCTCGGGAATGTATCCCAGCGCGGACTCGAACTCCGACGTGTTGACCGGCGACCACCAGAGGTTCGGGTTCGCCGTGTCCACGAACTGCGTGCCGCCCACGCACGTCGCGTAGCTCGACGCGCAGATGTAGTTGGGGCTGGCGAACTGGGCCGTGGTGGGCGGCGCCTCGTGATGGGCGTCGCATCCCGCGATGCCCGCGTCGCCCGAGCTCACGAACACGGAGATGCCTTCGGCCGCGGCCTGGCTGAAGAGGCTGTCCCAGTAGACGACGCCGGCGGCGCCCGCGCTCTGCTCGCACGCCGCGAAGCTGATGCTCATGACTTGCGCGGGAACGGGCGTGGTGTCGACCACGTACTCGGAGGCGACCTTGAGCCCGCTCACGGTGGTCCCGTTGGCGCTCACCACCAGCAGGATCGTGGCGGCGGGCGCCACGCTGCCCGCGCGCGTCACGTCGAGAGTGGCCTCGCTCTGGTCCTTGGGCGTGGTGCCGCCCGAGGAGACCGGGTCGTCCGGCTCGATGCCCCGGGGCGGCACGATGGTGACGGGATCGTTCACCGGCAGGTTCGCCCGCATCTGGAAATTCTCGATGTCGGGCATGAAGACCTTGGCTCGCCCGATGATCGCGATCGTCTGGCCCCTGCCGGTGAAGCCGTCGTCGCGGTGGACGGGCGTGATGTCGTAGATCGCCGCGAAGTCCGCGGGCCACAGGTAGTGCACGCAGCCGGTGCCCGTGCAGTTGGTGAGCTTCGGCTGCGCGCCGGTCGGCGCGGTGCGTGCCTCGGTCACATGCTCGGAAGAGCGCTCGTGGAGCGTGGTGAGTCCATGGACCGCTTCGACCAGGCTCGCGAGCTCGCCGGGGATGCGCGGCGCCTGCGAGATCGAGATGCGCGTCTCCCCATCGACGGAATACGCGTGCAGGGTCGATCCGAAGGCCGCGGCGAGTTGCGCGGGCGTCCCGCTGAACTCGACACGCACCCGGCTGTTGGAGACTGCGTCCACGCGAAGGCCGTTCGAGCGCAGCCACGAGGTCACGGCCTCGATGTCGGCGCTCGCCAGGCCGAAGCGCTCGCCCACTTCGACGGGCGTGAGCCAGCGATGGAAGTCGGGCGAGGCGGGCTCCTGTTGTCGCTCGAGGAATGCCTCGAATTCCTTTTGGCGTTCGGCCGGCCGCTTCAGCACGACGGCGAGGTTCGTGAGCCGCACGCCCGCATCGACCTCGCCGAGGTCGTTTTCATCGCGGGCCCAGGGCGCGCGACCCTGGGCGAGCGCATGCAGGCTCGCGGGTTTCGGCGCAGGCTCGCCGGCTGCGGCGCCCAGGGGGAGGGCGGCCAGCGCGGCAAACGCGGCCCATTTCGCGACGCGAATCATCGAATTCCTCCCGGCGAGCCTCGATTATCTTTGGGAAAATGCGCGCCATCAAACCGGAGTAGAATTCAAACGGCCGTTTGAATCCCCCCGGAGCCTCCCATGAGTGAAGCGACCCTCTCTCCCGCTCGTTCCGCCACGGCGCCCGCGCCGCGGTCCGCAGAGCCCGCGCAACGCATCCTGATTCGCAAGGCCGCCGTCCTGGGCGCTGGAGTGATGGGCGCGCAGATCGCCGCCCACCTCGCCAACGCCAACGTGAAGCCGATCCTCTTCGACCTGCCGGCCAAGGAGGGCAAGGACAAGTCGGCGATCGCCAACAAGGCCATCGCCGCGCTGGCGAAGATGAGCCCCGGCCCGCTCGCGACGAGCTCCGCGGCGCAGCAGGTCACCGCCGCCAACTACGACGAGCACCTGGAGCAGCTGCGCGACTGCGACCTCGTGATCGAGGCCATCAGCGAGCGCATGGACTGGAAGAAGGACCTCTTCCAGAAGGTCGCGCCCTACATCGGCGCCAACGCCATCTTCGCGTCGAACACCTCGGGCCTCTCGATCACGGAGCTTTCGAAGACGCTGCCCGCGGAGCTGCGCAAGCGTTTCTGCGGCATCCACTTCTTCAACCCGCCGCGCTACATGCGGCTGGTCGAGCTGGTTCCCACCGCGGAGACCGACAACGCGGTGATGGACCGCCTCGAGACGTTCCTCACGACGACGCTCGGCAAGGGCGTCGTGCGCGCGAAGGACACGCCGAATTTCGTGGCCAACCGCGTGGGCGTCTTCTCGATGCTCGCGACGATGCACCACACGCTCGCGTTCAAGCTGGGCTTCGACGAGGTGGACGCGCTCACGGGCCCGGCCATCGGCCGCGCGAAGAGCGCCACGTACCGCACGGCCGACGTCGTGGGCCTGGACACCATGGCGCACGTCATCAAGACCATGGCGGACACGTTGCCGAACGATCCGTGGGCGGCGTACTACAAGGCGCCCGACTGGCTCGCGGCGCTTGTGGCCAAGGGCGCCCTGGGACAGAAGACCAAGGCCGGCATCTTCACCAAGAAGGGCAAGGACATCCTCGTCCTCGACGTGGCGAAGCAGGACTACCGCGTGAGCGCGGGCGACGTCTATCCCGACGTGCAGGCGATCCTCAAGGAGAAGAACCCGGGCGAGCAGCTGGCGAAGCTGCGCGGCTCCGCCAATCCGCAGGGGCAGTTCCTGTGGGCGATCTTCCGCGACCTCTTCCACTACGTGGCCGTGCACCTGGGCGACATCGCGCACTCGGCGCGGGACGTGGACTTCGCCATCCGCTGGGGCTTCGGCTGGCAGCGCGGCCCGTTCGAGCTGTGGCAGGCGGCGGGCTGGCAGCAAGTGGCCGGCTGGATCGCCGAGGACATCGCCGCCGGCAAGACCATGGCGAAGGCGCCGCTGCCCAAGTGGGTCACCGATGGGCGCAGTGGCGTGCACTCCCCCGAAGGTTCGTATTCCGCCGAGACGGGCCGCATGGTGCCGCGCTCGAAGCTGCCGGTGTACGCGCGCCAGCTCTTCCCGGAGACCGTGATCGGCGAGAAGGCGGCCGACCGCGGCACCACCGTGTTCGAGGACGAAGGCGTGCGCCTGTGGCACCAGGGCGACGGCATCGCCATCGTGTCGTTCAAGAGCAAGATGCATTCGCTCGGCCCGGAGGTGCTCAAGGGGCTGAATCGCGCCATCGACGAGGCGGAGAAGAACTTCGACGCGCTGGTGATCTGGCACGACGCGCCGTTCGCCGTGGGCGCCGACCTGAAGGGCGCGCTCGCCTCGCTCAAGGCCGGCCAGTTCGACGATTTCGAGAAGATGGTGGCGCTCTTCCAGCAAACCTCGCAGCGCCTCAAGTACTCGCTGGTCCCGACGGTGGCGGCGGTCGAGGGCATGGCGCTGGGCGGCGGCTGCGAGTTCGTGATGCATTCGCAGCGCGCGGTTTGCGCGCTCGAGAGCTACATCGGGCTGGTGGAAGCCGGCGTGGGCCTGCTGCCCGCGGGCGGCGGCCTGAAGGAATTCGCCGAGCGAAGCGTGGCGTGGGCGCAGGGCGGCGACGCCTTCCCCGAGCTCGCGCGCCGCTTCCGGCAGGTCGCCATGGGCGAAGTCTCCAAGAGCGCGGAGAACGCGCGCGAGATGGGCTACCTCAAGCCAGGCGACGTGGTGGTGTTCC
Source organism: Usitatibacter sp. (assembly GCA_035519515.1). Taxonomy (GTDB): domain Bacteria; phylum Pseudomonadota; class Gammaproteobacteria; order Burkholderiales; family Usitatibacteraceae; genus Usitatibacter. The sequence goes on from DATIWC010000019.1 coordinate 7,755, forward strand.
ATCCCGCCGAGCTGCTCTACGTGGCCAAGCAGGAAGCGCGCGCCATGGCCGAAGCGGGCGCGCGTCCCGCGCTCGCCCCGGCGCAGATCCCGGTGCAGGGCGACACGGGCGTCGCGACCCTCAAGATGATGCTCGTCAACATGAAGGAAGGCGGCTTCATCTCCGCCCACGACTACGAGATCTCCTCGCGCATTGCCGATGCGCTGTGCGGCGGCGAGGTCGAGCCCGGCAGCCTCGTGGACGAGAAGTGGCTCCTGGACCTCGAGCGCAAGCACTTCGTCGCGCTCGCGAAGACGACGAAGACCCAGGAGCGCATCGAGTACATGCTGAAGAACGGCAAGCCGCTGAGGAACTAGGAGAGGCCATGACCAAGCAAATCCAGGATGCCTACATCGTCGCCGCGGTTCGCACGCCCGTGGGCAAGGCCCCGCGCGGCATGTTCCGCCACGTGCGGCCCGACGACATGCTGGCCCACGTGCTGAAGGGCGCCATGGCGCAGGTGCCGGGGCT
>DATIWC010000020.1:0-8167 GCA_035519515.1 Usitatibacter sp.
GAAGCGCACGTCGTAGGACGGCTTGCCGGAGGCGTCCTTGCCCTCGGTGATCTCCATGCCGTAGAGCCCGGGCGGCAGCGCCTCGATGGACTTGAGCACCGAGACGATCTGCGTGTATTCCTTCTTCGCGACCTTGCCGGACACGAAGATGCCGAGGTGCCCGACTTCTTCCTGGAGCAACCCCACGATCACCTGGCCGCGCGCCTTGATCTCCTCGGTGGAGCCATAGACGTCGGCGACCCAGTTGAACGCCTGTTGCGGCGGCGTGATGTTGTCGCCCAGCGAGGCGAAGAGCACGATGGGCACCTTGATCTGGCGCAGGTCCAGCGTCTCGCCGCCCGCCTTCACCCCGCCCGACCACAGCCGGTTGCCGATGAAGAGGTTCTGCGTGATCCACTCGATCTCCTCGCGGTTGAGCAGGAAGTAGCCGCCCCACCACCGCTCGAACTCGAGGAAGCGCCCGGCCTCGGTGTCCACGTTGGCGAAGAGCTGGTAGTACTTGTCCCAGAAGGTGTTGGCGGGGTTCAGGTTCTCGAAGTTCTGGACAAGCCATGCACCGTCGAACTTGCCCGCGCCCAGGTCGGACGCGAGCGACGCGAGCCACGTGCCGCCCAGTAGCCCACCGGCGTAACGCATCGGGTTGTCCCCCTCGCCTTCGCGCCACGCGCCGCCCCAATAGGACATGGGCGCGCCCACGATCACGAGCGGGCCCACCTCGTCGGGGTTCGCGGCCGCGAGCATCATCGCGGCCCAACCCGCCTGGCAGTTCCCGATCAACGCGGGCTTGGCCGCATCGGGATGCAGCTCGCGCACGCGATGCACGAACTGCCGTTCCGCATCGCAGACATCGGGCAGCGTCTGGCCCGGCTCCGGGTTGCGGAAGAACATCACGAAGTAGACCGGGTGCCCCGCGTGCAGCGCCACGCCGACCTGGGAGTCGTCCTTGAAGCCGCCGATGCCCGGGCCGTGGCCGCCGCGCGGGTCCATGACGATGTACGGGCGGCGCTTCGGATCGACGGTCACGCCGTCGGGAGGAACGATGCGCAGCAACGCGTAGTTCACCGGCCGCGCGAGCTTGCGCCCGTCCATGACCATCTCGTGCTTGAAGCGCAGCACCGGCGGCAGCCCCTGGCGTTCGTGCTCGAGGAACGCATTGCCGCGCTGGCGAAGCGTGTCCCAGAAGATGGCCGAGCGCTGGGCGAAGTCCACGAGCCAGGGTGTTGCGTCGTTCCACGGCCAGGTCGGATGCCCCTGCCAGGTTTCCCGCTGCTGCGCGAGGGCGCGCTGCACGCGGCCGTGATAGCGCTCCAGCGCGGTGCGCGCGCGCTCCTTCAGCACCTGCGCGACTTTGCCGGCGATGTCGTGGCTCTTCGAAAGGCGTTTACCGTGATTTTCCAAGGGAGTGTTCCTCGTGGTTTGCAGGCTGCAGGACGGCGGCCGCATGGCTCGCCGCGATCCATTCCTCGTCGGTGGGTTCGACGGCGACGAGCACGCGTGACGACGGCGTGGATATGACGGGCGCGCTCCGGGCGTTGGCCGCGGCATCGATCTCCACGCCCAGCCAGCCGAGCGCCGCGCAGACGCGCGCGCGCAGTTCCGCGCTGTGCTCGCCGATGCCGGCCGTGAACGCGAGCAGGTCGACGCCTTCCAGGACGGCAACGAGGGCGCCGGTCTCGCGGACGATGCGGCGCACGTAGAGGGCGAGCGCCGCCCTGGCGGAAGGCTCCCCAGCTTCCATCGCGAGCAGCTCCCGCGGATCGGACGAAAGGCCGCCCGAGACGCCCAGCAGCCCCGATTCTCGGTACAGGAGTCGCGCCACCTCGTCGAGGCCCAGCTTCTCGACCTGCATGAGGTAGAGCAAGGCCCCCGGATCGACCGACCCGCAGCGCGTGTTCATCATCACGCCGTCGAGCGCTGAAAAGCCCATCGTGGTGGCGACGCTGCGCAGGTCGCGCATCGCGCAGAGGCTGGCGCCACTGCCCAGGTGCGCCACGATCGTGCGGCCGCGCGCCAAGTCCCCGTGGCGCGCCGCGAGGGCTCGGGCCATGTACTCGTAGGACAGGCCGTGGAACCCGTAACGCCGGATCCCCCGCTCCCATGCCTTGCGCGGCAGCGGCAGCATGCGTTCGACGTCGGGCAGCGTGCGGTGGAAGGCGGTATCGAAGCAAGCCACCTGCGGCATGCCGGGCGCCTCGGCGAGCAGGATGCGGATCGCCTCCAGGGCGAAAGGCTGGTGCAGGGGCGCGAGGGGAATGTAGCCCTCGAGGTCCCGCAGCACGGCCCGATCGACGAGCACGGGTTCCGTGTAGCGCATGCCGCCGTGGACCACGCGATGCGCCACGGCGCCGGGGGCGCGCCCACCGAGCCGCGAGGCGACGCGCTGGCGCAGGTCCGCGAACGTCTCCGGGCTGGGCGCGGCTTCGATCTTCCCGCCCCACGCCGCTCGGCGGGATACGGCACCCGCGTCCGCATCGTAGAGCGCGTACTTGATGCTCGAGGAGCCGCAGTTGAGGACCAGCAGGGGATAGGGACTCATGCGAGGACGTGGAATCCGTTATCGACGTAGAGCGTGTCGCCGGTGATCGAGCGCGCGGCGTCCGAGACGAGGAAGGCGCACAGCGTGCCTACGTCGTCGAGCGCCAGGGGGCGCTGCATCGGCGCGCGGGTTCGCGCGTCGGCGGCGAGCTCGTCGAAGCCGGGGATGCCGGAGGCGGCGCGTGTCACGATCGGGCCCGGCGAGACCGCGTTCACGCGGATGTCGCGCTGCGCGACTTCGGTCGCGAGATAGCGCACGGTCGACTCGAGCGCCGCCTTGACCGGGCCCATCACGCCGTAGTGCGGGACAACCTGCGTCGCGCCGAGGAAGCTCATGGTGACGAGCGCACCGCCGCAGTCCATGAGCGGCTCGGCGAGCCGCGCCATGCGCACGAAGGAGTGGCAGGATATGTCCATGGCGCGCGCGAAACCCTCGCGCGAACTGTCGATCACGCGGCCGTGCAAGTCCTGGGCCGGCGCGTAGGCGATGGAATGCAGGACGAAGTCGAGCCGGCCCCACTCGCGGTCGATCGCCTCGAAGGCGCTCTCCATCTGGCCAGGCTGCTCGACGTCGAGCGGCAACGCGATGGGTGCATCGAGCGCCGCCGCGAGCGGTTGCACGTGGGGCCGCGCCTTCTCGTTGAGCCAGGTCACGGCGAGCTCGGCCCCCAGCTCGCGCAGCACGCGTGCGCATCCCCAGGCGATGCTGTGCTCGTTCGCGATGCCGACCACGAGGCCCTTGCGGCCCGAGAGCAGCGTGGAAACGAGCTGCAGCGACGGCGTCACTCGCGCATCCATCAGCGCGCCTGCCCGTAATCGTGGAAGCCGCGGCCGGACTTGCGGCCGAGGCGGCCGGCCGCGACCATCTCCGCCAGAAGCGGCGCCGGGCGATACTTGGGGTCGTTGAACTCGCGATGGAGCACCTCCATCACCGCCGCGACGACGTCGAGGCCGATCAGGTCGGCGAGCGCGAGCGGGCCCATGGGGTGGTTCGCGCCGAGCTTCATCGCCTCGTCGATCTCGCCGGCGCCCGCCACGCCCTCCGCATACGCGAAGATCGCTTCGTTCAGCATCGGGACGAGGAGCCGGTTCACCACGAACCCGGGCGCGGATTTCATGACCACCGGGGACTTGCCGAGCCGGCGCGCGAGCGCGGTCGCGGCCGCGACGGCCTCATCGCCGGTGAGCAGGCCCCGCACCACCTCGACGAGCGACATCAGCGGGACGGGGTTGAAGAAGTGCATGCCGACCAGCCGCGACGGGTGTGCGGTCGAAGCGGCAAGCTTCGTGATCGAGATGGAAGAGGTGTTGGTCGCGAGGACCGCTTCGGGCCTGGCGACCGCGTCGACAGCCCGCAGGATCTTCACCTTCAATGCCTCGTTCTCGGTGGCCGCCTCGATGACGAAGTCGCATTCGCCCAGGGCTGCGTAGTCGGTCGTGCCACGCACGCGGGCAAGCGCCGCGTCACGCTCTTCCGGGGCCAGCTTCGACTTCGCCACCATGCGGTCCAGGCCCGCGGCGACGACCGCCCGTGCCTGCGCGGTGCGTGCCGCGTCGACATCGAGGAGCGCGACGTCGAGCGCGGCCAGCGCAGCCACCTGGGCGATGCCCGCGCCCATCGTGCCGGCGCCGACAATGCCGAGGGCGTTGACTTGCGTGCCGGGGACCTGTGTCATCGGGCGACCCCCCCGCTGCCGGCGGACGCCGGCGAAGTCTCGTTCTCCAGGGCGCGACTCGCGATGTTCGCGTAGAGCGCGTAGAAACCCTCGGCGAGCTCGCGATGCTCCGGATGGCGCTCGATGAGCGGCCGAAGGAGCCTCGCCTCCTCGAGAACCTGCGCCACGTGGTCGAGGTCGCCGTCCGTGATGCGATGCCCCGCGTCGAGCTGGCCCTGGATTCGCCGCGCGCGGGGATGCAGGTGGCGCAGGAAGTGCTGCAGCACGACGTAGATCACGCCCTCGTCGCGTTTCATGCGAGGGCCTGCGAGGGCGATTGCGCGCGCGCATGGTCGAGGAGCACCGCGACCGCGCACGAGGCGAGGCGCGCTGCGACCGAATCGGCGCGGCTGGTGAGCATGATCGGGACGCGCGCGCCGAGCACGATGCCGGCGGCGTCGGCATCGGCCAGGAACGAAAGGCTCTTCGCGAGCATGTTCCCCGCCTCGAGGTCGGGTACGACCAGCACGTTCGCCCGGCCGGCGACCTTCGAGACGATGCCCTTCACCTTCGCCGCCTCGGCGTTGATCGCGTTGTCGAGGGCCAGCGGCCCGTCCAGCACGCCGCCCCGGATCTGGCCGCGTTCGGCCATCTTGCAAAGCGCGGCCGCCTCGATGGTCGAGGCAACCTTGGAATTCACCGTCTCCATGGCTGAAAGAATCGCCACGCGCGCCTCGCCCATGTCGAGCGCGCCGGCCAGCTCGATGGCGTTCTGGACAATGTCGACCTTCTCGTCGAGCGTCGGCGCGATGTTCACCGCGGCGTCGGTGATGATGAGCGGCTGCTCGAGCGCCGGCACGTCGAGGACGAAGCAATGGCTCAGGCGCCGCGCGGTGCGCAGCCCCTTCTCGCGCTCGACGACCGCGGCCATCAGCTCATCGGTATGCAGCGAGCCCTTCATCAGGGCGCCCGCGCGTCCCTCGCGAACGAGCTGGACCGCGCGCCCGGCCGCGGCGTGGCTGTGCGGCGCATCGACGATCTCGCAGCCGGAGATGTCCAGGCCGGCCTGCGAGGCCGTGGCCTGGATGCGGGCCTGCGGGCCCACGAGCAGCGGCACGAGCAGGCCCATGCGCGCCGCGTCCATGGCGCCGGCGAGCGAGGATTCGTCGCAAGGGTGCGCGATGGCGGCGACAAGGGGCCGGACCTTCCTCGCCATCGCAAGCAGCCGGTCATACTTTTCGTGCCGACGCCGCGGATGGCGTGCGAAGAAGGGAATCGCCGCCCCGGATGGGGACGCCGTCTTGCCTGAGGGGTTCGATGCCATTTGCAGCCTGCTCCGTGGGACCAGGAGCCATTTCACGACGCGCGGACGGTGCCCTGATTGCAAGGCCGCCACGCCGCATTTCAAACGAGACGACGCGACAGGGGCGTGCCGAGCGGCGCGGGCTTCTAGGCCGGGGCTTGCGAGCGGGAGATGTGACGCGCGAGGGCCGCGGCGAGATCGCGCGCCTCGATCGGCTTGAGGAGGATCTGCGCCACGCCGGCCTCGGCGGCGCCGCGGGCGAGCGGCTCCTCCGCGCGGCCGGTGATGATAAGGATCGGGACGTCGGCGCTCACCTTGCGCAGGCCGCGCGCGAGCGTGGTGCCCGGCATGCCGGGCATCGCTTCATCGGTGAGCACGAGGTCGTAGCGGCCCGGATCGGTGGTGAATGCCTGCAGCGCATCGTGGGGATTCGCATGCGCTTCCGGCTCGTAGCCCAGCCGCCGCAGCAGCTCCGACATCATCTCGAGCAAGGGCGCCTCGTCGTCCACCAGCAGGATCCGCTGTCCCGCGCCCCGCGGCGGCCCGGCCGCGGCCTTTGCGTCAGGCGGAGCGGGAGCGTTGGTGCGCGGGAGGTAGATGTCGAAGCAGCTGCCCGCGCCGGGGCGCGTCGACACGCTGATCGCCCCCCGCGAGTCGGAGACGATGCCGTATACGATCGCGAGCCCGAGTCCCGTTCCGCCGCCCACCTCCTTGGTGGTGAAGAACGGCTCGAAGATGTGGGCGAGCGTCGCGTCCTCCATTCCACTGCCGGTGTCGGCCACCGAGAGCTTGAGGTACGCGCCCGGCTCGAGCGTTCCATGACTCAGGGCGCGCGGCTCCTGCACGTCCACGCTCGCGAGCCGCACGGTGAGCGTGCCGCGGTCGCCCATGGCCTGGACGGCGTTCGTGCAGAGGTTCATCACGACCTCGTGCAGCTGCGTGGAGTCGCCGATCGTCATCGCCGGCAACGCGGGGACATCGCCCTCGATGCGAATGCCGTCGTTCACCGAAGCGCGCACGACATCGAGCGTCTCGCGCACGATCCGGCCGAGCTCGATGGGCTGCCGCGGGACCTTCGCGGTGCGGCTGTACGTAAGTATCTGCTCGACCAGCTGGCGCGCGCGCTGCGCCGCCGCCAACAGCTTGCGCGCGTATCCCTGCTGCATCGACTTGTCCGGGAGGTCCTCGAGCAGCATCTCGGCGTAGCCCATGATGCCCCCGAGGATGTTGTTGAAGTCATGCGCTATGCCTCCGGACAGGCGGCCGATCGCCTCCATCTTCTCGCCCTGGCGCAGCCTCTGCTGCAGCCGCTCGCGCTCGGCCTGCGCCGCCTGCTCGATCTTGTCGCGGCGCGCGAGCTCGCGCGAGGTAAGCCACACGAGCGCCATGATGAAGGCCGACGTGACGATCGTTCTCACGATCACCCGTTCGCATTCCGCATACCACGGCGCGAGCACCTCCCATTGCCTCGCGCCCGTCCCGATCGCGAGCGGCGTGCCGGCAATGCGCCGCGCGGCGACCAGCATCTGTCCGGGCGCCTCGGGGTCCGCGATCCAACCGGTGAATCGGCCGGTGGCGCGAATGCCGTCGAGCAGCACCGGGGCATTGCCGTAGGGCTTGCCTTGCAATGCAGCGGGCAGCGGCGGCAATCCGGTCACCGGGACTCCGCTCGCGGTGAAGAGGAAGACGAACCCGGATCCGGCCATGTCGACGCTGCCGAAGAGCCGCTCGAAGTATCCGACATCCACGATCGCGGCGACGACCCCCGCGAACGCCCCATTGCCGTCGGTCAATCGCTCCGACAGCGCAAAGGACCACTTGCCGCTGATCCGGCTCACGAAGGGCTCGGTCACGACCGTCCCGGCATTGGGCTCGTCGCGTTGGCGCCGGAAGTACTCGCGGTCGGAAAAATCGACGAAGGGAGTTGGATCGGGCTGCGTCCTCAGCACGACGCGGCCGCGGCGGTCCAGCACGATGAGGTCGCGGATGCGCGGGAAGCCGGCGATGCTGTCGCGAAGCTGCCGGGCGCGCGCCTGCGGGTCTCCGATACCGTCGGCCGTGATCGCGGCGGCGGCCTGCTGCACGATGATCTCGATCGACTCGAGCGAGCGCGACGTCTGGTCGGCGATCAGGGTGGCGAGGTTGCCGTAACCGCGTTCGGCATCGCGCTCGACGACCGCCCGGCTGTTGTGCAGGTCCCACACCGCGGACAGCACGTTGGCGGCCACGAGCAGCGCGGCCACCCAGAACAGCAGGCGGCGCGGCGGCAGCGCTGGAAAACGGTTGGTCATGGGCTTATGATGGGACCCGCTCTTCGCTTCGATTTCATCTGAAATGGGAGCGCCCGCCGGCCGCTAGATTGGGCGCATGACGATGGCTATCGAAACGCCGGACCTGCAAGTTGCCCCCACCGCCGACCCCCGGGTTCTCGTCGTGGACGACGATCCGATCGTGCGCCAGGTGGTGTCGGACTACCTCACCAAGCACGACGTGCGGGTGACCGCGGTCGCCGACGGCAAGGCGATGAACGAAACCCTGGCCAACGACGTGGTGGACCTCATCGTGCTGGACCTGAAGCTCAGGACCGAGGACGGCATGAACCTCGCCCGGCGCCTTCGCGAGGAGTCCACCATCCCGATCATCATGCTCACCGGCCGCTCCGACGAGGCCGACC
>DATIWC010000021.1:0-10264 GCA_035519515.1 Usitatibacter sp.
AAGGGCGCGAAGCGCGACGACCAGTTCGCGATGATGATCAACGCGGCGATCGAGCACGGCAAGCCCGTGCGCATCGGGGTGAACTGGGGCTCGCTCGACCCGGAGCTGCTCGCGCGCATGATGGACGAGAACCACAAGCTCGCGAAGCCCAGGGAAGCCGACGAGGTGATGCGCGAGGCGCTCATCGTCTCGGCCCTCGAGAGCGCGAAGTTCGCCGAGGGCATCGGCCTTCCGGGCGAGCGCATCGTGATCTCGTGCAAGGTCTCCGCGGTGCAGGACCTGATCCGCGTCTATCGCGAACTCGCGCGCCGCTGCGACTACGCGCTGCACCTGGGCCTCACCGAGGCCGGCATGGGCTCCAAGGGCATCGTGGCCTCGACGGCCGCCATGGGCGTGCTGCTCCAGGAAGGCATCGGCGACACGATCCGCGTCTCGCTCACGCCGGAGCCGGGCGGCGACCGCACGCGGGAAGTGATCGTCGCGCAGGAGATCCTGCAGACCATGGGGCTGCGCTCGTTCACGCCGATGGTGTCGGCGTGCCCGGGCTGCGGGCGCACGACGAGCACGTTCTTCCAGGAGCTCGCCGACAAGATCCAGTCCTACCTGCGCGCGCAGATGCCGGCGTGGCGCGCGCAGTATCCGGGCGTCGAGGAGATGCACGTGGCCGTGATGGGCTGCGTGGTGAACGGCCCGGGCGAGTCGAAGCTCGCCAACGTCGGCATCTCGCTGCCCGGCTCGGGCGAGAAGCCCGTCGCGCCGGTGTACGTGGACGGCGAGAAGACGGTGACGTTGAAGGGCGAGCGCATCGCCGAGGAATTCCAGGCGATCGTCGAGGAGTACGTGAGGACACGGTATGGGGAGGGCAGCGGGGCGCGCGGCCCGGGGCGCGAGAAGGGTTTCCCGGTACGCGTGGTGTCTTCGTGAGCGCCAAGATCCAGTCCGTCCGGGGCATGGAGGATCTGCTGCCGGAACGCTCCGCGCTTTGGCAGATGTTCGAGGACGCCACGCGCCGCATCTTCGAGCAGTACGGCTACCGCAACATCCGCACGCCGATCGTGGAGCCCACGGCGCTTTTCGTGCGCGGCCTGGGCGAGGTGACCGACATCGTCGAGAAGGAGATGTACGTCTTCGACGACCGCAACCGGGAAAGCCTCGCGCTGCGCCCCGAGGCGACCGCCGGCATCGTGCGCTCGGCCATCGAGCACAACTTCCTCTACAACGGGCCGATGCGCGTGTGGACCGTGGGCCCGATGTTCCGCTACGAGCGCCCGCAGAAGGGCCGCCAGCGCCAGTTCCACCAGTTCGACGTCGAGGCCCTGGGCTTCGAGGGGCCGGACGTGGACGCGGAGCAGGTGGTGATGCTCGCGCGCCTGTGGCGCACGCTGGGGCTCGAGAACGTCGAGCTGCAGGTGAACTCCATCGGCGACGCGGCCGACCGCAAGGCGCATCGCGCGAAGCTGGTCGCGTACTTCGAGAAGCACGACAAGCTCCTCGACGAGGATTCGCGCCGGCGCCTCGCCACGAACCCGCTGCGCATCCTGGATTCGAAGAACCCGGCGATGCAGGAGATGATCGAGGGCGCGCCGCGCCTGCTCGACCACCTGGGCGAAGCGGCGGCCGAGCACTTCGAGTCGCTCAAGGTGCTCCTCGAGCGCTCGGGGCTCGCCTACCGCGTGAACCCGCGCCTCGTGCGCGGGCTGGACTACTACAATCGCACCGTGTTCGAGTTCGTCTCGGGCGACATCGGCGCGCAATCCACCATCGCCGGGGGCGGCCGCTACGACGCCCTTTTCGAGCAGCTGGGCGGCAAGCCCACGCCCGCGTGCGGTTTCGGCATGGGCATCGAGCGCGCGCTCCTGGCGCTCGAGGCGGCGAAGGTCACCGCGGCGCACGAGCCGCACGCCTTCGTCGTGCATGCGGGGGAGGGTGCCGAGCTCGCCGCGTGGAGCACGGCGGAGAAGCTGCGCGACGCGGGCCTGCAGGTGGTGCTGGGCCCCGGGGGCAGCTTCAAGTCGCAGATGAAACGCGCCGATGCGAGCGGTGCCCGCCACGCGGTGATCATCGGCGAGAGCGAGGCCGCTTCGGGCCAGGTAACGGTGAAGGACCTGCGCTCCGGCGCACAACAGACGGTCGACCTGAAGGCCGCCGTTCAATTACTGGGATAGGAATCATGGCTGGATCGTACGATTTCGAAGAGCAGGAACGCATCGCCGAGCTGCGGGCGTGGTGGGAAGACAACCGCTGGTACGTGCTGGGCGCGATCGTCCTCGCCCTCGCGATCTTCGCCGGCTACCGCGGCTACGTGTGGTGGTCGGCCAAGCAGGCCGAGGACGCGGCCGCGGCGTGGGCGCCCGTGAACGAGGCGCTGCGCGCGAAGGACACCAAGAAGGCGCAGGAGACCGGGCGCGCCGTGATCGAGAAGTACCCCGGCTCGTTCCAGGCCTCCGAGGCGGCGCTCATGCTCGCCCGCGACGCCTTCGAGGCGGGCAACCTCGACGAGGCGCGCAAGCAGCTCGAATGGGTGCTCGCGAGCGGCTCGGACGTGCATCGCAGCGTGGCGCGCATGCGGCTCGCCTCGGTGCTCCTCGAGCAGAAGAAGTACGACGACGCGCTGCGCGTGCTCGACGGCAACAAGGACGAGGCCTACATCCCGCTCGCGGCCAGCATCCGCGGCGACGTGATGCTCGCGCAGAACCGCATCGACGAGGCGCGCGCGGCCTACAAGAACGCCGTGGACAAGGCGATCCCGGGAGACCCGGTGAAGTCCATCGCGCAGACCAAGCTGAACGCGCTCGGGGGCGGCCCATGAGGCTTGCGCGCCTCGCCCTCGCCGCCGCGGCGCTCGCCCTGGCGGGCTGCACCAGCTACAACCCGCTGGTAGCGCTGGGATTCAAGTCGGAAGCGGCCAACAAGCCCACGCCGCTCGCGCCCATCAACGCCTCGGCCAACCCGCGCGCGATCTGGACCGCTAACGTGGGCAAGTCGCGCGGCTTCGAGTTCCGGCCGGCCTACTCGGGCGGGCGCGTGTACGCGGCCTCGGCCGACGGCGAGGTGAGCGCGCTCGACGAGGACACGGGGCACCTCGCGTTCCACTTCGACACCCAGAAGAAGCTCTCGGGCGGCGTCGAGGTGGGCGATGCCCTCGTGGTGGTGGGCACGCTCAAGGGCGAAGTGCTCGCCTTCGATCCGGCGGGCAAGCCCCTGTGGACCGCCACCGTGACGGGCGAGGTGATCGCGCCGCCCGCGGTGTCCAACCGCATCGTCGTCGTGCGCACCTCCGACAGCCGCCTCTACGGGTTCGACGCCACGGACGGCAAGCGCAAGTGGGTGTTCCAGCGCCCGGCGCCGGCCCTGCTGCTGCGCAGCGACGCGGGCGTGCTCGCGCTCGGCCGCGACGTGGTGGCCGGCTACCCCAACGGCAAGCTCATCGCCCTCGACCTCGAGGACGGCAAGCTCACGTGGGAGGCTGCGGTCGCGCAGCCGCGCGGCTCCACCGAGCTCGAGCGCATCGCCGACGTGGCGGGCCTTCCGGTGGTGGACGGCAACACCGCGTGCGCGGGCGCCTTCCAGGGCAAGATCGCCTGCTTCGAGATCAGCACGCGCAACATGATGTGGTCGCGCGACCTGTCCACCGCGCGCTCGCTCGCGCTCGACCCGAAGAACGTCTACGTCGTGGACGATACCGGCGCCGTGCAGGCGCTCGGCCGTTCGCAGGGCGCCAGCGTGTGGAAGCAGGACAAGCTCAAGTACCGCAGGCTCACCGCGCCGGTGGTGCTCGACGGGCGCGTCGTGGTGGGCGACTACCAGGGCTACCTGCACGTGCTCTCGCCCGACAACGGCGACCTCATCGGGCGGCTCGCGACCGACGGCACGCCGGTGAACTCCATCGTCCCGATCCCGGGCGGCCTGCTGGTGCAGACCGACGGCGGCTCGGTCCTCCTCGTCAAGATCTAGGGAAAGAGCGCCTTAAAGAGAAGCTAACGCAGAGGAGCGCAGAGGGACGCAGAGGCGCGCAGAGGAAAAGCGGAAGATCGATTGCGATTCGAGTCGCGCGCTTCATTCCTCCACGGTCACAACGCCAATCCTGGTTTTCCCCTGCGTGCCTCTGCGTTCCTCTGTGGCCCTCTGCGTTAAAAGGCTTTAGCCCGTGAAACCCACTGTCGTCATCGTCGGAAGGCCCAACGTGGGCAAGTCCACGTTGTTCAACCGGCTCACGAAGTCGCGCGACGCGCTGGTCGCGGACCTGCCGGGGCTCACGCGCGACCGCCACTACGGCCAGGGGCGCCTGGGCGAGAAGCCCTTCATCGTGGTGGACACGGGCGGCTTCGAGCCGGTCGCCAAGGACGGCATCCTTTCGGAGATGGCGCGCCAGGCGCGCGAGGCCATCGCGGAAGCCGACGTGATCCTCTTCGTGACCGACGGCCGCGCGGGCCTCTCGCCGCAGGACAAGCGCATCGCGCAGCAGCTGCGCGAGGCCAACGCGCCCGTGTTCCTGGTGGTGAACAAGACCGAAGGCATGCGCACCGAGGTGGTCACCGCGGAATTCCACGAGCTCGCCATGGGCCACCCGTACCCCGTCTCGGCCGAGCACGGCGAGGGCGTGCGCGACCTCATCGAGGAGGCGCTCGCGGCCTTTCCCGTCGAGCCCGAGGAAGAAGAGGAGCCCGACCATCCCCGCGTGGCCATCGTGGGGCGCCCCAACGTCGGCAAGTCCACGCTCGTGAACCGGCTGCTGGGCGAGGAGCGCGTCATCGCCTTCGACCAGCCGGGCACCACGCGCGATGCGATCGAGGTGGAGCTCGACTGGGAAGGGCGCCGCTACACCCTGGTGGACACCGCGGGAATACGGCGCAAGGGCAAGGTGTTCGAATCGGTGGAGAAGTTCTCGGTGGTGAAGACGCTGCAGGCCATCGAGCGCGCGCACGTCGTGATCCTGGTGGTGGATGCACAGGCCGACATCGCCGACCAGGACGCGCATATCGGCGGCTACATCGTGGAGGCGGGGCGATCGCTCGTGGTCGCGGTGAACAAATGGGATGCCGTCGATTCCGTGAAGCGCAAGGAGGTGAAGTCCGAGCTCGAGCGCAAGCTCCAGTTCCTGGACTTCGCCGAGTTCGTGCCGATCTCGGCGCGCATGGGCACGGGCATCAAGGCGCTGCTCGCCGCGGTCGACATCGCCTTCAAGGCGGCGATGGCCAAGATCGCCACGCCCAAGCTGACGCGGGCCCTTCAGGCGGCGGTGGCCCAGCAGCAGCCGCCCATGTCGGGGCGCTTCCGCCCCAAGATGCGCTACGCGCACCAGGGCGGCTCGAACCCGCCCATCGTGGTGATCCACGGCAGCGGCCTGGACGGGGTGAAGCGGCCGTACAAGCGCTACCTCGAGAACACATTCCGAAACACCTTCAAGCTGAAGGGCACGCCGCTGCGCATCGAGCTGCGCTCCTCCGCCAACCCCTACGAGGGCCGCGTGAAACCCCTCACCGAGAAGCAGGATGCCCAGCGGCGGCGGCGCAAGATCATCTCCAAGCGCCGGTACGGATAGGGAATTTCCGGGAACCGCCCCTGTCACAGGGTGTCACGATAGTCGGTGGCTATAATTGGACCTTTCCAGTACAGTCGTTCGGCAGGCAACGGCCCGGCGTAGACCGGGAAACCCGCTTCAGAGAAAAGGGGCAGAACAATGAGCAACAAAGGGCAACTGCTTCAGGACCCGTTCCTCAACACGTTGCGCAAGGAGCATGTTCCGGTCTCGATCTATCTCGTGAACGGCATCAAGCTGCAGGGACAGATCGAATCTTTCGACCAATACGTCGTGCTCCTGAAGAACACCGTGACGCAGATGGTCTACAAGCACGCCATTTCCACGGTCGTCCCGGCGCGGCCCGTCTCGGTCCCGCTTGAGCATTCGCAGGAATCCTGAGCGCGCGCGCGCCGTCCTCGTCGCGCTCGACATCGGTCGCGCAACGCACGCCGAAGATCGGGCCGAAGAGGCCACGCGCCTCGTGCAGAGCGCCGGCGCCCAGGTCGCGCAGGTGATCCGCGGGCGGCGCGACCGCCCCGACGCCGCGACCTTCGCGGGAAGCGGAAAGGTGGAAGAGATCAAGGCCGCGGTGGCCGAGCACGGCGCCGACATCGTCGTCTTCGACCAGCAGCTGTCGGCCGCGCAGGTGCGCAACCTCGAGCGCACGCTCTCCGAGGGCAACGGCGCGGTGTCCGTCTACGACCGCACCGACCTCATCCTCAACATATTCGCGCAGCGCGCACGCTCCCACGAAGGCAAGCTCCAGGTGGAGCTCGCGCGCCTCGAGCACCTGTCCACGCGCCTGGTGCGCGGCTGGACGCACCTGGAGCGCCAGCGCGGCTCCCTCGGCAAGACGGGCGGCCCGGGCGAGAAGCAGATCGAGCTCGACCGCCGCATGATCGGCGAGAAGGTGAAGAAGCTGAAGGAGCGCATCCGCAAGGTGGAGAAGGTGCGCAACACGCAGCGTGCCGGGCGCACGCGCTCGGGCGTGCTGCGCGTGGCGCTGGTGGGCTACACGAACGCGGGCAAGTCCACGCTCTTCAACCGCCTGGGCAAGAGCGAGGCCTACGTCGCCGACAAGCTCTTCGCGACGCTGGACACGACGACGCGCCGCATCTACCTCGCCGAGGGCGCGTCCATCACGCTCTCGGACACGGTGGGCTTCATCCGCGACCTGCCGCATTCCCTGGTGGAATCGTTCAAGGCCACGCTGGAGGAGGCCGTGCAGGCGGACTTGCTGCTGCACGTGGTGGATGCCGCCAACCCCCGCTACCGCGAGCAGATCGAGGCGGTGAACGCCGTGCTCGAGGAAATCGGTGCCGCGGAGGTGCCGCAGGTCGTGGTCTACAACCAGATCGACCGGGTGCCGGGCATGGCCCCCGAGATCGTGCGCGACCCGCATGATGGTAAGATATTGAATATCAAGGTGAGTGCGTTCACCGGAGCGGGGGTGGAGTTGCTGCGCGAGGCGCTGGCCGAGGCCGCGCGCGAAGCCGCCCGCCCGATGCCGAGCGCGGCTTGATCCCCAACCACACATCCCGATGCCGCCGAACGATCCCCAGTGGGGGAAGAAGAGCAACGAAGGTCCGCCCGACCTCGACGAGATCCTGAGGAAGCTGCAGCAGAAGATCGCGAGCCTGTTCGGGTTCCGCGCGGGCCCCCCGCGTCCCGAAGGGCCGCGTCCGCCCGGCAGCCCCAACGGCGCGATCGGCCGCGGGATCCTGGGCCTCGTGGTCCTCGTCATCCTCGTCTGGCTGCTGAGCGGCTTCTACATCGTCGACGAAGGCCGGCGCGGCGTGGTGCTGCGGCTGGGCAAGTACCTCGAGACCACGATGCCGGGCCCGCGCTGGCACATCCCCTATCCCATCGAGGCGGTGGAAGTGGTCAACGTCTCGCAGGTGCGGCCCGTCGAGGTGGGCTACCGCGGCACGCAGCGCAACAAGCAGCCGCAGGAAGCCCAGATGCTCACGGACGACGAGAACATCGTCGACGTGCAGTTCGCGGTGCAGTGGACCATCAAGAGCCCCGAGGACTACCTCTTCAACAACGCCTACCGCGACCCGGACGACATCGTGCGCCAGGCGGCCGAGACCTCGGTGCGCGAGGTGGTGGGCAAGAGCAAGATGGACTTCGTGCTGAACCAGGGCCGCGGCGAGATCGCCGCGCGCGTGAAGGTCCTGATGCAGCACATCCTGGACCGCTACAAGACCGGCATGATCATCACCACCGTGGCCCTGCAGGGCGCTTCCGCGCCCGAGCAGGTGCAGCCCGCCTTCGAGGACGTGGTGCGCGCGGGGCAGGACCGCGAGCGCTTCAAGAACGAGGGCCAGGCCTACGCCAACGACGTGGTGCCCAAGGCGCGCGGCATCGCGGCGCGCCTGATCGAGGAGGCCAACGGCTACAAGGCGAGCGTGGTCTCCACCGCGCAGGGTGACGCCGCGCGCTTCCGCCAGATCCTCACCGAGTACGAGAAGGCGCCGCAGGTCACCCGCGAGCGCATCTACCTCGACACGATGCAGCAGATCCTCTCGTCCACCACCAAGATCGTCGTGGACCAGAAGGGCGGCAACAACCTGCTCTACCTCCCGATCGACAAGATCATGCAGATGGCCACGCAGCAGTCGGCGCAGGTGACGGTGGAGGCGCCGCGCGCTTCCTCCACGCCCGACACGTCGACCTCCTCGACGCCGACCCTTCCCGAGACGCTGCCGTCGCGCCGCGACGCGCTGCGCTCGCGCGACCGCGAGGCCGGGCGATGAAGCGCGCCGCCGCATTCGCGCTCGCCGGCGCCCTGGTCGTCGTGCTCGGGCTCGCGATGAGCATGTACACCGTCGACCAGCGCAAGGCCGCCATCAAGTTCCAGCTGGGCGAGGTGGTCGCCGTGCAGACCACGCCGGGCCTGTACTTCATGGTGCCGTTCTTCCAGAACGTGCGCCTCTACGACACGCGCATCCAGACGCTGGAGGCCCGCGACCCCGAGCGCTTCCTCACCAGCGAGAACCGCAACGTGCTGGTGGATTCCTTCGTGAAGTGGCGGGTGGTGGACGTGAAGCAGTACTACGTCACGGTGCGCGGCGATTCGCTGCAGGCCGAGTCGCGGCTCGCGCAGACGGTGAACGACGCGCTGCGCGCCGAGTTCGCCAAGCGCACCGTGCACGACGTGGTCTCCGGCGAGCGCGACAAGATCATGAGCGTGGTGGCCGAGAAGGTGGACCAGGACGTGCGCCGCATCGGCGTCTCGGTGGTGGACGTGAGGCTGAAGCGCGTGGACTTCGTGCCCGAGATCTCCTCGGACGTCTATCGGCGCATGGAGTCGGAGCGCAAGCGCGCCGCCAACGAGCTGCGCGCCACTGGCCAGGCCGAGGGCGAGAAGATCAAGGCCGACGCCGACCGCCAGCGCCAGGTGATCGTCGCCGAGGCCTACCGCGACGCGCAGAAGACCAAGGGCGAGGGCGACGCGGTGGCCTCGCGCACCTACGCCGAGGCGTTCCAGCGCAATCCCGAGTTCTTCAGCTTCTACCGGAGCATGGAGGCCTACCGCAACAGCCTGCGCAACAAATCCGACGTGATGATCCTCGATCCGTCGTCCGACTTCTTCAAGTACCTCAAGTCTCCCGGGCGCGGCAAAGCCGGCTCGTGAGCGACCTGATCGTCCCCGCCCTCGCGCTGATGCTGGTCATCGAAGGAATCCTCCCCTTCACCGCGCCGCGGCTGTGGCGCGAGGCGTTCCGCACGCTCACCGAGATGAGCGACGGCCAGATCCGCTTCGCCGGCCTCGCTTCCATGGTGGCCGGCCTCGTGATCCTCTACGTAGCGACCTAGGGCCATGCGCCGCTGGCTGCTGCCCGAGCACATCGAGGACGTGCTCCCCGCCGAGGCGCGCGCCATCGAGCGGCTGCGCCGGCGCATCCTCGACCTGTTCGAATCCTACGGCTACGAGCTGGTGGCGCCCCCGCTGCTCGAGTACCTCGAGTCGCTCCTGTCGGGCACCGGGCGCGACCTGGACCTCGCCACCTTCAAGCTCGTCGACCAGCTCTCGGGCCGCATGCTCGGGCTGCGCGCCGACCACACCCCGCAGGTCGCGCGCATCGACGCGCACCTGCTCAACCGCAAGGGCGTCGTGCGCCTGTGCTACTGCGGCAGCGTCCTGCACACGGTGCCCGCGGGCATGACCAAGATGCGCGAGCCGATCCAGATCGGCGCCGAGCTGTACGGCCACGCGGGCCTCGAGGCCGACGCCGAGATCGTGGGGCTGATGATCGAGGCGCTCAAGTCGGCGGGGCTCGAGCGCATCCACATCGACCTGGGGCACCCGGGGATCTACCGCGCGCTCAGCGAGAAGTCGGGGCTGAACGCCGAGGATTCGGAAGCGCTCTTCCACGCGGTGCAGCAGAAGGACGCGCCGCGCGCCCTCGAGCTGGGCGGCGAGGCGATCGCGGCGCTCACGCAGCTCGCGGGGCCGCCGGAGCTCATCGCGGCGGCGCGCAAGCGCCTGCCGAGCCTGCCCGCGGTGGGGCTCGCGCTCAACGCCCTCGAGCGCCTCGCGAAGCACGCGCTGCGTCCGGGCGTCGAGGTTTCCGTGGACCTCGCCGAGCTGGGCGGCTTCAACTACGAGAGCGGCCTCGTGTTCGCGGCGTTCATCCCGGGCAGCCCCGACGCGATCGCGCGCGGCGGCCGCTACGACGAGGTGGGCGCGAGCTTCGGGCGCGCGCGCCCCGCGACGGGATTCACGATGGACCTGCG
>DATIWC010000022.1:0-9208 GCA_035519515.1 Usitatibacter sp.
TTCACGCTGATCGAACTGATGATCGTGGTTGCGATCATCGGCATCCTGGCGGCCATCGCCATTCCGGCCTACCAGGACTACACGATCCGCTCGAAAGTGACCGAGATGATCAACTCGGCGGGCGTCTGCAAGACCTCCGTCGCGGAGTACTACCAGTCGCTCGGCGCGATGCCCACCAGCGCCAAGCAGGCCGGTTGCTCCGACGTCGGCTCGGCCAACACGCTGCCCCCGGCCGTGACGAACGGCGAAGTGCAGATCACGGCGACCGGTACGCTCGCCACGCAGCTCACGGCGGCCGGTGGCTCGCTGTTCGCCTACAAGGCGGACTGCGGCGGCGGCGCGGCCTGCACGGGCGCGGCGATCGTGGGCTGGTCCTGCTCGAAGGCCGGCACGCCCGCGGCTTCGACGGACATCAACCCGAAGTACCTGCCGGCGACCTGCCGCTAATCGCAGCACGGTCTGGAGAGGGGCCGCATCCGCGGCCCCTTTTTTCATTCCCCTAGCCGAACTTCGCGAGCAGGCCCGCGACCTCGCGCACCCGCCGCTCGCTGCCCGCCTCGGCTTCGACCGCGCAGGCGATCACGTTGAAGAAGGCCTTGTCGAGCGCGCTGCGCGCCGCCGAGAGCTGCTGCACGACCTTCTCGCAGTCCTCGCCTTCCGCGATCATCGCCTGGATGCCGCGCAGCTGCCCCTCGATCCTCTTCAGGCGCAGCACCATCTCCCGCTTTCGCTTCGCGTCTCGAATCGCCTCCATCGTTGACCTTCCTCAAGTGTCCCGGGGGTATTGTGCCGCATCCTGGCTTCCTATACTATACCCCCCATAGTATATCAACCGGAGGGCTCGACATGACGACCGAACGCATCGTGCGCATCTTCGCAGGGACCGTGGTGCTCCTCTCGCTGGCGCTGGGCGCCGCGGCGAGCCCGCTCTTCGTATCCGCCCATTGGCTCTGGCTCACCGCCTTCGTGGGCGCGAACCTGTTCCAGAGCGGCTTCACGCGCTTCTGCCCGCTCGAGACCGCCCTGCGACGCATGGGGGTGGAATCGTGCGAGGAGCCGCGGCGCGTGCGCCCCGCGTGATGCAACGCATCGCCCTGCTTGCCGCAGCGACGGTGCTTGCCGCCTGCGGCGGGCACGAGCCCCCCGGCGCGCCGGCTTCCGCGGCGCCGCCCCTGGCGGCTGGCGCCGTGGAGCTGCGCGACGTCGAGACCACGGTCTCCGCCGAAGCCGTGGTCGAAGCCGTGCACCAGTCCACGGTCGCTTCGCAAATTGCCGGCCGCATCGTGGACCTGCCCTTCGACGTGGGCGACCGCGTGGAGAAAGGACAGGTCATCGCACGGATCGACGAGCGCGCGGCGAGCCAGGCGCTCGCCGCGAGCGAGGCGCAGGTGCGCGTGGCCGAAGCCACCCTCGCCAACGCCCGTTCGTCCTACGAGCGCGCGCAGCAGCTCTACGCGCAGAAATTCATCAGCCAATCGGCCCTCGACAAGGCGCAGTCGGACTTCCGCGCCGCCGAATCGGGCATGAAGGCCATGCTCGCGGGCGCGGGGCAGGCGGCCACGGAACGCAGCTTCGCCACCCTCACCGCGCCCTACAGCGGCGTCGTTTCGGCGAGGCTCGTGCAGCTGGGCGAGATGGCCACGCCGGGCAAGCCGATCATGACGGGCTTCGATCCCTCGTCGCTGCGCGTGGTGGCGACGGTCGCCTCCCCGCAGGTCGCGGCGATCCAGGCGAGCGGGCGCGCGCGCATCGAGGTGCCGGCCGCCAATCGCTGGATCGAGGCGCGCTCGGTGGTCGTGGTGCCGTCGGCCGACCCGCGCACCCACTCCACGCAGGTCCGCATCGAGCTGCCCGCGGACGTGCGCGGCATCTATCCCGGCGTCTTTGCGCGGGCGCACTTCGTGGTGGGCCGCATGCCGCGCCTCATGGTGCCGCGCGAGGCGATCGTGCGGCGAAGCGAGCTTACCGCGGTGTACGTGCTCGGCGAGGGCGCGCCGCAGCTTCGCCAGGTGCGCCTGGGCAGCGTCGCCGACGAGCGCGGCGTGGAAGTGCTGGCAGGGTTGCGCGCGGGCGAGAAGGTGGCGCTCGAGCCCGTCAAGGCCGGCATGAAGTCCGCCGGCTGAGCCACCGGACGCCCGATGGGGATCTCCGGGCGCATCGCCCGCTACTTCCAGGACTCGCAGCTCACGCCCCTCGCGGCGCTGGTGGCCCTCCTGCTCGGGCTCTTCGCCGTGGCGGTCACGCCGCGCGAGGAAGAGCCGCAGATCGACGTCACCATGGTGAACGTGTTCGTGCCCTTCCCGGGCGCCTCGGTCGCCGACGTCGAATCGCTCGTCTCCATCCCGGCCGAGCAGGTGCTCGCGCAGATGTCGGGGGTCGACCACACCTACGCGGTCTCGCGGCCCGGCATGGCGGCGCTCACGGTCCAGTTCAAGGTGGGCGTGCCGCGCACCGAAGCGATCGTGCGCACGCGCGACACGCTCGCGGCCAACCACGACTGGGTGTCGCCGGAGCTGGGCGTCCTCGAGCCGATCATCAAGCCGCGCGGGATCGACGACGTGCCGATCGTGGCGCTCACGCTCTACGGCGGCGACCCGGCGGCGGGCGCCTTCGAGCTCGAGCGCGTCGCCCACGCGATCGAGGTGGAGCTCAAGCGCGTTCCCGGAACCCGCGAAGTGCGCACGCTGGGCGGCCCGGGCCGCGCGCTGCGCGTGCTCCTCGACCCCGACCGCATGAACGCGAGCGGCGTCTCGGCGCTGGACGTGCGAAACGCGCTGCAGCTGTCCAGCGTGGCGCTGCCCGCGGGGGCGCTCGTGCGCGACAACCGCGAGGTGACGGTCGAGACGGGCAACTTCCTCGACGACGCCGCCGACGTGCGCTCGCTCGTGGTGGGCGTGGTCGACGGGCGGCCCGTCTACGTCGGCGACGTGGCGGAGGTGACCGACGGGCCGCCGCAACCCTCGCGCTACGTGTGGAGCGGCACGGGTCCCGCCGCGGCATCCGGCTCGCCGCGCGGCGAGTTCCCGGCGGTGACGATCGAGGTCACGAAGAAGCCCGGGGCGAACGCCGTCGTGGTGGCGAGCGAGCTGCTCGAGCGCATGCACGCGCTCGAAGGGACGCTGATCCCCTCCGGCGTACGCGTGGCCGTCACCCGCGACTACGGCGTCACCGCCAACGACAAGGCGGTGAGCCTCATCCGCAAGCTCGTGTTCGCCACGCTCTCGGTGGTGGTGCTGGTGTTCGCCACGCTGGGCCGGCGTGAAGCCGCGATCGTGGGCATCGCCGTGATCCTCACCCTCGCCGCCACCCTCTTCGCCTCCTGGGCGTGGGGCTTCACCCTGAACCGCGTGTCGCTCTTCGCGCTCATCTTCTCGATCGGCATCCTGGTGGACGACGCGATCGTCGTGGTGGAGAACATCCACCGGCGGCGCGGGCTGGACGGCGGCGAGCTGCGCAGCGTGATTCCCCCGGCGGTCGACGAGGTCGGGGGCCCGACGATCCTCGCCACGCTCACCGTCATCGCGGCGCTGTTGCCGATGGCATTCGTGAGCGGCCTCATGGGTCCCTACATGAGCCCCATCCCGATCAACGCGAGCATGGGGATGCTGATCTCGCTCGCCGTGGCGTTCACGGTGACGCCGTGGCTCGCGCTCAAGCTCCTTGGGCACCATCCCGCGCAAGCCGCCACGGCGCTCGATGCGAAGCTCGCGCGCCTCTTCACCCGGCTGCTCGGCCCGCTGGTGCGCGGCGACGGAGCGCCGCGCAATCGCCGCCGGCTCGCCCTCGCCATCGCGGCGCTCATCGTGGCCTCGGTGGGCCTCGCGGCCGCGAAGCTCGTCGTGCTGAAGATGCTGCCCTTCGACAACAAGAGCGAATTCCAGGTGGTGGTGGACATGCCCGCGGGAACGCCCGTGGAAGTCACCGCCGCGGCGCTGCATGCGCTGGGCGCGGAGCTCGCGAAGGTGCCCGAGGTGCGCGACTACCAGGCGTATGCGGGCCTCGCCTCGCCCATCAACTTCAACGGGCTCGTGCGCCAGTACGCGCTGCGCAACCTGCCCTGGCAGGGCGACTTGCAGGTGAATCTCGCCGACAAGTCCAAGCGGCATCGCAAGAGCCACCAGATCGCGCAGTCTGTGCGGCCGGCCCTCGAGGCCGCGGGACGCCCCTGGGGCGCCAACGTCAAGGTGGTGGAGGTGCCCCCGGGACCGCCGGTGCTCTCGCCGATCGTGGCCGAGGTATACGGGCCCGATGCCGCCGGCCGCGCCCGCGTGGCGAAGAAGGTTCGCGCGGCGCTCGCGGGCGCCGAAGGCGTGGTCGGCGTGGACGACACCATCGAGGATCCCTCGCCGCGCGTCGAGCTGCGCATCGACCAGGCGAAGGCCGCGCTGATGGGCGTCTCCCGGCGCGACGTGGTGGACACGATCCGCATGGGCCTGGACGGCGCCGACGTCGCCCCGCTGCACGATGGGCATTCGAAGTACGAGGTGCCGGTGCGCGTGGTGCTGCCTGCCGAGCGCGCCAACGACCTTACCGAGCTGCTGAAGCTCACGCTGCGCACGCCCGATGGCGCGCTCGTGCCGCTCGCCGAGCTGGTGCGCGCGCAATCGAGCGAACGGGAGCAACCCGCCTACCGCAAGGACCTGCTGCCCGTGGCCTACGTCGTTGCGGACGAAGCGGGCCGCTACGACAGCCCGCTCTATGGCCTGTTCGGCGCGCGCGGAAAGATCGCCGCGCAGCCGCTGGATGAAGGCGGCACGCTCGGCGAATACTTCATCCGCCAGCCGCCCGATACGCTTCGCGAATACGCGATCAAGTGGGACGGCGAATGGCAGGTGACCTACGAGACCTTTCGCGACATGGGGCTCGCCTACGCCGTGGGCCTCGTGCTGATCTACCTGCTGGTGGTCGCGCAGTTCCGCTCCTACGTCGTGCCGCTGGTCATCATGGCGCCGATCCCGCTCACCGTGATCGGCGTGATGCCGGGGCACGCGCTCCTCGGCGCGCAGTACACCGCGACCTCGATGATCGGCATGATCGCGCTGGCCGGCATCATCGTGCGCAACTCGATCCTGCTGGTGGACTTCGTGAACCAGCGCGTCGCCGAGGGCCTCGCGCTGGAGGATGCGGTGATCGCTTCGGCCGCCGCGCGCGCGAAGCCCATCGCGCTCACCGCGCTCGCGGCCATGATCGGCGCGGGCTTCATCCTCGACGACCCGATCTTCAACGGCCTCGCGATATCGCTCATCTTCGGGATCCTCGTCTCGACGCTGCTCACGCTCGTCGTGATCCCCGTGCTCTACTACCTGCTTGCGCGCCCCGCACCCATCCCAACTCCGGAGGAAACATGATTCGCGCGACGATCCTTGCAGCAACCTTGTCGAGCCTGCTGGCGCTTGGCGCGCAGGCGCAAATGCAGGGCGCGGGACAAGGGGGGCCCGGGATGCAGGGCGGCCCCGGCGGCGGCCCGCACCACGGCCCCCCGCCCGAGGCCATCGAGGCGTGCAGCGGCAAGACGTCCGGCGCCACCTGCTCCTTCATGGGCCGCGAAGGCCACCAGGTCTCGGGAACATGCTTCTCTCCGCCGCCCAAGGGTGACGGCAGCTCGGGCGCAAAGCCCGCCGACGCGCCCAAGGGCCCGCCCCCGATGGCTTGCCGGCCCGAGCAGCGCGGCGGCCCCGGCCCGGAGGGCAAGGGCGGCAAGTAGCGCTGTCCTAGCCGTACACGAGGGCGCCCGCGATCACCGCGGCGCGGAACCGGGGAGCTTACCCCTCCAGGTCCTCCAGCCGGCAGATGAAACCCCATCCGCCGCCCAGCTCGCTCACCGCCAGCACGAGCTCGTTGTCGCCCTTGCGCAGCGGCAGGTACACCGCGTCGTTCTCGGGATTCACGATGCCGAGGAAGGACGGATCGCGGAAGTTTTGCGCGCTGCGGCCGCGATAGAGGATGCGGCCGTTGAGGAACACGCTCACGTCGTCGCTGTAGCCGAGCGCCAGGCGCTTCACCTGGTCGCGCGCCGAGCGGATGTTCGTCCTCGCATACACCACGCGCATCCCGGGCTGCGGCTCGAAGCGCCTCGCGAAATCGTTGGCGAAGGTGACCTTCGGGTGCGGCGCGTCGCGGTAGCGGTAGACCACGACGAAGCCGGGCGGCTCGGCCTGCACCTCGTCCCATTTCATCGAGGCGCTCTCGGCCTTGGTGAGGGGCTTCTCCAGGTTGCGGGAGAGCGCGTCGAGCGAGGGCGAAAGGCTCCATTTCGTGAGCACGGTCGCGGGCATCGGCGGCGGATGGCGCCGCCACGGCGCGTCGTCCGTGGCGCGCACCTGGAAGTTGGCGAAGTAGCTCTCGCCGGCGAGCACCGCGAGCGCGACCTGCCCTTTCTGCACGCCGCTTTTCAGGTCATCCATCACGAGCGCGGGTCTGTCCATGTCCTTCACGAAGAGCTTCGCCTGGGCGCCGGAGAGCTCGAGTCGCAGGTGGAACCACTCGTCCTTCGGGATATCGACCGCGCCCGTGAACCCCGGGCCGTTGTAGATCTGCCAGTTGAGCCCCGCGTTGAGCACCGGCGTGTACTGCATCGCGTCGGGCTGGCCGGACTTGTGCTGGCGCAGGTACACCCACTCGCCGTTCAGGTTGTCCTCCGAGATCCGGAACTGGATGCCGAAGAAGCCGCGCGTGGCCGGGGTCGCCACGTCGACGTCGATCACGCCATCGCGCAGCTCGAAGTTCCTCACGGTGGCCGCGCCGCCGTCGAGGAGGATCGCGCGTTGCCCCTTGTAGTCGGTGACCTTCGCGTTGCCGTCGAGCTGCCATCGCACGGAATCAGGAGAGAACGCGAGCGCCTGCGCGGACGCGATGGGAACGAACAGGAACGAGAGGAGAGCGAGAACCAGCGAGCGAGCGACCATCGGATGTCCCGTCGGCAGTGCAAGTGGCGCCACTGTACCGAGCGCTTGCGCGCGCGATGTGACGTTTTGTTAGCCAAGCCGCTTCCAGGTGAGCGTGCGGGTGACCGGCGTTCCATCGGCCGCCGTGGTCTCCAGCCTGATCACCAGCCGGTCGCCCTGGACTTCCATGCCGCGCGTCAGCGTCATGCCGACGTTAACTGCGCCGCGAAGTGGCCGGTGCGATCGTAGATCAGCAACGAGACCGGGTCCTCGCCCAGCAGCGGATCGGGATGCCGCTCGCCGCCCGCCACCACGTCGATGCGCGATTCGAGGAGCCAGGTGCCGGGAAGGCGCGTCGAAAGGCTCATCGCTTCTTTCTCCCCCTGCTTTCCTCAAGCTGCTTCAGCATGAACTGCTTCTCGGTCTTCGAGAGCTGCCCCACGTACCTCGTCGCGAATCGCTTGCTCAGCTCCGCAAGCGCTGCCGCGGCCGGCGGGGCTTGCATGCCGCAGCGCCCGAACTCCTCCAGCAGATCCCTCCAGTGGCGCATCTCCGAGAGCGACGATTCGCCGGCCCGCTCGAGCATGGCCTCGGCCGAGGCTGCGACCTTCGCGGCATAGACCCCGGCCAGGTTCTTCGCGACGTGTCCCTCCCCGCCGCCTTCGTCGACGATGTCGGCGAGAAGCGCGAGCGCCTCGGAGAGCCTCGCGTGTGCGTCGGGGGACTCGGCATCGCGCTCGAATTCCGCGAGCAACGTCCGGGCCGTTGCGAGTTCGCGGGATTCGTCGGGCTTCATCCGGCGATGATAACTGTGAACTAGAGGAGGACTGAGAACCAGCCAAGCGGGGCCCACGTCCGCGTCCAGATGCACAGCACGAGGTAAGGCAGCAGAAGGATCGCCGACCAGAAGTGGATCGCCTCTGCCGACTCGACCTGGCGGCAGATCCTGCGCAGGTCTCGACGATCTCCCGATACATACACCGTCAGGTTCATGAAGCGAAGCGGCGTGTCCTTGAGCAGCGTGCCGAACTGGCGAACCCCGAGCTTGCGGTACACCTCTCCCGCCCGCTCCCATGTACGCAGCGCTCGATACCACGCCGGCAGCTTGAGCATGTAGACCGGCTCCGCCATCTTGGCGAGCCCCAGGAAGCACATGAACAGCATCAGGACCATCCACGGCGATGTGTAACCGATGAGCTGCGCCATCATGTGGATGGAGAAGCCGAACGCCACGACGGTGGCCAGCAGGACGATCACGTGCTTCAACATGTCCAGCGGATCGCTTTGGAAGTCGAACGTGGTGCCCAGGGCCGGATTCGAACCGGCACGGCCTTTCGGCCTGGGGATTTTCTTGCCACTTCGGCTTTCGCCGCCCCTCGCGGGTTCGTGGTCTGGAGCACGCCTTCACCTTGGCCTCGCGGCTTTAGGTGCCCGCCGTCTGCTCTCTACACCTTCCGGATTGGATGACCCAGTCCGGCTTGGCTCGGCGTTGTCTCGATCTCGCGATCAGGGAGTTCGCCGAGTTTGACGGGCTTCACCGCGCGGGTTTCCCCGCGCGGGCTCAATTCCTCAAGTCCCCTGTGTCTACCAATTTCACCACCCGGGCAGCTGCATCTTCGCGATTTCTTCTGCAGTTTCTCCCCCGATATGTGGGGGTCAGCGCATGACAGTTTGGACACAATAGCCGGAGGTTGCAAAGTTCGTTGTTCCTCCGATCGCCGTCGGCGTGATCCAACTCCAGAGGGATCGGACCACCGAGCCATTGGGCGAGTCCGCACGCAGAGCACCGCGGCTCCAGAAATCCCTCGCGGATGAGCCGCCTGCGAAGCCGATTGTTCGAATAGACGGACCCCCGCACAAGGATTGACTCGAGAGGACGCGAGTTGACCACAGGCTCGGTTACGCCCTTCCGGTGTCCTTGGCCTCGCCAATGGGATGTATCGACTTGAAGGATGCGCACCAAACGCGCGATCGTGGCGTAGTTGCCGCCTCCAACCCGCATTCCCAACAAACGCAGCGTTCCGGCGATCGAGATTGAGCCTGCAACCGCCGCCCTAATCACGTCGTTCGTGAGCCTTCTGTGGACTCGACCCATAGCGTCTCTCAAAGTTGATTGACGCGGGTCTTGAGCGCACGCCTGTCGCTTGCATCTCCGCAGAAGAATTGTGCAACAACCTCGCTAAAACGTCACCACCTGCCGCACCGCCCTGCCCTCGTGCAGCGCGTCGAAGCCTTCGTTGATCTGCTCGAGCTCGAGCTTGCCGGTCAATAACCGGTTCACCGGCAGCTTGCCGCGCCGGTAGAGGTCGATGTAGCGCGGCAGG
>DATIWC010000023.1:0-6021 GCA_035519515.1 Usitatibacter sp.
TTGGCCCCACTCCTTCCCATCCCGAACAGGACCGTGAAACGACGCCGCGCCGATGATATTGCGGATTGCCCGTGAGAAAGTAGGTCATCGCCAGGGCCCCATCAGACAAACGCCCAACCTCCCGAGAGGTTGGGCGTTTGCGCTTGTGGGACCGCTGGCGGTCGTTGCATCCCGTGACGGCCAAGGCTACAGTGCGTGAGGCTTGCTCACTCGATCCGGACGATCGTCTCCCGCTCCGCCCGCGCCATTCGGCCCAGGGTTGCAAATCCCACAGGAGACTGCCATGCATTCCGCATCCCAATTGCTTCGCACTCCGCGCGCCCTCGCATCGCGGTTCCGGTGATGGACAGCAAGGGCAACAGGGTCTTCACCTTCTCGCCCGTTCCCGGCGCGACGTCGCTCGTGAGGATCATCTTTCACGCGAATCCTGCCGGGACCCAGCGCGGGCCGTCGTTCGAGATCGACAGTGGGATCGGGAATCCCGACCTCGTGCCGGCGGGGACCGACGGAATCCTCATCGGATTGCTCGTGCCGGCGGTGCATCGCAACGGGCAGACCGCGGAACCCCTCGCGACCTCGATTCAGTCGTTCGACGCGAACGGGGCCACGATGACGCACTCGTATCTCAATGGGTACATCGTTCCAGGCAATCCGGACTGACTACCTGCGGGTGTTCGCGGCGGCCATGGCATGCGCCTGCGCGCTGCCTGCCGTCGCGGCGATTCCGGACCGGTTTGTCGACGCCGAGGATGGCGAATTCGACCTGAGCGACTACCTGCTCCTGCACCGCGGCGCGCTGCCGGTGCCGATCCTCATCACGGAGCCCGCGGTGGGCTATGGCGGCGGCCTCGCGCTCGCCTACTTCAGCCAGTCGTTCGCGGAGCAGGCGGAGAAGGCGCGCGCTGCCGGCGAGCCCGTGATCCCGCCCGACATCGCGGTGGGTGCCGCATTCAAGACGCAGAACGGCACGTGGGGCGCGGGCGGCGGCTACCTCGGCTTCTGGGACCACGACCGCTGGCGTTACACGGGATTCGCGGGCCACATGGACCTGCAGCTCGACTACTTCAGCGTGACGGGCAAGCCGCGCGCCTACCAGCTCGAGGCGAACGGCCTGCTGCAGCAGATCCTGCGCCGCATCGGCACGAGCGACTGGTTCGCCGGCGCGCGCTACTTCTACATCTCGTCGAAGGCGAGCTTCGCCGGCGGCCTTCCCGAAGACGTTCCGCGCCCCGAGCTCGACATCAACATCGGCAAGATGAGCCTGGTGGTCGACCACGACACGCGCGACAACATATTCACGCCGAACCGCGGCACGTTCGTCGAGGCGGAAGCGGCTTTCGCGCGGGGCGCGTTCGGGAGCGACAGCAACTTCGAGACGTTCTACATCCGCGGCTTCCACTGGTACCCGGTGGACGAGTTCGTGTTCGGCGTGCGTGGCGACGCGCGCCTTTCCAGCGGCTCGGTCCCGTTCTTCGCCCAGCCCTACATCGTGCTGCGCGGCG
Organism: Usitatibacter sp.; assembly: GCA_035519515.1. Taxonomy (GTDB): domain Bacteria; phylum Pseudomonadota; class Gammaproteobacteria; order Burkholderiales; family Usitatibacteraceae; genus Usitatibacter. The sequence goes on from DATIWC010000023.1 coordinate 1,503, forward strand.
TGCCGGCCGCGCGCTTCCAGGACAAGAACGCCCTGATGGCCGAGACGGAGGTGCGCTGGAACGTCACGCCCCGCTGGGCCGCGGTGGGCTTCGCGGGCGTGGGCAAGGCGTACGGCCGGCGCCAGACGTGGGCGCAGGCCGACACCGTGCCCGCGGGCGGCGTGGGGTTCCGCTACCTGGTGGCGCGCAAGCTCGGCCTCTACGCGGGCATCGACGTCGCGCGCAGCAGCGTGGACTCCGCCATCTACATCACCGCGGGCAGCAACTGGCGCTAGCGTGATGCGCTGGGCGCGACCTGCGGACCGCGCGCGCGCAGCGCCGCCTGCATCGAGCCCAGGTACAGCACGAGCGCGAGCAGCACGATCGCCCGCAGGCCCGCGACCATCGAGAGGTTCTCGAGCAGCCCGCCCATGACGGCGCCGCACAGGTTGCAGCCGAGCGAGGCCGCGGCGTCGGCGCGCGTCTTCAGCTCCGAAGAGAAGATCACGCCCGCGAAGAAGATGGGGATCGCCACCGCCGGCCCCGCGAGCGCCACGCGCGCGGCGATCGACAGGTCGAAGAACGATTGCACGGGAAGCAGGTAAAGGAATACCAGCGATCCCATCAGGAGCGCGTACCAGAGCTGGCGCCGGAACGTGCGCAGGCGCCCTGCTACCGCGTTGGCGGCGAGCACCGCGACGAGCACCCCGCCGAACACGCTCGTGTTCACGATCCACGTCGAGCCGAAAAGGAGCGAGAGCTGCGTGACCGCGCGCGTCTCGAGGAGCATGAAGGCCGCGCCCAGCAGGAACATCTGCGCGTCGAAGCGCCCGCGGGAGAAGACGCGGGCGCCGAAGACGGCCCGCACGGCGAAGGCCGCGGTGAGCGCCACGAGGACGAACACCGTGATGTAGGTCCACGCGATCGTGGCCGGGCGCAGGTAGAGGAACGGCCAGTCGTCGCTCGGGATGCCGATCGCGGTGACGTCCGGCGCGCCCTGGGTCGCGCCCGGCAGCAGGGCACGCACCCGCTCGAGCGTGAGCGTGCGGCCGGCGAGGAACGTGGCGCCCGCGTCGTAGCCGTGGCGGATCACGATGGGCTCGAGGCCCGTGGCCTGGCGCATGAGGCCGAGCATGCGGTAGTACATCCAGTCGCCGGCGAACACCGAGAACGACACCGACAGCAGGCCATCGTCGGCCACGCGCGCCCAGGCCGCGGCGAGGCCCTCGCGCGTGTACACGAAGTTGTCCAGGCGCAGCGACGACATCGAGGAGAACATGGCGTGCGAATCGAGCAGGCCGTAGCAGACCACGTCCACCTTGCCCGCGCCTTCGGGGCGCCGGCCGAAGAAGGCGCGCGCATCGTCGGCGATGCGTTCCACGCGCGGGTCCGCATAGGGCTTCTCGGGATGCAGCTCGATGCCCGTCTGCAGGATCGCCGGGTCGATGTCGATGCTGGTGACGTGCGAGAAGCCGCGGCGCAGCGCCGCCGCCACGTCGTTGCCCGTGCCCGCGCCCACGACGATCGCCGAGCGCCCCGGCTTGTCCGAGAAGACGAACGGCAGCTCATAGACGGTGCGCAGGTATTGGCGGACCGGCGCCTGGCCGGGAGCGGGCCGCAGGTCGAGCAGGCGCTGGTGGAAATCGCGGTTGGCGCTCAGGTTCCATTCGTGGCTGCCCGCGGGCGGCGGCCCGTAGGCCGGCATGTCGAGCGGCGTGACGTCGATGCGGTTGTAGGGCGAGAACCTCGCGTCCTGGATCGAGTACGCCGCCGCGGCTACGGCGACGATGGCGGCGACGACGCTCCATCGACTGCGCACGATCCAGAGGAGCGGCACCGCCCCCAGCGCGATCCAGAAGGGCGGCGGCGTCCAGAGCGCGGCCATCACCGCCATCGCGGCCACGCCGGCGAGCGAGCCGGCGAGATCCGCCTCGTAGGCCTTCAGCGACGGGATGCGCTCGAAGAGCGCGCCCACGATCGTTCCCAGGAGCAGGAACACCGAGGCCACCGCCCAGAAGCACGCGGTGACGACGAGCGCCGAACGCACGAACTGCAGCCACGTGCCCGCGGAATCCACGCCCCACACGCTGATGGCCGGATCGGGGAAGGTGAGGTGCACGAGGCCCAGGGGGGCCGCGAATCCCAGCACGAGCGAGACGAGCGCGAGCACCGGCAGCGCCCAGCGCGAGAGCCTCTCGTGAAGGCGGCCGAGCCCCACGCCCAGGCCCATGCCGAGGAAGGCCGCGAGGAGCACGAGGTTCGCGAAGTAGGCCGCGATGCGGATCTGCGTCCCGAGCCAGCGGATCATCGCGAGCTCGAGGACGAGGATCGAGAACGTGGTGAGGAAAAGCGCGCGCGCCGGATGTCGTTCGATCATTTGCGCGCGAGCGCCTCGAGGATCGCGGCGGTCTCGGCGTCGGGAGCGCCGTCGTAGAGGCGCTGGCGATAGCGCATCTGGAACGCGGCGATCACGTTGCGTGTTTCGACGTCCAGCATTCCGGTGAAGGGGGTGTCGTAGCCGAGGCGATCGAGGTGCTGCTGGAACCATAGCACGTCGGGCAGCGCCGACTGGTACTCGGCCAGGTTCGTCGCGACCTGCGCGGCATCGGGCCATGGGATCAGGCCCTCGTCGGCCAGGCGCTTCCACGGAAAGCGCGGCCCGGGGTCGAGCTTGCGCTGCGGCGCGATGTCGCTGTGGCCCACGATGCGGTCGGCGCGGATGCCGTGGCGTTTCACGATGTCCTTCACGAGCGCGATCACCGCGTCGATCTGCGCGGGCGGATAGTCGTCCCAGGTCCCGTCGTGCGGGCCGCGGTTCACGATCTCGATGCCGATCGAAGCGGAGTTGAGCTGCGTGTTGCCTTGCCAGGAGCTGTCGCCCGCGTGCCAGGCGCGGCGGCTCTCGTCCACGAGGCGATAGACCGTCACCGGATCGTCGCGCACCAGGTAATGGGCGCTCACGGGGCCGTGGGTGAGGGTGCGGACCGACTCGTAGAAGTCGCCGGTGGTGCAATGGATCACCAGGAACTGCACGCGGCTGTCCTGGCTCTCGGACGTGAACGAAGTGTCGATGCCGCCGGGGACGGCCGCGCAGCCGGCCATCAGAATGCAGGCGACGAATGTGGATAACTTTTTCATCGTTACGGCATGCTCACATACCCATCGGCGCGCGTAAACTTTTGGGCATGCCCCTCAAGACGACCGCCGGAGACCATGGCGCCGCCGCCAAGGGCCGGGGCGCGACCATCAACCCCGAGGGGCGCTTCGAGAAGTGGGAGCGCGGCTCGGCGGACGACGGCTGGTTCCAGGACCCCGGCGACGAGCCCGCGAAGCCGAAGACCGTCATCGCCATCGAGCGCGCGAAGAGCGTCATCTCGCGCAACGATTCGCCCGACATCGGGTTCTCGCAGTCGCTGAACCCGTATCGAGGTTGCGCCATCGGATGCCCCTACTGCTATGCCCGGCCGAGCCACGCGTACCTGGGGCTTTCTCCGGGCATCGATTGGGAAACGCGCATCAGCGCGAAGACCAATGCGCCGGAAGTCCTGCGAGAGGAGCTCGCGAAGCCGGGCTATCGCTGCGAGACGATCGTCATCGGCGTGAACACCGATGCCTACCAGCCCATCGAGCGCGAGCACCGCATCACGCGGGGGATCCTCGAGGTGGCGGTGGAGACGCGCCACCCCGTGGGCCTCATCAGCAAGTCGGCGCTGATCGAGCGCGACATCGACCTCATCGCCGACCTCGCGCGCGACAACCTGGTGAGCGTGACGATCACGGTGGTGACGCTCGACCACGAGATCTCGCGCTACCTCGAGCCGCGCGCTACGGCACCGGCGCGCCGTCTCGTGGCGACGCGCAGGCTCAAGGAAGCCGGCATCCCCGTCCACGTGAACGTGGCGCCGGTGATCCCGTTCCTCACGGATTCCGAGCTGGAGAACGTGCTCGAGGCCTCGGCCGTGGCGGGCGCGACGACCGCTTCATACACGCTGCTGCGCCTGCCCTGGGAGGTGAAGGACGTGTTCAGGGCCTGGCTCGAGGAGCGATTCCCGCTGAAGGCCGCCCACGTGATGTCGCGCGTGCAGGAGATGCGCGGCGGGCGCGACAACGACCCCAACTTCGGCAGCCGCATGCGGGGGCAGGGCCTGTGGGCCGAGCTGCTGCGCCAGCGCTTCGACAAGGGCTGCGAGCGGTTCGGGCTGAATAAGGAGACGTGGCCGGGGCTCAACACGAGCCTGTTCAGGCCGCCGTCGCGCCACGGGCAGGGCCAGCTCTTCTAGGGCGGGATTGGCGGTCGGGACGGTATAATTTCGGGATGTCCGCACTTCCCGTCGCGCTGGATGACAAGTACACGCTCGAGTCCGGCCGCGTCTACCTGACAGGAACCCAGGCCCTCGTACGCCTCGCGATGATGCAGCGCGAGCGCGACCTCGCGGCGGGGCTCAACACCGGCGGATTCATCTCCGGCTATCGCGGCTCGCCGCTGGGCGGCTTCGACCAGGCGCTGTGGAAGGCGCGCGAGCACCTGAAGGACCACCAC
>DATIWC010000024.1:0-61837 GCA_035519515.1 Usitatibacter sp.
ACCCTCTTCATCGATGCGAGCTACGATCCTTCGAGCGCAGGCGGCGCCACGCCCGACGTGCCGCTCGTCGCCGAGACGCGCGACAAGAACGCGCTCATCACCCATCACCATGGCGACCACTTCGACGCGGCCGCGCTGCGCGCCGTGCTGGGGGACAACGGAATCGTCGTCGTGCCCGAGAGCGTCGCGCCCTGGGCGGACACCCGGCAGCTGCGCGTGCAGCCCGCGCGCCTCTACGAGCCCGTCATGCTGCCGCGCGGCGCGGCGACGTTCATGGCGATCTCCGTGCCCGCGGTCGATGGGCTGGGGCACCCGCAGGTCTCCTGGGTCGTCGATGCCGCGGGCAAGCGCGTCTTCCACGGCGGCGACACCGTGTGGCATGGCTACTGGTGGGATATCTCGCGGGCGTACGGGCCGTTCGACCTGGCGCTCCTGCCGATCAACGGCTTTCGCCAGGTGGCGGGCCGCTACACGGACACGGGGCAGCCGATGAGCCTCACGCCCGAGCAGGCGGCGGCCGCGGCCGAGGTGCTGCGCGCGAAGCTCACGGTTCCGATCCACTACGGCGGGGCCTCGCCGGGCTACAACGAGATCCCCAACGCGACGCAGCGGTTCCTCGATGCCGCGCAGGCGCGCCACGTCACGGCGCGCCTGGTGCAGCCCGGGGGCTGGATCGACCTGTAGGCCCTTCCTAGGCGGCCTTGCGCCTGGGCGGCGCTTTCCTCGCGACGGGCTTCGCGGCGCGCTTGCCTTTCCCGCCCTTGCCCGCCTTCGCGGCGATCAGCTCGAGGGCTTCCTCGAGCGTGATGGTAGTGATGGCGTTCTGGTCGGGAAGCGTCGCGTTCACCTTGCCATGCTTCACGTAGGCGCCATAGCGGCCCGAGTAGAGCGCGACGGGCTGGTTGTCCCCGGGGTGCTTGCCGAGAACCTTCAGCGCCCCGCGTGCCCCGAATTGCTTGGGCTCCTTGAGGAGGGCGACGGCGCGCTCGAGCCCAATGTCGAAGACGCTTTCGTCCTTCGGGATCGACTTGAAGTGGCCGTCATGGCTCACGTACGGGCCGAAGCGGCCGATGGCTGCGTTCACCTTCTTGCCGGTTTCCGGATGGGGGCCCAGGTCGCGCGGAAGCGCGAGGAGCTCGAGGGCCACGGCCAGGTCCACCGACTCGGGCGCCACGTTCTTCGGCACCGAGACCCGCTTGGGCTTCTTGTCGCCCTCGGGTTCGCCCAGCTGGACGTACGGGCCGAACGGGCCGAAGAGGAGCTGGATCAGCTTGTGGGTCTTGGGGTCGGTGCCGATCTCGCGCTTCTGGCTGTCGCCGCCCTCGGAGCCGTCCACGTTGCGCGTGTAGTCGCATTCGGGGTAGCCCGCGCAGCCGATGAAGCGGCCGCGACGCCCGAGGCGGATCGCCAGGTGGTGCTTGCCGCACTTCGGGCACATCTCGTCCATCTGCTCCTGGGTGACCTCCTTGCGCGAGACCGATTCCTTCTCGCCGATCTGCGCCGAGAAATCCTTCCAGAACTTCTCCAGCATCGGCACCCACTCTTCCTTGCCGTTGGAGATGTCGTCGAGCTCGTCCTCGAGCTTTGCGGTGTATTCGTAGTCCACCCAGTGCGCGAAGTGCTCGGTGAGGAACTTGTTGACCACGCGGCCCACGTCCGTGGGCTGGAAGCGCTTCTTGTCGAGCGTCACGTACTCGCGGTTCACCAGCGTGGAGATGATCGAGGCGTACGTGGAGGGCCGCCCGATGCCGTACTGCTCGAGGGCCTTCACGAGGCTCGCCTCCGAGAAGCGCGGCGGCGGTTGCGTGAAGTGCTGCTCGCCGTAGAGGCGGTCGATCTTCACGGTCTCGCCCTTGTCGAGGGCAGGCAGGCGCTTTTCCTCCTCCTCGACGGAATCGTCCTGGTCCTCGTGGTAGACGGCGTAGAACCCCGGGAAGACCATCGTCTGGCCGGTGGCGCGGAACACGTTGCCGGGGGCGCCTACGCTGAAGTCCACGGCCACGGTGTCGAATTGCGCCGGCGTCATCTGGGAGGAGATGGCGCGCTTCCATATCATCTCGTAGAGCTTGCGCTGCTCGTCGTTCAGGTACGGGAACACCGATTCGGGCGTGCGGGCGATGGAGGTGGGGCGGATCGCCTCGTGGGCCTCCTGCGCGTTCTTGGCGTTGCTGCGGTACTGGTTGGGCGCCTTGGGAAGGTAATCGGGGCCGTAGTTCTTCGTGATGAAGCCGCGCATCTCGGCTACCGCTTCCCTGGAGAGCGTGACCGAGTCCGTGCGCATGTAGGTGATGAGACCCGTCACCACCTTGCCGACCGCCACGCCCTCGTAGAGGCTCTGCGCGACCTTCATGGCGCGGTCCGTCGAAAAGCCCAGCTTGCGCACGGCCTCCTGCTGCAGCGTGGAGGTGGTGAAGGGCGCGGCGGGCGAGCGGAGTTTGCGCTTCTTCTCCACCTCGATCACCTTCGCGCTTCCCTTGCCCTCGGTTTCGAGGAGCTTGCGGATTTCCGCGTCGCGTTCGGCGCTGCCGATGGCGAATGGGTCGAGCTTCTCGCCCTTCAGGTGCGTGAGCCTCGCGGTGAAGGCGACCTTGTCCTTGGTGGAGTCGAAGTGCAGCGTCCAGTATTCCTGGGTCTTGAACTTCTCGATCTCCATCTCGCGCTCGACGATGAGCCGCAATGCCGGGCTTTGCACGCGGCCGGCCGACAGGCCCCTGCGGATCTTCTTCCACAGCAAGGGCGAGAGGTTGAAGCCCACCAGGTAGTCGAGCGCGCGGCGCGCCTGCTGCGCGTTCACGAGCTCCATGGAGATGGCGCGCGGGTTCTTCACCGCTTCCTTCACCGCGCCCTCGGTGATCTCGTAGAACACGACGCGCTTCACCTTCTTGTCCTTGAGCGCCTTGCGCGACTTGAGGATCTCCGAGAGGTGCCAGGCGATGGCCTCGCCCTCGCGGTCCGGGTCCGTCGCGAGCATCAGGGTGTCGCAGAGCTTCACCGCCTTGGCGATCGCATCGACGTGCTTCGCGTTGCGCTCGATCAGCTCGTACTGCATGCGGAAGTTGTCGTTGGGATCGACCGCACCCGTCTTCGGCACCAGGTCGCGCACGTGGCCGTACGAGGCGAGGATTTCGAAATCCTTGCCCAGGTACTTCTTGAGCGTCTTGGCCTTGGAGGGCGACTCGACGATCAGCAGGTTCGATGCCATGTGCTCAATGCTCTCTTGCGCGCTGGAAGCGGCCGCCCGGTAGCGAGTCCACGCTGCCTTCGAGCTCCAGCCGTGTGAGTCGGGCCGCGAGTGTAGCAGCCCCGAGCTGCGTGCGCATGGCGAGCTCGTCGAGGGAGGCCGGCGCGAACCCCAGCGCATCGAGGACGAGATCGCCCCCGCGGGTGCACGCAGCCTGCGTTTGCCCGGTGGGCGCCATGTCGAGCTCGCGCAGCACGTCGTCCACGCCTTCGACCAGAACGGCACCTCCCTTGATCAACGAATGGCTCCCCTTCGATAGCGGCGAATGGACCGAGCCCGGCACCGCGAAGACGTCGCGCCCCTGGTCGAGCGCGCACTGCGCCGTGATGAGCGAGCCGCTCTTGAGCGCCGCTTCCACCACGAGCACGCCGCGCGAGATTCCACTGATCAGACGGTTGCGGCGGGGGAAGTTCCCGGCGGCGGCCGGCGTGTCCAGCGGAAATTCCGAGACCAGGCAGCCGCGCTGCGCAAGCTCCCGCGCAAGCGGCTGGTTGCGCCGGGGATAAAGGACATTGGGGCCGGTGCCCATGATCGCAAGGCTCGACGAGGCACCCGCGAGGCCGCCGCGGTGGGCCGCCGCGTCGATGCCCAGGGCGAGGCCGCTCACGATCGCGAGCCCGGCATCGGACAGGGCGCGGGCCAGCTCCTGCGCGTCTTGCGCGCCGTGGGGCGTGGCATTGCGACTGCCGACGATCGCGAGCGAGGGCGCGTTCAGCAGCTCCGTGCGGCCCTGCACGTAGAGGACGTGGGGCGGATCGCCGATGTGCAGCAGCGCCTGGGGATAGCGATCGTCGCCGACCGCGACCAGGTGGCGGTCCGGGCCTTCGAGCCATTTCATCGTGCCCTCGAGGAGGCCGGGGCGGGGGCCGCGCTTGAGCGCTCCGGCCGCTTCGGGGCCGGCGACCTGCGCGAGTTGCGAGAACGGCGCGGCCGCGACAGCCAGTGGCGAACCCAGCGCCTTCAATAGCGCGTGCTGCGTGCGCAGCGACACGCCCGGAACGAGCGTGAGCGCGAGCCAGGCGCGGACTTCCTCTTCGCGGGTTGCGACGGCCATGGGGGGATCGCCGAACGGGATTCACCTTCAACGCGGCGGATCGCCCGCCGCTGACGCGGTCCAAAACGAAAGGGGCCTCGCGGCCCCTTGTCGGTGCGCAGCCTTCGCGCGCGTGTCAGGGAGTTTGCACGACGTCGCCCACGTAGATCGGCCGCGTTGAGCGCACGACCAGGGCATATGACATCTTCTCGAACACGCGGAACACGAACACGAGGCCGTTGCGCTCGTCGGGAAGCGTGATGGTGCTGCCCACGAGTTGCGCGCCGCCTTCCTTGGCGTAGGCGGGCTGCGAGTTGGGCGCGTCGGGCACCACGGGGTTCGGCTTCGATTCCACTTTCCAGCCGCCCCAGTTCCAGCTGGTGATGCTGCCCCAGCTGGGCATCCACGTCGGATAGTCGCTGGTGCCCGCGAGGTCGCTCGCGTGCGTCGAGCCGTTGGGGTCGATCACCGCGCCACGGTGGTAGCTCGCGAGCACGTGGCCTACTTCGACGCCGTCGCGCGCGCCGCGGTTGAGGCTCACGACTTGGTATTGGCCCAATTCGGACACGCCGCCCGAGACGCTGATGATGCTGCCCTTGATGGGCTTGTCGGGAGCGCGCGGAACGTAGCTCGGGAACGTCGTCTCGCGCGAGGGCACCAGGTGGTCGCCCTTGTTGATCTCTTCGCGCGACTTCACGACTTCCAGGGTGCTGGGGTTTCCGAAACGGCGCACGCGCACATCGCCGAGGTACTTGGCCTCGAAACCGAGCGTCTCGCCCGACTCGGGATCCACCACGGCGGCACCCTGGCGGAAGACCTGCCAGTTCACGCCGTCGCGGCTGGCAATGCGGTCGGCGTACGCGAGGTCGCCGGGACCCACGATGACGCGGCTTTCCTCGGTCGCGACGATGGTGGGCGCGGTGTCGAGCTCGTTGCTCTCGACCACCAGCGGCTGGGAAAGGAAGGGCCCGATGGCCGTTCCCGGAATCGTCGGCACCGACGTCTCGAGCTTCTCGACGCGCGCGCGCGGATCCACGTGGACGACGTTGGCCTCGGCCTCCGCGGCCGTGCCGCCGGACGGGCCGCTCTCGCCACCGCCGCCAGCGCCGCCGCCGGCGAGGCTAAGGCGCGGGTTGGCGCCCGATTTGTCGAGCTTGATGACGTCGCCCGGATAGATCCAGTGGGGGTTCTTGATCTGGTCGCGGTTCATCTCCCAGATCTGCGGCCACTTCCACGGGTCCTTGAGGAACTTGCCCGAGATGCCCCAGAGGGTGTCGCCCTTGACCACGGTGTACTGGTCGGGCGCGCCATCGGCGAGATCCGCCATGGTGACCTTGTTGGGCGAGCCGGGTGCGGCCGCGGGTGCGGATCCCCCCTTGCTGGCCTCGGGCGGCATGCCATCGGCGCCGGCGAGCGCCGGAACCAAACTGGCCACGCCGACGACTAAAGTTATAATTGTCTTTCGCATGGCGGCACTCACTTGTGGATATGGAGTTCGGGACCCATATTCAGAAAAAGGGTTACGCCCCCTTTTTCAAGTAGTGCGGTAGATTCTGCACATAATTTGTTCAATTAGCAAGCATTTATGGCGATTCTAGAGATTCTCCAATACCCCGACCCGCGGCTGAACACCCCCGCCCAACGCGTCGAGAAGATCGACGCCGGCACGCGCAAGCTGATCGAAGACATGACGGAGACAATGTACGCGGCCCCCGGAGTCGGGCTCGCGGCCACCCAGGTCGACGTCCACAGGCAGGTCATCGTGATCGACGTGAGCGAGGATCGCAGCGACCTGCGCGTCTTCGTGAATCCCGAGATCACGCGCCGCGAGGGCGTGGCCGTGAACCAGGAAGGCTGCCTCTCGCTGCCCGGCATCTACGACAACGTGGAGCGCGCGGAGAGCGTCACCGTGACCGCCCTGGACAAGAACGGCTCGCGCTTCACGTTGAACGCGTCGGGCCTGCTCGCGGCGTGCATCCAGCATGAGATGGATCACCTGCAGGGCAAGATCTTCGTCGACTACCTCTCGGACCTGAAGCAGAACCGGGTCCGCGCCAAGCTCAAGAAACGCCAGCGCAAGGCCGCCTGAGCGCGGCCGCCGACGCCTTGCGGGTCGTCTTCGCGGGCACGCCGCCCTTCGCCGCCGCAGCCCTCGAGGCGCTCGCCCGCGCGGGACATTCGATTCCGCTCGTGCTCACGCAGCCCGACCGCCCCGCGGGCCGGGGCCTGCGCGAGACGGCGAGCGCCGTGGCCCAGTCCGCGGCCCGTCTCGGATTGCGCGTCGAGAAGCCCGCCACGCTCAAGGATTCCGCGGCCCAGGAGCTCATCCGCTCGGCTTCCCCCGAGGTGATGGTGGTCGCGGCCTACGGGCTGCTGTTGCCCGAGGCGGTGCTCGCGATCCCGCGCTTCGGCTGCCTGAACATCCATGCTTCGCTGCTGCCGCGCTGGCGCGGCGCGGCACCCGTACAGCGCGCCATCCTCGCCGGCGATGCCGAGACGGGCGTGGGCATCATGCAGATGGAAAAAGGGCTCGATACGGGCCCGGTGCGGCTCGAGAAGCGCATCGCGATCGAGGCCGGCGAGAGCGCGGGCGAGCTCACCGCGCGCCTCGCGAGCCTGGGGGCCGCCGCCATCGTCGAGGCGCTGGGGCGCCTGGAAGCCCTCCCCGCGCACGTCCAGGATGCCTCCCGGGCCACGTATGCGGCCAAGGTGGCCAAGTCGGAAGCGCGCATCGATTGGAGCCGCACGAGCGAGGAGCTCGACCGGCAGGTGCGCGCCTTCAACCCGGCGCCGGGCGCCGAGGCGGCCGTAGGGGGCGAGGTGCTGAAGATCTGGAAGGCAAAGCCCGCCGGGGGGCACGGCACGCCGGGCGAGATCCTCGAAGCCGAGGGCGACCATTTCGTCGTGGCGACGGGGTCGGGAGCCCTCGCGCTCCTCGAAGTCCAGAAGCCCGGAGGACGGCGTGTTTCACCTGGTGATTTCCTTCGGGGGGCCCGCCTGTACCGAGGCGCGACCCTCGATCGCTAGTATTTGCTAACCAACTGATTAAGCGGGGGAAACCTGCTGCGCCTGTAACGCAGCGAGATAGTGCATTCCGGCGAAAAGTGGTAGAGTGTCTCTTAGCTGCATCAACTGTATCGCGCCTACCACACTCGAATGGAAAAGGTGCCGTTCTTCATTTCGCTTTGCCGGCGATTCGCGGCCGCGCTTGCGCGGCTCGGCGGACGTGCATGCTTCGCGCTATTAGTCGCGTTGGCGGCGCCGCTCGCGTTCGCCGACGGCATCTCGGTGAAGACTGCGTCGCTCGACCTGGCCGATGAAGGCTGGCAGCTCTCCGCCGAGTTCGACATCACGTTCAGCCCGCGCCTCGAGGAGGCGGTGAACCGCGGCGTGCCGCTCTACCTCGTCGTCGATTTCGAGGTCGCGCGCCCGCGCTGGTACTGGTTCGACGAAAAACCGATCCAGTTCAGCCAGACATACAAGGTGAGCTACACGCCGCTGCTGCGGCAATACCGCCTTTCGGTGGGCAACCAGTACCAGAACTTCACGCGCCTGGATGAAGTGACGCGCGTGCTGTCGCGGTTGCGCAACCTGCAGGTCGCCAAGGCCGGCGCGTTCGCCAAGGGCGTCCCGTACCAGGCCGGCATCCGCATGCGCCTGGATACCGCGCAGCTGCCCAAGCCGTTCCAGCTCGACGCGCTCGCCTCGCGCGATTGGTCGCTCGCTTCCGACTGGTACCGCTGGAACGTCACGCCACCTACCTCGATCGAGCGCCCGGCCCCCTCGGCCAATCAATGAAGTACCTGGTTGCACTCTGCGTCGTCACGGGCTTCGCGCTCGTGTACCTGATGCTCGACGCGAGCGCGAACAACGAGGTCTTCGCGCGCAACTACCAGCTGCTTTTCTACCTGGGCCTGGGGATGGCGGGCGCGCTGGGCAGCCTCATGGCCTACCAGCTGATCCTCCTGCGGCGCAAGTTGCGCGCGCGCGTGTTCGGCTCGAAGCTCACGTCCAAGCTGGTCGGCTTGTTCGTTGTGATGGTGCTGTTCGTCGGCGTCCCGCTCTACACGATCTCGCTGCAGTTCCTGCAGAGGTCCATCGAATCGTGGTTCGACGTCCGCCTCGACGAGTCGATGAAGCGCGGGCTGCAGCTCGGCCAGCGCGTGCTGCAGACCTCCCTGAAGGACCTGCAACAGAAGGGCGAGAGCATGGCGCTGTCGATGGCCAACGCCGCACCGGGGGACGAGGCGACGGCGTTGAACCGCCTGCGCGAGCTCCACGCCGTCGAGGAAGCCACGCTGCTCACGACGCGCGGCCGCATCCTCGCCCAGTCGAGCGCCGACCCGGTTTCGCTGCTGCCCGACCTGCCCTCGCCCGACGTGCTGCGCCAGGTCCGCGCGCAGCAGCGCGTCGCCAAGATCGAGCCCATCGGCGAGCGGGGCCTCTACCTGCGGGTGATCCTGCCCGTGAACTCGATGACCATCGCGGACGACTCGCGCGTGCTGCAGCTCGTGCAGCGGGTGCCCACGGCCATCGCGGAGGACGCGCAGCTCGCCGAGAAGGGCTACACCGACTACAGCCAGCTCGTGCTGGCGCGCGGGGACCTGAAGAGCATCTTCAAGCTCTCCCTCACGCTGGTCATGGTCCTGCTGCTCCTGCTCGCCATCGCGCTCGCCTTCGCCATCGCCGAGCGCCTGTCCGCCCCGCTGTCCGCGCTCGCCGAGTCCACGCGTGCCATCGCCAAGGGCGACTATTCGAAGCTGAACCCGGTGAAGAGCAACGACGAGTTCGGCGTGCTCACGCAGTCGTTCAACACCATGACGCGCCAGATCGCCGATGCCACGCAGGCGATGGAGCGCAACCAGCAGCAGCTCGAGGACGCCAAGACCTACCTCGAGAGCATCCTGTCCAACCTCACCGCGGGCGTGATGACGTTCGACGAGCGCCTCTACGTGAAGACGATGAACGACGCGGCCGCGAAGATCCTCGCGGTGCCGGCCAACGCGTTCCACGGCCTCAAGCTTTCCGACTGGCCGCGCCACGTGCAGGAGATGGCGCCCTTCGCCGAGATCGCGCTGCGCCAGCTCGCCGGCTCGGGCACGCGACAGTGGGAAGAGCAGATGGAGTACCGCCGCTCCGACGGCCAGCAGCGCACGCTCCTCATGCGCGGCACGCGGCTCGCCACCGGCGGCGAGAGCGGCTCCGTGGTGGTGTTCGACGACATCACGCACCTCATCCAGGCGCAGCGCGACGCCGCCTGGGGCGAGGTGGCGCGCCGCCTCGCGCACGAGATCAAGAACCCGCTCACGCCGATCCAGCTTTCGGCCGAGCGCCTCGAGCACAAGCTGCGCGACAAGCTGCCGGAGGCCGACGCCGAGATCCTCAGGCGCGCCACCGGGACCATCGTCACCCACGTGTCGGCGCTCAAGGGCATGGTGGACGACTTCACGCAGTACGCGCACGCCTCGCGCATGAACGCGCGCGCCGTGAACCTGAACGACCTGGTGCGCGAGGTCCTGGTGCTCTACGAGGCGATGGGCGTGGCGATCGAGGCGCGCTTGTCGGAGAGCCTGCCCGCGATCTACGCGGACCCGGCGATGCTGCGCCAGGTCCTGCACAACCTTTTCCAGAACGCCATCGACGCGCTCGCCGGCGTCGACAATCCGCGCATCCTGGTGTCCACGACGCTGGGCACGGGCGGGGTGCTGCTCACCGTGCGCGACAACGGCACCGGCATCGCCGAGGCCGTCATGGGCCGGATCTTCGAGCCGTACGTGACGACCAAGCCAAAGGGCACGGGCCTGGGGCTCGCCATCGTGAAGAAGATCGTGGACGAGCACCACGGCCGCATCCTCGTCGAGAACGTGAAGCCGCACGGGGCCACCGTGAGCATCGTGCTGCCGCAGAAGGCCGCGTAACCGCGCATGTCCGCCAACCAGATCCTGGTGGTCGACGACGAAGTCGGCATCCGCGAGCTGCTCTTCGAGATCCTGCGCGACGAGGGTTACGGGGTGCGGCTGGCGGAAAACGCGCAGACGGCGCGCACGGCGCGCAAGGAGATGCGCCCGGACCTGGTCCTGCTCGACATCTGGATGCCCGACACCGACGGCATCACGCTGCTGAAGGAATGGGCCGGCAGCGGGCTGCTCACCATGCCCGTGGTGATGATGTCGGGCCACGGCACGATCGATTCGGCCGTGGAAGCCACGCGCATCGGCGCGTTCGACTTCCTCGAGAAGCCCATCAGCCTGCCGAAGCTGCTCGCGACGGTGGGCAAGGCGCTCGCCGGCGGGCGGGTGCTGCCGAAGACGGGCCTCACGCTGGTGAACCTGGGGCGCGCGCGCGTGGTGCAGGAGCTGCGCCAGCGGCTCGAGCAGGTGGGGCGGCTTCGCACGCCCGTGCTCCTCACCGGCGACCCGGGCTGCGGGTTCGAGCTCTGCGCGCGGCACCTGCACCTGCCGAACACGCCGTGGGTCGCGCCGGAGGACACGGAGTGGCTCGCCACCAACCCCTTCGAGCCGCTCAACGAGGCGCGCGAGGGGACGCTTTTCCTGCCCGAGATCGCGCTGCTTTCCAAGGCGGAGCAGAAGGGCCTCACGCAGCTGCTGGGCAAGCTCGAGAAGTTCAACGTGCGCCTGGTGTGCGCCGCCACGGGCCCGCTGCCCGCGATGGCCGAGGACGGCCGCTTCGACGCGGCGCTCTACCACCAGCTCTCGGGCCTCACGATCCGCGTCCCGGCGCTGGCCGACCACCCCGAGGACATTCCCGACATCGCCGCCACGATGCTCACGCAGCTGGTGGATGCGAACGAGGTGCCGCTGCGCACGCTCACGGTCGGCGCGCTCAACGTGATGCGCAACCTCGACTGGCCGGGCAACCTCCCGGTGCTGCAGAACGCGGTGAAGACGCTCGCGCTCACGGCGCTCGCCAACGACATCACGGGCGACGACGTGAACCGCGTGGCGCGCGAGTTCAACCTGGGACCGCGCGAGCAGGCGACGACGGAGGTGGGCGTCTCGCTCGACCTTCCGCTGCGCGACGCGCGCGAGCAGTTCGAGAAGCAGTACTTCCTGCACCACATCCGGCGCGAGGACGGCAACATGTCGCGCGTGGCCGACCGCGTCGGCCTCGAGCGCACGCACCTCTACCGCAAGCTGAAGCAGCTCGGCATCCGCCCGTCGGGCAAGGGCGACGACGCCTCCGGAAGCTAGCGCGCCTCCAGGCGGCCCAGCCGCACCGCGGTGAGCCCCGTCTTGATGTTGTTGGGCACCGGCATCACCAGCACGCAGTTGTCATAGGGAGTCCGCACCGGCTCCTCGCCGTCCCACGCGATCACGTCGCCGCGGCGGGCAATCACCTCGAGGCCGGTGAAAGTCTTCGCGAAGCGGAAGGCGGGCGAGTTCGCGATCACGGCATCGGTCACGCGGATGAGCTTCTGGGGAGCGCGCGCCGGCTCGATCTCGGCATCGGCGAGCGCCGGATCGACCACGCCGGCCCGGCGCAGGAACCGCCAGGTCGATTGCCAGGCCACGCGCTCGGAGCTGCGCTCCCAGTGCTGCCCGCACTCGATCAGCAGCGCGTTCTTCGGGCTCGCGGGATCGCCGAAGCCGCCGTAGTCGCGCATGCGCGTGCCGTTGGAGTGGCCCACGTCGCTCACCACGTGCTCGGGAATCCCCATCTCGAAGGCGAAGGCGATGCCTTTCTCGAGGGGGCCGCAGATCATCACCGGTGGGCTGGGCTCGAGCATCGAGTGGATGTCGAGCAGGAAGTCCGCCGCGTCCACGTGGGGGCGCAGCGCGCGCGCACGCGTGAGCTCGGTGCTCTGCCGCGTTCCGTCGAGGGTGGCGGGCGTCCAGACCCGGTTGAAGTCCTCGTCGACGAAGCGGCTGGCGTAAGGGTTCGCGGGATCGAATTTCGCGAAGGCCGCGAGGTTGGCGAACGAGAGCGTGAGCTTGCCGCGCACCGGCCGCACGCCGCGCGCGAGCAGCCGGTCCACCACGATGGCGCCGCAGATCTCGTTGCCGTGGGTGAGCGCGTTCACCATCGCATGCGGCCCCGGCTTGCCGCTGTCGAAGGTGTGGACGAATTCGGTGCCGGTATTGGAGCGGCGGTGGCGCTCGATGTCGGGGGCTTTCAGCTCGACGGCGATGGGCATGGATCGTCAGTGCTCGTGGTCGTGGCCGTGATTATGGCCGGGGTCGTGGCCGTGATTATGTCCGTGGCCGTGAGGGTGATGGTGATCGTGATCGTGGTGATGGCCGTGGCCATGGCCGTGGTCATGGCCGGGCGCGCACACGTGGGAGCCGCGCTCGCGGGCGTACGACGCCACCGCCTCGAGCAGCCGGTCGATGTCGCCCTTGAGCTTGCCGAAACCGCCGTTCTTCACCCGCGTGCGCTCGTCCATGTAGAGCTTGCGGTTCACCTCGACCTGCAGGCTGTGGCGCTGCGCCTTGGGATCCGAGAAGGCGCGCACCAGCTCCACGCCCTTGTACGGGTCGTTCACCTTCACCTGGTAGCCGAAGCCCGCGAGCGTCTCGCGGACGAACGCGGTGAACTCGGGCTCGCACGTCGTGCCGTCGCGGTCGCCCAGCACGAAGTCGGCGCGCGGCTTGCCCGGCCCTTCCTCGGAGATGCGGCCCGAGAGCGCGGGCATCGAGTGGCAGTTGATGTGCCACACCGCCCCGAAGTGCTCGTGCGCCTCGTCGAGCGCATCCTTCACGGCGCGCTGGTAGGGCTGGTGGTAGGCGACGATGCGGTTCTTCACCTCGGCCACCGAGAGCTTGCGCTCGTAGATCGGCTGGCCCGAGTCGAGCAGTCGCCAGATGAGGCCGATGCCGAGCTCGGTCTTGCGGCTGGGCACCGCGGGGCCGGGCCAGGGGCCCTCGAGCAGCTGCGCGTCGATGTCGAGGAGCGAGCGGTTGGGGTCGATGTAGCTGCGCGGGAATTCCGCGGCGATGAGCGTGGCGCCGATCGCCGGGCCGTGGCCGAAGAGCTCGTCCACGAAGCTGTCTTCGGCCGCGCGCAGCAGCGAGAGCTCGACCGCGGCGCCGAAATCGCCGGGATAGCTCGTGCCGCTGTGCGGCGAATCGAGGACCAGCGGCACGCGGCGCTCGCCGGGGCGGGTGATGCGGAAGGGTGTGTTCATGGAGTGCGGGACTCGTTCAGGTGGCAGGCGCTTTGGCGCCCCGGCGCGATTTCGCGAAGGGCCGGGGCCTCTTCACGGCAGCGCGCGAAGGCATGCGGGCAGCGCGGGTGGAAATGGCAGCCGCCCGGAGGATCGAGCGGCGACGGAATCTCGCCACGGATCGGGACGTACGCGCGATGGCGTGCGTCGATGCGCGGCACTTCGGCGATCAACGCCTGGGTGTACGGATGGTTGGGCTTCGCGTAGAGCTCGGCGGTCGGCCCGGATTCCACGACGCGCCCCAGGTACATCACGACGACGCGGTCGGACAAGTGGCGCACGACGCCCAGGTCGTGGCTGATGAAGAGATACGTGAGGGCGAGCTCCTCGCGCAGCCGCATGAAGAGGTTGAGCACCTGGGCCTGGATAGAGACGTCGAGCGCGGCCACCGCTTCGTCGCAGACGAGGAAGAGCGGCTTGACCGCGAGCGCGCGCGCGATGCCGATGCGGCTGCGCTGCCCGCCGGAGAACTGGTGGGGAAAGCGGCGCATGAGGGAGGCGTCCATGCCGACGCGCGCGAGCAGGCTCGCCACGTACTGCGCGCGCTCGGCCGCGGCGATGAGGCCGTGCACGACGGGCGCCTCGCCCACGATGTCCACGATGCGCATGCGCGGGTTGAGCGAGGCGTACGGGTCCTGGAAGATCATCTGGATCGCGAGGCGCTCGGCGCGCGCCCCGTTGCCCTCGTACTCCCGATAGGGGCGCGCTTTCCAGAGGCGCTCTCCCGCGGTGGGCTCGAGAATCCGCGAGACGATGCGCCCCAGCGTGGACTTGCCGCAGCCCGACTCGCCCACCAGGCCCACGACCTCGCGGGCGCGCACTTCGAGGCTCACGCCGTCCACGGCGCGCACGGCGCCGAAGCGCCTGGTGATGCCGCGCAGCTCGACCAGGGCGGGCGAGGCGCTCATGGCACCGGGTTCACGCACCGCAGCGACCGTCCCGCCGCGGGCGAGCGCGCGGCCGGGGTGGCGCGGCAGGCGTCCACGGCGCGCGAGCAGCGCGTGCGAAACGCGCAGCCTTCGCCCAGGCCGAGCAGCGACGGCGTCATGCCGCGGATCTGGGACAGGGGCGCGCCCGGCGCGTTGCGGCTGGGCACCGAGTCCAGCAGCCCCCGCGTGTAGGGATGCATCGGGCGGTCGAGCACGTCGTCCACCGGCCCCGACTCCACCACGCGCCCGGCGTACATGACGCTGATGTCGTCGGCGAGCCCCGCCACCACCGAGAGGTCGTGCGTGATCCAGATGAGCCCGGTTCCCGACTCACGGCAGAGCGACTGCATTTCCGAGAGGATCTGCCCCTGCACCGTGACGTCGAGCGCGGTGGTGGGCTCGTCGGCGATGATGAGGTCGGGACGGTTGAGGATCGCGATCGCGATGGCCACGCGCTGGCGCATGCCGCCGGAGAACTGGTGCGGGTAGGCGCGCAGCCTCTCCCCGGGCGAGGCGATGCCGACGCGCTCGAGCGCGTCGCGGCAGCGCTCGAGCGCCGCGGAACGCGGGATGCGCTGGTGCGCGAGGACCGCCTCGACCATCTGCGTGTCGATCCGCAGCACCGGGTTGAGCGTCATCATCGGGTCCTGGAAGATCATCGCGATGCGCTCGCCGCGGAGCTTCCGCCAGCCTTCCTGGCCCAGCGTCGTGAGCTCGAGGCCGTTCAGCGCGATGCGCCCTTCCACGATGCGTCCCGGCGGGTCGACGAGGCCCAGGATCGAGTAGCCGGTCATGGACTTGCCCGAGCCCGACTCGCCCACCAGGCCCAGGATGCGGCCGCGTTCCAGCCGCAGGCTCACGTCGTCCACCGCCTTCACCACGCCCTCGCGCGTGAAGAAATGCGTGCGCAGGCCTTCGACGTCGAGGAGTGGCGCGCTCACTTGCGCAGCCTCGGGTTGAGGACGTCGCGAAGCTGGTCGGCCACGAGGTTGATGGAGCCGATGGTGGCCAGCAGCGCGAGGCCCGGATAGAAGCTGATCCAGTACTTGCCCGACAGCAGGTACTGGAACCCGTTGGCGATGAGCAGGCCGAGCGAGGGCTCGGTGATGGGCAGCCCCAGGCCGAGGAACGAGAGCGTGGCCTCGAGCGAGATGGCGTGCGCAACCTGCACCGTCGCCACGACGATGAGCGGGGGCAGGCAGTTGGGCAGCAGGTGGCGGAACACGATGCGCGGTTGCGAAAGCGCCAGCGCGCGCGCCGCCTCGATGTACTCCTTCTCGCGCTCCACGAGCGCGGCCGAGCGCACCGTGCGCGCGTAGTACGCCCACTGCACCGTCACGAGGGCCGCGATGATCTTGCCCACGCCCTGGCCCATCACCGCGAGCAGCACCAGCGCGATCAGGATCGCCGGGAAGGAGAGCTGGATGTCGGCCACGCGCATCACCACCGCGTCGACCCAGCCGTCGAAGTAGGCCGCGGCGAGGCCCAGCACGAGGCCCAGCGCGAGCGCGATCACGGTGCTCGCGATGCCCACCGAGAGCGAGATGCGCAGCCCGTAGAAGATGCCCGAGAGCATGTCGCGCCCCTGGTCGTCGGTGCCGAGCCAGTAGGTCTTGCCCGCGGCCGATTGCTCGCCCGGGGAGAGCTTCGAATCGAGCACGTCGAGCTGGGCGAGGTCGTACGGGTTCTGCGGCGAGATCACGGGGGCGGCGATCGCCACGAGCGCGATCACGGCGAAGACCGCGAGGCCGGCGAGTGCCAGGCGGCTCTGCGCGAATTCCGCCGCGAAGCGCCGCCACGGCGACTCGGTGGGCGCCTGCGCCGCCGCGAAGGCGGCTTCTTCCGCGGGGATGCGCATCGTCAGTGGGCCGCGGCGGCCGCGCCCAGGCGCACGCGCGGGTCGAGCATCGAATACGCCACGTCGACCACGAAGTTGATGGCGATGAAGATCCCGACGGTGACGAGGAGGTAGGCCACGATCACGGGCCGGTCGAGCTGGTTGATGGAGTCGATGAGGAGCTTGCCGCTGCCCGGCCACGCGAAGATGGATTCCGTCACCACCGCGAAGGCGATCACCGAGCCCAGCTCCAGGCCGATCACGGTGACGATGGGAATGAGGATGTTCTTCAGCACGTGCACACCGATCACGCGGCGCGCCGGCAGCCCCTTGGCGCGCGCGAACTTCACGTAGTCCTGCAGCAGCGCCTCGCGCGTGCCCGATCGTGTGAGGCGCACCAGCAGCGAGAGCTTGAAGAGCGCGAGGTTCGCCGCGGGCATCGCGAGGTGGCGCAGCCCATCCCACGTGAGGAAGCTCACCGGCACGCCGAGCAGCATGACCGTCTCGCCGCGGCCGTTCGGGGGCAGCCACCCGAGCTCCACGGAGAACACCATGATGAGCACGAGGCCCACCCAGAAAGTGGGCAGGCTGAAGCCGAGGATCGAGCCCGCCATGATGGTGCGGCCGATCCACGACTCGGGCTTCAACCCCGCCACGAGGCCCAGCGGGATGCCCAACGCCACCGCGAGCGCCATCGCCACGCCGGCGAGCTCGAGCGTGGCGGGCAGCTTGTCGAGGATCAGCTGGATCGCGGGAATGTTGTAGACGAAGGAGCGTCCCAGGTCGCCCTGGAAGGCGCGCACGATGAAGGTCGCGTACTGCTCGAGGAACGGCTTGTCCAGGCCCAGGGCGGCCGTCGCGCGCAGCCGCTCGACCTCGTCGGCCTGCGGGTTGACCAGCAGCTCGACCGGATTGCCGATCAGGTAGACGCCGAGGAACACCAGGAAAGACATCGTCACCAGGACGAAGAGGCTCTGCCCCAGGCGGCGTGCCGTGAACGCGAGCATCGGCGTCGGGCGCGCCTTCAGCGCGCGGGCTTGAGGTCCATGGCGAGCGTGTACTGGTCCACGCGTGCGTTGTAGCGCAAGCCCGCGGCGGTCGCCCAGGTGCTCACCTCGAAGTGGATCGGGATGAGCGCCGTGTCGTTCATGGCGGTCTCGGCGGCCTGCTCGATCATGGCCTCGCGCTTCCTGTCGTCCATGGTCATGAGCGCGTCGGTGATCTGCTTGTCGAGGACCGGGTTGGAGTAGTGCGCGCGGTTGGTGACGCCCATGCCCCTGGCGAGGTCCTGGGTGGCGAGCAGCGAGCGCAGGCTGGAGCCCTGCTCGTTCGATTCCGTGCCCCAGCCGAGCAGCATGTAACCGAACTCGCCCTTGGTGGCGCGCGTGAAGTACACGCTCGAGGGCATCGTCTCGACCTTCGCGTCCAGGCCGATGCGCGAGTAGAACTGCGCGATCGCCTGCGCGATCTTGTCGTCGTTGATGTAGCGGTTGTTGGTGCCGTGGATCGTGAGCGCGAAGCCGTTCGGGTAGCCCGCCTCGGCGAGCAGCTTCTTCGCGCCCTCGGGGTCGTATTTCGGGGGCTTGAGCTTGCGGCTGGTGCCCGGGAAGGAATCCGGCAGCAGCTGGCCGGCGGGCACCGCCTTCTTCTCCATGATGCGGTCGGCGATCGCCTCGCGATTGATGGCGATGGACAACGCCTTGCGCACGCGCGCGTCCTTGAACGGGTTCTTCTCGAGCGGCGAGCCGTCCTTGGCGGTCACGAAGGGCGGCGGCTTGTCGCTCCACTGGTTCAAATGCACGTAGATCACGCGGTTGGTGACCTTGTCCACCAGCTTGAACTTGGGATCGCCCGAGAGCTTCGCGATGTCGGCGGTGGGCACCGTCTCGATCATCTGCACGTCGCCCGAGAGGAGCGCCGCGACGCGGGCGGCGGGGTTGGAGAGGATCTTGAAGGTCACGCGGTCCCACGGCTCCTCGCCGCCCCAGTAGCCGTAGTTGGCCTTGAGCACGACCTTCTGGTTGGGGACGTACTCCTCGAACTTGTAGGGGCCGGTGCCGATCGCGGCCTTGCCGGAGTTGAAGTCCTCGGTGGTGGCCTTCTGCGCCACCGCCTT
Source organism: Usitatibacter sp. (assembly GCA_035519515.1). GTDB lineage: Bacteria > Pseudomonadota > Gammaproteobacteria > Burkholderiales > Usitatibacteraceae > Usitatibacter. Next base: position 18,341 of record DATIWC010000024.1, read on the forward strand.
CGGGATGATGTACACGCTGGCGAGGTCGCTCGGCATGAGCACGTGCGGCGCGGCCGTCTTGAAGACCAGCGTGTAGGGATCGACGATCTTCGTCTCCACGATGGGCTTCACGAACGTGGCCATCGAGGAGGGGCTGTTGGGCACGTTGGGCACGCGCTTGTAGGTGGCGACCACGTCCTCGGCCGTGAAAGGCGTGCCGTCGTGGAACTTCACGCCGCGGCGAAGCTTGAATTCCCACGTGAGGTCGTCCACGGCGCGCCACGACACCGCGAGGCCGGGCGAGAGCTTGCCGTTCGCGTCGCGCTTCACCAGCGGCTCGTAGATGTGCAGCAGCAGCGAGTTGTTGGGCGAAAGGTTGTGGTAGTGCGGGTCGATCGACGTGATCGCCGCCTGCAGCCCGATGGCGATCTCGCGCTCCTTTGCCGCCGCGCCGAGCGATGCCGCGGCCGCGAGAATGGCCAATGCTGCGATCCGGAGCATGCGCATCGAAACCCCCTGGAGTTGGCGTATGGAAAGAAGCGCGGCGCGCGTCGAGCGCGCCTCGGGGCATGATACCGTGATTGCCATGGACCCGGCCGAGCGCTTCGAGGCCCTGCTCGCCGCGGGGAAAGATAGCGCGCTGCTGCGCTTCAGCCTCGGGATGCACTACCTCAAGGCGGGGGAGCCGGCCCGGGCCGCCGGGCACCTGCGCGCTGCCGTGGCCCAGGACCCGCAATACTCCGCGGCGTGGAAACTGCTGGGCAAGGCGCTGGAGGCCTCAGGCGACCCTCCCGGGGCCGTGCAGGCCTACCGCAGCGGCATCGAGGCCGCACAAGCGCGCGGGGACAAGCAGGCGGCCAAGGAGATGGGCGTCTTCCTGCGCCGCCTCGAGCGCGCCACCGGCGCCTAGGCGGCCGCGAGGAACGCCTCGAGGCTCGCCTGCGGGGCGTCCTTCACGATGGCGGCGCGGCCCAGCGCGTCCAGCAGGATGAGCGTGATGCGCCCGCCCACGTTCTTCTTGTCGCGCCCCATGTATTCGAGCCACGCGGCGAGCGGCAGTCGGGGGGGCGCCACGGGAAGCCCGAGGCGGCGCAGCAGCGCCACGAGGCGCTCGGCGTCTTGCGCGCCGATGCGGCCATGGGCCGCCGAGTAGCGCGCCGCAAGCGCCATCCCGATGGCCACGGCCTCGCCGTGCAGCAGCGTCCCGTAACCGGCGGCCGATTCGATCGCGTGCCCGAACGTGTGGCCGAAGTTGAGGAGCGCGCGCGCGCCCGACTCCCGCTCGTCGCGCGCCACGACCTCGGCTTTGATCTCGCACGAGCGGTGGATCACGTGCGCGAGCGCCGCGGCCTCGCGCGCGGCGAGCGAGGGCGCGTTCTTCTCGATCCACCCGAGGAAGCCGAGATCCGAAATGGCCCCGTACTTCACGACCTCCGCGAGCCCGGCCGCATATTCGCGCGGCGGCAGCGTGGCGAGGACCGAGGTGTCGGCCACCACCGCGCAGGGCTGGTGGAACGCGCCGATCATGTTCTTGCCGAGCTCGTGGTTGATGGCCGTCTTGCCGCCCACCGACGAATCGACCTGCGCGAGCAGCGTGGTGGGCACCTGCAGGTGCGCGATGCCGCGTTGGTAGGTGGCCGCCGCGAAGCCCGCGATGTCGCCCACCACGCCGCCGCCCAGCGCGACGAGCACGCTCGCGCGGTCGGCCTGCGCCTCCAGCAGCCCGCGATACACCGCATCGAGGGCGCGCCAGTCCTTGTGCGCCTCCCCGTCGGGCAGCGCGATGCGCAGCGTCCGGGCGCCCGCGGCGGCGAGCGTCTTCTCGAGGCGCGCGGCATAGAGCGGCGCGACCGTCGTGTTGGTGATGACGGGCGCGAGCCGGCCCGACACGTGCGGCGCAAAGAGCGCCGGGTCGTCGATGAGTCCCGTGCCGATGTGGATCGGGTAGGAGCGTTCGCCCAGCTCGACGCGCAACATCGTCGCGCTCATGGAGCTTTCGGCTCCTCGTGCGCGCGCAGGGCGGCGAGGACCCGCTCGACGAGCGTCCTCGCGGCCTGCGTGCCGGTTTCCACGACGACGTGGGCGGCCTCGCGGTAGAGCGGATCGCGCTGGACGGCGAGCGAGGCGAGCGTGGCGCGCGGGTCGGGCGTGGCGAGCAGCGGGCGCGAGCTGTCGTGCCGGGTTCGCTCCCAGAGCCGTTCGATGCGCGCATGCAGGTAGACCACCGTGCCGGACTCGCGCATGACCTGGCGGTTCTCCGGCGCGAGCACGATGCCGCCGCCCGTGGCCACCACGCGGTCGTTCCCGGCGGCCACCTCGGCGAGCAGCGCCGATTCGCGCCGCCGGAAGCCCGCCTCACCCTCGATCTCGAAGATGGTCGCGACCGGCACGCCGGTGCGCTCCACCAGCAAGCGGTCGGTGTCGACGAACTCGCGGCCCGTGCGGCGCGCGAGCGCCTTGCCCAGCGTGGTCTTTCCGGCGCCCATCATGCCGACCAGGAAGAGGTTTCCGTGGCCCATCGCGTGTTCCCCATCGGCCGAGGATAGCGAAAAAAAAGCCCCGGTGGACCGGGGCTGGAGGATTGGCTCGGGACCGCGTTCAGCGAATGGTGAGCGTGTCCTTGACGATCTTGGGCGTGACGAAGATCAGCAGCTCGGTCTTGTCGTCGGTCTTCTGCGTGTTGCGGAAGATCACGCCGAGGAACGGCAGGTCGCCGAGGAACGGCACCTTGGTGACCGTCGTGCGGGTCTCCTGCTCGAAGATGCCGCCCAGCACGATCGTGTCGCCGTTGTCGACCAGCACCTGCGTGTTGACCTTCTTGGTGTCGATGGACGGGATGCCCGAGAACACCTGGCCCACCGAGTCCTTCTTCACCTCGAGGTCCATGATGATGCGGTCGTCCGGCGTGATGCGCGGGGTGACCGAAAGCTCGAGCACCGCGGGCTTGAACGCCACCGTGGTGGCGCCGCTCGCCGCGGCCGTGAGGTACGGGATCTCCGTGCCCTGCGAGATCACCGCCTTCTTCTTGTCGGCCGTGATCACGCGCGGGCTGGAGACCACCTTGCCGCGGTTGTCGGCTTCCAGCGCGGAGAGCTCGACGTTCACGAGGTTGCCGCTGCCGAGGTTGAGGATCGACAGGGCGAGCTGGCCGGCGGCGCCCACCACCGGCAGGTTCACGTTGAGCTGCTCGGGCTGCGCGCCGATCGGGATCGTGCCGATGCCGGGCGGGATCGGGAACAGCAGGCTCGGGTTGCCGCCGTTGTAGGTGAGCGACGACGAGCCGCGCGAGGCCGGGTTGTTGGACAGCGGGTTCACCGTATCCAGCAGCGAGCCCGAGACGCCCACGTTGTAGTTGCTGGTGTTGAACGCGGACTGCGTGCCGAAGCGCGCGCCCAGCTGCCGGCCCCACTTGTCGTCGGCGATCACGATGCGCGCCTCGATCAGCACCTGGCGCACCGGGACGTCGAGCTGCAGCACCAGGCGGCGGGCCTCTTCGAGGCGCCCGCCCGTGTCCTGGATGAAGAGCGTGTTGGTGCGCTCGTCGATGGTGGCGCTGCCGCGCTTGGACAGGACCTTGTTGTCCTTGTCGGTGAGCAGCTTCTTCAGGTCCTCGGCCTTGGCGTAGGAGAGCGCGAACGACTCGGTGCGCACCGGCTCCAGGTCGCCCACGGCGTTCTGCGCCTCGAGCGCGAGCTTCTCCTTGGCGGCGAGCTCGTCGGTCGGGGCGATCAGCACCACGTTGCCGTTCTTGCGCTTCGACAGGCCCTTGGCCTGCAGGATGATGTCGAGCGCCTGGTCCCACGGGACGTCCTTCAGGCGCAGCGTGAGGTTGCCGCCCACCGTGTCGCTGGTGATGATGTTCAGGCCCGTGAAGTCCGCGATCACCTGCAGGACCGCGCGCACCTCGACGTTCTGGAAGTTGAGCGAGAGCTTGTCGCCCGAGTAGCCCGGCGTCGAGCTCTGCACGAGGCGGTTCGGGTCTTCCTTGACCGGCTTCACCTCGACGATGAACTGGGTGTCGGTCTGGTAGGCCGAGTACTCCCAGATGCCGCGCGGCTCGATCACCATGCGCGCGTTGCCGGCCTGCTCGAACGTGTCGACGAAGCGCACCGGGGTGCCGAAGTCGCCGACGTCCAGGCGCCGCACGAGGTTGCGCGGCACGTTGGTGTTGATGAAGTCGATCACGAGCTGGCGGCCCTGCTGGCGGATGTCGATTCCGATGCTGGCCGAGGAGAGGTCCACCACCACGCGGCCTTCCGAGGCCTGGCCGCGGCGGAAGTCCACGTCGCGCAGGTTGAAGCGGACCTTCTCGCCGGCAGCCGGCTCGGCGAACAGGGTGGCGCCGGCCGTAGGCGCCGTCGCCACGGCGCCCGAACCGGCGGCCGCCTGCGAGGCGTCGATCGTGACGAGGAGGAGCTTGCCGTCGATGGCTTGCGTGTAGGTGAGGGTGCGCGCGAGGTTCATGACCAGGCGCGTGCGGTTGGCCGTCTGGACGATCGAGACGCTTTTCAGGTCGCCTTCGCCGGCCTCGACCTGGGTGCGCCCCACGGCATTGGCCGTGTCGGGCAGGTCGATGGCGATGCGCGGCGGGTTGCTCACCGCGAAGCCCTGCGGCACGGCCGCGAGCGCCTCCTTCATGCCGATCTTCACGATGATCTTCCCGCCCTGGATCTGCGAGAAGTTGATCGACTCGACGGCGTTCTTCGCGCCGGCCTGGCCCCACGCGAGCGGGGCGGCGAGGACGAGCGCGAGGGCGGCAAGGATGCCGCCGATGCCTCGGGTTGCGATACGCAGCGTTGTTATCACTTTCTTTCCCCTTTGCCGGTTTCCTCCAGCAGCGGCAAGACGCTCTGCCGCTCGGCCCAATCACCGGCGCTGTCCTGGACGATTTCCTTCAGCTTGATCTCGTTGTCGTTCACGTCCGTGATGAGCCCGAAGTTCTGGCCCATGTAGTTGCCCTTCTTCACCCGGTAGAGCGTCTTGTCGGCCCGCACCAGGGCGTACGTGTCGTTGCCCTGGGAAAGCGTGCCCACCATCTTCAGCTGCTCCAGCGGGAAGGCCTCGAGGGGCTCCTTGCGGCGGTTCAGGTCGGGCGCGACGCCGCCGCCGCCCCCTTCCTTCGGCGCGGCGAGCTTGCGCGGCTTGAACGGGTCGGGCAGGTCGAAGCCCTCGTAGGTGAACGGCTCGAACGGCTTCACCGCCGGAAGGGGCTCGACGCGCCGGGGCAGGTTCTTGTCGGACTCGCGCACGAACTGCTTGAGGTCGTCGATCTCGGAGCTGCACCCCGCGGTTGCCAGCGCCAAGGCGGCCGGCACTAGGAGACGCTTCATCTACTTGCCTCCCTTCTTGGGCGCCGTCTTTTCCTTGGCCGCCTTGCGCTGCTTGGCGACTTCTTCCTCGTCGAGGTAGCGGTACGTCTTGGCGACCGCCTCCATGGACAGCTGGCCGTTGGGCCCGGGCGGGTCGAGCTTCACGTCGGTGAGCAGCACGATGCGGGGCATCTTCGCCACGTCGCTCGCGAAGGCGCCGAGGTCGTGGTAGTTGCCGGTCACCTTGATGTTGACGGGCAGCTCCGCGTAGAACTCCGTGAAGTTCTCCGTGGCCGCCGGCTTGAAGAGGTCGAAGGCGAGGCCGCGCCCGAGGCCGGCCTGGTTGATGTCGATCAGCAGCGCGTCCATCTCGCTCTTGTTGGGCAGCTGCTTGAGCAGGGCGCCGAACGCCTGCTCGATCTCGGCGCGCTGCTGCTTGTACGCGTCGAGGTTCACCGCGAGCTTCTTCTTCTCGAGGAAGACTTCCTTCTGCTTGGCGACGTCGTTGCGCCCCCTCTCGATCGCGTCGACCTGCGACTGCCACAGCAGGATGTACGCGCCGACCTGGATGAGGATGAAGATGATCAGGAAGGCGCCGGCCTTCACCGGCCAGGGCCAGTTGCCCGGCTGCTTCGGGTCTAGGTTCCTCAGGTCATCGAGCTTCATGTGGCCCCCGCGACCTTGGCCGGCCCGCCCTTGGTCGGCGCGCCCTTCCTCTCTTCGGGCGCGGCGCGCTTGATCGAGATGTTCATGTTGAACTCGTTCACCCGGTTATTCGACTTGTCCGGCGCGGGAACGGCCTTGATCTCCACGAGCTCCGGGTTCTCGAGGTAGGGCGAGGCGCCGAGGTTGCGCATCAGCGTGGAGACGCGCGCGTTGGACTGCGCATAGCCCACGATGTTGACCTTGGGCCCGGTCTGCTTCACCTGCTTGAGGTACACGCCCTCGGGCAGCTGGCGCAGCAGCTGGTCGAGCAGCTGGACCGGCTCCGAGCGGTTGCTCTGCAGGCCCTCGACCACCTGCTTCTTGGCGAGCAGCGAGGCGGTTTCCTCGCGGATCTTGCGGATCTCCTCGATCTGCTTGTCGAGCTTGTCGATCTCGCCCTTCATGTAGGCGACGTTGGCGCGCTGCTGCTCCTCCTGCTGGTCGAGGAAGAGCCATACCGCGCCCGCGACGAGCAGGCCGAGCGCCGCGAAGATGCCCGCGAGGACGCCGAATTGCTGCTGGCGCCGCTTGCGCTTTTCCTCGCGGTGGGGAAGTAGGTTGATGCGGATCATGACGGGTCGAACCTCCGCATCGCCAGGCCGCAGGCCACCATGAGCGACGGGGCGTCGATGGTGAGCTGGCGCGGCTTGATCTTCGACGAAAGCGCCATGTTGGCGAACGGGTTGGCGACCACCGTGTGCACCTGGGTGCGCTGGGCCACCATCTCCTCGAGCCCGTCGAGCATCGCGCATCCGCCGGTGAGCAGGATGTGGTCGACCTTGTTGAACTGGGTCGAAGTGAAGAAGAACTGCAGGGCGCGCTGGATCTCCAGCACGATCTTCTCGTTGAACGGCTGCAGGACGTCGGGGCCGAAGTTCTCGGGCAGGTTGCCCACGCGCTTGGCGGCCTCGGCCTCCTCGACCGGCATGTCGAACTGGCGTGCGATGTCCTGGGTGAGCGCGTTGCCGCCGATCTGCTGCTCGCGGGTGTAGACGGTCTGGCCGTTGTGCACGACGGTCACGCGGGTGACCGTGGCGCCGATGTCGACCACCACCGTCACGTCGCTCTCGGAGATGCCGGAGCTGCCGCCGCAGATGAGCTCGAAGGCCGTCTGCGCGCAGTAGGACTCGACGTCCATCACGATGGTCTTCAGGCCCGCGGCCTCGGCGGCGGCCACGCGGTCCTCGATCTTTTCCTTGCGCGAAGCGGCGATCAGCACCTCGACCTCGTCATCGCCCGAGGGCGCCGGGCCCAGGACCTGGAAGTCGAGGTTCACCTCGTCGAGGGAGAAGGGGATGTACTGGTTCGCCTCGCCCTGGACCTGGCCCTCCATGTCCTCCTCGCGCTGGTTGCCCGGCAGGATCACCTTCTTGGTGATCACGGCCGCGGCGGGCAGGGCGAGGGCGAGGTTGCGGATGCGCGAGCCGAGCGCCTTGTGGGCGCGCTTGATGGCCTCGCCGGCCGCCTCGATGTTCGCGATATTGCCGTCCACCACCGTGTCCTTGGGCAGCGGCTCGATCGCGTACCGCTCGACGCGGTAGACGTTACGGCCCGCCTCGGCGATCTCCACCATCTTGACGGAGGACGAGCTGATATCGCAGCCGACGAGCGGCGGCGCTTTGGCTTTCAGGAAATCGAACTGGGCGGCTAATTTTTCTTTAAGCATGGTGGAAGGTTAGCACCCAAACGAAGAATCTACTTTAGATGCTAGCAACAAGTCCTAGGCCTGTAAAGCATTTTGTAGCAAGGCCTTAGCGTGCTGCCTGCGACTATAATGGCCCCGGTCCATTGAACTCGAAGCGCCCGGCGCGGTGGCCCCCGCCGCCCGCGCGCCGCCCGCAGGCTCCATGACTTCCCGTTGGTGGTTCTACCCGGCCCTGATCGCCGTTTCCCTGGTGCTCGTGGGCATGGGGGTGGGCGCCCTCACCGTCGTGCTCCTGTGGCCGAACCTTCCGAGCCTGGAGGTCCTGACCGACTACCGGCCCAAGGTGCCGCTGCGCATCTACAGCGCCGAGGGCGAGCAGATCGGCGAGTTCGGCGAGGAAAAGCGGGCGCTGGTCAAGATCAAGGACGTCCCGCAGGTGATGAAGGCCGCCATCCTGGCCGCCGAGGACGACCGGTTCTACCAGCACGGGGGGGTGGACTACAGCGGGGTCATCCGGGCGGCCATGGCCAACCTGCAGGGGCGGCGCCTGCAGGGGGCGAGCACCATCACCATGCAGGTGGCGCGGACGTTCTTCCTCACCCGGGAGAAGACCTTCGCCCGCAAGCTCTCGGAGGTCCTGCTCGCCTTCAAGATCGAGGCCAACCTCACCAAGGACCAGATCCTCGAGCTCTACATCAACCAGATCTTCCTCGGGCAGCGCGCCTATGGGTTCGGGTCGGCGGCCAACGTCTATTTCGGCAAGAACCTGGCCGACCTCACCCCGGCCGAGTCGGCGCTGCTCGCGGGCCTCCCCCAGGCGCCCTCCCGGGCCAATCCCTTCGTGAACCCCAAGAAGGCGGTCGCCCGCCAGCAATACGTGCTGCGGCGCATGCGCGACGTGGGTTGGCTTTCCGAGGACCAATACAAGAAGGCGCTGGCCGAGCCCCTGCACCTGAACCCCAACCAGCGCGATACCTACGCGTTCAAGGCCGACTACATCGCCGAGATGGCCCGCGCGGCGGTCTACGAGCAATACGGGGAGCCCGCCTACGTGAGCGGCCTCAGGGTTTACACGACGATCAAGCGGCGCGACCAGGAGGCGGCGGACGCGTCCCTGCGGGCCGGCCTCATGGAGTACGACCACCGCCACGGCTACCGGGGGCCGGAGGCGTACGTGGACCTGCCCGATGGGGGGCCCGAGGTCGAGGACGCGGTGGACGAGGCGCTCGCCGACCGCGAGCCCGTGAACGACCTCGTGGCGGCGGTGGTGCTCGAAGCCTCGCCCAAGGAGGTGCGCGTCATGCTGCGCCGCGGCGACGAGGCGACGGTGAGCGGCGAGGGCCTTCGCTTCGCCGCGCGGGCGATCGCCGAGCGCAGCCCCGACCGGGCGATCCGCCGGGGCGCGGTCGTGCGCCTGGAGGCGGGCCCCAAGGGCGCCTGGTCGATCGACCAGGTTCCGCGCGCCGAGGCGGCCCTGGTCTCGGTCGATCCGGCCAACGGGGCGATCCTGGCGCTCGCCGGCGGGTTCGACTTCAACGCGAGCAAGTTCAACCACGTGACGCAGGCCTGGCGGCAGCCCGGCTCCAGCTTCAAGCCGTTCATCTACTCGGCGGCGCTGGAGAAGGGCTTCACCCCCGCCACCGTGCTGAATGACGCGCCGTTCGTGATCGATGCGTCGAAGACCGGCGGCCAGCTGTGGGAGCCCCACAACTACGACAACAAGTACGAAGGGCCCATGCGCCTTCGCACGGCGCTCGCCAAGTCCAAGAACATGGTCTCGATCCGCCTGCTCCAGGCGATCGGCACCGGGTACGCGCAGGACTACATCCAGCGCTTCGGCTTCGAGGCGCGCATGCACCCGGCCTACCTCACGATGGCGCTGGGCGCCGGATCGGCGACTCCGCTGCAGATGGCCTCGGCGTACGCGGTGTTCGCCAACGGCGGCTACCGCGTGAAGCCCTGGTTCATCTCCCGGATCGAGAACAACAAGGGCGAGGCCCTCTACGCGGCCAAGCCCGAAGTGGCGGGCGAGGACGCCGAGCGCGTGATCGACGAGCGCAACGCCTTCCTCATGACGACGCTGATGCGCGACGTGGTTCGCTACGGCACCGGCGCGAAGGCCATGGCGCTCGGCCGCCAGGACCTGGCCGGCAAGACGGGCACCACCAACGACCACGTGGACGCCTGGTTCGCGGGTTTCCAGGACAAGCTGGTGGCGGTGGCCTGGATCGGCTTCGATACGCCCGCCAACCTCGGCAACAACGAGACGGGCGGTGTCGCCGCGCTGCCCATCTGGATGGGATATGCCGCGAAGGTGCTGAAGGGCGTCCCGGAGACGGAGCTCGCGGCCCCCGCGGGCGTGGTCGCGGTGAACATCAACCCCACCACGGGCCTGCGCGAGCACGACGGGGCGAGCAAGACCACGGAGTACTTCTACCAGGAGTCGCAGCCTCCGTTCGGCGACGACAGCGCCTTCGCGCGCGACGGCAGCCGCCCGCCGGAGGAAGTGAGAAACCAGATCTTCTAGGCCCGTCGATGCCGAAAAACCGCTCGCGGCGCGACAGCAACCTGCGCCGGCACCTCGCCTACGTGGCCGCGCGCATGATGGCCGAGGACGGCATCGCCGACTTCGCCACCGCCAAGGCCAAGGCCGCGCGCCAGGAAGGCCTCGCCGAGGCGAACCTCCTGCCCGACAACCAGGAGATCGAGGAGGCGTTGCGCGAGTACCAGGGGCTCTACCAGAAGGACGAGCAGCCGCTGCGCCTGAGGCGCCTGCGCGAGGTCGCGGTGAAGGTGATGCGCGAGCTCGACGACTTCCGCCCCGCGCTCGTGGGCTCGGTGCTCTCCGGCACCGCGGGCCAGCACTCCGACGTGAACCTGCATCTCTACACCGACGACGCGAAGACGCTCACGATGTTCCTCGTGAACAAGCGCTACCGCTTCGAGGAAGGCTCGCGGCGCGTGCGCCGCGGCGACCGCCTGGAGGAAGTGCCGCAGTTCAGCCTGGAGGTGGAGGACGCGACCGTCACGCTCACCGTGCTCGACCGCGACGACGAGCGTTCGCGCTCGCGCGCCGACGCGGGCGAGCCGCCGCTGCGCGCGCGGCTGGCGGAAGTCGAGGCGCTGCTGCGGCCCTAGCCGGCTTCGCGCAGCCTGCGCGCGGCGTCGAGGGCGAAGTAGGTGAGGATCGCGTCGGCCCCGGCGCGCCGGAATCCCAGCAGCGCTTCCATCATGCACGCGTCCGCATCGATCCAGCCGTTCTGGCCGGCCGCCTTGAGCATCGCGTACTCGCCGCTCACCTGGTAGACGAAGGTGGGGACCTCGAAGCGGTCCTTCACGCGCCGCACGATGTCCAGGTAAGGCATGGCGGGTTTCACCATCACGTAGTCGGCGCCCTCGGCGAGGTCGAGCGCCACCTCGTGCAGCGCCTCGTCCGAATTCGCCGGGTCCATCTGGTAGGACTTCTTGTCGCCCTTGCCGAGGTTCGTGCCCGAGCCCACCGCGTCGCGGAAGGGCCCGTAGAACGCGGACGCGTACTTGGCCGCGTAGGCGAGGATGCGCACGTGGATGTGCTTGCGCGCGTCGAGCGCGGCGCGGATCGCGCCGATGCGCCCGTCCATCATGTCCGAGGGCGCCACGATGTCGGCGCCCGCCTCGGCATGCGACAGCGCCTGCTTCTGCAGCACCGGGAGCGTCGCGTCGTTGTCCACGTAGCCCGTCGAGTCCACGAGGCCGTCCTGGCCGTGGATCGTGTAGGGGTCGAGCGCCACGTCGGTGACGATGCCCATCTCAGGGAAGCGCTTCTTCACCTCGCGGATGCAGCGCGGCACCAGGCCCTGCGGGTTGAAGGCCTCCTCGGCGCCCGCCGTCTTGAGCGGCGTGTCGATCACCGGGAAGAGCGTGATCGCCGGAATCCGCAATGTGAGCGCTTGCTCGACGACCTTCAGCAGCTCGTCGATGCTGTGCCGCGAGACGCCGGGCATGGAGGGAACCGCTTCCACCACCGCGCTCCCCTCGCGAATGAACACGGGCAGGATGAGGTCTTCGGGCGCGAGGCGCGATTCGCGCACGAGGCGCCGCGTGAAATCGTCGCGCCGGGTGCGCCGCATGCGCCGGTCGGGGAAACGGCCGAGGGTGGTCATGGCGAGGACTCGAAAAAGGGCGGGAACTTTAGCATGGGGCTCCGATCAGATCGCTTGAAGGGTTACTCCTTCCCCGCTTCTCCTCCCTGAGCGGGAGCCTTAATCCCAATTAAGGCATCTTTGGCCCCGGCTTTACTCCCCTTTAGCCGGGGCTTTGTTTTTGCGCTCCACGAGGCGCGTGAGCTCGGCGGCCGCCTCGTCCAATCCCTCGCCGCGAAGGCTCGAGAACGCCTGTGCCGTCGATCCGGGGCACAACGTCGCGAGCTGCCTGCGCACCTTCGCGAGCGTCGACTGGGCGGCCTGGCGCGAGAGCTTGTCCGCCTTGGTGAGCAATGCATGCACGGGCCGTCGCGCGCCGCGCAGCCAATCGATGAGGCGCAGGTCGAGCGGCGTGAGCGGATGCCGGATGTCCATCACCAGCACGACCGCCGCGAGCGACTCGCGGTTCGCCACGTAATCGCCCACCAGGAGATCCCAGTGCCGCCGCACCTCGCCGGGCACGCCCGCATAGCCATAGCCGGGCAGGTCCACGAGGAAGGCCGCGCCGCCGAGCGCGAAGAAGTTGATGAGCTGGGTGCGCCCCGGCAGCTTGCTCACGAACGCGAGCTTGCGCCGCCGCGTGAGCGCGTTGATCGCGCTCGATTTGCCCGCGTTGCTGCGCCCCGCGAAGGCGATCTCGGGCACGCCCGGGGGCGGCAGCTCGCGCGGATCGTGGACCGAGAGGCTGTAGGCGGCCTTGTGCAGCGGAAGCGACCTTTCGCGCGCCGGCTTGGGCGCGGGACCGCGCGCTACGCTAGAATTCGCGGTTTCACGCTTTCCGTCTTTCTCGCGAGGTTCCCGAATGCGCGTCCTCACCGGTTTTGCCGGGCTCATGGCGCTAGTCTACGCAAGCGCCGCGGGCGCGGCCGAGCCCGCGGCCCCCACCAAACCCGACCTGCAGCGGGGGCAGCAGATCGCCACGACCGTGTGCGCGGCATGCCACGGCGCGAACGGCATGAGCCCGGTCCCCACGCAGCCCCACCTCGCCGCGCAGCACCAGGAATACATCGCCGCGCAGCTCGCGCGCTTCAAGTCGGGCGCGCGCCAGAACCCGATCATGCAGGGCATGGCCGCCGGCCTTTCGCCCGAGGACATGCGCAGCGTCGGCGCCTACTTCGAGATGCAGAAGCCGGTGCACTCGGCGGCGCGCGACAAGGCGCGGGCACTCGCCGGGCAGAAGATCTGGCGCGCGGGCGACAAGCAGCTGGGCGTTCCCGCTTGCGCGGGCTGCCACGGCGCGGGCGGCCACGGGATCCCGGCGCAGTATCCGCGGCTCGCGGGCCAGTATCCCGAGATGCTGATGGGCTGGCTCAAGGCCTACGCGACGGGCACGCGAGCGAGCGACGTGATGCAGCCCATCGCCGCACGCCTGTCGGAGAACGACATGAAGGCGGTGGTCGAGTACATCTCGGGCCTGCAGTAACGCTTCACGCGGCATTCATCACCCCCGCCGGCGCGGGCATTCCCGCCGCGACCGTGCGGTTCCTTCCCTCGCGCTTGGCCTGGTAGAGCGCCGCATCGGCGGTGCGCTGCAGGGCTTCGCCGTCATCCCCGTGGTCGGGGAAGAGGCTCACGCCGACGCTCGCGGAAAGGTGCGCCGTGGCGCCCTCGAGAGGATACGGTGCGGCCAACGCCTCGCGCAGCTTCTCGGCCACGGCGAGCGCCCCGTCGAGCGAGGCCTCGGGAAGGATCGCGAGGAACTCGTCGCCGCCCAGCCGGCCCACCGTGTCGGATGCGCGCACGGCGCCGCGCGAGCGGCGCGCCACCTCGGCGAGCACGCGATCGCCGGCGGCGTGCCCCCACGTGTCGTTCACAGCCTTGAAGCCGTCGAGGTCGAAGAGGAGCACGGCCACGCCCGAGCGGTCGCGCCGGGCGCGCGACAGGGCCTGGCCCAGGCGATCGGCGAGCAACGTGCGGTTCGGCAGCCCCGTCACGGAATCGAAGTGCGCGAGCTGCTCGACCTTGCGCTGCGCGGCGCGCTCGCGCAGCTGCGCGCGGCGGTAGGCTGCGAACAGCGTCCCGAGCACCGCCACCGCCAGGACCACCAGGCCCGAGATGTACCTGCGAAGCCGGTCCCCCACCTCGAGCTGCGCCTCGGTGCGGTCGTCGATGCGCTGCGTCTGCTGCGCGATGGCGCGGTCCAGGCTCTCGGTGGCTTCGTTGGTGAGCAGCTCCACCTGCTCGGCGAGCGCGAGGGCCGCCTCCGTCCCGTGCGCGGCGCGGGTGCCGGACACGGAGCGCGCGTTCATCGCGAGCAGGCGCGCGGCGGTCGCGACCTGGGCGAGGCCCGAGGGTTGCGCGTTGTCGGCCGGCAGCGCATCGAGCGTGGCGAGCGCGCGCTCGACGTCGAGCGCACGCTTGTCGATGTTGCGGAACGCGGCGCGGTCACCGGTGCGCGCGCCCAGCCGCGCCGCGAAGCGCAGCTCCACGAGGTAGCCGCGCAGCGCGTAAAGGTCGTCCTTCACGCGCTGCGCCACGACGACTTCGCGGCGCACGCGCGACTCCTCGTCCTGGTCGATCAGGACCACCACGGCGAGCGCGAGGATGACGATCGCCGCGAAGGTGAGCCCCAGGCCCGCGAGCCGCGCCCGCGAAGGGATGATGCGCATCCGCCTAGGGGTGAAGGGCCCCGAACGCGCGGCGCGCCGCCGAGAGCGTCGCGTCGACGTCTGCGGCGGTGTGCGCCGCGCTCGCGAATCCCGCCTCGTAGGCCGACGGCGCGAGGTACACGCCCGCGGCGAGCATCGCGTGGAAGAAGCGCTTGAACGCTTCCGCGTCGCACTGCATCACCTCGGCGAACGAGCGCGGCGGCGAGGCGCGGAAGAAGAGGCCGAACATGCCGCCCAGGCTCGCGGCGCTGAAGGGCACGCCCGCGATGCGCGCTTCCTCGGCGAGCCCGTCGGCCAGGCGCGTCGTCGTGCGCGAGAGCGCGTCGAAGAATCCGGGCGCCAGCACCTCGCGCAGCGTGGCGAGCCCGGCGCTCACCGCCACCGGATTGCCCGAGAGCGTGCCCGCCTGGTACACGGGACCCTCGGGCGCCAGCTTGCGCATGATCTCGCGCCGGCCGCCGAAAGCGCCTACGGGCATGCCGCCGCCGATCACCTTGCCGAGCGTCGTGAGGTCGGGATCCACGCCGAAGATGCCCTGCGCGCCGCGCGGCCCCACGCGAAAGCCCGTCATCACCTCGTCGAAGATCAGCACGGTGCCGTGCTTCGAGCAAAGGCGGCGCAGCCCCCGGATGAAATCGTCTCCCGGCCGCACGAAATTCATGTTTCCCGCGACCGGCTCGAGCACCACCGCGGCGATCGTGTCGCCGAACTTCGCGAATGCGTCCTCGACCTGCTGCGGGTCGTTGTAGTCGAGCACGAGCGTGTGGGAGGTGAGCTCGGCGGGGACGCCCGCGGACGTGGGATTGCCGAAGGTGAGCGCGCCCGATCCCGCCTTCACCAGCAGGAAGTCGCTGTGGCCGTGGTAGCAACCCTCGAACTTCACGATCAGCGAACGTCCCGTGTGCCCGCGCGCCAGGCGAAGCGCGCTCATCACCGCCTCGGTGCCCGAGCTCACCAGCCGCACCTGCTCGAGCGACGGAAGGCTCGAGGTGAGGAGCTCGGCCATCTCCAGCTCGAGCGCCGTGGGCGCGCCGAACGAAAGCCCCGATCGAGCGGTGCGCGCCACGGCGTCGACGACCGCCGGATGCGCATGGCCGAGGATGAGCGGCCCCCACGAGCCCACGTAGTCGATGTATTCGCGGCCGTCCTCGTCGAAGATGCGCGAGCCGCGGCCTTCGCGGATGAAAGGCGGCGTGCCGCCGACGGCGCGGAAGGCCCGCACGGGCGAGTTCACGCCGCCCGGGATCAAACGCTGCGATCGCTCAAACAGCTCGGCGTTGCGGCTCGCCATGGACCTGGCTCCCGGATTCGAATGAGCGCGCGAAGGCGCGCGCGGTGGCGGCGATGTCGGGCGACTCGAACAGCGCCGAGATCACGGCGACCATGTCCGCGCCGGCCGCGATCGCCTGCGGCGCATTGCCGGGCGTGATGCCGCCGATCGCCGCCACCGGCAGCCCGCTTGCCTCGCGCGCCGCGCCGATGCACGCGAGGGCGGCGCGTTGCGCGCCCGGCTTGGTGGCCGAAGGGAACACGCTTCCCACCGCGACGTAATCGGCCCCGGTGCGGGCGGCTCGTGCCGCGAGCGAGGCATCGGCATAGCACGACACGCCGATGATCGCCGAGGGCATCGCGGCGCGAGCGGCGCGCGGGTCGGCATCCTCGCGGCCCAGGTGCACGCCATGCGCCTGGCTTGCCGCGGCAAGCTCCACCGAGTCGTTCACGATGAAGAGGGCGCCGTGCGAGCGGCAGGCCTTCGAGATCGCGCGCGCCTGCTCGAGCGCCACGCCGGGTGCCACGGACTTCGCGCGGTACTGGACGAGCGAGGCGCCGCCGGCGAGGCTTTGCTCGACGCGCGCGAGCAGCGTGCCCGTGTCGAGGCCCTCGGGCGTGATCGCGTACAGGCCGCGCAGGCGGCCGCGCGCCTCATTCATCGCGTTCCTCGTGGCCTTCGCGGGCCCAGAAGAGCCGGTCGGGCAGGTGCTGGCCCATGCCCGGGCGGAACGCGCGCGAAAGCGCATGCCACGTGTAGTCCTGCGCTTCGTACGCCGCGTCCCCGATGTCGAGGCCGCGCGCGAGATTGGCCGCGAGCGCCGCGGCGAGCGTGCAGCCCGAGCCGTGGTAGCTGCCCGGAAGCCGCTGCCACGTGTCGGCACGAACGACGCCGCCGCGGTGGTAGAGCGTGTTCACCACGTCCGGCGTCGAATCGTGCGTCCCGGTGACGAGCACGTACTCGCAGCCGCTGTCGAGGAGGGCCTGCGCGCACTCGGCGTTGCCCGCCTCGTCGTTGTCGTCCTCGCCGGCGAGCCGGCGCAGCTCCGGGATGTTGGGCGTGACGACGGTGCTCTGCGGCACGAGCAGCTCGCGGATCGCCGACACCATGTCCTCGCCCGCGAAATGGTCGCCCCGCCCCGAGGAAAGCACGGGATCGAGCACCAGCGGCACGTCCGGGTAGTCCGACACGATCTCGGCCACCACGGTCACGATCTCGGTGGAGCCGAGCATCCCCATCTTGAACGCGGCCACCGGCATGTCCTCCAGGATGCAGCGCGCCTGGTCGGCCACCCAGTCGGGATCGATCGCGAGGAAGGATTCCACGCCGGCGGTGTCCTGCACGGTGAGCGCGGTCACCACCGAAAGCGGGTAGCAGCCCATGCTCGCCAGGGCGAGCAGGTCGGCCTGCAGCCCCGCGCCGCTGGTGGGGTCGGTGGCGGCGAAAGTGAGGACGGCGGGCAGGGAGGCGACGGGTTCGTTCATGGGCGGCGGGAGCGGGGTTGGGCGGGGGGTTACACTTGAAATCCGGCCCGCGTTGCACGCGCCAATCGAGGGCCCTACGATGCTGCAGGGAGCGCGCGTACCCGACAACACGCATTCTACTCAACCGACGACGCGTTCGCCCATGCCTTCTCCCGCGCCTCAACCAGAACAACAGCCTCAACCTAAATCCTTCCGGATGTGGCGCTGCCTCGCATGCGGCCTCGTCTACGACGAAGCCGAGGGATGGCCCGAGGATGGCATCGCCGCCGGCACCCGCTGGGAGGACATTCCCGCGGGATGGTGCTGCCCCGAATGCGGCGCCCGCAAGGAAGATTTCGAGATGGTCGAATTCTGATTTCGGCCCATATCGAAAGAGCTTTAGGAGATACTGTTTAGCAATTGTTTTGGCAGCGGAAAGTTGTCTTGCCAGCGCAAAAGGAATAGATTGGGCGGCCCGGTTGCTTCAGGCGGCGCGGCGTTCATCTTCCCGATGCAGCGGGCAACCACATCGAGGGAAGCGTGGCGGATTCCAAGAACCTCGCGGGCGTGCGCGTGATGGTCATCGACGACAGCAACACGATCCGGCGTAGCGCGGAGATATTCCTCATGCAGGCCGGCTGCCAGGTCATCCTCGCGGACAACGGATTCGACGCACTCGCCAAGATCGCCGACCACCAGCCCGACCTCATCTTCGTGGACATCATGATGCCGCGCCTGGACGGCTACCAGACCTGCGCGCTGATCAAGAAGAACGGCAAGCACCGCGCCACGCCCGTGATCATGCTCTCCTCGAAGGACAGCCTCTTCGACCGCGCACGCGGCCGCATGGTGGGCTCGGACGAGTACCTCACGAAGCCATTCACCAAGGAAAGCCTGCTGAAGGCGGTCGAGGCCCACCTCGCCCAGCGCAGCCCCGCATGAAAGCCGAGAACCTGAAAATGGACGGAGCGCACGAATGACGATCAGGAAAATCATGGTGGTGGACGACTCGCCCACCGAGCGCGCCTTCATGGAGGGCGTGCTGAAGAAGAAGGGCTACGAGGTGTTGCTGGTCGACAGCGGCGAGGTCGCGATCGAGCGCGCCAAGACCGAGCAGCCCGACCTGATCCTCATGGACGTGGTGATGCCGGGGCTGAACGGCTTCCAGGCCACGCGCGCCATCACGCGCGAGGAGAAGACCAAGCACATCCCGGTGATCATCTGCACCACCAAGGACCAGGAGACCGACAAGATCTGGGGGCTGCGCCAGGGCGCCAAGGACTACGTGACCAAGCCCGTCTCCGAGAACGACCTGCTCGAGAAGATCAGGGCGCTGGGCTAGGCATGGCGCGCCGCACCGGACTTCGCGAGTTCCAGCTCTCGGTTGCGGAGCGCATCCGCACCGCGGCCTCGCGCACGGCGCTCTCGTCGAAGCTCGGCTTCCAGGTGGGCGCCGACAACTGGTTCGTCGCGCTGCACCAGGTGAACGAGGTGATCCCGGTGCCGCCGATGGTGCCCGTGCCGCTCACCCGCTCGTGGTTCCGCGGCGTGTCCAACATTCGCGGCAACCTCTACGGCGTGGTCGACTTCTCGGCCTTCGCGGGCGGCGACCCCACGCCGCCGGGCGTGGAGCGGCGCGTGATCCTCGTGTCCGACCGGCTCGTCGCGGGCGCGGGGATCCTCGTCTCGCGCATGCTGGGGCTTCGCAACCCCGACCAGTTCACGGCGGTGCCCCGGCCCGCCGACGCCGCGCCCTGGGTGGGCGCGGCATACACGGACGCCGGCGGCACCCGCTGGCTGGAGCTCGACTTGCCGGCGCTCGTCCGCGAGCAGCGGTTCCTCGAAGTAGGCGCGTAGGAGAAAAGGCCGATGGCAAAAGCACAAACCGTGAAAGCGAAGTCCTCGTTCGGCGACTGGCTGAAGGGCCTCAAGGGCTCCAAGGCGAAACCCGCCGGGCGCCCCGGCGCCGGGGCCCAGGCTTCGACGATGACCAACCTGCCCGCCGGCGGCGGCGCGCGCGCCGAGAAGCAGGCCACGGCGAAGGCTGCCCCTTCGGACACGGCGTCGGGGCTCGCGAGCTTCCGCGTCCCCTTCATCGGCGGCCGGCCGATCACCTCGCAGATGCAGATCCTCGGCACGGCGGCCATCGTGCTGCTGCTGCTCACGGCGGCGGCGGTGTTCCTCGATACCCGCGCCCGCACGCGCAATTCGACCTATGTGTCGATCGCCTCGGTGATGCAGTTCCACACGCAGCGGCTGGCGAAGTCGGGCGGGCTCGCGGCGCGCGGCCAGCCCACGGCCTTCGCGCAGCTGCAGGACAGCCGCGACGAGTTCGCCGACTACCTCAACATCCTGAAGGACGGCGGCCTCGCCTTCGGCGTGAACGTGCCGGGCGCGGGCTCGCTCGACCCGGGCCTCGCCAGCCGCATCGACGAGCTGGGCAAGCGCTGGCCCGAGAGCGCCGGCGCCGCCACGACGATCATCGCGGCGCAGAAGGACCTGGTGGCCCTCGCCCAGAACGTGGCCCAGGTGCGCTCCGGCGCCGACGACCTCGCCACGCAGGCGCAGGAGCTCACCGGCCTCATGCAGCAGGCGGGCACGCCGCCCGGCCAGGTGCTGCGCGCCAACCGCCTCACGTTCCTCGCCGAGCGCCTCGGGCGCGGCGCGGCCGAGATCCTGGGCTCCGAGGTGATCGACCCCGAGGTCCCGTTCCTCATCGGCAAGGACACCAACGAGGTGCGCGCCCTCGTCGCCGCCCTCGAGAACGGCAACGATTCGATGGGGATGAGCGCGGTGCGCGATGCCGAGGCGCGCGGCAAGCTCGCGGAGCTGAAGAAGACGTTCGCCGCCTTCGAGCAGAACGCGGGGCCGATCCTTCGCGAGCTGCAGAAGCTCGTGTCGGCCCGGCAGGCCGGTGCCACGCTGGTGGCGGGCAGCGAGCAGCTGCAGGCCGCGGTGAAGGCGCTGCAGGACGCGCTGCAGGACGAATCCTCGAACTTCACGCTGGTCGCGGTCGCGGTGCTGGGCGCGCTGCTGGTGGCGGTGCTCATCCTCACGGGCCTCGCGTTCCTCGCCGACTCGCGGCGCAGCGCCGCGCGCGCGGAGACGGAGAACAAGCGCAACCAGGAGGCGATCCTGCGGCTGCTCAACGAGATGGGCGACCTCGCCGACGGCGACCTCACCATCCGCGCGCAGGTGACCGAGGACATCACGGGCGCCATCGCCGACTCGATGAACTACACGATCGACGAGCTGCGCACCCTGGTGGCGGGCGTGAACAACGCGGCGATCCAGGTGACGCAGAAGACCGCGCAGGCGCAGTCGATCTCGGCCGAGCTGCTGGGCGCGGCCGAGCGCCAGTCGAAGGAGATCGAGGAGACCACGGCGCAGGTGCTGCAGGTCTCGCGCTCGATCTCCGAGGTGTCCTCGACCGCCGAGGAGGGCGCGCGGGTCGCGCAGCGCTCGCTCGCGGCGGCCGACAAGGGCCGCGCGGCGGTGCAGGACTCCATCTCGGGCATGAACGACATCCGCGAGCAGATCCAGGAGACGTCCAAGCGGATCAAGCGCCTGGGCGAGAGCTCGCAGGAGATCGGCGAGATCGTGGAGCTGATCTCGGACATCACGGAGCAGACGAACGTGCTCGCGCTGAACGCCGCCATCCAGGCGGCATCCGCGGGTGAAGCGGGGCGCGGCTTCTCGGTGGTTGCCGAGGAGGTGCAGCGCCTCGCGGAACGCTCGGGCGAGGCGACCAAGCAGATCGGCGCGATCGTGAAGACGATTCAGGCCGACACGCAGGACGCCGTGGCGGCCATGGAGAAATCGACGCAGGGCGTGGTCGAGGGCGCGAAGCTGTCGGACGCGGCCGGCCAGGCGCTCACCGAGATCGACTACGTGACGAAGAACCTCGCGACGCTGATCGAGACCATCTCGCAGGCCACCAACGCGCAGGCCAACGCCACCACGCGAGTCGCGCAGAACATGCAGGAGATCCTCGAGATCACGCGGCAGACCACGCGCGGCACGCAGCAGGCGGCCGGCTCGATCCGCGACCTCGCCGCGGTGGCGCAGGAGCTGAAGAGCTCCGTTTCGGGCTTCAAACTCTAGGAACGAACGATGGCGGCGAACCCGGCAACCGACTTCGATCTTGGCCCGCTCAGCTGGGTCAAGGCGGAGATCGACCATTCGCTCGGCCAGGCGCGCGAGACGCTCGACAAGCTCGCCGCCAACCCGGGCGATCGCGCCTCGATCAAGTACATCCTCACGCACCTGCACCAGGCCACCGGCGCGCTCGCCATGGTGGGGCTCGCCGCGGCCACGCGCTTCAACGAGGAGCTCGAGAAGCTCGTCGCCTACCTCGACGGCGAGGACGCGGCGCGCATGCCGGGCTCCGTCGCCATCGCGAAGAAGGGCATCTCGGCGCTCTCCGCGTACCTGGACACGCTGCTCGCGGGGCAGGCGGACCATCCGATGCGCCTGCTCGCCCCGTACCTCGAGGTGAACCGCGCGCGCGGCGGCTCCGACGCCAACGACGGCGACCTGTTCTATCCCGACCTCTCGACGCCGCTTCCGCCGGTGGCGGGCGCGGCAAGCCTCGACGACGCGGTGCTCGCCAAGGCGCTGCAGCTGCAGCGCCAGCAGTACCAGCAGGGGCTGCTGCGCGTGATCAAGGGCGCGGACGTTCCCGAGGCGCTGCGCCAGATGCACGCGGCGGTGTGCGCCATCGAGTCGCTGCTCGCTTCCGCGCCCAACCGCGCGTTCTGGAGCGCGGCCGCGGCCTTCTTCGACGCGCTCGTGTTCGGCGGCCTCGACCTCACGGCGCCCGTGAAGCCGCTCTTCGCGAAGCTCGACCAGCAGGTGAAGCAGCTGATCGAGGGCTCGGGCAAGGTGCCCGAGCGGCTCTTCCGCGACCTCCTGTTGCAGGTGGGGCGCGCGCGCCCGGTCTCCGAGCGCATCACGACGCTCAAGCAGGCCTACCGCCTCGAGCAGCTGATCGCGCTCCCCGAGCGCGGCATGCACCCGTCCGAGGACGACGAGGAGCTCGCGCGCCAGGTGCGCGACGTGCGCGAGCTCACGGCGCAGCAGAAAGACACCTGGCTCAAGTACACGTCGGGCAACCGCGCGGCGCTCGAGCCCTTCGGCAAGCAGGCCGAGGCGCTCGCGATGCGCGCCTCGAAGCTGCCCAACCGGGACATCCACGCGGTGCTCGCACGGTTGAACGAGGTCGCCCCGCAGCTGCGCTCGAAGGCGATCCCGCCTTCGGAAGCGCAGTCGCTCGAGGTCGCCACGGCGCTGCTCTTCGTCGAGTCCGCGCTCGAGAACTATTTCCGGCTGGGCGCTGACTTCAGCCGCCAGGCGAAGACCGTCGAGGAACGCCTGCAGATCGCCATGGCGGGCGAGGCGCTGCCGCCCGTGGACGCGATCGAGGGCGGGCTCCTCGACGAGATGACGCGCCGCGCCCAGGAGAAGCTCCTCGTCTTCCAGGTGGGCCAGGAAGTGCAGGTGAACCTGCAGAACATCGAGCAGGCGCTGGACGGCTTCTTCCGCGACGCGGCCAAGCGAAGCGAGCTTTCCGCGCTGCCGCCGCTCTTCGCGCAGGTGCAGGGCGCGCTGATGATCATGGAGCTGCACGACGCCGCCTCGCTCAACGCCGCGGTCATGGCGCGCGTGCAGCAGTTCGCCGAGGGCTCGGTCGACGGCACGGGCGAAGCGGCCGAGATGGTGGCCGACGGCCTGTCGGCGCTCGGCCTCTATATCACGGCGCTGCAGCAGGGTTCGGCATCGCCGCGCGAGGTGCTGATGCCCGCGCTCCTGCGCTTCGGCCTGGTGGAGGCGAAGCCGGTCGGCATCGAAAGCGAGATCCGCCGCACCGGAACCGTGTCGCCGCAGGACCTCGACGTGCAGAAGCAGAAGGTCCAGGCGCTCTACAAGGACTGGACCGGCGCGCCCGACGAGGACACGCGCGAGAAGCTCGAGAAGGCCGTGGACGATCTGAAGCGCGACGCCGCCGTGGTCGCCGACTCGGCGGTCGCCAAGCAGAGCGAAGCCGCGCTGCAGGCGATCCAGGAGGCGCAGAGCCCGCAGCAGACGGGCGTCTTCCAGGCGATCCAGGGCCTCGCGCCGGAGAAGGCGCCCGAGACGCCCGCGCCCCAGGTGGTCCAGCTCGTGGACGCGCCCGGCGCCGAGGTGGACAAGGAGCTGCTCGAGATCTTCCTCGAGGAGGGCCGCGAGGTGCTCGAGACCATCGCCGCCAACCTCGCCACCTGCCGCGAGTCGCCGCACGACCGCGAGTCGCTCACCACCATCCGCCGCGGGTTCCACACGCTGAAGGGCAGCGGCCGCATGGTGGGCCTCATGGAGCTGGGCGAGGTCGCGTGGCAGTGCGAGCAGGTGATGAACAAGTGGCTCAAGGACGAGAAGCCCGCGAGCCCCGCGCTGCTCGAATTCATCGAGCTCGCGCAGCATTCGTTCTCGCGCTGGATCGGGGAGCTGCTCGATTCGGGCGCGGCGTCGATCGACGCTTCGGGCATCACGCGCCGCGCCGAAGCGCTGAAGAGCGGCGAGGAGCAGGCGCATGCCGCGCCGGCGCCCGAGCCTGCGCAACCCGCCGCGGCGCAGGCGGTGCCCGCGCCGGAAGAGCTCGTCGAGGAGGCGGCGCACGCGGCTTCCGAAGCGCCCGCGCCGGCGGAGGAAGCGCCGGTGGAAGCGATCGCGTTCGTCGCCGAGGCGCCCGCGCCCCGGGCCGAGCCGCCCGCGCCGCCTGCGGAGCACGAGTTCGAATTCGAGCCGCCGATCCAGATCGAGCCGCTGGCGCGCATCGAGCCCGCACCGGCCGCGCCGCCGGCGGTGGCCTTCGAATCCCTGGACCTCACGCCCGAGCCCGCGCCGGCTGGCGGGGCGCCCGCGCACGCCGAGATGGCCGAGCTCGATGCGCTCCTGCCCGCGCACGAGGAGGCTGCGGTCGAGAGCGTTTCGGCCGAGGAGCCGGCGGCTCCCGCGACCGAGGAAGCGGCCCTCGCCGAGGAAGAGGACATCCGCGTGGGCGCCGTGTCGGTGCCGCCGGCGCTCTTCAACATCTACCTGGGCGAGGCCGAACAGCACGTGGCCGCGCTCGACGCCGAGATGTCGCGCATCGAGGCCGATCCGCTGCATCCGGTGGGATCGGACTTCATGCGCGCGGCGCATACGCTCGCCAGCACCTCGCGCACCACGGGCTTCGAGTCGCTCGCCGACGTGGCCCACGCGCTCGAGAAATGGCTGCAGGAAGCGATGGAGCTTCCGCCCGAGTTCGACGCGCACCGCCTCCAGGCGACGCGCCACGCGATCGATGCCGTGCGGGCGATGGTGCAATCGGTGCGCGGGCTCGCGGAGCCGTTCCCGCGCCAGGACGTCGTCGACGAGCTTACCGCGCTGAGGGACAAGCTGCGCGAGGCGCGCCGCACGGGCGAGGGCACGCACATCAAGGTGCCGGTCGCGCCGGTCGCGGCCGAGGCGCTCGATTTCGAATCCCTGGCGGCCGCCGCGACTGCGCCGGCCGAGCCGGCGGCCCTGCCGCCGCCCGAGCCCGTGCCGGTGCTGGAAGTGCTGGCGCCCGCCCCGCAAGCCGCACCGGTCGAGGAAGCGGCCGCGGCCTTCGAGGCCGGCAAGGACCAGCGCAAGATCAGGGACGACGTCGACCGCGACCTGCTGCCGATCTTCCTCGACGAGGCGAAGGAGATCATCCCGCTGGTGAGCGAAGCCGTGCGCCGCTGGAAGGCGCACCCCGCCGACCACGCGCCGACCGCGGACCTCGTGCGCCACCTGCATACGCTCAAGGGCAGCGCCCGCATGACGGGCCTCATGCGCCTGGGCGAGCTCGCGCACGTCCTCGAGTCGCGCATCATGGCCATGGACGAGGCGCAATCGCCCGGCGCGCAGGCCTTCGAGGAGCTCGAGGAGCGCGTCGACCGCTTCTCCGGCTCGCTGGAGCGGCTCGCCCGCGGGGAGGACATCGTCGAGGCCGAGCCGATCCAGGTGCCGGTCTCCGCCGTCTTCGAGCAGCAGAAGGACAAGCCCACCGCGCTCGCGGTGATGGCGGCCGCCGCCCAGGAAGTGGCGCAGCGCGACGCGACGGCCCCGGAGCTGCGCGAGGCGCGCGCGGCGCTGCTGCGCGTGAACGCCGACATGATCGACCGCTTCGTGAACGAGGCGGGCGAGCTTTCCATCGCGCGCTCGCGCATCGAGGGCGAGATGGCGAACTTCCGGCGCGCGCTGGGCGACCTCACCGAGAACATCGCGCGCATGCGCGCGCAGCTGCGCGAGATCGAGCTCGCCTCCGAATCGCAGATGCAGAGCACGATCAAGGCGAAGGAGGAGCACGGCGAGGCCTTCGACCCGCTCGAGCTCGACCGCTTCTCGCGCATGCAGGAGCTCACGCGCTTCCTCGCCGAGAGCCTGGGCGACGTGATCACGCTGCACCAGGGGCTGCAGAAGAACCTGGACGAGACCGAGCTCGCGATCCACGCGCAGGCGCGGCTGAACCGCGAGCTGCAGCAGGGCCTGATGGGCGTGCGCCTCGTGCCGCTGGGCAACCTCGCCGACCGCTTCTACCGCGTCGTGCGCCAGACCGCGAAGGAGCTCGACAGGAAGGCGAACCTGGAGCTGAAGGGCACGCGGGTGGAGCTCGACCGCTCGGTGCTGGAGAAGATCACCGCGCCCTTCGAGCACCTGCTGCGCAACGCGATCGCGCACGGCCTCGAGAAACCCGCCGAGCGCGTCCGCGCAGGCAAGCCCGAGATCGGCGAGATCGGCATCGATGCCGTGCAGCGCGGCAACGAGGTGGTCCTCAGCGTGAGCGACGACGGCGGCGGCCTCAACTACGCGCGCATCCGCCAGAAGGCGGTCGAGGCGGGGCTGCTCGCGCCGGACGTCGAGCTGCCCGAGCCGCAGCTCGCGCAGTTCATCTTCATGTCGGGTTTCTCCACCGCGACCGAGGTGAACCAGATCGCCGGGCGCGGCGTCGGCATGGACGTCGTGAAGAACGAGATCACCTCGCTGGGCGGCCGCGTCGAGATCGCCTCGACGCCGGGCCGCGGCACCACCTTCACCATCACGCTGCCCCTCACACTCGCGGTGACGCAGGCGGTGATGCTGCGCGCGGGCGAACGCGTCTTCGCGGTGCCCTCGGTGATGGTCGAGCAGGTCCAGGAATTCAAGGCGCAGCAGTACGCTGATGCCGCGGCGGCGGGCGAGGTCGCCTGGAAGGACAACCGCTATCCGCTGCGCTCGCTCCTGCCGCTGCTGGGCGAGATCGACACCGCGGCGCCGGCGCGCAACATCCCCGTGCTGTTGCTCAAGAGCGGCGTGCAGCGCGCCGCGATCCGCGTCGACGAGATCGTGGGCAACCGCGAGGTCGTGGTGAAGACCATCGGCCCGCAGCTCGCGCGCCTGGCGGGCATCGCCGGCGCCACGGTGCTCGGCAACGGGCAGGTCGTGCTGATCCTGAACCCCGTGCAGCTCGTGCATCGCCTGGCCGCGGTCACGACGGCCACGCCGGCCGTGCCGGCACCGCCTTCGGCGCGCGAGGAGCCCGCGCTGGTCGTGGACGCGAAGTCGGGAGCGCCGCTCGTGATGGTGGTGGACGACTCGCTCACGGTGCGCAAGATCACGAGCCGCATGCTCGCGCGCGAAGGCTACGAGGTGGCCACCGCCAAGGACGGCGTGGACGCGCTGCAGCAGCTGCAGGACGTGAAGCCCGACTGCATCCTGCTCGACGTCGAGATGCCGCGCATGGACGGCTTCGAATTCGCGCGCAACGTGCGCGCGGACGAGGAGACCAAGCGCATCCCGATCATCATGATCACCTCGCGCACCGCCGACAAGCACCGCAACCACGCGCTCGAGATCGGCGTGAACGAGTACATGGGCAAGCCCTACCAGGAAGAGCAGCTGCTCGCGCTCATCAAGCGCTACACGACCGAGGCGGCGATCGCCTAGCGGAAGTAGAGCAGCACCGCGAACCCGAGCGCGATCCGGTACACCGCGAACGCATTGAAATCATGCCGCGCGACGTACCGGATGAGCGCCTTCACGGCGAGCAGCGCGAAGGCGAAGCTCACCACGAATCCCACCGCGATCGAGGTGAGATCGCCGCCGGATAGCTCCGTGCGGTGCTTGAACATCTCGTAGCCGCTCGCCGCGAACATGATCGGCACGGCGAGGAAGAACGAGAACTCGGTGGCCACCTGCCGCGAGAGCCCGAACACCATGCCGCCCATGATCGTGGCGCCCGAGCGCGACGTCCCGGGAATGAGCGACAGGCACTGCGCGAGCCCCACCTTCAGCGCGTCCTTCCAGGTCATGTCGTCCACGCTCGTCACGCGCGGGGCGCCGTGGCGCTTGTACCAGCGCTCGATGGCGAAGATCGCAAGGGCTCCCACGATGAGAGCGCCGGCGACCGTGATCGGGTTGAAGAGGTAGAGCTTGATGTACTTCTGGATCGCGAGGCCCACGATCGCCGCGGGCAGGAAGGCGACGAAGAGGTTCACCGCCAGGCGTTGCTGCACCGGGTCGCTCCCCAGCCCCGCGAAGGCGCGCGCGAAGCGCGCCCGGAATTCCCAGCACACCGCGAGGATCGCGCCCAGCTGGATCACGATGTCGAAGACCTTACCCTTCTCGTCGTTCTGCCCGAGGAAGTCGGAGACGATGATCAGGTGGCCGGTGGAGGAGACGGGGAGGAACTCGGTGAGTCCCTCAACGATGCCCAGGATCAGGGCATCGGCGAGCGGGGGAAGGTCCAAGGCGCGCGGGTCCTATTGCTTCGCGTAGATCTCGGCACCCTGTTTCACGAACTCCACCGACTTCACTTCCATCCCCTTCCTGAGCGCCTCGCTTTCCGGGACGCCGTGCTGCGCCGCGAATTCCCGGACTTCCTGCGTGATCTTCATCGAGCAGAAATGCGGCCCGCACATGGAGCAGAAGTGCGCGAGCTTGGCGCCTTCCTGCGGCAGCGTCTCGTCGTGGAACTGGCGCGCCTTGTCGGGATCGAGGCCCAGGTTGAACTGGTCCTCCCAGCGGAACTCGAAGCGCGCCTTCGACAGCGCGTTGTCGCGGATCTGCGCGCCGGGGTGCCCCTTGGCGAGGTCGGCCGCGTGCGCGGCGATCTTGTACGTGATGATGCCTTCCTTCACGTCGTCCTTGTCGGGCAGGCCCAGGTGCTCCTTGGGCGTCACGTAGCAGAGCATCGCGGTGCCGTACCAGCCGATCTGCGCGGCGCCGATGCCGCTCGTGATGTGGTCGTAGCCGGGCGCGATGTCGGTGGTCAACGGGCCCAGCGTGTAGAACGGCGCCTCGTGGCATTGCTCGAGCTCGAGGTCCATGTTCTCCTTGATGAGCTGCATCGGCACGTGGCCCGGCCCTTCGATCATCACCTGGCAGTCGTGCTTCCAGGCCACCTTCGTGAGCTCGCCGAGGGTCGCGAGCTCCGCGAGCTGCGATTCGTCGTTGGCGTCGTAGATCGACCCGGGGCGCAGGCCGTCGCCCAGCGAGAACGAAACGTCGTACGCGGCCATGATCTCGCAGATCTCCTCGAACCTCTCGTAGAGGAACGATTCGCGGTGGTGCGCGAGGCACCACTTGGCCATGATCGAGCCGCCGCGCGAGACGATGCCCGTCATGCGCGAGGCCGTCATGGGGATGAACGGCAGGCGCACGCCCGCGTGGATCGTGAAGTAATCCACGCCCTGTTCGGCTTGTTCAATCAGCGTGTCGCGGTAGATCTCCCAGGTGAGCTCCTCGGCCTTGCCGTCCACCTTCTCGAGCGCCTGGTAGATGGGCACGGTGCCGATGGGCACGGGCGAGTTGCGCACGATCCACTCGCGCGTCTCGTGGATGTGCTTGCCGGTCGAGAGGTCCATGACCGTGTCGCCGCCCCAGCGGATGGCCCAGGTCATCTTGTCCACCTCCTCGGCGATCGAGGAGGTCACCGCCGAGTTGCCGATGTTCGCGTTCACCTTCACGAGGAAGTTGCGGCCGATGACCATCGGCTCCGACTCCGGATGGTTCACGTTGGCGGGAATGATGGCGCGTCCGCGCGCCACCTCGTCGCGCACGAATTCCGCCGTTACCTCCTGCGGGATCGAGGCGCCGAAGGATTGCCCGCGATGCTGCCGCCCGAGGAGCTGCGCGAGCTTCTTGCCCTTGGGGCCCGACGCGCGCAGCTCCTCGAGGTATTCGCGCCGGCGCAGGTTCTCGCGGATGGCCACGAACTGCATCTCCGGCGTGACGATCCCGCGGCGTGCGTAGTGCATCTGCGTGACGTTCGCGCCCGCTTTCGCGCGGCGCGGCGCGCGCAGGAGGCCGAACCGCAGCTCGGCCAGCTTGGGATCGGCGAGCCGTTCGCGCCCGAAGCGCGAGGTGGGGCCGTCCAGGCGCACGGTGTCGCCGCGCTCGTCGATCCAGGGCGCGCGAAGCTCCGGGAGCCCCGCGCGGATGTCGATGCGTGCGTCCGGATCGGTGTAAGGCCCGCTCGTGTCGTACACGTAGATGGGCGGGTTGGATTCCGCGCCGAAGGCGGCGGGCGTGTCCGTCTGCGAGACCTTGCGCATCGGCACCCGCAGGCCGGCGCGCGAGCCCTCGACGTACACCTTCTGCGAACGGGGCAGCGGCCGGACCGCTGCGTCGTCGACGTGGGCGTCGGTGGCGATGAACTGGGGATGGGCGTTCATGGCAACTCCTTCTGAGGCGCGAGGCGCATGGCGCGTGGGGAGGTGCCATTCACGCTCCCTACGCCGGCATGACCCGGATCAGGTTCCAAGGGACTCTCTCACTGCGGCAAGCCGCAGACCCCTGCGTCGGACCCAGTATATTCCGCCCGGTTGACAGCGAAATTATACGTTCGTATAGTTACGACCATGCCGCGCCCCTCGCGCAACCTCGACCAGGCCCTGCTCGCCGCCGGGCGCGAGCTCTTTCCCGCGCGCGGCTGCGCGGGGATGTCGATCCGGGAGGTGGCGGAAGCCGCGGGCGTGAACCTCGGCATGTTCCACTACCACTTCAAGACCCGCGAGGCGTTCCTGCGCGCGTTGATGCAGCATGGCTACGAGGCCATGTTCGCCACGCTCTCGCTGGAGATCTCGCGGCCCACCGACACGGCCGGCACGCTGCGCTATGCGCTTCGCGCCATCGCGCGCTTCGTGCGCGACAACCGGCGCTTCCTTGCGCGGGTGCTCGCCGACGCGCTCTCGGGCGAGCCCTGCGCGCGCGAATTCCTGCGCGACAACCTGCCTCGCCACCTGGGCGTGCTGCGGGCGCTGATCGCACAGGGGCAGAACGAAGGCGTGTTCGCGCAGATTGCGCTCCCGCAGGCCCTGGGCGTGTGCGCCGGGGCGCTCGCGATGCCCATCCTCGCCGGCGGCGCGATGATCGACAGCGGCGAGCTCGAGCCCGCCACCGCGAAGATGCTCGAGGCCTCGGTCCTCGGCAACGACGCCATCGACCAGCGCATCGAGCTCGCGATGAAGGCGATCTCCCGCTCCAGCGACGCGCCCGCGAAGCCCGCGCGGCGAAAGACGAAGACACGAGGCAAACCATGAGACAGGCGCTCCCGCTCGCCATCCTCGCCGCGGCGCTCGCCGCGTGCGGCAAGTCCGACCCGCCCTCGCTGCAGGGTTACATCGAGGGCGAATACGTACGCGTGGCCGCGCCCTTCGCGGGCACGCTGCTCGAGCTGCAGACCGCGCGCGGCAACCAGGTGGAGGCGGGCACGCCGCTCTTCGTCCTCGAGCAGGAGAACGAGGACGCGGCGCGCCGCGAGGCGGCCGAGAACGTGCGCAAGGCCGAGGCGCAGGCCGAGAACCTGCGCAAGGGGCCGCGCGCCACCGAGCTGGAGACCTCGCGCGCGCAGCTCGCGCAGGCGAGGACCACCGCGGGCAATTCCGAAAGGGAATGGAAGCGCCAGCTCGACCTGGTCTCCAAGGGCTTCGTGAGCCAGAGCGTGGCCGACGCGGCCAAGACCACGCGCGACCGGGATCACGACAAGGTGGTCGAGCTCGAGAGCGCGCTCGCGACGCTGGAATCCGGCTCCCGACCCGACGAGATCCGCGCGGCGGAAGCCGAGGCCGCGGCGGCGAAGCAGTCGCTCGCGCAGGCCGACTGGAAGCTCAAGCAGAAGACCGTCGCCTCGACCGTGGCGGGCGTGGTGAACGACACGCTCTTCGTGCGCGGCGAATGGGTGCCGGCCGGCGCGCCGGTCGTCTCGGTGCTTCCCCCCGCCAACGTGAAGGCGCGCTTCTTCGTGCCCGAGACCGAGCTCGGCCGCGTGAAGGTGGGCCAGGCCGTGAAGCTCGCATGCGACGGCTGCGGCGCGCCCGTCGATGCGAAGGTCTCGTTCATCGCGCCGCAGGCGGAGTTCACGCCGCCCGTGATCTACAGCCGCGACAGCCGCGCGAAGCTGGTCTTCCTCGTCGAGGCCCGCCCCGCGCCGGCGGACGCGGGCAAGCTCCACCCGGGCCAGCCCGTGGACGTGACGCTGCCGTGAGCGCCGCCACGGACCTCGCCATCGAGGTGAACGGGCTCACCAAGCGATTCGGCGACAAGGTCGTCGTGGACAACTTCTCGATGCAGGTGCCGCGCGGGAAGATCTACGGCTTCCTCGGCCCCAACGGCAGCGGCAAGACCACCACCATCCGCATGATCTGCGGCCTGCTCACGCCCGACGCCGGCCGCGGCACCGTCCTGGGCTACGACATCGCGCGCGACTCCGAGCGCATCAAGCGCGAGGTGGGCTACATGACGCAGCGTTTCAGCCTCTACGAGGACCTGTCCATCGAGGAGAACCTCGACTTCGTGGCGCGCATGTACGGCGTGAAGGAGCGCAAGCGCCGCGTGGACGAGGCGCTCGAGGGCCTGGGCCTGCAGGCGCGCCGCAAGCAGCTCTCCGGGACGCTCTCGGGCGGCTGGAAGCAGCGCCTCGCGCTCGCCGCCTGCCTCATCCACGACCCCAGGCTCCTGCTGCTGGACGAGCCCACCGCGGGCGTCGATCCTTCGGCGCGGCGCGATTTCTGGGACCACATCCACGACCTCGCCCACCAAGGCATCACCGTGCTCGTGAGCACGCATTACATGGACGAGGCCGAGCGCTGCCACGCCATCGCCTACATCGCCTACGGCAAGCTCCTCGCGCACGGGACGCTGCGCGAGGTGATCGACGCAGCCCACCTCTCGACCTGGGAAATCGAGGGCGACAACGTGATCGCGATAGCGGCGTCGCTGCGGCAGATGCCCGGGGTCGAGATGGTGGCGCCGTTCGGCAACACGCTGCACGTGAGCGGCACCGACGCCGGCAAGCTCGCGGCCTCCGTGAAGTCGGTGCGGCGCGAGGGCGTGGCGGTGCGGCAGGTCGATCCCACGCTGGAGGACGTCTTCATCCACATGATGCGCGAGATGGGGGCCTCGGCGCACCCGGATGCGCGCAGGGCCGCCTGAGATGTTCTCGCCGACGCGCTGCTTCGCCGTGCTGCTCAAGGAGTTCGTGCAGATGCGCCGCGACCGGCTCACCTTCGCGATGATGCTGGGCGTGCCGCTCATGCAGCTGGTGCTCTTCGGCTACGCCATCAACATGGATCCCAAGGGCCTGCCGGCGGCGGTGGTGACCGCCGACCCGAGCGTGTTCTCGCGCTCGCTGGTGCGCGCGCTGCAGAACACCGGCTATTTCACCGTGGTCGCGGCGCCGGCCACGGTGGACGAGGCCGACCGCATGCTCGCGCGCGGCGAGGTGCAGTTCGTGCTGCAGGTGCCCGAGGATTTCTCGCGGCGGCTGCAGCGCGGCGACAGCGCGGTGGTCCTCGTCGAGGCGGATGCGACCGATCCGGCGGCCACCAGCAACGCGATCGCGGCATTGAACCAGGTCGCCCTCACCGGGCTCGACCATGACCTCACCGGCCCGCTCGCCGGCCTCAGGGCGGGCCCGGCGCCCTTCGAGGTGCGCATCCACCGCCGCTACAACCCCGAGGGCGTCACGCAATACAACATCGTGCCGGGCCTCATGGGCGTGGTGCTCACCATGACGATGGTGATGATGACCTCCATCGCCATGACCCGCGAGCGCGAGCGCGGCACCATGGAGAACCTGCTCGCCACGCCGGTGCGCCCGCTCGAGGTGATGCTGGGCAAGATCGTCCCGTACATCGTGGTGGGCTACGTCCAGGTGATCGTGATCCTGCTCGCGGCGAAGTTCCTCTTCGACGTGCCGATGCTGGGCAGCCTCACGCTGCTCTCGGCGGTGCTGATCCTCTACATCGCCGCGCTGCTCGCCATCGGCTTCACCTTCTCGACCCTCGCGCGCAACCAGATGCAGGCGATGCAGATGACGATGTTCTTCTTCCTGCCGTCGATCCTGCTGTCGGGATTCATGTTCCCGTTCCGCGGCATGCCCGCCTGGGCGCAGGACCTGGGCCAGGTGCTTCCGCTCACGCACTTCCTGCGCGTGGTGCGCGGCATCCTCCTCAAGGGCGCGGGCTTCGCCGACATCGCGGCGAGCGTGTGGCCGCTCGCGCTGATCCTGGTGGCGGTCTCGGCGCTCGCGCTGAAGCGCTACCAGAGGACGCTCGATTGAAGGCGCGAGGCGCGGGGGGACGAAATGCGGAAAGGAAGGGGTGAAATGCAGGATGAAGCGGGTGGATTTGGAGGCGGCGGGACGCTCGCCTTTGCTACAATTCGCCTACTTTCTCGCGCCTCGTCCCCCATGTCTCGCGCCTCAACCCATCGCTTCGCACCCCACGGGTGACCCCATGAACATCGAACAAGCCCGCTTCAACATGGTCGAGCAGCAGATCCGCACCTGGGAGGTGCTCGACCCCCAGGTCCTCGACCTCCTCTTCCAGGTGAAGCGCGAGCAGTTCGTGCCCGAGGCGCATCGCGAGATCGCCTTCGCCGACCTGCAGATTCCCCTCGGGCACGGCGAGTCGATGATGGAGCCCAAGGTGGAGGCGCGCATCGTCCAGGAGCTCGCCATCGAGCCGCACGAGAACGTGTACGAGGTGGGCACCGGCTCCGGCTACCTCACCGCGCTGTTGGCCCGGCGCGGCCGCCACGTGACGAGCGCCGAGATCCACGGCGACCTCAAGGCGCGCGCGCAGGCGAACCTCGCCAGCGCCGGCATCGCGAACGTTACGCTCCTCGAGGGCGACAGCGCGCGCGCGCCGCTCGGCGAATCCGCTTACGACGTGATCGTGCTCACCGGCTCCACGCCCATCCTGCCGCAGGCCTTCCTCGACCGGCTCACCCCGGGCGGGCGCCTGTTCGCCGTCGTGGGCGATCCTCCGGTGATGAAGGCGATCGTCGTGCGCCAGCCCCAGGCCGGCGCCTTCCAGCACACGGAGATCTTCGAGACGCTCGTGAAGCCGCTCGTCAACGCGGCGCAGCCCCCGCGCTTCCGCTTCTAGCGCGGCGCACCGAACCCACAAGGCAGACCGAATGAAACTTCGCCGTATCGCGCTCGCCGCCGCGCTCGCCGCGGCGCTGGGCCCCGCCAGCGCCGCGGACCTGCTCAACGTCTATCGCGACTCGCAGGTGAGCGACCCCGTCTACCAGTCCGCGCGCGCGCAGTACAACGCGGCGATCGAGGCGCTGCCCCAGGCGCGTTCCCAGTACCTGCCGCTGCTCTCGGGCGGGGCGACCTACTACCGCAACCGCGTGGACATCGACATCGCGGGCGTGCGCGACTACACCACGAAGGCCTACCAGGTCTCGCTCTCGCAGCCGATCTTCCGGCTGCAGAACTGGCTCGCCATCGACGAGGCGCAGCAGCAGGTGCTGCAGGCCGAGGCCAACCTTTCCAACTCGCAGATGGACCTCATCCTGCGCGCTTCCCAGGCCTACTTCGATGTCCTGCTCGCGCAGGACAACGTGGCGCTCTCGGGCGCGCAGAAGGTGGCGATCTCCGAGCAGCTCGCGCAGGCCAAGCGCAACTTCGAGGTGGGCACCGCCACCATCGTGGACACGCTGGAGGCGCAGGCCCGCTACGACCAGGCCGACGCCAAGGAGATCTCCGACAAGAACGACCTCGAGGTGAAGCGCCGCGCGCTCCAGGTGCTGATCGGCAAGATCCCCGAGGGCCTCACGCCGGTGCGCGAGCCGCTCGTGCTCGCGCCCCCCGCGCCCAACGACATCGAGGCATGGGTGACCGCCGCCAACGAGTCGAGCTTCACCATCGCCAACGCGCGCGCCAACGTGGAGATCGCGAAGAAGGAGATCGACCGCCAGCGCGCGGGCCACCTGCCCACGCTGGATCTCTCCGCGAGCTACGCGCGCAACGACGATCCGACCAACATCATTCCCGGGCTCACGGGGCCGTTCACCAACGCGGCTGCCGTGGGGCTCGTGCTGGGCGTGCCGCTCTATTCCGGGGGCCTCGTGCAAAGCCGCGTGCGCCAGGCGGTGGCCACCCGCGACCGCGCGGAGCAGGACCTGGAGAGCACGGTGCGCAACGTGGCGCAGAACGTGCGCACGAACTTCCTCAACGTGACGAGCGGCATCGCGCAGGTCCGCGCGCTCGAGCAGGCGCTCACGTCCACGCAGAGCCAGCTCGACTCGACGATCCTCGGCCGCGACGTGGGCGTGCGCACGAGCGTGGACGTGCTGAACGCGCAGCAGTCGGTGTTCCAGACGCGCCGCGACCTGCAGCAGGCCCGCTACAACTACCTGCTCTCGACGCTGCGCCTGAAGGCCGCCGCCGGCACGCTCACCGAGGCCGACGTCGAGGCCGTGAACCGCACGCT
The DNA here is from genome assembly GCA_035519515.1 of Usitatibacter sp. Taxonomy (GTDB): domain Bacteria; phylum Pseudomonadota; class Gammaproteobacteria; order Burkholderiales; family Usitatibacteraceae; genus Usitatibacter. The sequence goes on from DATIWC010000024.1 coordinate 54,254, forward strand.
CGGCCGCAGCTAGCGCGGCGCTTTAGCCGCCGCTTCGATCCAGTCGGCAAGGCGCGCCACCGCGCCGCGGTGCGCCGCGACGAAGTCCGTCGCGTGCCGCCCCATGCCTTCGCGCCGCGCGCGATCCGAGGTGAGCGATTGGGCCGCCGCCATCGCTTCGCGCGCATCGGCCACGCGCAGCGCCGCTCCCGCCTCGACCGCGCCTTTGGCCGCCTCCTCGAAGTTGTAGGTGCTCGGCCCCACGATCACCGGCCGCCCCACCGCGCACGCCTCGATGAGGTTCTGCCCGCCGTATTCCAGGAAGCTCCCGCCCATGGCCACGAGGTCGGACGCCGCGCAGTAGGCGAGCATCTCGCCCATGGAATCGCCGACCAGCACGCGCACGCCGGGCGGTACGTCCACGCCTTCGCTGCGCCGGGCCACCTCGAAGCCGCGCGCAGCCGCCATCTTCGCGACCTCGTCGAAGCGCTGCGGATGCCGCGGCACGATGAGGAGCAGCACCTCGGGCGCGGCGCCCGCCTGCGCAAAGGCGTCGAGCAGCAGCGCTTCCTCGCCTTCGCGCGTGCTCGCGGCGAGCCACACGGGGCGCTCGCCGATGCGCCCGCGCAACTCCCGGCCCAGCGCGAGCATGGCCTGCGGGACCGCGACGTCGAATTTCACGTTGCCGATCACGGCCGGTGCGCGCGCGCCCAGGCGCTCGAAGCGCTTCGCGTCCGCGTCCGTCTGCGCCGCCACGCCCGCGAGATTGCCCATCGCCCAACGGGTCAGCGCAGGCACGCGCTCGTAGCGCCGGGCCGAGCGCTCCGACATGCGGCCGTTGGCGAGCACGACCGGAATGCGGCGGCGCGCGGCCTCCTCGAGCAGCCGCGGCCAGATCTCGGTTTCCATCACGATGCCCACCTCGGGCCGGTAGTGATCGAGGAAGCGGCGCACCGCGAAGCCCAGGTCGTAGGGAAGCCACGCGCGTTCCACCGTGTCGCCGAAGAGCTCGCGTCCCGTGGCGCGCCCGGTGGGCGTCATGTGCGTGACGAGGATGCGCCGGTCCGGATGCCGCTCGCGCAGCGCGGCGACGAGCGGGGCCGCGGCGCGGGTCTCCCCCACGGAGACCGCATGGACCCAGATGCACGGCTCGGGAAGGGGCGCGCCCTCGTAGCGCCCGAATCGCTCGCCGACCTTCTCGAGATAACCGGGCTGGCGGCGCGAACGCCAGGCGAGGCGCACGACCACGAAGGGCGCGGCCAGGAACCAGAGCAGCGCGTAGGCGAGGCGCGTCATTCCACGCGGGCGCGGGTGCCGATGGCCTGCAGGACCGCTTCCACCGTCGGCGGCGCGCCCGCGCCTCCCACGTTCACCGCGTCGGCGCCGCCATGCAGGCCCGTGAGCGCGGGATTCGTCGCGCAATAGATCCCGACCGTCGGCACGCGAAGCGCCACCGCGAGGTGCGTGAGGCCCGTGTCCACGCCGACCACGCCCGAAGCGTGGCCGAGGAGGGCGGCCGCCTCGACGAGGTCCATCGCCGGCGCGGCCAACGCTCCCGGGATCGCCTGCGCGAGGCGCGCGGCGCTCGCGCGTTCCGCGTCGGTGCCGCCGGGCAGCACGATCGCGTGGCCCTCCTGCGCAAGCGTGCGCCCCAGCTCGATCCAGCGATCCTCGGCCCATCGCTTGGCGGCGTGGCTCGCCGCATGCAGCAGCACGACGTAGGGCCCGGCGGGCGCCCACGCGGGCGGCGCCGCAGGGGCCACGAGGCCGTAGTCCACGGCGCTTTCGAGCGGATAGCCGAACACGCCGGCCACCAGGCGGCGGTTGCGCTCCACCGCGTGAAGGTCGCGCGGGACGCGGATTCTCACGTCGTAGCAGCGCGCCGCGAGGCGCTCGCGGGCGCTCGCGCGGTCCTGGCCGAACGAAGGGCCGTGCGCAACGCTCGCGATGTACGCGCTCTTCAGCAGCCCCTGCGTGTCCACCACGAAATCCCACGGGGCCCGGCGCAGCGCACGCCGCGCCGCGCGAAAGCGCCGCCATGCCGCGCCGGACAGCGGCGCGCGCCTCAAGGCACGCAGCCCTACCGGGATCGCGTCGACCACCGAGGGATGGAGCCTCACGAGCCCGGCGTAAGCCTCCTCGACCGCCCACGCGATGTGCGCATCGGGCCGCGCGCGCGCGAGGTCGGTGACCGCGGGAAGGTGATGGATCACGTCGCCGAGCGACGAGAGCTTCACGAACAGGACGCGCGGCGCGGGCATGGCGCATTCTAATCCCGGCCCAGCGGGTAGAATGTCGCTCCCCACGAAGCCGAAATCCCCCGTGGCGCCCACGCCCCCGGAAAAACTTCCGCTCACCGTCGCGGTGATCACCCGCAACGCGGCCGCCCAGCTCGGCGAATGCCTCGCGAGCGCGGCGTTCGCCGACGAGTTGCTCGTGCTCGATTCGGGCAGCACGGACGAGACGTGCGCCATCGCCGAGCGCCAGGGCGCGCGCGTGGAGAGCCGCGAGTGGCTGGGCTTCGGGCGCCAGAAGCAGCTCGCGGTCTCGCTCGCGCGCAACGACTGGGTCCTGTGCCTCGACGCGGACGAGCGCGTGACCGAGCGGCTCGCCGATTCCATCCGCAAGGCCATGGCGGGCGGCCGTTTCCAGGCCTACCGCATGGCGCGCCGCAACCGCTTCCTCGGCCGCTGGCTCGCGCACGGCGAGGGCTACCCGGACTGGTCGCTCAGGCTCTTCCACCGCGGGCACGCGAGCTGGTCGAACGACGAGGTGCACGAAGCGGTGCTCACCACGGCGGAAGTGGGGCGCCTGGACGGCGACCTGCTGCACGACTCGGCCGACGACGTGGCCACCTACATCGCGAAGCAGAACCGCTACACCACGCTCCACGCCGAGGCGCTCTTCAAGCAGGGCGTGCGCGCCGGCTACTGGCGCCTGGTGGCAAGCCCGGTGGCGCGCTTCGTGAAGTTCTACTTCCTGCGCCTGGGCCTGCTCGACGGCGGGCCCGGCTTCGCGCACATCGTGATCGGCTGCAACAACGCGTTCCTCAAGTACCTGAAGCTGATCGAGCTGCAGCACGCGGGCGGGGCCAAGCGATGATCCTCGTCACCGGGGGCGCGGGCTTCATCGGGTCGAACTTCGTGCTCGACTGGCTGGCGGGCGGCGCCGAGCCGGTGGTGAACCTCGACAAGCTCACGTACGCGGGAAACCTCGCCAACCTCGCGAGCCTCGAGGGCGACGCGCGCCACGTCTTCGTGCAGGGCGACATCGCCGACGACGCGCTGGTGAGCGGGCTCCTCGCGAAGCACAAGCCGCGCGCCATCGTGCATTTCGCCGCCGAGAGCCACGTGGACCGCTCGATCCACGGCCCGGCGCAGTTCGTGCAGACCAACGTGATCGGGACGTATGCGCTGCTCGAGGCCGCGCGCGCCTACTGGCAGTCCCTCGAGGGCGCCGCGCGCGAGGCCTTCCGCTTCCTGCACGTCTCCACCGACGAGGTGTACGGGACGCTTGGCCCCGCCGATCCGCCGTTCAGCGAGTCCACCGCGTACGCGCCGAACAGCCCCTACAGCGCCTCCAAGGCGGGCTCGGACCACCTGGCGCGCGCGTGGCACCACACTTACGGGCTGCCGGTGGTCACCACCAACTGCTCGAACAACTACGGCCCCTACCAGTTTCCCGAGAAGCTCATCGCGCTCATGATCTGCAACGCGCTCGAAGGCAAGGCGTTGCCGGTCTACGGCGACGGCCTGCAGGTGCGCGACTGGCTCTACGTCTGCGACCACTGCGAGGCCATTCGCGTGGCCCTCGCGCGGGGCAGGCCCGGGCGCGTGTACAACGTGGGCGGCAACGCGGAAAGGCGCAACATCGACGTCGTGAACACGATCTGCGACACGCTGCAGCAGCTGCGCCCGCGGCCCGGCGGCTACCGTTCGCTCATCGCGAGCGTTCCGGACCGCCCCGGCCACGACCGGCGCTATGCCATCGACGCGAGCCGCATCCGCGACGAGCTGGGCTGGAAGCCGCGCGAGACTTTCGAGAGCGGGCTCGCGAAGACGGTGCGCTGGTACCTGGAGCACGCCGGATGGATCTCGGGCGTGAAGAGCGGCGAGTACCGGCGCTGGATCGAGACGCACTACGCCACGCGGGGCGCGCCGTGAACCGCAAGGGCATCATCCTCGCGGGCGGATCGGGCACCCGGCTCTACCCGGCCACGCGCGTGATCTCCAAGCAGCTGCTGCCGGTCTACGATAAGCCGATGGTGTTCTATCCGCTATCGACCCTCATGCTCGCCCGCATCCGCGAGATCCTCGTGATCTCCACGCCGAACGACACCCCGCGCTTCCGCGAGCTGCTGGGCGACGGGCGCGAGTGGGGGCTCGAGATCTCGTATGCGGTGCAGCCGAAGCCCGAGGGCCTCGCGCAGGCCTTCCTGGTCGGGCGCCAGTTCGTGGGCGGCGGACCCAGCGCGCTCATCCTGGGCGACAACATCTTCCATGGCCACGACCTCGCCGATTCGTTGCAGCGCGCCAACGCGGCAACGAGGGGCGCCACGGTATTCGCCTATCCGGTGAAGGATCCCGAGCGCTACGGGGTCGTGGAGTTCGACGCGGCCGGGCGCGCGGTGTCCATCGAGGAAAAGCCCGCGCAGGCCAAGTCGCGCTACGCCGTGACCGGCCTCTACTTCTACGACGAGCGCGTGTGCGACATCGCGGCGGGCCTGAAGCCCTCGGCGCGCGGCGAGCTGGAAATCACCGACGTGAACCGGCATTACCTGGAGGCGGGCGGGCTCAACGTCGAGGTGATGGGCCGCGGCACCGCGTGGCTGGACACCGGCACGCACGAGAGCCTGCTCGAGGCGGCGCACTTCATCGAGACCATCGAGCGCCGGCAGGGGCTCAAGATCGCCTGCCCCGAGGAGATCGCCTATCGCATGGGGTACATCGACGCGGCGCAGCTGGAGCGGCTTGCCGAGCCGATGCGCAAGAACTCCTACGGCCAGTACCTGCTGGCGGTGCTGCGGGATCGAGTGTTCTGATGAGGGTGGTCGCGACCGCGATACCCGGAGTGCTGGTCATCGAGCCGAAGGTGTTCGGCGATGCGCGCGGCTTCTTCTACGAGAGCTGGAACGAGCGCGCCTTCGACGAGGCGGTGGGGCGCGCGGTGCGCTTCGTGCAGGACAACCACTCGGCCTCCGCGAAGAACGTGCTGCGCGGGCTGCACTACCAGGTGGCGAGCACGCAGGGCAAGCTCGTGCGCTGCGTGGCGGGCGAAGTGTTCGACGCGGTCGTGGACCTGCGCCGCTCTTCTCCCACGTTCGGCCGGTGGGCCGGCGAGGTCCTCTCGGCCGAAAACCGCCGCATGCTGTGGGTGCCCGAGGGCTTCGCCCACGGCTTCGTCGTGCTCTCCGACTGGGCCGAGTTCCTCTACAAGACGACCGACTACTACGCCCCGCAGCACGAGCGCACGCTGCTGTGGAACGACCCCGCTGTCGGCATCCGCTGGCCGCTCGCGGGCGAGCCGCTGCTCAAGCCGGCGGACTTGGCGGGCAAGCCGCTCGCGCAGGCCGAAACGTTTCCGTGACGCGCGTGCTGGTCACCGGCGCGGGCGGCCAGGTGGGCGCCGCGGTCGCACGCCTGCTCGCCGGGCGCGCGGAGGTCATCGCCCACGGGCGCGCGACGCTGGACCTCGCGAACCCCGCGCAGATCGAAGCGCGCGTTCGCGAGGCTTCGCCCCGGGTCGTCGTCAACGCCGCCGCGTACACGGCGGTCGACCGCGCCGAGTCGGATGCGCAAACCGCGCAAGCCGTGAACGCGGCGGCCCCGGGCGTGATCGCTCGTGCCTGCCGCGCCGCGGGTGCGCTGCTCGTCCATTTCTCCACCGACTACGTGTTCGACGGAACCAAGGGCATGCCGTATGTCGAGGACGATGCCACGAATCCGCTGGGCGTCTACGGGCTCACCAAGCTCGAGGGCGAGCGCGCGGTGGCGGCGAGCGGCTGCCCGCACCTGATCCTGCGCACGGCCTGGGTCTATGGCCCCGCCGGGAAGAACTTCATGCTCACGATGCTGCGCCTGGCCGCGCAGGGAGCGCCGATCCGCGTCGTGGACGACCAGCGCGGCGCCCCCACCTCGAGCCTGCAGATCGCGCGCTCGGTCGTGGCGCTGCTCACCGCGGGCGAGAGCCACGTGAGCGACGAGGCGATCGGGCGGCTCGAGAATCGCTCCGGCCTCTACCATGCGACGGCCGCCGGCGAGACCACCTGGCATGGATTCGCCACGGAGATCTTCGCCGAGCGCGCTCGCCAGCCGGGCGGCGCATTCAAGGTGCCGACGGTCGAGCCGATTCCTACGCGCGACTATCCGACGCCGGCGAAGCGTCCCGCCTACTCGGTGCTGTCCAGCGCGAAGCTCGAGCAAGCCTTCGGCGTGCGCCTGGGCGATTGGCGCGCGGGGCTTGCCGAGGCGATCTCAGTCCTCGGCCGCGGCTGAGGCCGGGGCGGCCTTCTCGTCGCGCACCAGGCTGAAGGCGACGCGGCCCGCGCGGTTGTGCGCGAGCTCGACGCGATAGCCCGCCTGCTGCGCCTGGCGCGCGGCCTGGTAGAGGCCGATGCCCAGCGCCGTGCCGCGCTCGATCGGTTCGCGGAAGAGCTTGCGAACCACGGCGGGATCGACGGGGGTGCCGGTATCGCAAACCGAGAGCTCCACGCGCGTGGGGCGGCAATCGAACGCGATCGACATCTCGATGCCCGGCTCCCGCGCCGCCTTGGCGCGCGCGTTGTCGATCGCGTTCTCCACGAAGCTGTCGAAGAGCGTGCCGGGGATCTCGATGTCGCCCTCGATGGCGGGCTTCAGGGCGATGTCGCCGCTGCCCAGGCGCTGCTCGATCCCGCTCCACCACGTTCGCGACGAGGTCGCCAGCTCGCGCGCCGCCGCCTCGGGCGCGCGCAGCTTGTCGAGCGTCGTGCGCAGGCGCTGCGTGAGCTGCGGAAGCTGGCGCTGCAGCAAGCCGCCCGTTCCTTCCGGCGGGAGCTTCTGCGCCATGGAGGTGAGCGCGTAGAGCGATTGCAGCAGGTTCTTCACGTCGTGCGTGAGGCGCGCGCCCGTCTCGTGCACCGCCTGCAGGTAGGCGTTGCGCCGCAGCGCCCCCTCGCGGCGCTTGCCTTCGTAGAACTCGCCGATCACCTGGGCGAGCAGGCGCATGTGCAGGAAGAGCGCGGGCGACAGGCTCATGTCCGTGCGGAACTCCACCTCGAGCTCGTGGAAGACGAAGCGGGTGGCGTGCTGCGCGTCCTCGCCGAAACGGCCTTCGCCTTCGGGCGAGCGCCACTGCGCGCCCTGGATCCACGCGAAGCCGCGGATCTCGCCGAAAGCCTGCCCGAGGAAGCGCGCCGGATCCGGCTCGCTCTCGGCGAGCTCCGCCATGCGCCGCATCCACAGCTCGAAGGGCATGCCGACGGAAAGCAGGTAGCGCGAGAAGTAGGTGCGCAGCCCCCCGAAGCCGCGCAGCGGATTCCACAGCACCGCGAGCACGAACAGCGCGCCGCCGAAGCCCAGCACCGTGAGCGCCACCGACGCGAAATACGCGTCGTCGGTGTAGCGC
>DATIWC010000025.1:0-24659 GCA_035519515.1 Usitatibacter sp.
TCGAGAAAAAGCACCTGAGGCCGTCGATATAGCGCCCTGGCGAGCAGAACGCGTTGCTTCTGCCCGCCAGAAAGTGCCATGCCGAGGCTTCCGACGATGGTGTTGAACTGCATCGGCATCGCCATGATCTCTTCCTCGATCATGGCGGCGCGGGCGCATTCGCGGACTCGCGCGGGGTCGTGCTCCGTGTCGAAGAAGCTGATGTTGTCCTCGATGGTGCCGACGAAGAGCTGGTCGTCCTGCATCACGGCGGCCACGCGGGAGCGGTACTGGGCGGGATCCCAGTCGGCGAGGCTGCGGCCGTTGGCTCGCACCTCGCCCTCGGTCGGAGGCAGCAGGCCGAGGAGCACCTTGATGAGCGTGGTCTTCCCGCAACCGGAGGGCCCGACGATCGCCAGCGACTCCCCGGGCGCGATCGTGAGCGACACGCCGCGGAAGACGAACCCCTCGGGACCGTAGGCGAAGCCGAGGTCCTTCGCCTCGATGTGCAGCGGCGCACCGGATCCTTCGCCGGGCAGCGCGGGCTTGGTCGCCTCGGCCTCGGAAAGCGCGATGTCCGCGATCCTCTCCACGTGCAGGTCGAGCATGCGGAACTCGTTCCACTTGTCGACCAGGTTGTTGATGCGCGCGAGGAAGAGCAGCTTGAAGCCGATGAACGCGTAGAGCATGCCGACCGTGAAATCGCCGCGCATCACCAGCGTCGCCGCGATCCAGATCACGATCACGTTCTCGAGGCCGAAGATGAGGCCGTTGGCCCCGCGCTGCAGGATGCCCACGTTCTGCACCCGCACGCCGGCGTTGGTTTGGTCCACCACGAGGTTCTGGTAAGCCGAACGCCGCTCGGATTCGCGCAGGTTCAGCTTGATCGCCATCATCCCGCGCAGCGTCTCGATGAAGTGCGTGCCGGAACGCGCCTCGTGGGCTAGCTGCTCGTCCGTGGCGTAGCGCTGCGGGTAGTAGAAGACCCAGCGGGCGAAGGCGTAGAGCACGGCGGCCGCGACGACCACGCCCGTGAGCATCAGGCTGTAGTACGCCATCACGATCAGGGTCAGCACGACCATCACCCCGTCGACCGCCGTTTCCACGAAAGTCGTCGTGAGCGTGCGCTGGATCGCGTCCACGCTGCGGAACTTGGAGACGATGTCGCCGATGTTCCTCTTCTCGAACCACGCCATCGGCAGGCGCAGCATGTGGTTGAAGAGCGTGGTGAGGAGCTTCAGGTTGATGCTGGTGCTCAGGTACACGCCCACCCACGCGCGCACGCCGGTCACGGCCACCTGGATCACCACCAGCGTGCAGAAGGCGATTCCCAGCACGGTGAGCAGGTCCTGGTCGCGGCCCACGAGCACCCGGTCGACGACGAGCTGCAGGAAGAACGGCATCGCGATCGCGAACACCTCGAGCGCGAAGGACATGAGCAGGATCTGCGCGATCGTGCCCTTGAGCCCGGAGGCGGCGGAGAGCAGCTGCCACGAGCGGATCTTCTCGCGCTCGTCCTTGCGCTGGAAATCGGCATTGGGCGTGAACTCCATCGCCACGCCCGTGAAATGCCGCGAGGCCTCGTCCATCGTGAGAACGCGCTTGCCGCGCGCGGGATCGTGGATCGTGAGCTTGCGGCCCGCCACCTTCACGAGCACCACGAAGTGGTTCATGTCCCAATGCAGCACCGCCGGGAGCCTCAACTTGCCCAGCGACTCCAGCGGCACCTGCACGCCGCGCGCCGTCATGCCCATCGTCTCGGCAAGCTGCGCGATGTGCTTGAGCGTCACGCCCTTGAGCGACGTGGCAAGCCGCAGGCGCATCGAGGCGAGGTCCGTGCGATGGCCGTGGAACGAAGCCACCATCGCGAGCGCCGCGATGCCGCATTCGGGCGCCTCGCTCTGGAGGATCACCGGGATGCGCGGCGAGAGGAGGTCGGAGAGCCAGCCCATCTAGAAGCGCCCCTTGAGCCGCAGGACGGGTTCGAAGATCCACTCGAGGAGCGTGCGCCGCTCGAGCAACAGGTCCGCGCTCACCAGCATCCCCGCGCGCAGGGCGTATTCCTGCCCCAACGCGCTCACGGTCTGCTGGTCGAGCTTCACGTCAATGCGGTAGACCGGCTCCTTGGCGGTGAGCGGGCCCACGCGTTCTCCCTGGGTCCAGACGCTGCGCCCCACGTCGGTGATCACGCCGTGGTACTGGCCGAATCGCTCGTAGGGAAACGCCTCGTAGCGCAGCACGACCTCGTTGCCGGGCTTCACGAAGCCCACGGCACGCGTCGGGACGAGCAGCTCCACGTGCATCCCGCTTCCCTTGGGCAGCACGGTGGCGAGCGTGGAATCCGGGGCCACGGACTGCCCGCGATTCACCGCGATGTTGGTCACGACGCCGGCCATCGGAGCGCGGATCACGGTCTCGCGCCGGGCCTCCACCTGCGCCATGCCCTCCTGGAGCTCGCTGATCTGCCGCGCCACCTGCTCGACCTGGGTGCGCGAGCGCAATTCGATCGACGGCTCCTCGAGCTTTGCCGCGGCGAGGTCGCGCTCGACCTGCCCGCGGGTGCGCACCAGGCCTTGCAGCTTGATCTCCTGGTCGGTCACCTCGTCGCGCTTCTGCTTCACCAGCGCCTCGGACACGAATTGCTTCTCGCCCGCGAGGCCGTGGTAACGCTCGAGCTGGTCCTTGGCGCTCTTGATGCGCTGGTCCTGGAGCTTCATCTCGCGGTCGATCTGCGTGAGCTCGGTCTCGAGGTCGCGGATGCGCCGGCGCACCTGCTCCTGCTGCTGGGTGCCCAGGTCGCGCCACTGCTGCTGCTCCTTCTCCAGGATCGCGCGGCGGTTCTGCATCTCGGCGGCGACCGCCTCGTTCGTGGAGCCGCCCGAGCCGGTCGAGCGGTCGAGCGAGATCTTGGCCATGGCGTCGCCGGCCTTCACCTCTTCGCCTTCCTTGACCACGAGCTCGGTGACGCGGCCCGGATCGGGAATGAGCACGCGGGCCGCGCCGGTGTCGAGCGCCACGTAGCCCTCGACGCGCTCGCGGCGCGTGTACTGGCCCCACAGCGCGACCGAAATCAACAGGACCGCGGTGCCGCCCGCGAGCAGCGTGAAAACCCACGTGGGAACCGGGCGCGCGATGGTGGCCTCGCCGAGGAACTTCTCGCGCTGGGCGTCGATCGCCTCTTGTCGGAATAGTTGGCGGGGCATCTTCGCCGCGATTGTAAAGCAGTGGCGAGGCGCGAAACCATACAATGCCAACGATGGCTGCCGGCAACTATCCCCTCGAATCGCTGTTCGGCCGCGTCCTGTCGCCGTTCGAGAGGTTCCTGCGCGGCGCCAGCGCGAGCGGCATCCTGCTCATCGGGGCGACCGTCGCGGCCCTCTCGCTCGCCACCTGGCTGGGCGGCGATTCGATCCATCACGCCTGGGAGCGCGAAGTCGCCATCTCCTCGGGCGGGCGCTTCCGACTGGGGCTTTCGCTGCACCACTGGGTGAACGACGGCCTGATGGCGCTCTTCTTCCTGGTGGTCGGCCTCGAGCTCAAGCGCGAAATCCTCGTGGGCGAGCTCTCCTCGCTTCGCGACGCGATGCTGCCGGTCGTGGCGGCGGCAGGCGGGATGCTCGTGCCGGCGCTCGTCTACGCCTACTTCAACGCGGGAACCTCCACCTCGCACGGCTGGGGAATCGCGATGGCCACGGACATCGCGTTCGCGGTCGGCATCCTCGTGCTGCTGGGCGAGCGCGTCCCGCGCAACCTCGCCGTCTTCCTTACCGCGCTCGCCATCGCGGACGACCTGGGCGCGGTGCTCGTGATCGCGCTCTTCTATACGGCGAAGATCGACATGGGAGCGCTCCGGGCCTCGGCCGCGCTCCTCGTGTTGCTGATCCTCTTCAACCGCGGCGGCGTGAGGCACCCGCTGCCCTACGTCCTGGTGGGCATCCTGCTGTGGTTCTACGTGCTCGTCTCGGGCATCCACGCCACCGTCGCCGGCGTGCTGCTCGCCATGACGATTCCCGCGCGCGGACGCTACACGCCCGGGCAATTCGAGCGGCGCATGGTGGAGCTGCACGCGGCGCTCCATGCGGACCGCGAGGACACTTCCACGCCCGACGATCCGCTGCGCAACGTGAAGATGGCCTCCATCGCCGAGGCGACCGAGCTCGCGGCGGTCGCGGTGCAAAGCCCTCTGCACCGCATCGAGCACGGGCTGGCGCCGTGGGTGAGCTTCTTCGTCCTGCCGCTCTTCGCGCTCGCCAACGCGGGCATCGACCTCGGCGCCGTGAAATGGAGCGACGCGCTGTCCAGCGCGGTGACGCTGGGTATCGTTTGGGGACTCTTCGCGGGCAAGTTCGTGGGCATCTCGGCCTTCAGCTGGATCGCGGTGAAGGCGGGGATCGGCCGGCTTCCGGAAGGGGTGGGCTGGCGGCACGTGCTGGGCGCCGGATGGCTCGCGGGCATCGGCTTCACGATGTCGCTCTTCATCTCCCAGCTCGCCTTCGCCGAGCCGGATTTCGTCGACCAGGCGAAGCTGGGCATCCTGCTCGCCTCGTGCGCCGCCGGGGCCGTGGGCTTCGCGTGGCTCTGGCTCGCGGGCAGGGGGCGGAAGGGCGGCTAGACAGGTTTTCGCCATGGGTGATAATATTGTCACCATGGCTGAAAATCTCACTTCCCGGCAGGCCGAGATCCTCGAGGCCATCCGCAGCCACATCGCGGAGCACCGCCGCCCGCCCTCACGCCCTGAGCTGGCGAAAAGCCTCGGGCTCGCCTCGACCAACGGCGTCTTCAAGCATCTCGCGGCGCTCGCGAAGAAGGGCGCCATCGAGCTTTCGCCCGGCACCGCGCGCGGCATCACGCTCGTGGAGGAGGGCCTGCCGCTCATCGGCCGCGTGGCGGCGGGCAGCCCGATGCTCGCGCTCGAGAACCACCTCGGCCGCTATCCCATCGATCCTTCGCTCTTCAATCCCCGCGCCGACTACCTGCTGCAGGTGAGGGGCCTCAGCATGAAGGACGAAGGCATCCTGGACGGCGACTGGCTCGTGGTCCACCGCACCACCGAAGCCCGCAGCGGCCAGCTCGTCGTGGCGCGCATCGGCGAGGAGGTCACCGTGAAGCGCCTGAAGCTGCGCGGCCACAAGGCGGAGCTCATTCCCGCCAACCCGGATTTCGAAACGCTCCACCTGGATCTGCACCGCGATTCCCTCGCCATCGAAGGCGTGGCCGTGGGCGTGATCCGCAACCTGCAGGCGCGTGCGTGAAAGCAGGCATCGCGGAGCTCGCCCGTCTGCCCGGCGTGTGGCGCGGCGGCGAGCTCGAGCAGGCACCGCAGCCCGTCCTCCCGACCGGCCACGCGGCGCTCGATCGCGAGCTGCCCGGCGGCGGCTGGCCCTGCGCCACGCTCTCGGAAGTGCTGCACGACGGCGTGGGCATCGGCGAGATCTCGTTCCTCATGGGCGCGCTCGCGCGCGCCGCCGATGGCGGGCGCCTCGTCGCGTGGATCAATCCGCCGCACCTGCCTTATGCGCCCGCGCTCGCCCAGGCGGGCATCGCGCTCGAGCATTGCCTCGTCATCCGCCCTGCAAGCGCCGAGGATGCGCTATGGGCGGCCGAGCAGGCATTGCGCTCCGGGGCCTGCGGCGCGGCGCTGCTCTGGATGCAGAAGGACGACTACGCCTGGATGCGGCGCCTGCAAATGGGCGCGCAGGCCGGGCGTTCCATGGCCGTGCTGATGCGCTCGACGGCAGTCGAGCGGTTGTCCACGCCGGCGCATCTTCGTGTCGTCGTCGAGCGCGATGGGCCCGCGCTTCGCGTGCGCATCCCCAAGCGCCGCGGGCCGCCGCTCGTGAAGCCCGTCGAGGTCGCCGCCGGGGTTTTTGCCCGCCGCGGCGCCCGCATCCAGGGTGCACCCTTTTCGGTTCCTTCCCGCGTCCTCGCCCTCCCGCAACGCCCGCGCGCCGTCGCCTGAGGGTTTCACCGCATGCTTTGGGTCGCGCTCGAGTTGCCCTCATTGCCCCTCCAGGTCGCGGAGCGCGCGGGCGCCTCGCAGGTTCCGCTCGTCATTTCCGAAGGGCCGGCGCAGCGGCCGTTCGTGGCGTGCGCGAACGAAGCGGCGCGCGAGGCGGGCATCCGTGAGGGCCAGGCGGTCGCCGCCGCGAAGGCGCTCGCGGTGGACCTTCGCGTCCAGGCCCGCGATCCGGGCGCCGAGCGCGAGACGCTCGAACGCCTGGCGGCCTGGGCGGGCCAGTTCACGCCGATGTCGTGCATCGACGGGCAGGGCATCGCGCTCGAGGTGGAATCGACGCTGCGCCTTTTCTCCGGGCACGCGAAGCTCGCCTCCGCCATCCGGCGCGGCGTGCTCGAGCTGGGGCTGCACGCCAAGCTCGGCATCGCCCCAACGCCGCTCGCCGCGCGCGTGTTCGCGCGCGCCGAAGCGCGCGGCCTGCAAGTCCGCAGCTGCCTCGCGCAAGGCGAGCTGCGCGAGCGGCTCGCGAACCTTCCGATTTTCCTCCTCGAGTGGCCCGAGAAGACCCTTGCGCGCCTCACGGACCTCGGCGTGGTTCGCCTCAAGGACATCCTCGAGCTGCCGGCCGAGGGCATCGCGCGGCGCTTCGGGCCGCAGATCACGCTCGGGCTCGACCGGCTCATGGGGCGCATCGCCGATCCGCGCGAGCCCTATTCGCCGCCGCCGCGCTTTCGCTCTCGCCTGGAGCTGCCCGCGCAAGCCGATGGCGTCGAAGCGCTGCTCTTCCCGCTGCGGCGCATGCTCGCCGAATTCGAAGGAGCCATGCGCGGCCGCGGCGCGGGCGCGCAGCGGCTCTTCCTCGCCCTCGAGCACGGCCGCGCGAGCCGCACGCGCCTCACGCTCGACTTCGCCTCTGCCGAGCGCGAAGCCGATTTCATCCTGTCGATCGCCCGCGAAAGGCTGGGGCGGCTCACGCTCGCGGCACCTACCATCGCCCTCGAGCTGCGCGCCGAAGCGCTGCTGCCGTACGTGCCGCGCGAGTCCACGTGGCTTCCTGGGGCACGCGAGCAGGCGATCGACCGCGATCGCCTCGTCGAACGGTTGGCCGCGCGCCTGGGCCGGGGCCGCGTCTTCGGCATCGCGCTCGCCAACGACCACCGGCCGGAGAGGAATTGGAAGGTGGGCGCGAAGCGAGCGCGCGGCGAGCTCGTCCCGAACGTGGAAGGCGCGCGCCCCGCGTGGCTGCTCCACCGCCCGGTGAAGCTGGTCGAGGAGGAAGGCAGGCCGGGCTGCCAGGGCCCGCTCGAGATGATCGCCGGGCCCGAGCGCATCGAGGCCGGGTGGTGGGATGGCGAGGAGGTGAGCCGCGATTACTACGTTGCGGCCAACGCGCGCGGCGAGACGTTCTGGATCTTCCGCGAGCACCACGGCGCGCAAGCCTGGTACCTGCATGGAGTCTTCGCGTGATTCCCGGCTACGCGGAGCTTCATTGCCTCACTTGCTACAGCTTCCTGCGCGGCGCTTCCAGCCCCGAGGAGCTCGTCCATCGCGCCTCGGAGCTGGGCTACCGCGCGCTCGCCGTCACCGACGAATGCTCCGTCGCGGGCGTGGTGCGGGCCCACGTGGCGGCGAAGGAGCTGGCCCTGAAGCTCATCATCGGCACCGAGCTCATGCTCGCCGATGGGTTGAAGCTCGTGCTGCTCGCCGCGAGCCTCGACGGCTACGAGACGATGTGCGAGCTCATCACGCTCGCGCGGCGCGCCGCACCCAAGGGCGAATACCGCCTCGAGCGCAAGGACGTTCCGCGCGCGCCGGAAGGGTTGCAGGCGTTGTGGGTCCCGCCCGCCGATGCCGCCTCGCCGGAAGCGATGGGGCAAGGGCGCTGGATCGCATCGCATTTCCCCGGCGCGTCCTGGATCGCCGTCGAGCTGCATCGCGGCGCCGACGATGCGGCGCGCCTCGCGGCCCTCGAATCGCTCGGCAACGAGCTCGGGCTTCAATGCGTCGCGGCGGGCGACGTCCACATGCACGCCCGCTCGCGCAAGAAGCTGCAGGACGTGATGACGGCGATCCGGCTTCGCTGCCCGCTCGCCGAAGTGGGGCGTCGCCTGCAGCCCAATGGCGAGCGCTACGTGCGTTCCATCGGGCGGCTCTCGGCCATCCACCCGGCGCGGCTGCTCGCCGCTTCCCTCGACCTCGCGAGCCGCTGCGCGTTCTCGCTCGACGAGATCCGCTACGAATATCCCGAGGAGCTGGTGCCCGCGGGGGAAACGCCCACCACGCACCTGCGGGACCTCACGTTCAAGGGCCTCGCGCGGCGCTATCCGCAGGGCGCGCCGCAAGGCGTGGTGCGCACGGTCGAGCACGAGCTGGCACTGATCGAGGAGCTCGCCTACGAGCCGTTCTTCCTCACGGTGAACGACATCGTGGAGTTCGCGCGCTCCAGGGGCATCCTCTGCCAGGGCCGTGGGTCGGCCGCCAACTCCGCCGTCTGCTATTGCCTGGGCATCACCGAAGTCGATCCCGGGCGCATGTCGGTGCTCTTCGAGCGTTTCATCTCGAAGGAGCGCAACGAGCCGCCCGATATCGACGTGGACTTCGAGCACCAGCGCCGCGAGGAGGTGATCCAGTACATCTACGCGAAGTACGGGCGCGAGCGCGCCGCCATCGCCGCGGTCGTCATCACCTACCAGCCCCGCAGCGCCCTTCGCGACGTGGGCAAGGCGCTCGGCCTTTCGCTCGACCAGGTGGACCTGCTCTCGAAATCCATGTCGTGGTGGGACGACCGCGAGACCCTTCGCAAGCGCCTCGTGGAAGGCGGCTTCGACCCCGGCAACCGCGTCGTGAAGCAGGTGATCGAGCTCACGCAGGAGCTGGTGGGCTTTCCCCGCCACCTTTCGCAGCACCCGGGCGGCTTCGTGATCGACAACCGCCGCCTGTCGCGCCTGGTGCCCGTCGAGAACGCCACCATGCCCGAGCGGACGGTGATCCAGTGGGACAAGGACGACCTCGACGCGCTCGGGCTGCTCAAGGTCGACGTGCTGGGGCTGGGCATGCTCTCCTGCATCCGCCGCGCGCTCGACCTCGTGGGCCGCGCGATGCAGGACATTCCCGCCGAGGATCCGCGCGTCTACGAGATGATCGGCCGCGCGGACACCATCGGCGTCTTCCAGATCGAGTCGCGCGCGCAGATGTCGATGCTGCCGCGCCTCAAACCCGCGTGCTTCTACGACCTCGTGATCGAGGTGGCGATCGTGCGGCCCGGCCCGATCATGGGCGGCATGGTGCACCCGTACCTGCGCCGCCGCGAGGGCAAGGAGCCCGTCACCTACGCGAGCGACGACGTGAAGAAAGTGCTCGAGCGCACGCTGGGCGTGTCCATCTTCCAGGAGCAGGTGATGCAGCTCGCCGTGGTCGCCGCGGGGTTCACGCCGGGCGAGGCCGACAGCCTGCGCCGCGCGATGGCCTCGTGGCGAAGGCGCGGCGGCATCGAGCCCTTCCGCGACAAGCTCGTGAACGGAATGCTCGGTCGCGGCTATGCGCGCGAGTTCGCCGAGCAGATCTACCAGCAGATCCAGGGCTTCGGCGAGTACGGCTTCCCCGAATCGCACGCCGCGAGCTTCGCGCTGCTGGTGTACGTCTCGAGCTGGCTCAAGTGCCACCAGCCCGCGGCCTTCGCCTGCGCGCTGCTGAACAGCCAGCCCCTCGGCTTCTATTCGACCTCCTCGATCGTGCAGGACGCCCAGCGCCACGGCGTCGAGGTGCGCCCTGCGGACGTGCAGGTGAGCGGCGTGGACAGCACGCTGGAAAACGGGGCGCTTCGCCTCGGGCTGGGGCTCGTCAGAGGACTTAAAGTAACTTCTTCAGAACGTCTTGTAGAGGCCCGTAAAAAAGGGGTTTTTCTTTCCACCGAGGACCTGGCCCGGCGTGCAGGGCTGGACCGCGGTGACCTGAGCGCCCTGGCCGCGGCCGATGCGCTTGCGACCCTGGCCGGCCATCGCCGTGCCGCCCTTTGGGAAACGCTGGCGGTGGATGAAGCCACGCGCCTCGAGTTGCCCGCGCTCGCCACCGAGCCGCCGCCGCTCGCGGCACCCAGCGAGGGCGACAACATCGTGGCGGACTACGCAACGATCGGCCTCACGCTTCGCCGCCATCCGCTCGCGCTGCTGCGCGAGAAGCTCGGCAAGCATCGCATCCGCACCGCGGCCGAGGTCGCGCAATCGCGCAACGGCCAGTTGATCCGCGCCGCGGGCATCGTCACCTGCCGGCAGCGGCCCGCCACCGCAAGCGGCGTGATCTTCGTCACGCTCGAGGACGAGACCGGCTACGTGAACCTCATCGTGTGGAACGATCTCGCCGAGCGCCAGCGCAGGGAGCTGCTCGCCTCGCGCCTGCTCGCCGTGAGCGGCGAAGTGCAGAGGGAAGGGCGCGTCGTGCACGTGCTTGCGCGCCGGCTCGAGGACTTGAGCCCGATGCTGGGCCGCCTTTCCACCTCGAGCCACGATTTCCATTGAAAGAACGCGCATCGAGGCCGCCTAACCGGGGTCCCTGGCTGACAGGCTGCTCGTCTCGTTGAGCGGCGCTTGGCGTCCGCTCCAACGAGCTTCCCGCTGCCCGCCTTAACTGTCGCATAATTTGTATTATGTCAACTTCTAGCGACCCGCTCTACGCGGCGCGCGCCGCGCCCTAGGCCTTGTAGGAATTTGCTGACAGCCTTCCGCAAGGGACAGGTTCAAGATGGGAAAAATATTCCCCTGCGGAGCATTCCTTCCATGTCCCACGTGCTCGTCGTCGACGACGATGCCAACACGCGCGAAGCGCTCGCGGCGTTGGCCTCCCAGGAGGGATTTACCGTCGCGACCGCGGGGAGCGTGGCGCAAGCGCGCATCCAGCTCGTGCGCCAGCGTCCCGATGTGGTGCTCATGGACCTGCGGCTGCCCGACGGCAGCGGCATCGACCTCTTCGAGGACCTGGAGGACCGTTCCTCCATCGAGACGATCCTCATCACCGGGCATGCCAGCGTAGAAAGCGCGGTCGAGGCGCTGCGCCTGGGCGCGTCCGACTACCTCGTCAAGCCCGTGAACCTGCAGCGGCTGAAGGCCGTGCTCTCGCGCGTGCCGAAGAGCGGCGAGCTGCGCGCCGAGATCGGCGCGTTACGCGACGAGCTTCGCCGCCTGGGCCGCTTCGGCCGCCTGGTGGGGCGCTCGCCCGCCATGCAGGAGGTCTACGACAAGATCGCGCGCGTGGCGCCCACCGAGGCGACCGTCCTGCTGCTCGGGGAAAGCGGCACCGGCAAGGAGATCGTGGCGCGCACCATCCACGAGCTGTCGCGGCGACGCAAGCAGGCGTTCCTCGCCATCAACTGCGGCGCGATCTCGGCGAACCTCATCGAGAACGAGATGTTCGGCCACGAGCGCGGGAGCTTTACCGGCGCCGACCGCCAGCACAAGGGCTATTTCGAGGAGGCCGACGGCGGCACGCTCTTCCTGGACGAGATCACCGAGATGCCGTTCGAGCTGCAGGTGCGGCTGCTGCGCGTGCTCGAGACCGGCACCCTCATGCGCATCGGCACCAGCCGGCCGATCGAGACCGACGTGCGCATCATCGCCGCGACCAACCGCGATCCGCGCGAGGCCGTCCGCGCCGGGAAGCTGCGCGAGGACCTCTACCACCGCCTCAACGTCTTCCCGCTCGAGATGGCGCCGCTGCGCGCGCGCGGCGCCGACATCGAGCTGATCGCCGACCATTTCCTCGAGGAGATGAACGAGGCGTGCGGCACGCGCAAGCACTTCGCGCCGGGCGCGATGGACCTCATGAGGCAATACGCCTGGCCCGGCAACGTGCGCGAGCTCAAGAACTACATCCACCGCGTCTTCATCATGGCGGGCGAGCACGGGCTCGAGGGCCCGGCGCCCGAGAGCGTCGCGGTACCCGGCAACGGCACGCCGGTCGAGACGCGCGCGGCGCCCTCCCCCGTCCGGCCCGCCATCACGGTGCCGCTCGGCACGCCGCTCTCGGTGGCGGCGCGCGAGCTGATCCTTTCCACGCTCCAGCACTGCGGCGGGGAACGCAAGCGCACCGCGGAGATGCTCGGCATCTGCACCAAGACGCTGTACAACCGCTTGCGCGAGTACGGCATTCGCGAGCGCACGCCGTGAAGCCGACCCGGCCGGGGCCGGCGCGCCCTGCCCGGATCCCGAAGGACGCGGACCGCTTCCGCCTCATGGCGGATTTCGCGCCGGTGCTCGTCTGGATGTCCAATGCCGAGGGCCGGTTCGTCTTCGTGAACCGCACGTGGGTGGAATTCACGGGCCGCGCGCTCGGCGATGAGCTCGGGACCGGGTGGACGGAGCGCCTGCATCCGGACGACCGCGAGCACTGCCGCGAAGTGATCGAACGCCACTTCGCGGCGCGCCTTCCCTTCGAGGTGGAATACCGCCTTCGCCGCGCCGACGGCCGCTACCGGTGGCTGCTCGCCAAGGGCGTTCCGCTGCTCGAGGGCAACGTGCTCGACGGATACGTGGGCTCATGCATCGACATCACCGACCGGCTCGCCGCCGAGCACGAGGCGCGCCGCCGCGAGGAGGATTTCCGCAACCTCGCCGAGAACATTCCCGACGCGATCGCCCGCGTCGACCGCGCCTTGCGCTGTGTGTATGCCAACCGGGCGATCGAGTGGGCCTTCGGCCGCAAGCCTCGCGACGCGCTCGGCAAAGCCCTCGGCGAGCTCGCCGCGCACGCCGAAGTCGTCGAGCCGCTCGTGGCCGCGGCCCACGCCGCCTTCGAGAGCGGCGAGGAGCAGCGCTTCCGCATCGACGAGCCCGGCGGCGCACACCGCCGGTTCGCCGGCCGCGCCATTGCCGAGCTGCGGGAAGGGGGCAACGCGAGCACGGTGCTGCTGATCATCTACGACGTGACCGCCAGCATCGAAGCCGAGAAGCGCCGCGAGGTGGAGCTCGCCTGCGAGCGCACCGCGCGCGCCGATGCGGAATCGGCGAGCATCGCGCGCGACCAGTTCCTGGCCATCGTGTCCCACGAGCTGCGCTCGCCGCTGAACGGCATCAAGAGCTGGACGCACGTCCTGCAGAACGTGCTGCGCAACCCCGACCCGACCGCGGCCCGCGCCATCGACGGCATCATGATCGGCGTGGAGCACCAGGTGCGCCTCATCGACGACCTGCTGGACGTGACGCGCGCGCTGTCCGGGAACCTGGGACTCGCCAAGCAGCCCATGGCGCTCGTGCCCGTGCTCGCCGAGGCGACCGAGGGCTTGCGGGCGCTCGCCGCCGAGAAATCGCTGCAGGTCGTCACCCGATACGCGGGCTCCGAGCTCGAGATGCGCGGCGACCCGGATCGCATCCGGCAGGTCTTCTCGAACCTGCTCGCCAACGCGATCAAGTTCACCCCGAACGGCGGGACCGTGTGGATCTCGGCGGTGCGACAGGATGCGATGGCCTGCGTCGAGGTCCGCGATACCGGCGCGGGAATCGCCCCGGAATTCCTTCCCTATGTGTTCGACGCGTTTCGCCAGGCCGACCAGGGCGCGAGCAACCGCCGGCAGGAAGGCCTCGGCCTGGGTCTCGCGCTGGTGAAGCGCCTGACCGAGCTGCACGGCGGCTACGTGACGTGCGAAAGCGGCGGGGCCGGGCTCGGCGCCACGTTCCGGGTCTTCCTGCCGCTCTCCCCGGAGGAAGCCGGCGCGGTGAGCCGTTGGGTGCACGAGCCGAACGCGATGGCCGCCCTGCCCTCGCTCAGCGGAACGACGGTGCTGATGATCGACGACCAACGCGAGGCCCGCGAGTCGGTCACGGCGCTGCTGCTGCAGGCGGGCGCCGAGGTCGTCGCGTGCGCCTCCGCCGAGGAGGCGGTGGCCAAGCTCGGCGAAGGCCCGGAACTCACGGTCATCGTGTGCGACATCGCGATGCCCGGAGAGGATGGCTATGCGGCGCTAAAGCGCATCCGCTCGTGGGAAAGCGAGCGCGGTTCTCGCC
This sequence comes from Usitatibacter sp., assembly GCA_035519515.1. Classification (GTDB taxonomy): domain Bacteria; phylum Pseudomonadota; class Gammaproteobacteria; order Burkholderiales; family Usitatibacteraceae; genus Usitatibacter. The sequence continues at coordinate 13,927 of DATIWC010000025.1, forward strand.
GCCGGCCGGCCATTGCGCTCTCGGCGTTCTCGGAGCGCCGCGACCGTGCGCGCGCGCGTTCGGAAGGGTTCCAGACCTATCTCACCAAGCCCGTGGCGCCGGCGGAGCTGATTCACGTGGTGGCCACGGCCGCCCGCGGCATGCGGGTGTAGTCCGCGCGGTGCAGGCTTGCGGAACGCGGGCGCCGCCGCGCCCTCTAACGGGCAGGCCCATTCACGAACAGGAGACCCCCATGAGGATCGCGCATTGCTTCGCCCTCGCCGCCGCGCTGGCGATGGGTGCCCCGGCCGCATTCGCCCACGACGGCGCGCGGCATGCCTGGAGCCACTGGTGGCACTACAACGACCGCACCAAGGCCGCGGACGACAACAACATCCACGCCGGCGGGGTGACTTACGACGACGACGTGCTCGCCAACCGTGTCGCCGACGCGCTGCGCGCCGACCGCACGCTGAGCGAGCCGGGCGTGACGGCCACGGTGACCGCCAAAGACGGCCGCGTGTCGCTCACCGGCTCGGCCGACTCCATCGTGCAAGCGACGCGTGCCGAGCAAATCGCGCGCAGCGTGGCAGGCGCCGGCAACGTGAGCGGAACGCTCGAGACGACCGCCGGCTAATCCGAGGTCAACGAAGGCGTCGAGCGGGGCACGGCCCCTCCGGCCTGCAACTGCTCGATCGCCTCGTCGGGCGCGGCAAGCGCCGAATCGGTAGAGACCGCATAGTCGTGGCGTGTCGGCGGCGCGATGCCGCTCAACCGGTCGCCCTCGGCGCGAATCGAGATGCGCGGCATGCCCCACTTCACCGTGCCGAAGATGGTGGCGAAGGCAACGTCGCTCGCATCGCGGCCCGTGCCGATGCGGATGAGGCCCATGCGCGGCGAGATGCCCGAGGGATCGAAGATGTACCAGCGGTCCCCGAGATACGCCTCGACGTAGCAGTGGAAGTCCATGGGCCCGAGCGAGGGGTCGGCCCCGTAGTCGACGCCCGTTGCCAGGCGCGCCGGGATGTTCAACGCGCGGCAGATGGCGATCATCAGGTGCGCGAAATCGCGGCACACGCCATTTCCGCACGTGTAGGTTTCCAGCGCGGAAGTGCCCGGATGGCTCGAGCCGATCTGGAACTTCGTGCGTTGCTGGACCCACTGGCGAATCGCCTCGACGCGCGAGTAGCCGGGCGGCATCGCGCCGAACTCGCCGCGCGCCACTTCCATCAGCTGGTCCGACTGCACGTAGCGGCTGGGATAGATGTACTGGAGGACCTGCCCGGGCAGCCCTGCGATCGGGACCTCCTTCAGGTCCTCGGGCAGCGCGAAGCTGTGCACCAGGTCCACGATCGCGTCGTAGCGCAGCGTGAAGGCCCCGGGCTCGGCGCGCACACGCAGGTGCCGGTTGGCGGGCTCGCCGTGCGCATCTTCCTGTACCGGCAGCCCGGGCTCGGTGACGACCTGTTCCCACGTGACGCGCTGGTAGGGCGTGCGCGCCGGCTGCACGACGAAAACGAAGTCCGTGGGCGCGAGGACGGTGTAGTCGAGCGCGATGGACAGGTCGAAGCGAATCATTGCGTCCCGCGCGAGCTAGGCGGGCTTCCTGCGCGCGCCCGGGGCCGGCCCGATCATCTCCTCGGGGCGCACCCATTCGTCGTATTGCGCGGCGCTCACGTAGCCCAGCTTCAACGCCGCCTCGCGCAGGCCCGAGCCGTCGTGGTGCGCCTTCTTCGCGATCTGCGCCGCCTTGTCGTAGCCGATGTGCGGAGCGAGCGCGGTGACGAGCATGAGCGAGTTGCGCACGAGCTCGGCGATCCGCTCGCGATCGGGCTCGATCCCGCGCGCGCAGTGCTCCTCGAAGCTCGCCATCGCGTCGCCCAGCAGCCGCACGCTCTGCAGGAACGCGTAGGCGATCACCGGCTTGAACACGTTGAGCTCGAGGTGGCCCTGCGCGCCACCGAAGTTCACGGCGACGTCGTTGCCCATCACCTGCGCCGCGCACATGGTGAGCGCCTCGCACTGCGTGGGATTCACCTTGCCCGGCATGATGGAGCTGCCCGGCTCGTTCTCGGGGATGCGGATCTCGCCGATGCCGCTGCGCGGCCCGCTCGCGAGCAGCCGCACGTCGTTGGCGATCTTGGTGAGCGCGGCCGCGAGGCCCTTGAGCGCGCCGTGCGCATAGACCATCGCATCGTGCGTGGCGAGCGCCTCGAACTTGTTGGGCGCGGTGACGAACTCGCAGCCGGTGAGGCGCGAGATCTCCGCCGCCGTGAGGGTCCCGAACTGCGGATGCGTGTTGAGCCCCGTGCCCACCGCGGTGCCCCCCAGCGCGAGCTCGGAAAGATGGGGCAGCGACGCCTCGACGTGCCGCAGCGCGTGGTCGAGCTGCGAAACGTAGCCCGAGAATTCCTGCCCGAGCGTGAGCGGCGTGGCGTCCTGAAGGTGCGTGCGGCCGATCTTCACGATGCCGTCGAACTCGGCCTTCTTCGCGGCCAGGGTCGCGCGCAGTATGTTGAGCGCGGGCAGCAGGCGGCGCTTGAGCGCCACCACCGCCGCTACGTGCATCGCCGTGGGAAAGACGTCGTTGCTGCTCTGGCCCCGGTTCACGTCGTCGTTGGGGTGGACGACGCGGCCCTCGCCGCGCGGCCCGCCGAGGATCTCGCTCGCGCGATTGGCGAGGACCTCGTTCATGTTCATGTTGCTCTGCGTGCCCGAGCCCGTCTGCCACACCACGAGCGGGAACTCCTCGGGCCACTTGCCGGCGAGCACTTCGTCGGCCGCCTGTGAGATGGCCGAGGCCTTTTCGGCTGTTATCTCCCCGAGCGACAGGTTCACGCCGGCGCAGGCCCGCTTGATCCACGCGAGCGCCTGGATGATTTCCGCGGGCATGCGCTCGCCGGAAATGCGGAAGTGCTCGAGGGAGCGCTGCGTCTGCGCGCCCCAAAGGCGGGACTCGGGCACTTCGATGGGCCCGAACGTGTCCTTCTCGGTACGCATCGCGCTCATGCCGCTAGAATACATCTCCCCAGGAAAGGTGAATCGATGAACAAGCGCAACATCGCGATCGCAGCGCTGGCCGCCGCGATCTCCACGGGCGCCATGGCGCAGACGCCGAAGCCCGAGGACCAGATCCGCCTGCGCAAGGCGGCCTACGACCTCATGAGCTACGGCTTCGCAAGCATCGACGCGATGAACGAGGGCAAGAAGCCCTACTCGCGCGACGAAGCCGTGCGAAGCGCGGAGCTGATGGTGCAGATGTCCACGCTGCCCCGGCTCTTCTTCGGCGAGGGCACGGACAAGGGCGAAACGCGCGCCAAGCCCGAGATCTGGACGCATCGTGCCGACTTCGACGCCAAGATGGACAAGATGATCTCGGAGGTGGGAAAGGTTGCCGCCGCTGCGCGCAGCGGTGACCCCGCCGCGCTGCGCTCCGCCGCCGACGCCGCGGGCGACGCGTGCAAGGCGTGCCACGACGACTATCGCCAGAAGCGCCGTTAGAGGCATGCCGCAACCGACGGGGCGCGGATGGGACCTGCCCACGCGCCTCTTCCACTGGGCCCTCGCCCTGCTCGTGGTCTTCTCGTTCGCCACCGGCGAAGTGGGCGGCAGCTGGCTCCCCTGGCACATGCGAAGCGGCTACGCCATCCTCACTTTGCTGCTCTTTCGCCTCGCGTGGGGTTTCGCAGGCAGCCGCGAGGCGCGTTTCACGAGCTTCGTGCGCGGCCCGCGCGCCGCGCTCGACCATGCGCGCGCCCTCGCCCGCGGCAATCGCACGCTCGCGCCCGGCCACAATCCGTTGGGCGGCTGGATGGTCGTGGTGCTCCTCGCGCTGGCGGCGTTCCAGGCCGGCACGGGGCTTTTCTCCAACGACGAGTCGTCCCACGAGGGGCCGCTCGCCGCGAAGGTTTCCGGCGCCGTCGTCGACCGCATGAGCGCCCTGCACTCGTGGAACGCCTGGCTCATCGCGGCCGCGGTCGGGGTGCACGTGGCCGCCGTGTCGGTCTATCAATGGCGCTGGCGGATGGACGTGATCGGCCCGATGGTGAGCGGGCCGTCGCAGGCCGCGCAGAACGCCCTCGCGCTCGTCCTCGTCGCCGCCTGCGCGGCGGCCGTGTACTGGCTCGTGGTGGTCTATCCTCGCTGACATGACGCCCGGCGCGACCTACACGCGCACCGCGATCGCCCTGCACTGGATCGCCGCGCTCCTCATCGTCGGCAACTTCCTCTTCGGCCTGTACGTGGCCGACCTTCCGCATTCGCCGGCGCAGCTTCGCTACCTCGCCTGGCACAAGTGGGCGGGCATGACGATCCTCTTCCTGTCCGCCGCGCGGCTCCTCTGGCGCCTGTGGCACCCCGCCCCGGCGCTGCCCGCCACCATGCCCGCGTGGCAACGGCGCGCCGCCCACGCTTCCCACTTCCTGCTCTACGTGCTCTTTTTCGCCACGCCCATCACCGGCTGGCTCTTCAGCTCCGCCTCGGGATTGCAGGTGGTCTACTTCGGCGTGCTCCCGATCCCGGACCTCATCGGCCGCAGCAAGGAAACGGCGCACCTGCTGCACGCGGTGCATCGCTGGCTCGCCTACGCGCTCGCGGCCGTGGTCGCCCTTCACGCCGCGGCCGCCGTGCGGCACCACTACGTCGACCGCGACGACGTGCTGCGCCGAATGCTCTTTTTCCGCGGGTCCCGAACATGAAGCTCGCCCTCCTCGCCTTCGCCGCCGTGCTGGCGCTGCCCGCCTCGGCGCAGCAGAAGATCCTCGCCGACAAGAGCTTCATCCGCTTCAAGGCGACCCAGATGAGCGTCCCGGTCGAGGGAGCGTTTCGCAGGTTCGACGCCTCGGTGGCCTTCGATCCCGCGAAGCCCGAAGTCACGCGCGCGAGCTTCGAGGTGGACACGGGCTCGGTGGACCTGGGCCTCGACGAGGGCACCACCGAGGTGAAGGGCAAGCTCTGGCTGGACGTGGCGGGCTTCCCGAAAGCGACGTTCACGCCCTCGTCGGTCAAGGCGCTGGGCGCAGGCAAGTTCGAGGCGCGCGGGCCGCTCACCCTGAAGGGCGTTTCGCGCGAGATCGTGGCCACGTTCAGCGTGGCCGACGGTAATGGAATGCGGGTGGTCGAAGGGGTGTTTCCCCTGAAGCGCCTCCAGTTCCGCGTGGGCGAGAAGGAATGGTCCGACACCGAGACCGTCGCCGACGACGTGCTGGTACGCTTCCGCTTCACCCTCCCCCTTCGATGACAGGAGCATCTCCATGAAGCACCTGGCCCTTGCCGCGGCCTTGCTGGCGGCGGCGTCCGGCGCCGCGGCCGACCCCGAGACCTACACGATCGACCCGAACCATACGTTCCCCCTCTACGAGGTGGGCCACATGGGCTACTCGATCCAGCGCGGTCGCTTCGACAAGACCCAGGGCAAGATCGTGCTCGACCTCATCGCGCACACCGGCAGCGTGGACGTGACCATCGACACCACGACCGTGGACTCGGGCGTGGGCAAGCTCGACGAGCGCCTGCGCGGCGAGAATTTCTTCAACGTCGCCAGGTACCCCGAGATGACGTTCCGCTCCAGGGAGCTCGTCTTCGAGGGCGACAACGTGAAGCGCGCCAACGGCGAGCTCACGCTGCTGGGCGTAACGCGCCCGGTGACGCTGGAGATGACCCATTTCAAGTGCGGCACCAACCTCATGCTCTCGCGCCACGTCTGCGGCGCCGACATGATCACGCGCATCAGGCGCAGCGAGTTCGGCATGACGTACCTCACGTCCCTCGTGACCGACGAGGTGACGCTGCGCGTGAACGTCGAGGCCCTCGGGGAACACTAGCGCGCATGCGGGGGTCGCACTTCTCGCGGTTCCGTGAAGCCGATCCCGGCCGCCTGCACTTCGCCGCGCACAGCCACCATCCGTGGCCGGATGCCACCGAGCAGGCCCACGCGCAATACTGGGCGGATTCGGCGCGGCTCGCCGACCGCAAGTGGGAGAAGGTCCTCGGCGAGGTGATCCCCGCGGCGCAGGCCCACGTGGCGCGCATCGTGGGGCTGCCCGATCCGCGCCAGGTGGCTTTCGCACCGAACACGCACGAGTTCGTGTCGCGGATCTACTCGTGCTTCGAGAAGGACGAGCCCGTCTCGGTGCTCACCACCGGCGCCGAGTTCCACAGCTTCCGCCGCCAGACGCGCCGCCTCCAGGAAGCCGGCCGCATCGAGGTGGAGGAAGTCGCCGCGGAGCCGTGGCAGACCTTCGAGGCGCGCTTCATCGCCGCGCTGCGGTCGCGGCCCCGGGACCTGGTGTGGCTTTCGCACGTCTTCTTCGATTCGGGCTACGTCGTGCAGGACCTCCCCTCGATCGTCGCGGCGGCTCCCGGCGAGGCGCTCGTGTGCATCGACGGCTACCACGCCTTTTGCGCGCTTCCGGTGGATCTCCGGGCCATCGCCCCTCGCGCGTTCTACCTCGCCGGCGGCTACAAGTACGCGATGGCGGGGGAAGGCGCCTGCTGGCTCGCGATCCCGCCAGGCTGCAGCCTGCGTCCCGTGGACACGGGCTGGTACGCCTCGTTCGAATCGCTCTCGGCGCCGCCGGCAGGCCCCGTGCCCTACAGCGACGGCGCGTTTCGCTTCTGGGGCGCGACCTTCGATCCGTCCGGGCTCTACCGCTTCAACGCGGCCATGGATTGGCTCGTGTCCACGCAAACGAGCGTCGAGTCGATCCACCGCCATGCCGTCGCGCTCCAGAAGCACTTCCTCGACGGCCTCGCGCGCCTATCGCTGCGCGGCCTGGATGCAACGCACCTCGTGCCCGCGCTCGAAGCGCCGCGCGGCAACTTCCTCGCCTTCGACGCGGACGATGCGCAGGAGAAGCACCGCCGCATCGCGGGGCAGGGCGTGGTGATCGACCGGCGCCAGAGGCGCCTGCGGTTCGGCTTCGGAATCTACCAGGACGAGCACGACGTCCGGCGCCTGCTGGAAGCGCTGGCCCGCGCACTGCGATAATGGGGGCATGAAAGCTCCCTCGCGCCTCCGGTGGCCGATCTGGGCCGCAGCGGTCCTGTGCCTTTCGGCATTCGCGGCCCATGCCGAAACCTATCCCGCCAAGCCCATCCACTTCGTCGTCCCGTACCCGGCGGGCGGCCCCCTCGACCTCGTGGCACGCCTGCTCGGCCAGAAGGTCTCCGAGGCGTTCAAGCAACCCGTGGTCGTCGAGAACCGTCCCGGCGCGGGTGGAAACATCGGCGCGGACGTGGTCGCCAAATCGGCGCCGGACGGCTACACGCTGCTCATGGGCGCCGTGGCCACGCATGCGATCAACCCGACCCTCTACGCGAGCATCCCGTACAACGCCACGAAGGATTTCATCCCGGTCACGCAGGTCGCCTCGACACCCAACGTGCTGGTGGTGAACCCGCAGCTGCCCGTCGCCAACGTGCGCGAGTTCATCGCCTACGCGAAGGCGCATCCGGGGCAGCTCAACTTCGGCTCCGGCAGCACGGGAAGCGCGGGCCACCTCGCGGGCGAGCTCTTCAAGACCATGGCGGGCGTGGAAATGACGCACGTCCCGTACAAAGGTGCCGCCCCCGCCATGAACGATCTCATCGGCGGGCAGATCCAGCTCATGTTCGACAACCTGGCGTCCTCGCTCGCGCAGGTGCGCGCCGGCAAGATCCGCGCGCTCGCGGTCACCACCGCGAAGCGCTCGCCCCTCGCGCCGGAGCTGCCGACCATCGCGGAATCGGGGCTCCCGGGATTCGACATCAGCACGTGGTTCGGGATCTTCGTGCCGGCGGGAACGCCGCCCGGGATCGTCGCGCAATTGCACGATGAATTCGTGCGCGCGCTCGCCGCGCCGGAAGTGCGCTCGCGCATGCTCGAGCTGGGTGCCGAGCCCGTCGGCAGCACGCCGCAGCAGTTCGCCGCCTACATCCAGGCCGAGGCGCAGAAGTACGCGCGCGTCATCAAGGCCTCCGGGGCGAAGGTGGACTGATGGTCAAGCGGCTCCTGTGGATCTTCGGCGTCGCGGGCGCGCTCATCTTCGCGGGCCTCACCGCGGGGCTGCTCTCGAGCGACTCGCACATCCGCGTCCCGTCGATCGCCGCGCTGGTCACCCTCTGCGCGATCGTGCTCGCCTACCTCGGCGGCATCGAGGGCGGGCTGGCGCTGCGCGAATCGGCGGGCGACGAGCATTCGCGCGCGGTGTCCCTGTGCCTGAGCGTGATGCCCACGCTCGCAGCCTGGGGCGTGCTCTGGCTCAACTCGCCGCAGCAGCAGATCGGGGCGGCCATCGTGCTCTTCGTCTTCGTTTGGCTCGCGGACCTCTGGCTCGCGCGCCACGGGCTCGTCGCCTCGTGGTTCCTCGACATGAGGACGGCGATCACCGCGCTCGCATGCGCGATCCTGGGCGTCGCCTACTGGCTCCTCTAGCCTTCCCGCCGGGATCCACGTAGCGGGCGAGCCACGCGAAGAACTCGCGGTACCACAGGCGCGAGTTCTGGGGCTTCAGGATCCAGTGGTTCTCGTCGGGGAAGAACACCAGGCGCGAATCGATGCCGCGCGACTTGAGCGTGTTGAAGTACGCGAGCCCCTGCGAATCGGGAACGCGGTAGTCGAGCAGGCCGTGGATCACGATCGTGGGCGTCTTCATGCGCCGGGCGAACGTGAGCGGGTTCTGCGCGGCGACCCGCTTCGGGTTGTCCCAGTAGTACGCGCCGAGCTCCCTCGGATGCCAGTAATAGGCATCGTCGGCGAACATGCCGACCCAGTCGAAGCACCCGGCGTGGCACACGTAGGCCTTGTAGCGGTCCGTGTGCCCGTTCATCCACGCCACCATGTAGCCGCCGTAGCTGCCGCCCGCGGCCACCAGGCGGTCGCGGTCGATGTAGCCCTGGCGAAGCATGAATTCCGTGCCTGCCTCCACGTCGCCCAGCTCGCGCTTGCCCCACTCGGCGTCGATCGACTCGAGGAACTCCTGCCCGAAGGAAGACGAGCCGTGGTAGTTCACGCACGCGACGACGTAGCCCTGCGCGGCGAACACGTGGTTGTTCCAGCGGAAATGGAAATTGTCGCCCCACACCGAGTGCGGGCCGCCATGGATGTTGTGGAGCAGCGGCCACTTCTTCCTCGCATCGAAGTCGGGTGGATAGATCACCCACATCTGGACCTTCTCGCGGTTCCAGCCCTCGATCGTGAATTCGCGCACCTCCCCCAGCCGCACGCCCGCCATGACCTCGTCGTTGAAGCGGTCCAGGCGGCGCGGGGCCCCGCCCGCGGCCGCCCACATCACCTGCGGCGGCGTGCTCATGTCGTTGCGGATGCACGCGATCGAATCGCCCGCCACGTCGAAATCGCTCGCCACGCCGCCGCGCACCGCCACCTCCGGCGCGCGCGCGCCCAGCTCGAGGCGGTACAGGTGCTGCCGGCCGAGATCCTCGGCGATGAAATGGATCGCCGTGGAATCGGCGTTCCAGGTGAGCGGCGCGAAGGCGCTGCGGTCCCAGCGCCGCGTGGCCACCGTGAGCTCGCCGCTGCGCCGGTCGAGAAGCGCCACGCGCTGCGTGTCCACGAAGCTGCGCCGCAGGTCTTGCGAGATGAAGGCGATCCAGCGCCCGTCGGGCGAGTACCGCGGCGTCTCGTGGTTGAGCGGCGAGCCGCCGGTGAGCGTGCGGAAGCGGCGCTTGCGAAGGTCGAGGGCGACCAGCTGGTAGTTGTGGTCGAAGCGCTTGTCCTCGGCCGGATCGAAGGCGAAGACGATCTCGCGGCCGTCGGGAGCGATGTCGTACAGGTGCGCGGTGGGATCGGCGCGCGCGAGCTCGTACTTGGTGCCCGCGAAGAGGTCGCGCATCGCGCCGCCGTCCACGTTCACCGTGAACACGTGCGGGACGCGGCCATCGGTGAGCCACTTGTCCCACCAACGGTATGCGGAATGCTCGACGACGTGGGCCTTCACCTTGTCGTCCCTGAATGCCTTGTAGCGTTTCGCGAGGGCCGCGGCCGTGCACGTCTCCGGCCACACCCACGAGACGAAGGCGATGCGCCGCGAATCGGGAAACCACTTGATGCCGAAGACGCCGGTGGCGAGGTTGGTCACGCGCCGCGCCTCGCCGCCGTCGGGGGCGATCACGTAGACCTGCGGCTCCTCGTCGCCCTTGTCCTCGCCCGCCGCGGCGCGCTTGGCGACGAAGGCGATCGAGCGCCCGTCGGGCGACCAGCGCGGCTCGGCGTCCTTCTCGCCCGCGGTGGTGAGCCGGCGCGGCTCGCCCCCGAAGGCCGACATCAGCCACAGGCTCGACGACCCCTTGTTCTGCTCCATGTCGTAGGAGCTCACCGAAACGCACGCCTGCGCGCCGTCGGGCGACAACGTGGGTTGCGCGGGACGTTCGACCTTCCAGAGCAGGTCGACGTTGATTCGCTTCATTCGGGCTCCCGGAAAAACGAACGCACCGGTGACGGTGCGCGTGATGGCGGCGATTCTACGCGGCGGCGGGAGACCCGTGTGGGGCTAATGCGTGGGGGCCTGGGCGACGCGATGCTTCTCGTCCTGCAGGCGAATCGCGTCCCACGCCGGCGACAGCTGCCGGCACACGAAAGCAACGCGCTCGCCTGCGCCGGGATGCGATGCGATGAGCTCGAGGTGATGGCGGATCATGGCGGCGAGCCGCGGGCACTGCGTGCGCGCGTGGCAGCTCATCAGGTAGATCACCGCGCAAGCGAGGCGGTCGGCTTCCGGACAGACGTCTTCATCTTCGATCGATACGGGGAACATCCC
>DATIWC010000026.1:0-39985 GCA_035519515.1 Usitatibacter sp.
TGAGCAGCGGCGGCGCCTCGGGCGCGAGCCCTTGCAGCACGACGTTGAGCGAGCCCCACATCGCGCGGCCTTCGCGGCTGCCGCCCGCGGGCGCGCCGAAGAGAGCGATGGCGAGCGCGTGCAGCAGCATCGACAGGATCACGAACTCCCAGAGCGAGGGCTGGCGCATGCCGGGCCCGCGCATCGGGCCCCAGGCCACTTCGCGCTCGCGCAGGCGATAGGCGGAGAGGGGCTTGCCTGCGATGTTCATGGCGCGATGTTAGGGCATTCGCAATCCTTCCGCATCGCTCGTGCGTTACCGCGCCGTGGGGTAGATTGGCGGCATGCCGTTCACCGTGAAGCTCCTCCTCGCGGTCGCCTTCGTGTGGGCCGCCCTGATGCCGCCGCTCTTCACGGATGGGGCCTGCACGGCGGAATTCGACGCCGAGAACGCGCGGCTGGACCGCGACCGGGAATCGCTCAAGACCGCGGCGCTCGCCGAGGCGTATTGGCGCGGGCGCGCGGTCGCGCATGCGGTGCTCTCCACCGACGACTGCCGCAAGCGCAAGCCGCGCAACCTCGAAAGCTGCGGCGACGGCCCGCTCATTATCGCGAAGGTGCCCGTGATGAACCTCGTGTGCCGGGTCTACCGCGACGACGAGATCGCCATCTGGCTCCAGTACGACGCGCGCGACCGGCTGGTGCGCCAGCAGGCCGACATGAGCCCCTACAAGTCGCTGCCGATCCCGTTCACGGGCCGCGCCATCCACTGGGCGCGCTGAAGCCATGGACCGCACCGAGCGCTTCTACAAGATCGACCACCTGATCCGCGAGCGCGGCATCGTGCCGGTGAAGGATTTCCTCTCCGAGCTCGAGGTGTCGCTCGCGACGTTCAAGCGCGACATCGAGTACATGCGAAGCCGCCACTACGCGCCCATCGTGTGGGACCGCGACCAGGGCGGCTACCGGTTCGAGCAGCCCGCGAAGGACGCGCCCAAGTACGAGCTGCCGGGCCTGTGGTTCAGCCCGCAGGAGGCGCAGGCGCTGCTTACCATGGAGCATCTGCTGGAGGGCCTGGAGCCGAGCCTCCTCGGCGCGCACGTGAAGCCGCTCAAGGCGCGCCTGTCCGCGCTCCTCTCGGCGGGCGACCACTCGGTGGACGAGGTGCGCCGGCGCATCCGCGTGATCTCCTTCGGCGCGCGCCGCCATGCGCCGAAGCACTTCCAGCTCGTCGCGAGCGCCGTGCTCGGCCGCCAGCGCCTCGGGCTCACGTACTGGAACCGGGCGAAGGACGAAACCACCGAGCGCGAGATCTCGCCGCAGCGCCTCGTGCATTACCGCAACAACTGGTACCTCGACGCGTGGGACCACCTGCGCGACGACCTGCGCACGTTCGCCCTCGACGCGATGCGCGACGTGACCGTCGTCGCGGGGAAGGTGCGCGACGTGCCCGACGCCGAGCTCGACGCGGTGCTCGCGAGCGGCTATGGGATCTTCTCGGGCAGGAAGGTGCAGTGGGCCACGCTCAGGTTCGCCGCCCCGGCTGCGCGTTACGTGTCGCTCGAGGAATGGCACCCGAAGCAGAAGGCGCGCTGGGAGAAGGACGGCAGCTATGTGCTCGAAGTGCCGTACAGCTCGGAGAAGGAGCTGATGATGGACATCCTCAAGTTCGGGCCGGACGTGGAAGTGACGGGCCCCGCCTCGTTGAGGCAAGCCGTGGCGAGCCGCGTAGCCGCAACGGCGCGCAAATACGCGCGGTGAACGCAATACGCTAGACTCACGCACCCTAACGCCGGGAGCTCCCATGAACGCAACGTATCGCCGCGCGATCCTGCTCGCCGCAACGTCATTGGCTTTCGTCGCGGGCGAGGCCCAGGCGACCTACGGCATCGTGCTGGTCGACTACCCGGGCGCCGTCTTCACGGACGTGCGCGCCATCAACAACAACGGGCGCATCGCGGGCTACGCGAGCTTCGACGGCGTCAACACCTTCGGCTTCACGTACCAGGCGGGAGTGTTCACGCCGTTCCCGGCATTGCCCGGCGGCGTCAACACCTACGCGCACGGCATCAACGACGCGGGGCTGGTGGCGGGCGGCACCGCCGCGGAAGCGAGCGGCGACCGCGGGCTCACGCTCAACGGCATCGCGTACACGTTCTTCCAGAAGCCGGGATGGCTCAACACGAACGTGAGGTTCATCACCAACTCCGGCCTCGTCACCGGCTACGCCGACGACGGCGCGACCGGCACCGTGGGATTCATCTACAACCCGGCGACCAGCACGTACGTGGACATCACCGTCGCGGGCTCCACGCTCACGATTCCGCAGGGCATGAACGCGGCGGGCCAGGTCGTGGGAAGCGCGCACGTCCCGGGCATCGGCACCGAGAGCTTCCTGCGCCAGCCCGGCGGCGCGATGACGTTCTTCCAGCTCGACGGGCAGCAGACGCGGGCGCGCGGCATCAACGACCTGGGCGTGATGACGGGCAACCTCAACGATGCGCTGGGCAACTTCCACGCATGGGTGGGAACGTCGCTCGGCTACGAGCTGATCGACGTGCCCGGCGCGGCGGGCGGCACGGTCGGCCAGGCGATCAACAACGCGGGCCAGGTGAGCGGCTTCTACTTCGACGCGGCCAGCAACCCGCACGGATTCATCGCTTCGCCTGCCGTCCTGCCCACGGGCACCACTTCGGGCGGCGCGTACACGTTCGGCGTGGACGTGGTGCCCAACGTGCCCATCTTCATCGATCCGGACGTGGCGGTGGGCTACGACTACGCGATCGGCCACAAGAACCCGCTCTTCGCCAGCGTTCGCCTGCCGATCGGCGTGGGCGATTCGATGTACGTGCTCAAGGTCGAGGGCCGGCGCTTCGCGCTCGGCGGCGGCGTGCTGTTCGACTTCCGCGCCCACGGATTCAGGAAGGGCGTGAGCTCGTTCCGCGTGGCCTGCATCGAGCCCTCGGCGAACCTCGATCCCGCCAATCCGCTCGCCTTCGTGACCGAGGTGACGTTCATGGACGCGGGCCGTTTCACCGGCACGCAGAAGCCGCTCGTCGATCCCGCGAGGGGAAAGAGGACGCTCTGCGAGAAGGTGTCGAGGGGCGAGGACGGCGACGACGGTGGCGGGGACGACTGACCACGCCGCCCGCGCCGGGCCCGTGACCGACCTCGTCTTCACGCCCGCGCGCAGCCTCGCGCGCCTGCTGCGCACGCGCAGGCTCTCGCGCGTCGAAGTGATGAAGGCGTTCATCGCCCGCATCGAGGCGGTGAATCCGAAGGTGAACGCGATCGTCACCTTCCTCCCCGAACAGGCGCTCGCCGAGGCGAAGCGCCTGGACCGCAAGCCCTCGCGCGGCGCGAGGCCCGCCGGGGCGCTGCAGGGCCTGCCCATCGCATACAAGGACATGATCGACACGGCGGGCATCCGCACGACGTACGGCTCGCCGATCTATGCGAACCACGTGCCCGCGAGGGACCAGCTGCTCGTCGAGCGGCTCAAGGCCGCGGGCGCGATCACGCTCGGCAAGACCAACACGCCCGAGTTCGCCGCGGGCAGCCAGACGTTCAACAAGGTGTTCGGGACGACGGTGAATCCGTACGACCTCGACAGGACCTGCGGCGGCTCCTCGGGCGGCGCGGCGGTGGCGGTCGCGTGCGGCATGCTGCCCTTCGCCGACGGTTCCGACCTCGGCGGGAGCCTGCGCAATCCCGCGAGCTTCTGCAACGTGGTGGGGTTCCGCCCGACGCCGGGGCGCGTGCCGAGCTGGCCCACGATCGACGCATGGAACACGATGTCCGTGCTCGGGCCCATCGCGCGCAACGCGGGGGACGCGGCGTTCCTGCTCTCGGCGATGGCCGGCCCCGATGCGCGCTCGCCCATCTCGATCGCCGAGCCCGGCTCCGTCTTCGCGCGGCCCCTGAAACGGGATTTCCGGCGCGTGCGCGTGGCCTGGTCGCGCGACCTGGGCGGCTTGCCGGTCGACAAGCGCGTGCTGGCTGCGCTCGAGCCCGCGCGCAAGGCGCTCGAGTCCCTGGGCTGCATCGTGGAGGACGCGTCGCCGGATCTCTCGGGCGCCGACGAGGTGTTCCAGGTGCTGCGGGCGAACTCCTTCGCGATGCGCTACGCCACGCTCCTCGAGAAGCATCGCGACAGGATCAAGGACACGGTGACCTGGAACATCGAGGCGGGCCTCAAGCTCGACGGCCCGCGCGTGGGCCGCGCGATCGCGCTGCGCACGGCGATCTTCGAGCGCATGCGCGAGTTCATGGAGCGCTACGAGTTCCTTTGCCTGCCCGTGAGCCAGGTGCCGCCGTTTCCCGCTTCGCAGCCGTTCGTCGACGCGATCGACGGCGTGAAGCTCGCGAGCTACATCGACTGGATGAAGAGCTGCTACCACATCACCGTCACCGCGCACCCGTCGATTTCGGTGCCGGCGGGCTTCACGAACGACGCGAAGCCGCTTCCGGTGGGTCTGCAGATCGTGGGGCGATACCGGGACGATTTCGCAGTGCTGCAGATGGCGCACGCGTTCCCACCCGGGCGGGTGGGGACGTTCGATGCGAGGATGTCCTAGATTCAGTGAACTGCCACGGGAGGCCGACAATGACAACCAATACGAACTTGATTCTCCGAGCGGCGGCCCTCTCGGCCGCCATGCTGTGCGGCATGGCGCAAGCGGGCCCGCAAGCCTACGTCGCGTCGAGCGGATCCGACGCCAACACCGCGGCGGGTTGCTCGCGGGCGAAGATCTGCCGCACGCTGCGCGCCGCCATGAGCGTCGTCGATGCGGGCGGCGTGGTCGTGGCGCTCGACGCCGCCGAATATGGCTTCGTGCGCATCACGAAGTCGGTGACGATCGAGGGCAACGGGCTCGCGCTCATCGCGCCGCCGGCCGGCGACGGGATCGACATCCCCGCGGCCGGCCTCGATGTCGTGTTGCGCGGGCTCATCGTGAAGGGCAGCAGCGGCGGATCCGGAATCAACGTGATGGCGGCCGGCTCGCTCACGGTCGACAAGTGCGAGGTTTCCAACTTCCTGCAGGGCCTGTTCGTGGACGCCGCGGCCCATGTCCATGTGATCGACAGCGTCTTCGCGCGCAACTCGAACGGGGCGCGCTTCGGGGGCGGCGCGGCGGCCGACGTGGCGCGCAGTTACTTCATCGACAATCGCGGAGCGGGCGTCGTCGTCGGGGCCACCGGGGTGTCGACCAGCGTATCCATGGCCGACAGCTTCGCTTCGGACAATCACCTGGATGGCGTCATGGTTTCGGGCGATGCGACCTCGCTGGGCCAGGTGGCGCTCATTCGCTCGACGGCCTCGAACAATCGCCGTTGGGGATTCGCGGTCACCTCCGGCGGAATCCTGAGCGTCGGGGAGAGCCTCGCGGCGGGCAACGCGACGGGATTCGCCCAGATCCCCGGCATCGTCAGCGCCGGTCCGCCCGGAGTCTTCGAGACGTTTGGGAACAACATCGTGAGGCAGAATGGCACGGCAACCACCGGCAACATCACGGCGGTTCCGGGAATCTAACGAACAAGGAACGGAGCCCAGGATGAAGATCTGCCCCATCGCCATTGCGGTCGGATGCCCCAAGTGCGTGATGTTCAGCGTCTGCCCCGCCAAGGCGGCGCTGGGCGGTTACCAGGAAGAGGCCCCCAAGCAGCCGCCACCGCCGCCCAAGAAGTAGGGCGCGCGCGGCCACGGGGTTACATGCTGAGGATTCCGTACCCCGGCAGCATCTCGTTCAGCACGAAGAACCGGTGCGCCTGCAGCGCGTCGTGGAAATACTTCCAGTGGCTGGTCATGAACGCGGGCGTGCAGGGGATGGGCTTGCCCGGATTGGACTGCACGTCCTCGAGCGTGCCCAGCGCCTGGTGCTTCCACGATCCCTCGCCGATCTCGATGTAGGCGAGCGGCTCCCTGAACCCGAACGTTCCGTCGGCGACGGCGGCGAGCCACGCGGCGTGGCGCTCGAGCTTCTTTTCGCTCACCACTTCGGCGAGCATCCGGTCCACCGCGGCGAATTCCCCCGGGACCGGGTACGCGCGATCGGCCACCGCCGCGCCCTCGCGTGGGAAGTCGCGGTAGCGCCTGAACCACTGGTAGAGCTCGCGGGCGGCCTGCGCGAAGTCGCGCGGGTTGTCGCGCTCGATGGGCTCGCCGCGCCCGTTGCGGTACGACCACACGAGGTAGGGCCGGTCGGGATAGCTCAGCACCACGCCGTGCCCCACGGGCAGCGCCTCGCCGACGAAGATCTCTTCGGCCTCCTCCAGCTCGTGGTGGAAGAAATCCGCGAAGCGCTCGCCGAAGGTCTTCTCGTGGTGCGCGTCGTTCGCCCCGCGGATGTCGGTGGCGAGGTTGATGCGGTCGCGCAGCCCTACGAAGCCCTGGTGTGCCCACGTGTCGGCGTACACGTGCGACGCGATGCCGAGGCGGTGCAATGCGAACGGCCGCTTCTGCCGCTGCACGGCGGCCGCCATCATCTCGCGCGCGGGAGGGCTGTCGGGCCGGGTGATGCAGCGCTCGATGAGGTCTTCACGGGTGAGCACGGGAGCCTGGGCGGGCCGCGGTTCCAGCTTGTTGCCGGGCAGGAAATGGAACGGGATCCAGACATGGTGGTTCGAGAGCGCCTCCATGTTGCGGTAGTCGTAGAGCTTGTGCGCCGAGGAGATGCGCTCGTAGAGGCCGCCGTTGTCGAACCAGAGCTCGCCCGAGGACGTGGCGTCGTCCACGTACTGCGCGCTGTGCGCGACGACCTCGGCCTCCCCGGGCGGAAAGCCCGCGAGCCGCGCGACGACATACGTGACGCCGTGGTGGAAATCGATCTGCATGCCGCCTTTCTACCATTGGCCCGTGCCCGGCAGTTTGGCGAACGGCGCTTTCGGCGACCTTGCTATCGCGCTGCGGGAGCGCTCTTGGCCTTGCGGATCGCCTTGCCGGCGAGCATCCAGGCGAGGCCGACGAGGAGCTTGTTGGTGCCGGCGAATTCCTGCTCGATCCCGCTCATGCCGTGTGCGCCACGCGGGGTTTCGCCGGAGCGCTGGCCAATCCTGTGATTTGCGTTGTCCATGGCGTCCCAGGATAGGGGCGCGCAAGCTCATGGCGTGAGCCTGTCCCGGTGACGATTACTCGCGCCCGCCTTCCACCGCGAGCCCGCTGCCGCGCCAGCGGATGAGCCCGCCGGCGAGGTTCGCGACCTTCGTGAAGCCCTGGCGTTGAAGGATCACCACCGCCTGGGCGGAGCGCGCGCCCGAGCGGCACGTGGTGACCACGGGGATCGACTTGTCGATCTCGCCGGCGCGCTGCGCAAGCTGGCCCAGGGGGATGAGGCGCGAGGCGCCGATGTGCCCCAGCGAGCCGTCCCATTCCCCGGGCTCGCGCACGTCGATCACCTGCACGCCGGCCATGCGTTCCTCCAGCAGCCAGGGCTGGATCTCCGGGATGCCGGCGAAGGTCATCGTGAGCGGCGCCCACGATTGCACGGCGCGCTCTTCGAGACCGCCCTCGGGCTGCCCGCAGCGCAGGTTCGCGGGCACGGCCGCGTCCATCTGCTTCGGGTGCGCGAGGCCGAGGTGGCTCATGTAGCCCACGAAATCGTCCTCGGTGATGGATTCGGCGAGCCGCGGGTTATAGCGGCGCTCCTCGGCCACGCTGGTCACCGTGAGGCCGCGGTAGTCGTGCGCGGGATAGAGGAGGCAGTCGCCGGGCAGAGGGAAGATCCGCGTGCGCACGGACCGGAAGAGCCGGTTCGCGTCGCCCTGCTGGAAATCGGTGCGGCCGCTGCCGCGGATCAGCAGGCAATCGCCGGTGAATGCCATCGTGTGGTCGTCGAGCACGTATGTCATGCAGCCCGACGTGTGGCCCGGCGTGGCGCGCGCCTCGAGGCGCCGGTCGCCGATCGCGAGCGTGTCGCCGTCCTCGAGGTACCGGTCCGCCCCCTGGGCCCCGCTCGCCGCACCCACCGCGATTCGGCTGCCCAGGTCGTGCTTGTGCAGCCACGCGGCGGTCACGTGGTCGGCGTGCACGTGCGTGTCGAGCGTCCACGCGAGGCGCAGCCCCAGCTCCTCGACGAGCGCCGCGTCGCGCACGGCCTGGTCGAACACCGGGTCGATCAGCACCGCCTCGCCGCTTGCGCGATCGCCCAGCAGGTACGTGTACGTGGAAGAGACCGGATCGCCCAGCTGGCGGAAGATCAGCATGGGGCGCAAGTGTACGCCGTGCCATCATGGCGGCCGCATGACCGCTCCCGCTCCCCGCGTCCTGCTGCTCACGCTGCTCGCGATGGTCGCCTTCGCGGGCAACTCGCTGCTGTGCCGCGCCGCGCTGAAGGGTACCGCGATCGATGCGGCGAGCTTCACCGCGATACGCATCGTCTCGGGCGCGATCGCGCTGGCGATCATCGTGCGGCTGCGGGCGGGCAACCGGTCCGGCGGAAGCTGGGCCTCGGGGTTCTGGCTCTTCGCCTACGCCGCGGGCTTCTCCTACGCGTACCTGTCGCTCACCGCGGGCACGGGCGCGCTGCTGCTCTTCGGCGCGGTGCAGGGCACCATGATCGGCTACGGGCTCGCGCGCGGCGAGCGGCTGCGGCCGCTGCAGGCCGCGGGAATGGCGCTCGCGCTCGCGGGCCTGGGCGCGCTGCTCCTTCCGGGCCTCTCCGCGCCGCCTGCGCTCGGCGCCGGGCTCATGCTCTTCGCGGGAGTCTCGTGGGGCGTGTACTCGCTGCGCGGCCGCGGCGCCGCGGGGGACCCGACGGCCGTGACCGCGGGAAATTTCCTGCGCGCCGTCCCCTTCGCCGCGCTGGTGAGCGCCGCGACGATTCCGTGGGCAAACCTCGATCCGGCGGGCGCGGCGCTCGCGGTCGCCTCGGGCGCGCTGGCTTCCGGCGTGGGCTACGCGATCTGGTACACGGCGCTGCGCGGGCTCGCCGCCACCAGCGCGGCGACCGTGCAGCTGAGCGTGCCGGTGATCGCGGCCGCGGGCGGCATCGCGTTCCTCGGCGAATCGCTCACCCCGCGCCTCGTGGCGTGCTCCGTCGCGATCCTGGGCGGCATCGCGATGACGCTTCGCCGGCAGGCATAGACTTTGCCGCCGCCGGGCGCGCGCGGTAACAGCGGACACCCCTCCCTGCTTCCCGGAAATTTGCCTTAATATGTAACCGCCAGTAACAAGAAACAACGAAGCACAAGAACACAACGCTTCTTACCCTGGGGGGATCCATGAGGCAACCGAAAATCGGCAAGCTGCCGCTCGCCGTGGCCGCCGCACTTGCAGTTTCCTTCGCCGGCAACACCTTCGCGCAGACCGCGCCCGTCGCCAGGGAGCGCATCGAGGTCACCGGCTCCAACATCAAGCGCATCGAGGGCGAGACGGCCCTGCCGGTCACCGTCATCTCGCGCAGCGACATCGAGAAGATGGGCGCCACCAGCACCGAGGACATCATGCGGCGCGTCACGGCCAACACCGCGATGTATTCGGACACCACGCAGGGTGTGGGCTACGCGGTTTCCAACGCCAACCTGCGCGGCCTGGGCGCGAGCTCCACGCTCGTCCTGCTGAACGGGCGGCGCCTCGCCAACCAGGCCTTCGGCAGCATCGGCGGCTTCAACGCCGCGCCGCAGGCGGTGGACCTGAACACGATCCCGTTCAGCGCCATCGAGCGAGTCGAGGTCCTGCGCGACGGGGCCTCGGCGGTGTACGGCACGGACGCGGTGGGCGGCGTGATCAACTTCATCACGCGCAGCGACTACAAGGGCGGCGAGGTGACGGCCTACTACGGCCAGACGCAGGACGGCCGCGCCGGCTCCGAGCAGAGCGCCAACATCGCCTACGGCGTGGGCGACATCGCCAAGGACGGCTGGAACGTGCTCGCCACCGGCCACTTCCAGTACAACAAGAGCCTGAAGGCCATCGACCAGAAGCTCTACGACCGCGCCAACCAGATCGACGGCGCGACCTATCCCACCTCGTTCCGCGGCTTCCCGGGCCGCATCATGGACTTCGGCATCAGCCCCGGCGCCTACGTGGGCACGCTCCTCAACGACCAGAACTTCTCCGCCTGCGACCCGAACTTCACGGTGCTGCAGACGTCGGGCACTACGCCCTCGGGGGCCCCGAGGATCCGCTGCCGCGGCATCTACGCGGCGTACCTGGACAACCTGCCGGACAACCACCGCGGCGACCTCTTCGGGCGCCTCACCTACAACGTCAACGCCGACAACACGTTCTTCGGCGAGGCGTCGTATTCGGAGAACCACAACATCGGCCGCATCGCGCCGGTGCCCATCGACCAGACCGCGGCGCACATCCGGCCCGACGGCACGCAGGCCAACATCCTGCTGCCGCTCACCAGCCGCTTCGCGCCGGTGGCGCTCCTGAACCGCCTGGGGTACAGCACGGCCGACGTCGGGACGCCGGGCTTCCTCGAGATCGCCTACCGCTCGGCGCCTGCCGGCAACCGCATCAACGACATCACCTCCGACCAGTCGCGCTTCTCCGGCGGCTTCAAGGGCGTGGTGAGCGGCTGGGACTACGACACCGCGCTCACCTACGCGTCGTCCACGAGCAAGCTCAAGTTCACCGGCTACATCCAGGAGAACCGGTTCGTGCAGGCGCTCGCCACGGGCAACCTGAACCCGTTCGGCCCGAACGACGCCGTGGGCCTCGCGCTGCTCGACGGCGCGAAGATGGAAGGCGACATGCGCAAGTCCACCAGCACGTCCACGCAGCTGGACGGCAAGCTCTCGAAGGACATGTGGAGCATGTCGGGCGGCATGGCCGCAGTCGCGCTGGGCGCGGACTTCCGCCACGAGTCGATCGACGACAAGCCGCTCAACTCCGACTACGAGAACGGCCAGGACATCGGCGGCGAGGGCACGGTGCCGCACACGGAGGCGAGCCGCAACGTGGGCGCCGTGTTCGCCGAGGTGAACATGCCGTTCACCAAGGAGCTCGAGGTGACGGCCGCCGCGCGCTGGGACCACTACAGCGACGTGGGCTCCAAGGGAACGCCGCAGGTGCGTGCGCGCTGGCAACCGATGAAGGACCTGCTGGTGCGCGCCTCCGCCGGCAAGGGCTTCCGCGCGCCGTCGCTGTGGGACCTGCACAGCCCGCCCTCGTTCGGCAACTCGGCCAACTCGCTCAACGACCCGGGCTGCCCGGCGGACCTGATCGCGGAGGAGGATGCGCGCTGCGTGGGCACCCAGCTCAACGTGCGCAACATCGCGTCGGCGAACCTGAAGCCCGAGACCTCCACGCAGTGGAGCGCGGGCTTCGTGTGGGAGCCCACCAACAGGAGCTCGGTGGGAATCGACTACTGGAGCATCGAGAAGAAGGACACGATCGGAAGCGTCACGGCCGACACGATCCTCGCCAACCCCGACGACCTCACGCTCTACAACCGCTACATCAGCCGCTTCGTGCGCAGCCCGATCGGGACCACGCTCTACGTCGACCAGCCGCTCGAGAACCTGGGCGGCCTCAAGACCTCGGGCTTCGACCTCGACGCGCGCATCCGCTTCGATACGACGTACGGCAAGTACACGGTGGCGATCGTCGGCACATACGTGGACAAGTACGAGCTGCAGCCGGGCTCCGACCTGCCGTTCATCAGCTACCTCGGCAACAGCTTCAACGGC
This sequence comes from Usitatibacter sp., assembly GCA_035519515.1. Taxonomy (GTDB): domain Bacteria; phylum Pseudomonadota; class Gammaproteobacteria; order Burkholderiales; family Usitatibacteraceae; genus Usitatibacter. The sequence goes on from DATIWC010000026.1 coordinate 11,617, forward strand.
GGCAACGCGTACCCGCGCTGGATGCACGTGGCGACGCTGGACGGGGACTATGGCCCCTGGGGCGGCACGATCGAGCAGACGTTCGTCGCGGGCTGGGTGGAAGCCTTCCAGGGGGGCGGCACGCACGACATCCCGAGCACCTCGCGCGTGAACCTGCAGGGCCGCTACGTGGGCTTCAAGCACCTCACGCTGAAGCTCGGCGTGCGCAACGTGATGGACCGCCTGCCGCCGTATACCGACGTCTCCTCGTACGGCTCGCACGCCGCCGGCTGGGCGAACTCGGTGGCCGATCCGCGCGGGCGCTTCTGGTACGGCAGCGTGACCTACGCGTTCAAGTAGCGGGGCACCGTTCAACGGTCACCAAGTACCGTTGAACGGTTTCTCGTTGTAGCTGCAACAAATCGTCACAGCGGTCTCCGGGGCAGGGGCCCAGGCTATGCGCCTATCGCAACCCGAGTTCCGGAGACCTTCCGTGAGAACCCTCCTCATAGCGCTCGCCGCCGCGTCGGCCGCGGCGGCGTTCGCCGCTCCGCCCGCCGGCCGCTGGATCGGCGAGGCGCAGATCCCGTATAACGACATGCCGCTCGTCCTGGACCTCGCGCAGGATGCATCCGGCGCGTGGATCGGCTCGCTCACCAGCCCGGGCTTCGAGATCAAGGGCGCGGCGCTCGGCAACCTCAAGGTCGCGGGCGACACCGTGAGCTTCGACATCGGCAACGTGTTGGGCGCCCCGCCCGATGGGCCGGCGACCTTCTCCGCGAAGTTCGGCAAGGACCGCATGGCGGGCGAGATGCGCCAGGCGGGCAACAAGGCGCCCTTCGAGCTGAAGCTCACGGGCACGGCACAGGTGGACCTTCCGCCGAAGAGCACCGCCATCGGGCGTGAGCTCGAGGGGCGCTGGGTGGGCACCTATGAATTGGGCGGCTACCCGCGGCAGGTCACGGTGGACCTCGCCAACCAGCCGGGCTCGACCGCCAAGGTCGGCTTCGTGGTGGTCGGGAAGATGACCACCAACGTCCCGGTCGATTTCATCTCCGAGAAGGACGGCACGCTGCGCTTCGAGTCGAGCGCCTATCGCACCGTGTTCGAGGGCGTCATCGGGCCCGGCCAGATCAAGGGAACGCTCGTGTCGGGGCCCTTCGAGGTGCCGCTCATCCTTCGCCGTCCGACGGAGAAAGCCTCGTGAAGAACACGAAGATCGTTGTCCTCCTCGTTGCCGCGCTGCTGCCCGCGTTCGCCGCGGCCCAATCGATGTTCCGCGGCGACGCCGCGCACACCGGCGTCTATCAAGGCGCCGGCCCCCGCGAGTTCCATCGCGTCAAGTGGGCGTTTCCCACCGGCGCGCGCGTGGTGTCCTCGCCCGTGATGAAGGACAAGGTCGTCTATTTCGGCAGCGACGACGGCAACGTGTATGCGGTCGGTGCCGACGACGGCCGGCAGGTGTGGATGCGCTCCACGCGGGGCGCGGTGTCCGGCACGCCGGCCATCGCGGGCGAGAGCCTCTACGTGACGAGCTTCGACGGCAGCCTCTACGCGCTCAACACGCGCAACGGCGCCATGCGCTGGAAGTTCGTCACCGAGGGCGAGAGGCGCTTCGAGGCGAAGGGCCTGCACGGCATGACGCCGAAGGACCAGACGTTCTTCGATCCGTTCGACATTTTCCTCTCCAGCCCGGTGGTCGCCGACGGCCTCGTGTACTTCGCGAGCGGCGACAGCCACCTCTACGCGGTGGATGCGGCCTCGGGCGAGCTCAAGTGGAAGTTCAAAGCCGGCGACGTGGTGCACGCCTCGCCCGCGTACGCGGACGGCGTCCTCTACTTCGGCGGCTGGGACAGCAATTTCTACGCGGTGGATGCGCGCACCGGCCAGGAGAAATGGCGCTTCCACGGCGGCGAGGATCCGCTCATCCACAACCAGGTGGGATTCCAGTCCTCGGCGGCCGTCGTGGACGGCGTCGTGTACGTGGGCTGCCGCGACTCGAACCTCTACGCCCTCGACGCGGCCACCGGCAAGGAGAAGTGGAAGTTCAACAACAACGGCAGCTGGGTGATCACGTCGCCCGCGGTCACCAAGGGCAAGGTGATCTTCGCGACCTCGGATTCGAGCCTCTACTACGTGGTCGATGCGCAGACCGGCAAGCAAGTCGTCAAGCAGCAGGCCAAGGCGTACATGTTCGCCTCGCCCGCGGTCGCGGGCGGCGTCGTCTACCAGCCGGTGCTCAACGGCACGCTGGAGGCGCGCGACCTCGAGACGGGCGAGGTGCTGTGGTCGTTCCGCACCGAGGCCTCGAAGCGCAACAAGTACTGGGCGCTTACCGCCGACGGCCGCTTCAACATCCCGATGCTCTTTCGCTCGCAGGCGGGTGATTCGCAGATTCCCACCGTCGAGCGCGAATTGTCGGTGGGCTCGATGCTTTCCACGCCCCTGGTGGCGAACGGCACCGTCTACGTGGGCAGCAACGACGGCAACCTGTACGCGATCGACTAGGCGCGGGAGACCGCCGCGGCGAAGCGCCGCAGCATCGGCGAGAGGGCGCCGGGCGCGATTCGCGCGTCGATGAGCTGGAAGGTTCCGCGCCGGCGCGCCGCGTCGTCGAGTGCCGCGGCGAGCTGGGCGCGCGAGGCCGCGCGGTGGCCGCGCCCGCCGAGGGCCTGCCCGACCGCCGCGAGGTCCCACGTGCCCAGGCGCGTGTAGTGCGCCTCGGGGCGGAACGCGGTGAGCATGCCCCATTGCGCGTTGTTGAACACCACGACGATCGGGTCCAGGCCCAGGCGCGCGCAGTGCCCGAGCTCCATGCCGGTCATCTGGAAGGCGCCGTCGCCCACCAGGATGATGGGCCGCCGGCCCGTCGCCACCTGCACGCCGATGCCCGCCGGCACGCCGAATCCCATCGTCGCGTAGTAGCCGGGAGCCACGTGGTCGGTGTGCACCAGGTCCATGGCGGTGAAGAGGCAGTCGCCCACGTCCGCGGCCACGGGGAAGCGCCCATGCTCGTTCATGAGGTCGTTCAGCGCCGCGGCGATGTCGTCGGGCGTGATGGGCGCGCCGTCGTGCGGCATTCCGGAGGGCACGGACGGGGGCGCGAGGCGCTCGGCCTGCGCCACGGGACGCGCGAGGCGCTCGAGAGCCGCGACGAGGTCGGCGAGCGGGATGTCCGGATAGACGTGGTGCGAGATCGTGACCTGCGTATCGAGCGCCTGGATCGTGCGCCGCGGGTCGATGCGCCGGCGCGAGACGCCGAAGTTGGTGTCGCACCAGATCTCGCCCAGCAGGAAGAGCCCGTCGGAGTCTTCGACCAGCGCGGTGACGCCCGGATCGCCGGCGACGCCGAGATAGGTTCCCGCGAGGGGCGCATCGGTGTCGGAGAGCAGGCCGCGGCCCAGGAAGCTCGTGACGACCGGGATGCGCAGCGTCCGTGCGAGCTCGGCCACGCGCTTTTCCAAGCCGAAGCGCCGCACCTCGACGCCCACCATCAGCACGGGATGCTTCGCCTGATCGAGGCGCGCGAGGATCTCCTGCGCGCAGGATTCGAGCGCATCGGGATCGGCTTCGACTTGCGGCAGTGCCGTCGCGCCGGCCGAGGGCGCGCCCACGCAATCCGCGGGCAGCTCGATGTACACGGGGCGCGACCACCGCCTGGCAGCCGCGAGCACGCGGGCGACCTGCGAGGCGGCCAGCGCGGGATCGTCGAGGCGGGCCTGGTCGCACGTGATCTCGCGGTAGATCTCGAACTGCGACTCGGGCCGCTTCACCTCGTGGTGCAGGCGCAACCCGCTCGCGCGCGCCGCGCTTCCGGCCGCGCCGGAGATCACGACGACCGGCGACTTCTCCGCGTAGGCGCAGGCGACGGGATTCACCGCGTTGAGCGCCCCGGCGCCGTAGGTCACCGCGACGACGGAGGGTGCGCCGCGAATGCGCGCCGCGGCGTCGGCGGCGAAGCCGAGCGAGGGCTCGTTGGAGAGCGTGACCAGGCGCAGGAGCGGCATGCGCTCGAGCGCGTCGAAGAAGGGCAGGGCGAAATCGCCGGGAATGCCGAACACTTCCCGCGCGCCCGAAGCGTGGAGTGCCTCGATCAGCGCGCCGCCGACCGTGGCCTCGGTGCGAACCTTGTCCATGGCGTGAGCCTAAGGCCCCGCCCGCGCCATCCCCTGACGCGGATCAAGGAATCAGGTCACCAGGTGGCCGGATCGACGCGGTAGAGGGCGCACAGCTCCCCGTACATCTCGGGGTGCAGCGCCGCCATCTCGCGGGGGCGCTCGAAGAAGACCTCGGAAGCGACCGCGAAGAACTCCGCGGGCTCGGTGCCCGCGTAGGCGCCGAAGAGGCTCGTCTCGGGAAACGGCGACCACGCGCTTGCTTGCAATCGCGCGTATTCGGCGGCCATCACGCGCGACCAGCGGGGATAGCGGTCGCGGCTTCCGAGCCATGGCGCGCCGGTGGCCGCGCCTTTCTCCTGGTCGAGCTGGTGCGCGAGCTCGTGGATCACGACGTTGCGGCCGTCGCAGGGGTCCGCCGCGCCCTCGACCACGTCCTGCCAGGAGAGCACCACCTGCCCGTGCGTCCAGGATTCGCCCGAGAGCACGCGCCGCGTGTCCGACCGCAGGAGCGGCCCGCCCGTCACGCGCTCGACCACGAATGCGCCCGGATAGACGAGGATGTCGCGCAGCTTCGGGAAGTAGTAGGACTTGCGGTTGAGGATGAGCAGGCAGGCTTGTGCGGCGATGGTGATGCGGACTTCGTCCGTGACCTGGAAGCCGTCGCAGCCCACGAAGTTCTTTTCGTCGAGGAACACCTGCACGTGGCCCTCGAGCTGGGTGCGCAGGCTCCTGGGCAGCAGGCGCAGATACGGCACGCGCCGCGCCATCATCGCGCGCCACGCGCCGGGCAGCGGCCGCTCGCGCAGCCTGCGGCGGCGCCGCTCGATCCAGTAGGGCTCGCCCACCAGCCATGCGATGACGAGCGCGGTGATCCCTACGACGGCGGCGAGTGGCATGACCCGTACGTAGAGGCGAAGGATCGCCGCTTCAACCCCCGTATAGGCCCCACATCGCGACCGAGTCCCACGCGCCGTGGACGAGGATGAGGGGCCACAGGTTGCGGCCGCCGGCGAGGAAGAACGCCGCCTGCGTCACCGCGAAGAGCGATGCGTAGATGAAGGCGAAGCTTCCCGCGTAGAGGTGCAGCGTGCCGAAGAGGAGCGCCTGCGCCACCGCGCCCAGCGCGAGCGCCAGGGCGCCGCCGCCGAGCAGGCGCGCCACGCGGTCCAGCAGGAACCCGCGGAAGAGGAGCTCCTCGCACAGCCCGCCCACGAGCCAGCTCACCGCGAGCCACGCGAGCAGCGCGGGGAAGTTGCCCGGCAGATTCCCGAGGAAGGAGGGCCGCTGCGTGGGATGCACGATCTGCGCGACGAACGGCACGACCCATTGCGAGATGGCGAGCATCGCCAGGTAGAGCGCGACGGCCGCGACGATGACGCGGACCCACGACGCGGGTTGGCGCAGCCCCAGTGCGCTCCAGGATTGCCGGCGCCAGCGCAGCACCGCCCACGCGGCGAGGAAGCCGCCGATGGGCCGCAGGATGTAGGGCGCGTAGTCGGGGATCGACAGCGCGGGGTAGATCACCCAGCGCGTGAGGATCCACGCCGCCGCGATCGTCGCGAGGACGATCGCGAGGTCGGCCGCCGCCTCGCGTTGCGCGGGCTGCGCGCTCAAGCGCCGCGGCGTGCCGGGCGCGGCCCCTCGATGAGCCGGGTTCCCACGCGCACGATGGAATCGATCACTGGCACCAGCTCCTGTCCCAGCTCGGAGAGCGCGTATTCTACCGACGGGGGCGAGGACGCAACGACCTGCCTTGTTACGACACCTTTCTCCTCGAGCTCGCGCAGCCTCGCCGTGAGCATCTTGGGCGAGACGCCGGGGATGTCCCTCATGAGCTCGCCGAAGCGCCGCGGCCCGCCGGACAGCTGCCAGACCACGTTGGTGGTCCAGGCCCCGCCCAGCAGCGCCATGCAGGCGCCCATCGGGCAGCCCCGGGGCGGCGGCGGGGCCTTGCTCTTCCTCATGCGCAGCGCCATGGAATCGGTTACCTGCCGGTAAGCGGAAAATATTGCTTACGATACCATAGCTACTATACAAAGGAAACTATCCTTTGGTAACCTGCGCGCTCCGTCCAATCGAAACCAAGGAATTCCCATGAAGCTCTACTACTCCCCGGGCGCCTGCTCGCTGTCGCCGCACATCGTGGCGCGCGAGGCGGGGCTCGACCTGCAGCTCGAGAAGGTCGACACCAGGACGCACTCCGTCAAGGCGGAGAACGACTACTACGCGATCAACCCCAAGGGCTACGTGCCGGCGCTCGACCTGGGCGCGGGCGACGTGCTCACCGAAGGCCCGGCGATCGTGCAGTACCTCGCCGACCAGAAGCCCGCGTCGCACCTGGTCCCGGCGGCCGGCAGCCTCGAGCGCTACCACCAGCAGGAGATGCTGAGCTACATCACCTCCGAGATCCACAAGAGCTACAGCCTGCTCTTCAGCCAGGCCACGCCGGATGCGACGAAGGATGATCGCCGCGCGTACCTGCGCAAGCGCTACAAGCTGCTCGACGATCGCCTGGCGGGCCGCGACTACCTCTTCGGCGATGCGTTCACCGCGGCCGACGCCTATCTCTTCACGGTCACGCGCTGGGCCCACGCGGTGAAGCTCGACCTCTCCGATTTCGCGAACCTGAAGGCCTTCATGGCGCGCGTGCATGCGCGCCCCGCCGTGCAGCAGGCGATGAAGGAAGAAGGAATCCTCAACTAGCTCCTGGACGCGCGGGCGGCCGGCCGATCCTCCCGGTCACGAGGCTTTGCCCGCGCGTTTCTTTTTGTTACGCACGCCCCTTTCGCGGATGCGGCGCCTATGATCGGGCTTCCATCTGATGCTTTTCTCGGAGGACATGCGAATGAAAAAAGCCGCATATTGGGGAATGGCGCTGTGCACGTCGATCGCCGCGGTCTTCGCCGCCTCGGCCGCCGATCAATACGCCCTGCGCGACGACACGCCGGAGACCGGATCGAACATCGTGAGGACGCTGGTCATGTGGCCCGTGCCTGTCGACGCGAGCTACGAAGAGCTCACGCCGCAGCAGAGGGGCGTGGTGCGCGCCGACTACGTGACGCTCGCGGCCGACGACGAGCCGCCGTACCCGGCCTACGGCATGACGCCGGTGCTGCGCGAGATCGGCAACCTGCGCCGCGCGTGGGTCGATGCGGGCACGGTTCACATCGCGGTCCGCGTGGACGCCAGCGGCCGTCCCATCGGCGCCGCCGTGTTGAAGGCGCCCGACGAGAAGATCGCCCGCGCGATCACCTTCACGCTGATGCATACCCGCTACAAGCCGGCCCGCTGCCACGGCGCGCCGTGCGAGGCCGACTACTCGTTCCGCTACGACATGATGCAGCGCAACCCGCAGCAGTTCATCGTCGACTGGAACCCGGTGCTCTGGGCCGAGCGCAAGATCCCGGGGATGTAGCGCTTCAGTAGCGGCCCCAACGCACGCGCACGCTAGAGGCCTTCTGGTCGAGCAGCGGCCAGAGCGCCTCGGGGCGCCGCGAGAAGACCGTGCGCGCGTCGGCGTCGAGCCGGCGCCAGTCGCCGCGCGACATCTCGTCCTCGAGCTGCGTGGGCCCCCAGCCGGCGTAGCCCACGAACACGCGCAGGTCCTCGGTCGGGCGGTCGCGCGAGAGCAGGTCGCGCAGCAGGTCCACGTTCGAGCTCACGTAGACGTCCTTCATCACCTCGACGGCGTCGTCGGGCTCCTTGGCGGAGCGGAACACGAAAGAGACGGTGTTGAGCGCCACGGGCCCCCCGAAGAAGACCTTGTCGTCCACGGTGTTGAGCGCCTTGATGTCCGGGAAGAGCTCGGCCACGCGCACGCGCGTGGGCTTGTTGATGATCACGCCCGCGGGCCCGAGGCGGTTGCGCTGCGTGATGAGGATCACGGACTCGTTGAAGTTCGGATCGGGCAGGTCGGCGCGGGAGACGAGGAGCCAGGCCGGCGGCGCGCTCGCCTCGTCCTCGGCGAACGAGGCGGGGGGCAGGCCCGCCAGCAGGGCCAGCAGCAACGCACGCGCGAGGCGCGCCATCGAAGTCATGTCCGGATCCCAGGTGCCATGATAAGGTAATCGGCCCGGGAGGGAGCGTGAGCAAGGCGCGTCTCGAAGCGTTCAGCGACGGCGTGATCGCCGTCATCATCACGATCATGGTGCTCGAGATGAAGGTGCCGCACGGCACGGACTTCGAGTCGCTGGGCCCGCTCGTTCCGGTGTTCCTCTCGTACGTGCTGTCGTTCGTGTACACCGGCATCTACTGGAACAACCACCACCACATGTTCCACGCGGTGCGCCAGGTGAACGGCTCGATCCTCTGGGCCAACATGCACCTGCTCTTCTGGCTCTCGCTCGTGCCGTTCGTCACCGGCTGGGTGAGCGAGAACCACTTCGCCCCGATTCCCGTTGCGCTCTACGGCGTGGTGCTGCTCTGCGCGGGCGCGGCCTACTATCTCCTCGCCCACTGCCTGGGCGCGGTGCACGGCCACGACTCGGATATCGCGCGGCGCCTGGGCGACGACTTCAAGGGCAAGATATCGGTGGTGATCTACGGCATCGCGATCCCGCTCGCGTTCGTGCAATGGTGGATCGCGTTCGCCCTGTACATAGCGGTGGCGGTCATGTGGTTCGTCCCGGACCGCCGCTTCGAGGCGAAGGTCAACGAGGAGGGTTCCCATGTTTCGTAGGAATGTCCTGGCCGCGATCGCGGCGGCGCTCGTGCTCGTGCCGTTCGGCGCCTTCGGCGCCAGCCCGGGCGAGAAAATGAAGATCGGCATCATCGGCTCGGGGCGCATCGGCGGGACCCTGGGCGAGCTGTGGGCGAAGGCGGGCCACGACGTGATGTTCTCGTCGCTCGACCTGGAGCACGACAAGCAACTGGCCGCGAAGACCGGCGCGAAGGCGGGCACGCCCGCGCAGGCCGCGGCCTATGGCGACGTGCTGCTGGTCTCGGTGCCGTATCCGGCCCTCGGGCAGATCGGCCGCGATTACGCGGCCTCCATCAAGGGCAAGGTGGTCCTGGACACCAGCAACCCGATCCCGTCGCGCGACGGGGAGATGGCGGTGGCCGCGCGCGAGAAGGGCACCGGCGTCGCGTCCGCGGAATTCCTGCCCGGGGCGCGCCTGGTCCGCGCCTTCAACGCGGTGGGCTACGGCAAGCTGCAAAGCGAGCATCACCGCGACGGCCCGCGCATCGCCATCGCGCTCGCCGCCGACGACAAGCAGGCGCTCGACGTTGCGATGAAGCTCGTGAGGGACGCGGGCTTCGAGCCGGTCGTGGTGGGCGGGCTCGCGACCGCGAAGAGCTTCGACGTGGGATCGCCCGTGTTCGGCAAGGCGCTCACGGCCGACGAGCTGCGCAAGGCGCTCAACATCGCGCAGTGATCCTCGCGAGGATCGTCGCGGTTCGCGAGGGCGAGGCGCGCGCGCTCGGCTGGTCGTTCGCGTACTTCTTCTGCCTGCTCGCCGCGTACTACGTGCTGCGGCCGCTGCGCGACGAGATGGGCATCGCCGGCGGCGTGAGGAACCTGCCGTGGCTCTTCACCGCGACCTTCCTCGTGATGCTCGCCGCGGTTCCGGCCTTCGGGGCAGTGGTGGCGAGGCTCCCGCGGCGCGCGTTCATCCCGCTCGTCTACCACTTCTTCGCCGCGAACCTCGCGATCTTCTGGGCCTTCCTCGCCGCGGGCGTGGAGCGCGCCGAGGTGGCGCGCGTGTTCTTCGTCTGGATCAGCGTCTTCAACCTGTTCGCGGTGTCGGTGTTCTGGTCGTTCATGGCCGACGTCTTCACGAGCGAGCAGGGCAAGCGCCTGTTCGGCTTCATCGCGGCCGGCGGCTCCGCGGGCGCGCTGCTGGGGCCGCTCGTCACGGTCTCCCTGGTGGGCGCGATCGGCCCCACGAACCTGCTCGTCGTCGCCGCGTTGCTGCTGGAGGGGGCGGTGCTCTGCGCGAGCCGGCTCGAGTTCCGCGAGAAGGAGCGGGCCCCGGGCGCCGGGGCCGGGCGCCTGGGCGGCAGCTCCATCGCGGGCATCGTGATGATCCTGCGCTCGCCGTACCTGGCGGGCATCGCGGCCTGGATGTTCTTCCTCTCGCTCGCGGGAACGTTCCTCTACCTGCAGCAGGCGCAGATCGTCTCCGCGGCCTCGGCCGATCCCGCGGTGCGCACGCGCATCTTCGCGAGCATCGACCTCGCGGTGGGCATCCTCACGATCCTCGTGCAGTTCCTCGCGACGGGAAAGCTCCTCGAGCGCTTCGGCGTGGGGCGCGGCGCGGCGTTCCTGCCGCTCGTGTTCGCGGCGGGGTTCGTGGTGCTTGCGCTCTCGCCGGTGCTCGCGGTGGTGGTCGCCTTCCAGGCGATCCAGCGCACCGCCAACTTCGCCGTCTCCAATCCTTCCTTCCAGCTTTTCTTCACGGTGCTCGACCGCGAGGAGAAGTACAAGGCGAAGAACGTGATCGACCTGGTGGTGTTCCGCGGCTCCGATGCGGTCTCGAGCTGGCTCTTCGCGGCGCTGCGCGCAGCGGGCATGGAGCTCGCCGCCATCTCGCTTTCGGTCGTGCCCCTGGCGGCCGCGTGCGGGGTCCTCGCGCTCGCCCTCGGGCGGGTCCAGGAACGGCGGGCGGCCGGACAATCCTAGAAACACTTGGCGCCCGCACACCGGGCGCGAAGGGCTACGATGTCGTTGGATCGAGGCCCTGGAGGCTCGCATGAGACTCGTGACCCTCGCGGCGATCTGCGCCGCGTTCCTCGCCGGCACGGCAGCGCGCGCCGACATGTCCCACGGAAGCACCGCGGCGCAAGCGGGCCCGTGGACGGGCTACGGACCGGCGGGGCAACCGCCGCTCTATCCGGTGAATCCGCCGCGCCTGCAGGTGCATCCCGGCGCGCGCGGCTACGTTCACAACCCGGTGTGGCGCCACCCCGTGCGCGTCGCGAGCCACCCGCAGTGGCGCTTCCACTATGGCGGGCACCGCTACGTGATCCTCGCCGGCCCGATCTTCGTGGCCCCCTGGCAGTACTACCCGTATGTATCGACGCCAGGATATCCGGCGAGCTTCTACGTGCCCGAGGAGCCGGGCTACTTCCTCTACTACTGCCCGAACCCGGCGGGATACTACCCCGACGTCGTCGATTGCCCGGCGGGTTGGTGGAGCGCGGCGCCGGACGACTCGCCCGCCGACTGAGCAGGCGTCCCCGGCCGCGACCCCCTAGCGCGTGGCAGGCAACCTGGGGCGGGGCGCCGCGTCGAGCCTCGCGCGCATCGGTGTCTCGATGGCTCGCGGCGGCGACGGGCTGGCCGGCGGCGGCTGGGCATCGTCCGCGGCCGCGAGCTTGAAGACGCGCACCGCGGCGGCCAGCTCTTCGGCCTGCGTGTGAAGGCTCGCCGCGGCGGCCGCGGCCTCCTGCACCAGCGAGGCGTTCTGCTGCGTGCCCTCGTGCATCTGGCTGATCGCCTGGTTCACCTGGCCGATGCCCGAGTTCTGCTCCTCGCTCGCCGAGGTGATCTCGCCCATGATGGCGGTCACCCGCTTCACGCTGTCGACGACCTCGTCCATGGTCTTGCCGGCGCGCTCGGCGAGCTCGCCGCCGCGCGAGATCTTGGCGGCGCTTCCCTCGATGAGGGACTTGATCTCCTTGGCCGCGGTGGCGCTGCGCTGCGCGAGGCTGCGCACTTCGGCGGCGACGACCGCGAAGCCGCGGCCGTTCTCCCCGGCGCGCGCGGCCTCGACCGCCGCGTTGAGCGCGAGGATGTTGGTCTGGAAGGCGATGCCGTCGATCACCGCGATGATCTCGACGACCTTGCGCGAGTTGGCGTTGATGTCGCCCATGGTCTGCACGACCTGGGCGACGACCTCCCCGCCCTTGGCCGCCACGTCCGACGACGAGATGGCGAGCTGGTTCGCCTGGCGCGCGTTGTGCGTGTTCTGCTTCACCGTGGCGGCGAACTCCTCCATGCTGGCGCTGGTCTCCTCGAGGCTGCCCGCCTGCATCTCGGTGCGTGACGACAGGTGGTGGTTGCCGGCCGCGATCTGCGAGGTGGCCCCCGCGATGGTCTCGGAGGAGGCGCGCACCCGCGCGACGATCTGCTCGAGGTTGCCCGCCATCCGGTCGAGCGCCTGGAAGAGCGCGCCGATCTCGTCGCGGCGCCGCGTCGTGGCGCGCGCGCTGAGATCGCCTTGCGCGATGCGATCGGCGATCGAGGAGGCTTCCACGAGCGCCCTCACCATGCCGCTGCGGATGTACCAGGCGAAGATCACGAACAGGACGATCGACACCGCGCCCGCCCCGGCAGCGAAGGTGCCGGCGGCGGTGAGCCGCGCGTGGTTGGTCTCGTAGGTCACCGCGCTCTGGGCCTTCTTCAGCGCGATCAGCTTGTCGAGCACCTTGAGGAAGCCGATGTTCACCTGCGGCCACTCGTCCTCGAAGATGGTCTCGAGCACCTTCTTGTCCTTGTCGTCGTAGGCCTTGATGAGCGCCGCATAGAAGGCGTCGACGAGCCGGATTCCCTTCTCGCCGGCCTCGACCAGCTCGAGCTCGTCGGGCCCCGCGGCCCCGCTCGACCGGGTGTACTTCGCGTAATTCCTCCAGTGTTCGTCGATCTCGCGCACCGCGCCGGCCGCGTGGTTCTTCGAGCCCTCGATCGGGATCTGGTCGATCAGCACGCCGGCGAGCCGGAAGCTGGTCTCGCGCATCTGCGAGCTGATCGTGCTGAGCGACACCAGCGGCCCGAGGGAGTCCTTGTGCTCGAACTGCAGCGCGCTCGAGCCGCGCCATGCCGCGTATCCGGCCGCCCCGGCGGCGATGACCACGGCGAGCGCGGCCATCGCGACCAGGAGCCAGAGCTGGGTTCTTATTCCGATGCGATTGAGCATTGAGTTCCGATTCGAGCGCCCGTTGTGTCCGCGGCCGGGTCAGGTCACTCCGTCGGCAGCTTCTTCGACTTCCACTCCGGCATGCCGCCGCGGAACCAGTAGATCTTCTTGTAGCCGGCGCGCAGGGCCACGACGCTCGACTTGTAGCTCTTCCAGCATTCGCCCGCGTTGCAGTAGAGCACGACCGGGGCGTTCTTGTCCTGCGGAAGCTTGGAAAGGTCGAACGAGTCCTGGGCCGAGTCGAAGTTGACCGCCTTGGCGCTCTTCTCCTTGTACGGCACGTTCTTGGCGCCCTTCACGTGCTCCTCCGCGTACTCGTTGGCCACGCGGGTGTCGACGACGGGAACGCCGTCCTTCATGAGCTTCTGGACTTCCTCGGCGGTGACGATGGTGACGCCGTCGAGCTTCTCGGGGGTGTGTTGCGCGTAGGCGGCCATGGCGGTGAGGCCGAGGACGACGCCCAGCAGCGGGCCGGCGATGCGCCGGATCAGTCCTTGCATGTTCGATCTCCCTTCGGTTTCAGGATTCCTTGCCTTCGCGGGGACGGTGCGGCGCACCGGGTCCCCGAGGCTGGTGCCTAGATACCATGACTCGCTGCCGCCAGCGAAGTGACGGGGCGTTACAGCGGTAGGCGGTCGCCGCGGGATCTTGTGACGCATCACACAAAGCGCGCGCCGCTCTCGTTTCCGGGAGAGGGAGCGACGCCGCGCACCCATTGTTGCGGATGTAGGCAAGCGGATGCCCGCGAGCGCGGCGCGACGGCGTCCGCCGGGCGGTGAAGAGCCTGGCAGTGCATGAGACAATCCGGGTTTTCATCCACCGGCACGCCATGTTCCGCACCAAATACCTCGATTACACGGAGCTCACCGCGCAACTGCAGGCCTGGGCGAAGGCCCATCCGCAGTACGTACGGCTCTCCACCCTCGGCAGGAGCGCCGAGGGCCGCGACATCCCGCTCGTCACCATCGGGCGCGAGCCCGACAACCACCGCCCGGCCATCTGGGTGGACGGCAACATGCACGCCACCGAGCTGTGCGGCTCGAGCGTGGCGCTCGCCATCGCCGAGGACGTGATCTCGATCCACGGGGGCAAGGCGCCGCGCGGCCTTCCTGCGCACATGGCCGAGACGCTGCGCGAATCGCTCTTCTACGTGGTGCCGCGCATCTCGCCCGACGGCGCGGAAGCGGTGCTGAAGACGGGCCGCTACGTGCGCTCGAGCCCGATCGACGAGCGGCGCCACAAGGGGCACGCGTACTGGGAGTCGGCGGACATCGACGGCAACGGCGACATCAACTTCATGCGCCAGGAAAGCGACGACGGCGAGCTGGTGGAGCTGCCGGGGCACCCGAACGTGATGGTGCCGCGCATGCCCGAGGATCCACCGCCGTACTACAAGCTCTATCCCGAGGGGCGCATCGTGAATTTCGACGGGCGCCGCGTTCCCGATCCGTACTTCCTCTCGGACAACCAGTACGACTTCAACAGGAACTTCCCCTACAGCTGGGCGCCCGAGCACGAGCAGGAAGGCGCGGGCGACTACCCGGGCAGCGCGCCCGAGACGCGCGCCATCATGGACTGGGCCACCGCGCACCCGAACATCTTCGTGTGGCTGAACCTGCACACGTTCGGCGGCGTGCTGATCCGCCCGCTGGGCGACAAGCCCGACGACAAGATGGACCAGTACGACCTCGCGGTCTATCGCCAGGTCGAGGCCTGGATGACGCAATTCACCGGCTATCCCACCGTGAGCGGCTTCCACGAGTTCCTCTACGTGCCCGAGAAGCCGTTGAAGGGCGACATGACCGACTACGCCTACCACCAGCGCGGCGCGCTCGCCTACGTGATCGAGCTGTGGGACCTCTTCACGCAGCTGGGCATCGAGCGCAAGAAGCCGTTCGTGGACGTGTACTCGCGCCTCGACCGCAAGGACTACGTGACGCTCGCCCAGTGGGACAAGGACGTCAACAAGGGCCGCATCTTCAAGGCGTGGCGCAAGGCGAAGCACCCGCAGCTGGGCGACATCGAGGTGGGCGGGCTCGACGTGCGCGTCGGCATCTCCAACCCGCCCTACGAGAAGATCGCCGAGGTGTGCGAGAAGCAAAGCGACGCCTTCCTGCGCGTGGCGGCCCTGGTGCCGCGGGTGGCGGTGCAAGTGGTCAAGAGCGAGAAGCTCGGCGGCGACCTCACGCGCATCGAGCTGCGCCTGGTGAACCGCGGCTACTTCGGCACCTATGGGCTTTCGTCGGCGCGCAAGCTGCCGTTCTCCGAGCCGCTGCGCGTCACCGCCGAGGGCGAAGGCGTGTCGCTCGCCGCGCCGCTGGAGTCCGTCGTCGAGGTGGGGCACCTGGACGGCTGGGGGCAGGGACTTTATTCGGGCGCCAACGTGTTCTTCCCGTGGACGCGCGGCAACATCCACGAGCGGTTCGTGACGCTCGTGGCGCGCGGCAAGGGAAAGCTGCGCGTCAGGGTGGGCAGCGTGCGCGTCGGCTACCAGAAGCTGGACATCGAAACCTGATCCATCGAGGAGGCACCATGCGAATCATCCCGATTCTGGCCCTCTGCGCGCTCGCGGGCGGCTGCGTTTCGGTGCAGGGCCACGACGAACACCCCATGGCCATGCACCAGGGCAACCGCGTCGTGATCCAGGTGAGCGACAACGACCCGGCCAAGTGGAACCTCGCGCTCAACAACGCGCGCAACATCCAGTCCGACCTGGGCGTGGACAACGTGAAGATCGAGATCGTGGCCTACGGGCCCGGCCTCAACATGCTGAAGGTGGGCTCGCCCGTCGCCCCGCGCATCGACGAGGCCGTGGTCGGCGGCGCGCAAGTCGCCGCGTGCGAGAACACCATGACCGCGCAGAAGGTCACGCGCGAGCAGATCCTGCCGGGCGTCACCTACGTCCCGGCCGGCGTGGTCGAGATCATGAAGCGCCAGCAGGAAGGCTGGTCCTACATCCGTCCCTAGAGAGCCATGAAGAACATCGTCCGCATCCTCCTCGCCGCATCGCTTCTTGCCTGCGCCGGCGCTTACGCGGAAGCGCCCAAGCAGTTCCCCGTCCGCGATTTCTTCGCCAACCCCGAGCGCGCCTACTTTCGCCTGAGCGCGGACGGCAAGACCCTCGGGTTCATGCAGCCGGTCGCCGAAAAGGCGGGCGAGCAGCGGCGCCTCAACGTCTTCGTCCAACCGCTCGACGGCAGCAAGCCCGTGGGCGAGCCGCGCCAGCTCACGCACGAGACCGCGCGCGACGTGAACATCTACTACTGGAAGGGCAACGACCGCATCCTCTACACGAAGGACTTCGGCGGCGACGAGAACTTCCACGTGGTGATGGTGGACGTGAAGACCGGCAAGATCACCGACCTCACGCCGTTCGAGAAGGTGCGCGCGGCGATCACCGACGACCTGCCCAACGACCCGGACCACATCCTCGTCGAGCACAACAAGCGCAATCCCGAGGTGTTCGACGTGTTCCGCGTGGACCTGCGCACGGGCGAGTCGACGCTGGTGGCCGAGAATCCGGGCGACATCCTCGGCTGGCAGACCGACCACAACGGCCGCGTCCTGATGGCGGTGCGCACCAAGGGCCTCGATTCCGAGCTGCTCTACCGCCCGGACGAGAAGGCCGCGTTCAAGGCGATCGCGACCACCGACTACAAGACGCGCCTGGATCCCGCGTTCTTCACCGCGGATGGCAAGAAGGTGTACCTGATCAGCAACCGCGGCCGCGACAAGGCCGCGCTCGTGCTCGTGGATCCGGCCAAGCCCGCGGCCGAGCAGGTCGTCTACGAGGATCCGCTCGTCGACGTGGACGGTCCCTCCTGGTCGGATGCGCGCAAGCGGCTTTCGATGGTCACCTATGCGCGCGAGAAGACGGTGCGCAAGTGCTTCGACCCGTACTGCGACGCGGTCTTCGCCGATCTGCAGGCGAAGCTGCCCGGCATGGAGATCACGATCCAGAACGCCAACAAGGCGGAGGACAAGTTCATCGTCGCGGCGAGCAACGACCGCACGCCGGGCGCGCGCTACATCTACGACGCCAAGGCCCGCACGCTCGCCAAGCTCGGCGACATCAACCCGAAGATCCCCGAAGCGGCGATGTCGGTCATGAAGCCGGTCGAGTACAAGAGCCGCGACGGGCTCACCATCCACGGCTACCTCACGCTCCCCAACGGCAGGGAGCCGAAGGACCTCCCGTGCGTCGTGAATCCGCACGGCGGCCCCTGGGCGCGCGACGTGTGGGTCTACAACCCCGAGGTGCAGTTCCTCGCCAACCGCGGCTACTGCGTGCTGCAGATGAACTTCCGCAGCTCGACGGGCTACGGGCGCAAGTTCTGGGAGGCCGGCTTCGGCCAGTGGGGCCTCAAGATGCAGGACGACATCACCGACGGAGTGAAGTGGCTCGTGGACCAGGGCATCGCCGATCCGAAGCGCGTCGCGATCTACGGCGGCAGCTACGGCGGCTACGCCACGCTCGCGGGCGTCACGTTCACGCCGGATCTCTACGCGGCCGCGGTGGACTACGTGGGTGTGGCGAACATGTTCACGTTCATGAACACGATCCCGCCGTACTGGAAGCCGCTGATGCCCAAGTTCTACGAGATGGTGGGCAACCCCGAGAAGGACAAGGAACGCCTCGCGGCCACCTCGCCCGTCATGCACGCCGACCGCATCAAGACGCCGCTATTCGTCGCCCAGGGCGCGCGCGACCCGCGCGTCAACAAGGCCGAAAGCGACCAGATGGTCGATGCCCTCAAGAAGCGCGGCGTGGAAGTGCAGTACATGGTGAAGGACAACGAGGGCCACGGCTTCCGCAACGAGGAGAACCAGTTCGAGTTCTACGAGGCGATGGAGAAGTTCCTCGGGGAGCACCTGAAGCCGAACTAGGCGCTACGCGAACGGGCCGCGCCCTCGTGAAGCGCGGCCGTCAGTAGTAGTAGCGGCGATACGGATAACCGTACGCATAGCGCGGCGTGGCGTAGCCGGCGCGATAGTACGGCGCGGCGTAGTACGGGCGCGGGGCGTAGTACGCGCGCGGCGCGTAGTAGGCCGGCGGGGGTGCGTAGTAGGTCGGCGCGGGCGCGTAGTACGACGAGGCCGGCGGCCCGTAGTACGAGGTGGGCGGCGCGTAATAGCCCGGGCCCGGGGCCGCGGGAGGCGGCGGATAGTAGGGCGGCGGCGGGGCGTAGTACGGGCCCGTCGCCGTGCCGATGATCGTGCCGATCACGGCGCCTGCAGCGGCGCCGGGCGCGTTGCCGATGGCCGCTCCGATGCCCGCCCCCACGATGGCGCCGGCGACGGGGTCGGCCGAGGCCTGCTGGGAGTAGGTGGCGGCCGTCGCGGCCAATGCGGCCATCGCGACCAGGAATTTCTTCTTGCCCATGTCTCCTCCTCTGTTCCCCGGGTGAGAACCGTGGTTCATGTTGTAAAACAACCGGGGCTTGCGGCACGTCGCCGCAATGATTAACGCACGAGGGCTATGGCGGGATGACCGCCCGGGCGAGGCGGCGGGAGGATTTCACGAGCTGCTCGAAGCGGGCCCTGCCGAAGGTGCGTGCCACCTCCCGCTGGGCGGCCTCCCACCCCGGCATGGCGGCGGCGAAGGCATGGCGCCCCTTGGCCGTGATCGCGAGCAAACGGTGGCGGCCATCGGTCCCGGTGCGGATTTCCACCAGCCCCGCGGCCACCAGCCCCTGCACGTTGCGCGAGACCGTGGTCTTGTCCATCACCACCTGGCGCGATACCTCGCTCATGGGCACGGGCTCCATCGCGACGATGGGCCAGAGGAGCGCCAGCTGGTTCGACGTGAGGCCCGAGGCCTTGAGGTGCGCGTCGTAGATCGTGGTGAGCGCGCGCGACGCCATCCGCAGGTTGCCGCACAGGCAATCGAACCCGCGATTTCGAAAGGCGTCCAGGGACTTGGCGGCCATTAATTATGGTAACACGCCGTCACACGGCGTGGTTGCACTTACAACGAATTCGTGGCTGGCACGAAACGAGGGGTAACTGGCCACCCGGCGGCCGTCCGGGAGCTACCATGGCGTCGTCGGAAGAGGGAGCGGACGCCATGGACGGAACCCATTCGGAGCGAAGCGAGCTGCGCGCCAGGCTCGAACGCGTGAACGAGGAGATCCGGCGCTATCCGCAACCCATCGCGCGCTGCGACGCGCAGCTCGCGGGGCTGCTCGAGGAGCGCGACCGGCTGCGCCGCGCGCTCGCCGCCGCCGATGGCTGAGGCGTTGGCGATGCGGCGCATCGCCATCGTCGTGTTTCCCGAGGCGCAGGTCCTCGACGTCGCGGGCCCCATGGAGATCGTGCGCGCGGCCAACCTCGAGGTTCGCCGCAGGGACGCGGCCCGCGGCCCGGCCTACGCGGCCGAGGTGGTGGCGAGCCGCGCGGGCGCGGTGCGCACCTCGTGCGGCCTCGACATCGTCGCGAGCCGCTCCTTTCGCGACGCGCACCGCGACATCGACACGCTGATCGTGGCGGGCGGCATCGTGGACGACGCGGTGGACGATGCGCGCCTCGTGACGTTCGTGCGCGAGCGCGCCGCGGGGGCGCGCCGCGTGGTTGCGATCGGCACGGGCGCCTTCCTGCTCGCGGTGGCGGGGCTCCTCGACGGCCGGCGGGCGACCACCCATTGGCGGGCGTGCAAGGACCTCGCGAAGCGCTTTCCGCGCGTCGAGGTCGATGCCGAGCACCTCTTCGTGAAGGACGGCAAGTTCCACACGTCCGCCGGCGCCACCGCGGCGATCGACCAGATGCTCGCCCTGGTGCAGGAAGACCTGGGACGGGACGTCGCGATGGCGGTCGCGCACCGCAAGGTGATGTTCATCCGCCGCAGCGGCGAGGAACGGCAGGTGAGCGTGCACCTGGCCGCGCAGATGGTGGGCCACGAGCGCGTGGCGAAGGTGGTGGGGTGGATCCTCGACAACCTGGCGCGCGACATCGGCATCGGCGCGGTGGCCGACCAGGCCGCGATGAGCCCGCGCTCCATCCATCGCCTCTTCGTTCGCGAGCTGGGCGTGGCCCCGGCGCGCTTCATCGAGCGCGCGCGCGTGGACATGGCGCGCCGGCTGCTCGAGGAAAGCGACATGCGGGTGGAGACCATCGCGCGCCGCTGCGGGCTCGGGAGCGAGGAACGGCTGCGGCGCGCGTTCCACCGTTGCATGGGCATGAGCCCGCGAAACTATCAGCGCGCCTTGCTGATGTCGTAGGTCTTCTGCGCCTCGCGCAGGTGCTCGAGCTGGAGCGCGACGTTGCGGCCGGCGAACTGCTGCACGTCGCTGCCGCTGTGCGATTTGGCCTCGTGGCGGAACTCGCGCAGGTCCCTGCGGTGGTCCTTCACCATGTAGCCCATGTACTCGCGGTCGAAGTCCGGGCCGGCGAGGGCCTGCAGCTTGTCCATCTCCTTGCGCGTCGACTCGTCGATCCCCTTCGGCACCTCGATGCCGTTGCGGCTCGCGATCGCCACCAGCTCCTCGTTGGCCTTCGTGTGGTCGTCCACCATGCGCGAGGCGAACTGCTTCACCTCGTCGCGCAGGGCCTTCTGCTGCGCGAGCTTGCCCAGCTCGACCTCGGCCATGCCGCCGGCGACGGCTTCCTTCACGAAACGCGAGTCGCTGCCCGACGCGGCGGCCGCCGCCGCGAGCGGCACGCACGCCAGGGCGATGCTTGCCAGAAGTTGTGTCTTCATGGGACCTCCTCGTATCCGCGCATTAGAACACCGCGGCGCAGGGATCGTTCTCGCGTCCCCGCTCGCCCCGATCCGGTATGCCCGTGCGACCATGGCGCTCGCGCCGCGTTCCGGGTATGGTGCGCACATCTCGAAACTGCGGAGAGGCCAAGAAAATGTACAAGCGAATCCTGCTGGCCTACGACGGTTCGGAATCGGGGCAGAAGGCGCTGCTCGATTGCCGTGACCTCGCGCAATGGAGCCAGTCCGAGCTCCACCTCGTCGCGGTGATGCCTCCGCCGGCCGCGTTCATCGGCGGCGAGGGCGGCATCTACGATCCGGAGCGGGAGAAGGAAGAGGAGCTCGCTTACCGCGAGATCCTGTCGGACGGATTGAAGCGCCTCGCCGATTGCGGCCACGACGCCAAGGGCGAGGTGGTGATGGGCGATGCGGTGGACGAGATCGTGGGTTGCGCGAAGAAGATCGGCGCGAACCTCATCGTCGTGGGCCACAAGCACCTGGAAGGCTGGGCCCGGCGCTGGTGGCGCGGCTCGATCTCGAAGTCGCTGATCGAGCACGCGCCGTGCAGCGTGCTGGTGGTGATTACGCCTTAGCGGTGCCAGTGGCCGCCGTGGTCGTAGTGGCCATGGCCGTGGTCGTAGTACGGGCCTGAGCCGATCACGACGCCGACGCTCGGGCCGTAGTACGCGGGGCCGTAGTACGCCGGGGCGGGCGGATAGTACGCAGGGGCTTCCTCGTAGTACGGCGCCGGTTCATACGCCGCAGGCGGGCCATACGCCGGGCCCGGGCCATAGTAAGGGCCGGAGCTCGCGGCGATCGACGAACCGATGATGGCACCGGCGGCCGCGCCCACTGCAGTGGCGTTGTGCCCGCCCACGTTGTGGCCGATGGCCGCGCCGATGCCGCCGCCCAGCAGGGCCCCGAGGACCGGATCGCCCGCCGCGGCTTGCGTCGAGAACGTGGTGGCCGTCACGCCGGCGGCGAGGCTCGCGATGACCAGGGATTTCTTCAGCACCATGTGCGTCTCCTCTTGCGACGTCCCTTCCTTTAACGCGCAAGGAGCAGGCGGGCTGACCGCCTTACAAATCGTTACGCCCAGCTACTTCTTCGGTTTCGGCGCTGTCAGCGCGGAGCTGACGTCGTAGGCGTTCGGATCCGTCGGGATCACGTTGCCCTGCGTGTCGCGAATGGGTTCCTTCGATGTCGAATACGAGCCCTGGACCACCTTCTCGGGTTCCTTCTTCGGCGCCGCATTTTGCGGCGCGGCGGCTTTCTGCGCAGCCGCCTTCTGCGGGGCCGCGGATTTCTTGGGGGCGGGCTTGTGCGCGGTCGAGGCTTTCTGCGGCGCCGCGGCCTTCGTGTCGGCCTTCTTCTTCGGCGCGGCCTGCGCGCCCTTGTCGTTCGCCTTGCCCTCTTCGGGCGAAGCCGCGGGCTGCGCCGCCATCGTGGCCGACGCGGCGAGCGCCAATGCGAGCAGCACAAATCTCATGGGTTCTCTCCGGTTACGCGTTCATCCCATCCTAAAGTATTCTTCGCGGGTGATGACCCGACTGCTGGCCGCCGCGTTGGCGGCGACGGCCCTCGCCGCCCTCGGCGCCGATCCCGGCCACGCTCCTCCCGCTTTCCGCCTGGGCGATTCCGCGAGCCCGCTCTCGTACGAGGCGCGGCTTGCCGTCGATCCCCGCCGAGAGGAATTCACGGGCGAGATCCGCATCGGGCTTCACGTGAATGCGGCCACGCGCATCCTCTGGATGAACGCGCGCGGGCTCACGATCGACGACGCGCACTTCGAGCAGCGGGGCGAGCGCATCGAGGTGAGGGTCGTGGACGGCGGGGAGCATTTCGCGGGATTCGAGGCGAAGGAACGTGGATTCGAGCGGGGGCCCGCCGTCGCCTTCATCAGGTACCGCGGGATGCTCGATGCGAACACGCCGCAGGGACTCTTCCGCCAGCAGGAAGGCGGCGAGTGGTACGCCTTCTCGCAGTTCGAGGCGTTCGACGCGCGCCGCGCGTTTCCCTGCTTCGACGAGCCCGGATGGAAGACGCCGTGGCGCCTCACGGTCGATGCGCCCGTGGGCGACGTGGTCGTGAGCAACACGCTCGCGAAGGAGGCGCCGGCGCCGGGCAAGGCCGGGTGGACGCGCCATGCGTTCGCGTGGACCAGGCCCTTGCCCACCTACCTGGTGGCGCTCGCCGTCGGCCCGTTCGACGTCGTGGACGGCGGCAAGGCCGGCCGCAACAAGGTGCCGCTGCGTTACATCGCGCCGCACGGGCGCGGGGCCGAGGCGCGCTTCGCGGCGCGCTCCACGCGGCGCATGCTGGAGATGCTGGAGGGCTACTTCGGCATTCCCTATCCCTACGAGAAGCTCGACAGCGTGGCGGTCCCGCAATTCGGCGGCGAGGCGATGGAGAACGCCGGCATGATCACGTACGACGCGACGCTGCTCCTCGCGCGGCCCGCCGACGAGACCGACGTGCAGAAGATGCTCTACGTCTCGGTGGGCTCGCACGAGATCTCCCACCAGTGGTTCGGCGACTATGTGACGCTCGCGTGGTGGGACGACACGTGGCTGAACGAGGCGTTCGCGACCTGGATGGCGGAGAAGATCGTGAACCGCTACGAGCCTGCCTGGGACAACGGCTACAACCACTCGTGGTATCGCCGCCGCGCGGTGGCGGCCGACCGGCTTGCGAGCGCGCGGCGCATCCGCAACCCGGTCACCGGCTACGACGACATCGACGCCGCGTTCGACCCCATCACCTACGACAAGGGCGGCGAGGTCCTGGCGATGTTCGAGGCCTGGATCACGCCGGAGCGGTTCCGCAAGGGCGTGCGGGCATACCTCCGGCATCACGCCTGGGGTTCGGCGACTTCAGGGGATTTCTTCAAGGCGCTCGCCGAGTCGAGCGGGCGCCCCGAGGCGGTGAAGGCCTTCACCCAGTTCGTCGAGCAGCCCGGGATGCCGCTCGAGGACGTGGCGCTCGCCTGCGATGCCCGGGGCGCTTCGCTCGAGGTCACCCAGCGCCGCTTCAAGCCGGTGGGCTCGCAGGCTCCCGACGCGCAATGGATCACGCCCGTTTGTTTCCGCTATCCGGTGGAGGGCCGGCTGGAAACGCAATGCATCGAGGCGGGCGCCGTCCCGTTGAAAACGGCGCTCGCGAAGGCGAAGGGCTGTCCCGCGTGGGTGGTCGGCAACGCGGGGGGCACGGGACATTATGTCGTTCGCTACGACGAGAAGCTCGCCGAGCGCGACGCCGGGTCGTTGCGCGAGGTTCCCGGGCGCGAGGCGGTGGCGCTGGTGGGCGATGCCACCGTGCTCGCCGAGTCGGGAACGATCCCGATGGACGAAGGCCTCGCGTGGGGCGAGGCGGCGCTGCTTCACCCGTCGCCCGTGGTGAAGCTGGTGGGCGTCCAGCTCGCGAAAGCGCTGCGCGATCCATGGCTCTCCGATGCCGGGCGCCGCCGCAAGCATGCGCTCGTCGCGGAGCGCATCGTGCCCCTCGCCCGCTCGCTGGGCTGGAGCCATCGCGAAGGCGACGACGCGGATACCCGCGCCCTGCGCAGCGTGGCGCTTCCCATCGCCGCGGAATTCGAGGAAGGCGCCGGGCTGCGCGGCGAGGCGCGGGAGCTCGCGCTGCGCTGGAGCGCCGATCGTTCCTCCGTCGCCGCCGACATGGTGCGCCCGGTGCTCGACACGGCGGGCCGCTTCGCCGACGAGCCCACCTTCGCGAAGCTCGAGGCGGCGCTCAAGGCGATTGCCGAAGCGCGCGACCGCAAGGCGGTGGCGCAGGGGCTCGCCCGGGCTCGCGACGCGGCGCTGCGCGAGCGGGCGTTCGCGCTCGCCATCGCGAAAGGCGAGGGCAGCCTCACGTCCATCATGTCGCTCGACCTGCTGTGGTCCGCCGCGAGCGACGACGGGAACCGGCGCGCCGTGCTCGACTTCGTCGCGGCGAACTACGGGGCGGTGGAACGCAAGGTCCCGGACAATTCGCTCGCGCGTGTCATCGCGGGGATGGAAGGCCTGTGCGCGCGCGCCGACCGCGACGCCTTCGTGGCGGCCTTCGCCGAACGCTCGCCGGGCATCGTGGGGGGCACGGTGGCGTATCGCCAGTCGCTGGAATCCATCGACCTCTGCCTCGCGGCGCGGGGCCTCTAGCGCTACTTCGCGAGCGGCTTGCGAATCGCGCCGGCCTCGTGCGCGGCGGGCAGCTGCGGGCGGTCGCGATCGCTCGCCACCATGCAGAGGAACCCGAGCGGCTCGTCCTTCGCCGCCTCGAACTGGTGCCACGTCATGGGCGGCACGTGCACGAGGTCGTGCAGGCCGATCTCCCAGGCCTTGTCGCCCACGAGGCAGCGCCCCTTGCCGCGGATCACCATCACCGCGTGCACGTGGTCGTGGCGCTCGAGCGTCGTGTGGCCGCCGGGCGCGACCTCGAAGTAACGCAGCTGCGCCGGCATCCCGGCGCCTTCGAAGAGCACCTGCCGCGTCACGTCCCTGAAGGGAGCGCTGCCCTCCTGCTTGTACGCGAGGACGTCCACGCCGTTCCAGCGGTAGCCGCCGGCGTGCTTGCGGACGAGGGGAGCGTCGTCTTTCATCCGCCGGATTCTACTGCGCCGCGATCCTGGGGGTGGCCCGCGCGGCGCACGCGCTCGACGAACTCGCGGGTGCGCTGGGAGAGCGCCTCGCGCGCCGCGAGCAGCCCGCCGCCGATCAAGAGCATCGTGTCGATGCCATAGTCCGAAAGCATCTCGTCCACGCGGTCCAGGGACATGCCGCCCGCGGGGACCGGCAACGCGGGGCGCGCGCCCTCGAGCGCTCCGCGTGCGGAATCGGCGATGGCGAGGCAGGTCGCGCGGCTGTAGCCGAAGCGCCCGCCGTGGTTCGGGAAGACGATGGCGTCGGCGCCCAGCAGGCGAAAGAGCGTGCCCAGCAGCACGGGCGGCGCGATGCGCTGCGCGCCGGCGAACGCCGGGTGCGCCATCACGGGGACACCGAGGTCCTCCTGCATCTCGAGGAAGACGGGCAGTCCCACCAGCATCGGCGCCACGAGCGCCATGCGCACGCCGGCATCGCGCGCGATGCGCGCCTGGGTGGCGAGCGCGCGAGGCCCGCCGGAGAAGGTCGGCGCGTAGACCGTGCTGCCGCCCGTGGCGCGATTCGCCTCGTCCACCGCGCGTTGCACGGCGGGCACGCGCCGATCGAACGGGTGCTCGGCCTGGTTCGCCACGCCGTGGTCGTCCTTGATGACGTCCACGCCCGCCATGGCGTAGGTGCCGGCGAGCTGCGCGAAGTGCTCGACCGGGGATCCCTGGGGCTTCAGGATCGCGCACGTGAGCGCGCGGCCCCGCGCCCCCGTGAGGTCGCGCAAGCCCTCGATGCCGAAGCGCGGGCCCGGGAAGGCGCTCGCGTACCCGGCGGGGAAGCGCACCTCGACGAGCTCGACCTCGGGCTGCAGCGAGCAGTTGCCGAACAGCATGTTGGCGAGCTGGGAGACCTCGTTTCCCGTGGTCGACGGCGCGATCCCGATCACCACGTCGAAGTAGTCGGCGTGCGGCCGGATCGACTCCACGCTCGCCACCACGTCGCGAAGGATGCGCTCGTCCGTGATCGCCGCGAGCGGCATCTCCACGCTCTGCTCGGTGGCGAGCGCCTCGGCGCGCGCGCGGCTCTCGCTCTCGGGCGCTGCGATGCGGTAGGTGGCGAGGATGCGTTCCATCTTCAGGCGGCGCGCAGCGAGTCCACGATCTCGAGCCGGGCCGCGCGCAGGCTCGGCAGGAACCCGCCCACCAGGCCCATGAACACCGAGAAGAGCATCGTGACGAGCACGATCTTCGGCGTGAGGTCGAAGCCGAAGGCGAGCTGGCTGAAGGACTGCCAGTTCATCGTGGTGATGGTGAAGGCCTGCAGGAAGGAGGCGAGCAGCAGCCCCACGGCGCCGCCCACGAGCGCGAGAAGCACCGACTCCATGAGGAAAGCCGCGAGGATGGAGACGCGCCTGAAGCCCAGCGCGCGCAGCGTGCCGATCTCGCCCGTGCGGTTGGCGACCGCCGCATACATGGTGATCATGGCGCCGATCATCGCGCCGATCGAGAAGATCACCGAGAGCGTGATGCCGAGGATGCTGATGAAGGTCGAGAGCTGCTTCGACTGCTCCTCGTAGAAGAGCGGCTCCTGCTTCACGTCCAGGATGAGGCGCTGGTCGCCGCTGATCTCGTCGAGGAGGCGCGGGAAATCCGCGCGGTCCTGCATGCGCGCGATCACCGACGAATAGGCGGTGCGCCGGAAGGCCTGCATCATCTGCTCCACGTCGCCCCAGATCTCGGAGTCGAAGCCGGACTTGCCGCCGTCGAAGACGCCCACCACGGTCCATTCGCGCTGGGCGAAGCGAAGGCGCTCGCCGACGCCCACGCCCTCGAAGCCCTCGGAGATGCTGCGGCCGACCACGATCTCGGAGGTGCCGGCGCGAAACCATCGCCCGTCGACGATGTGCACCTGCGGGCGCAGCTCGATGCCCAGCGGCGGAAGCCCGCGCACCACCACGTTCTGCGGCTTGTCGCTGCCGCGCTTCGGGATCTGCGTGAGCACCAGCGTTTCCTTCGACACCAGCGGGAAGCCGTCCAGCCCGCGGGCGACCTCCGGCAGCGTCTCGAGGAGCGAGGCCTGGTCGCGGTAGACCGCGCTCTGGATCTCGGTCTGGGACGATTGCCGCAGGAAGATCGCGTTGTCGAAAGTGCCGGTGGAGACGAGCGTCTTGCGAAGCCCCGCATCGAGCATCAGCACCGCGGCGAACACGAAGACCACCAGCGCCATGCCGCCCGCGGTGAGCGCGGTGGTGAGCTTGCGCGTCCACAGGTTCCTGAAGATGTAGGAGAGCGGGATCTTCACTAGCCGGCGAACCGCAGGCCCTCGACGATCTTCACGTTCGCCGCGCGGATCGACGGCACGATCCCGGCGAGGAGGCCCACGCTCGCCGCGGCGAGCGCCTGCAGCGCCACCGTTTGCCCCGTCACGTGGAACACCGGGAACATCGATCCCATGGCGGACTTGAAGCCCGCGGCCACCGGGAAGGTGAGCGCGATGCCGATGCCGCCGCCGAGGGCCGAGATCATCAGCGATTCGCCCACGATCAGCATGGCCACGAAGACCGGCGGGAAGCCGAGCGCCTTGAGCGTGGCGTATTCCGCGAGGCGCTCGCGCGCCGTCATCGCCATGGTGTTCGCGACCACGGCGAAGATGATCACGATCACCACGAACGAGACGATCTTCACGGCGGTCACGATCGCCTCGGTCTGCGCGACGAAGCCGAGCGAGAACGCCTTTTCCGTCTCGGTGAGCGTCTCGGCGAGCGAGTTCCTGAACTCCTTGTCGATGGCCTGGCTGATCTCGGCCGCGCGCGAGCCGTCGGCGATCTGCACGATGAAGACCCCGGCGTACTCGGCGCGCTTGGGGAAGCGCTTCTTCATCTGCTCGTTCAGGTAGTCCCAGTGGAAGTAGAGCTGGCGCGTGACCGTGGTCTCGTCCTTGGGCTCGTAGATGCCGCGCACCGTGAACTCCCAGGTGCCGCCACCGTAGATCGGGCTCGTCATCGGGATCACGTCGCCCACCTTGAAGCCGTGCTGGTCGGCGATGAGGCGCCCCACCATGCAGCCGCGCTGGTCCTTCTTGAACGCGAGCAGCTCGTCGGGCTTCACCCTGAACTCGGGGTAGAGGTCGAAG
>DATIWC010000027.1:0-5766 GCA_035519515.1 Usitatibacter sp.
GGCGGGCGCCAGCGGTATTCGCGCCACGCGGCCGGGAAATCGCCGGAAAGAAAGAGGGCATGGGCCAGGTTGTGGTGCGCCTGCGCGAACCCCGGGCGCATCGCGATGGCTTCGCGATATGACGCGATCGCCGCGTCGATTCGTCCCGCCCGCACGTGCTGCAGGTGGCCGCGGTTGTATGGCACGTCGGCGAGCGCCGGGTCGAGCGCCGCGGCCTCGCGAAAGCCTTCGAGCGCCGCATCCAGGTCGCCTTGCGCCTCGTCGCAGAGGGCGAGGTCCATGCGTGCCTCGGCATCGCGCGGATCGTTCTCGAGGGCGCGGCGGTGGGCCGCGCGCGCGGCGTCGAAATCGCCCGCGTCCTGGGCGACCAGGCCGAGCACGCTCCAGGCGTCGGCAAGGCGCGGCTCCAGCGCAAGCGCACGCTGTGCCGCGACCTGCGCCTGCGCCGCGCGGCCCAGGGCGCGCAACCCCCTGGCCATGCGGGCCCACGCAAGCGCGCCCTGCGGCTCGCGCGCCGCCGCCACGCGGGCGTGGGCGAGGCCCATCTCCCAGCGGCCGAGGCGATAGCTCGAGAGCGCCGCGTGCAAGTGTGCCGCGGCGTGCGCGGGGGAAGCGTCGAAGCAACGCTCGAAGGCGGCGAGCGCGAGCGCATCGCGGCCGCCGCGCTGCGCGGCGAGTCCTTCGTCGAGGAGGGATGCGAGCGGGTCTTCGGTGGCCAAGCGCGGGTTCGCAACGTGTAAGCTCGCCCCATTCTAGGCGAGGAGCGGTGAGCGCTTATTTCCTCGAGCAGGCGCGCCGGCACGCCGGGGCGCGCGATTGGCCCGCGGCGCACGCCGCGTGCGAGCGCGCGGTCGCGCAATCGCCGGACGATGCGCGGGCCTGGTACCTCAAGGGCACGGTCGAGCTCGCGTTGAAGCGCCCGCGCGAAGCGCGCGGGAGCGCCGAACGTGCCGTGAGTCTCGCGCCCGCCGAGGGGCGCGGCTGGCTCCTCCTGGGCGATGCGTCGCTCGAATCGGGCGACCGCGAGGGGGCCGTGCGCGCCCTGGAGCGGGCCGTCGAGGCAGCGCCCGATTGGAGCGTGGCGTGGACGCGGCTGGGGACCCTGCGCTTCGAGGCGCGCGATCCCGGCGCGGCGGAAGCGGCTTTCGCCCGGGCGGTGCAGCTCGATCCCGGGCAGGCGCGCGCGTGGAACAACCTCGCGCTGGCGAGGCTCGAGCTGGGCAAGGTGGATGGAGCGGAGGAGGCGCTGAAGCGCGCCCTTGCGTTGCGGCCGGACTACGCCATCGCGTACCGCAACCTGGCGCGGGTGGCCGCCCTGCGCGGGCGGCAGGCCGAGCGGGAAACCTACGAGGCGGTGGCGACGCGGCTCGCGTCGATGAGCGGCGCTTCTTCCTGACGGGGCGCGCCCAGGCCCACGAGGCCGAACAGCTCCTCGAAGAACTGCACGGGCGGCTCGGAGTTGAGCTCCCTCAGCATCCTTTCGATCCTTGCGTTCGCCTTCGCCATGGTTCTTGTCCCCGCGTTTCGTGTGAGGCCAGTGTGTTCCGGCGCACGGGGCGAGTCTGTGGACAATTCCACAGTCCATGTTGCGCACGTAACGCAAGCGCAATGGCGAAGATTCAGCCCGCCGGTCCCGGCCGCCCGCGCGGGACGCGGGCGATGAGGGCCACCGAGAGGGTGGCGAGCACCCCTCCCGCCCAGAAGGTCGTCGCGGGGCCCAGGTATTGCCACAGGCCCCCGGCGACGAGGCTCGCGGCGAGCATGGCGACGCCGCTTGCGAGGTTGAAGACGCCGAAGGCGGTGCCCCGCAGGGCCGCCGGGCAGGCGTGCGCCACCATCGCGGCGAGCAATCCCTGCGTGAGGCCCATGTGCAGCCCCCAGAGGCCGATGCCCGCGGCGAGCGACGCAGGACCCCGTGCCAGGGCAAGCACGACGTCCGCGCCGACGAGGCAGGCCACGCCGGCGGCGAGGAGGGTACGGGGCGCCATGCGGTCGGCGAGGCGTCCGGCGGGATAGGCGGTGAGCGCATAGACCGCGTTCATCGCCACCAGCACCAGCGGGGCATAGGCCGCCTCCAGGCCCAGGTCCTGCCATCGCAGGATGAGGAAGGCCTCGCTGAAACGCGCCAGCGCGAGCGCAGCGCCGGCCGCCGTGACGCTCCAGAAGGCGGCGCCGAGGGCATGCATCGTCGCGCGGTCGAAGCGGGGCACGGGCGCGGAGGGATCGGGCGGACGGTCGGGCTCGCGCACCGCGAGCACGATCAGGGCGAATGAGAGGAACGCCGGCGCCACGGCCACCCAGAACACCGCGCGGTAGTCGTCGTTCCACGCGAGCATGAGCCCCATCGCGGCGAGCGGGCCGGCGAAGGCGCCCACCGTGTCGAGCGACTGGCGCAGCCCGAAGGCCGCGCCGCGCATCTCGCGGGGAGTGAGGTCGGCGACGAGCGCGTCGCGCGGCGCCCCGCGGATGCCCTTGCCGACGCGGTCGAGCAGGCGCGCCGCGAACACGAGCCCCGGGCCGGTTGCGAGCGCGAAGACGGGCTTGGTGAGCGCGGCGAGGCCGTAGCCCGCGGCCGCGATCCCCTTGCGGTTGCGCAACCGGTCCGAGAGCGTTCCCGAGAACACCTTCACGACGAGAGCCGTGGCTTCGGCCACCCCT
This sequence comes from Usitatibacter sp., assembly GCA_035519515.1. Classification (GTDB taxonomy): domain Bacteria; phylum Pseudomonadota; class Gammaproteobacteria; order Burkholderiales; family Usitatibacteraceae; genus Usitatibacter. The sequence goes on from DATIWC010000027.1 coordinate 2,659, forward strand.
TCGATGAGGCCCACCACGAGCGCGCTCACGCCCAGGCTCGCGGTGAGGTAGAGCGGCAGCAGGCTGTGGATCATCTCCGAGGAGACGTCCATCAGCAGGCTCACGAAGCCGAGCGCCCAGACGCCGCGCGGAATCCCGGCCAGGCGCTTCATGCGGCGGCGGCCTCGTGGCGTGCGAGGGCCCACGCGACGTGCTCGCGCACGACCGCCGACGGGTGCTCGCGGCGCGAGCGCAGCGCATCGACGACCGCGCGGGAGGCCGGCGCGTTGCCCAGCGCCACGGCGATGTTGCGCAGCCACCGCTCGTGGCCGATGCGCCGGATCGCCGAGCCTTCCATGCGGGTGTCGAACTGCGCCTCGGTCCACGCGAAGAGGTCGACGAGCGCGGCCGCGTCGAGCCCGTGGCGGACCGCGAAGTCCGGGCCGTTCGCCGTCTTCGCGTACTTGTTCCAGGGGCAGGCGGCCTGGCAGTCGTCGCAGCCGTAGATGCGGTTGCCCATGGGTGCGCGCAGCTCCTCGGGGATCGATCCGGCGTGCTCGATGGTGAGGTACGAGATGCAGCGGCGCGCGTCGAGCTGGTAGGGCGCGACGATGGCGCGCGTGGGGCATGCCTCGATGCAGCGGGCGCATGTGCCGCAATGCTCCGTGACGGGCGCATCGCGCCGCAGGTCGAGGGACACGAAGAGCTCGCCCAGGAAGAAGAGCGAGCCCGCGTCGCGCGACAGGAGCAGCGTGTGCTTGCCGCGCCAGCCCAGGCCGCTGCGCGCCGCGAGCGCGACTTCCATCACCGGCGCGCTGTCGGTGAACACGCGGTAGTGGAACTCTCCCAGCTCGCGCACCATGCGGTCGGCGAGCGCCTGGAGCTTGTTGCGCAGCACCTTGTGGTAGTCGCGCCCGAGCGCGTAGCGGGAGATGAACGCGGCCGTGCGGTCGTCGAGCGCCTCGCGCGTTTCGCGCGCACCAGGCGGCGTGTAGTTCAGGCGAGCCGTGATCACGGAGACGGTTCCCGGCACGAGCTCGGCGGGCCGCGCGCGCCGCGCGCCGTGCCGCTGCATGTACTCCATGCCGCCATGCCAGCCGCGCGCGAGCCAATCCATCAGCCGCGCTTCCTCCTCGCCAAGCTCGGTGCCGGCGATCGCGATAGCATCGAAGCCCAGCTCGCGACCCCAGCGCTTCACGCGCTCCTCGATGCCCGATTCCGCAACGCCGTTGTGCATCCGCCGATGTTATCGCTGAACCTCGACCTGCCCGACGAGGCCGCGACGCTGCGCCTGGGCGGCGCGCTCGCGCAGGCGCTCGAGCCGGGGCTCGTCGTGTTCCTGCGCGGTGAGCTCGGCGCGGGCAAGACGACCCTCGCGCGCGGCGTGCTGCGCGCGCTCGGCTGGGAGGGGCCGGTGCGAAGCCCCACTTACGCCCTGGTTGAAGTTTATGCGCTTTCGAGGTTAGACTTGCATCACTTTGATTTTTATAGGTTCCACGATCCGCACGAATGGATCGACGCGGGATTCCGGGAGAGCTTCAGCGGGCGTACGGCGAGCCTGATCGAATGGCCGGAAAGGGCCGCCGGACTGCTGCCGCCCGCAGACCTGGACATCGCCCTGGAATTTCGCACGACGGGGCGCAACGCCGCGCTCACGTCGAGCTCGCCGGCGGGGGAACGCTGCCTCGAGGCCATCGCCGTTTCGTTGCGCGGCTCCTGAAGCTCGCCTTCTTCGCCGCGGCGCTGCTCGCGGCGGCCGCCGCCTTCGCGGGCGAGGCGATCATCGCCACGCGGGTGTGGCCCGCGCAGGAGTACACGCGCGTCACGATCGAGTCGGCGCACGCGCTGAACCACCAGTTCTTCTTCGTGGGCAATCCGGAACGCCTCGTGGTGGACCTCGAGGGCGTGGACCTGAACGACGAGCTGAAGGCGCTGCCCTCGCGTGTGGGCGCCGACGATCCGTACATCCAGGCGGTGCGCGTGGGCGTGAACCGTCCCAACGTCGTGCGCGTGGTCTTCGACCTGAAGACGGAGGTGAAGCCCTCGGTGTTCCCGCTCGCTCCGGCGGGCGAGTACAAACACCGCCTCGTTCTCGACATCTATCCGGCGAAGCCGCCGGATCCGCTGCTCGCGCTGCTGGCGCCGCCCACCGACCCGATCGCCGAGATCGGCGCGGCGCCCGTGCAGGGCGCCGCCGCCGCGGCCGAAGCGCCCGTCGAGGCGCCGCCGCTTCCCGTGGTGCACCTGGATCCGGCCAAGGCGGCGCCCGCGAAGGCGAAGGCCTCCAGGACCGACCGGCTCGTGATCGTCGCGGTGGACGCGGGGCACGGCGGCGAGGATTCCGGCGCGCGCGGCAAGCGCGGCACGCGCGAGAAGGACGTGACGCTCGCGATCGCGCGGCGGCTCAAGGCGCGCATCGACCAGGAGCCCAGCATGCGGGCGGTGCTGGTGCGCGACGCCGACTACTTCGTGCCGCTCGCCCAGCGCGTGGCGAAATCGCGCCGCGTGCAGGCCGACCTCTTCGTGTCGATCCACGCCGATGCCTGGGTGCGTCCCGACGCGCGCGGCTCCTCGGTGTTCGCGTTGAGCGAGCGCGGCGCCACCTCCACGGCGGCGCGCATGCTCGCGCAGCGCGAGAACCAGTCGGACCTCATCGGCGGCGTGAACATCGGCGTGCAGGATCCGATCCTCGCGCGCACGCTGCTCGACCTCTCGCTCACCGCGACGATCAACGATTCGCTCAAGCTCGGCAAGGCCGTGCTCACCGAGCTGGGCGACGTGAACGCGCTGCACAAGGCCTCGGTCGAGCAGGCAGGCTTCGCCGTGCTCAAGGCGCCGGACATCCCGTCGATCCTCGTGGAGACCGCGTTCATCTCCAATCCCGACGAGGAGAAGCGGCTCAAGGATTCGGCCTACCAGGACAAGATTGCCGGCGCCATCATGGGCGGCATCAAGCATTATTTGGCCCGGAATCCACCGTTGGCGCGAAACAAGGTCGCCGTACTAGCGGTCACGCCAACGTCCGGGCGCGGGTCCCGACCCGTGGCAATGATCACGCCAACGTTCGGGGCGCGCGAAATCCTGACCGGTCCCAATGATCTCGCCAACGTTCGGGGCGCGGGGAATCCC
>DATIWC010000028.1:0-8019 GCA_035519515.1 Usitatibacter sp.
GTTCGCGCGCAAGCCCCTCTTCGGATACCGGTCGATGGTGTTCGCGACGTGCGCGATCGGGCTCGTCTCGATCTTCGTGTGGGGCCACCACATGTTCGCGGTCGGGTTCCCCGCGTGGGGGCAGATCTTCTTCATGTACGCGACGATGCTGGTCGCCGTGCCCACCGGCGTGAAGGTCTTCAACTGGCTTGCCACCATGTGGAGGGGCTCGATGACGTTCGAGGCGCCGATGATGTGGGCCGTGGGCTTCATCGCGATCTTCGTGCTGGGGGGCGTGACGGGCGTGATCCTCTCCGTCGCCGCGGTCGACATCCAGCTCCAGGACACGTACTACGTCGTCGCCCACTTCCACTACGTGATGGTGGCCGGATCGCTCTTCGCGCTCTACGCGGGCACCTACTACTGGCTGCCGAAGTGGACCGGCCACATGTACGACGAGAAACTCGCGCAGTGGCACTTCTGGCTGTCGGTGATCTTCTTCAACATGACATTCTTCCTCATGCACTTCCTCGGGATCGCCGGCATGCCGCGGCGCATCCCCGATTACCCGACGCAGTTCGCCGAATTCAACATGATCTCGAGCATCGGCGCGTTCGGGTTCGGATTCACGCAGTTGCTGTTCTTCTACATCGTGGTGAAGTGCATCCGCGGCGGTCCGAAAGCTTCCTCGCAGGTCTGGGAGGGCGCGAAGGGCCTCGAGTGGACCCTGCCTTCGCCGGCGCCGCACCACTCCTTCGCAACGCCCCCCGTGATCTCCTGACCGCCATGGCCTCGATCTCCCCGGTTCCGTACTTCGTTCCCAAGCCGTCGCGCTTTCCCATCCGCACCGGCATCGCGCTGCTGCTCATGGTCCTGGGCGCGGCTGCCTGGATCAATCGCGCGCAACCCGGGCCATATTTGCTGGGCTGTGGCGTGTTCCTCCTGGCGCTGGTCCTGATCGGTTGGTTCGGTGCGTTGATCCGCGAGGGACCGCAGTTCAACGGCCAGGTGGACCAATCGTTGCGCTGGGGGATGGCCTGGTTCATCTTCTCGGAGGTGATGTTCTTCGGGGGATTGTTCGCGGCGCTCTTCTACGTGCGCGAGGTTTCGATACCGGACCTGTCGCACGGGGCGAGCGCCTCGCTCTGGCCGGGCTACGCGGGCGGATGGCCGGCCTCGGGTCCGTTGATCACGTCAGAGCTGCACCCGATGTCGTGGAAGGGCGCGCCGGCGCTCAACACCATCCTGCTCCTTTGCTCCGGCGTGGCCATCACGTTCGCGGGCCGCGCCATCCGCCAGGGAAAGCAGGGCTTGCTGAGCGTGCTGCTCGCCGTGACGGTCGCGCTGGGCGCGACATTCCTCTTCAAGCAGGCGGGCGAGTATCACCACGCACTGACGGACCTGCACCTCACGCTCAGCGAGGGCGCGTACGGCGCCACGTTCTACCTGCTGACCGGGTTCCACGGCGTGCACGTTGCGATCGGCACGGCCATGGTCTTTGTGATGCTGGTGCGCTCGCTGCTTCACCAGTTCACGCCGGCCCACCACCTCGGGCTCGAGATGGTGTCGTGGTACTGGCACTTCGTGGGCGTGGTGTGGCTGCTTCTCTACGTGATCGTGTACGTCCTGTGAAAGGCCACGAGGTGAAAGACATGAGACTGGTCCTGTTGGCCGCGGGATTCGCGATGACCTTCGCGGCCGTTGCAGGCGATCCGCCGGCGGCCGCCGCGGGCAATGCCGGCGCGGGCAAGGACAAGTCGCGCATGTGCGCCGGGTGCCACGGCATCAACGATTACCGGATCGCCTATCCGGAGGTTTACGCAGTGCCGAGAATCGGCGGCCAGGACGCGGCGTACATCGCCAAGTCCCTGGAGGCGTATCGCTCCGGTGCGCGCAAGCATGTCGCGATGCAGGCGATGGCCGCGCAGCTCACCGATCAGGACATCGCGGACATCGCCGCGTTCTATGCGGAAGGAGGTGCCAAATGAAGCGGCGATGCTTCGCGATCCTGGCGGCAAGCCTCGCTTGCACGCTGTCCCATGGCGAGGTTACAGATGCCGTTCGCAAGAAGACGGAAGGTGCGTGCGCAGCCTGCCACGGTCCGGCGGGCGCGAAGCCGACGATGCCGGGCGCGCCCAAGCTCGCCGGCCAGCAGTACGAGTATCTCGTCCAGACACTGGAGGCCTTCCGCAGCGGATCACGCGAAAGCCCGATCATGGGCGCGATGGCCAAGCCGCTTACGGACGCGGACATTCGCTCCATGGCCCGCTACTACTCGGAGCTCCCGGGGCTGCAGACGAAGTACTGAGGACGGGCGCCAGTCAGTGGACGTCCTCGCCATCACATTCGTCACTGCGTGCTCGGCGCTCGTCTCCGCGGCCGCGGGCCCAGTGGTATCCGTGATTGTTTCGACACGGCAGATCCGCGCTTCGCTCGTGTCGAGCAACCGCGAGCAGTGGACTGTGGCCCTGCGCGACTCGCTCGCCGAATACGTGGCTCTTGTCGTGAGCACCGCGATCCTCCAGGAGGCGCAACAGAAGGGTCCCCTCACGGCGATCCGGGACGATCCGCAGCTTGCGAGTCTCGCCGAGCGCGTCGCCCAGGCGAAGAACAGGATCCTGCTGATGGTGAATCCGACCAACCCCGAGCACTTTCAATTGTGCTTGCCCGTCGAGCAGGCGTATCGCCTCCTGCTCGAGGGGAAGGGCTCGGCGAAGGAAATCGCCGGCTGCACCGACGCGATCACCAATGCAGGACGCGTCGTGCTCAGGCGCGAATGGGCCCGCGTGAAGCGCGGCGATTGAACCTCGCGCTCAGCATTCGCAAGTCCCCACAGAAATTCCCAAGACGCGGGCGCCGAGGGTCGTTACATTGCGGCCGTGAACCCGAATCCCGGCAAGCATGCGATCGTGATCCTGGGCCTGGCCGCCTCGGCGGCGGCGGCGCAGGAGCCCACGACACTCGTGGTGACCGCGACTCGAGAGGCAAAGGATCCGACGGAAATTCCCGCCTCGATCGACTCGGTTCCTGGTGACGCCTTGCGCGAGGATCAACTGCGGGTGAATCTCTCGGAGGCCCTTGGCGTGGTTCCCGGCCTCGTGATCGCAAACCGGCAGAACTACGCGCAGGACCTCCAGGTTTCGTCCCGGGGGTTCGGCAGCCGCGCGACATTCGGCGTGCGCGGCGTTCGCATCATCACCGATGGCATCCCCGCCACGATGCCCGACGGCCAGGGGCAGACCGCTTCGATCGACCTGGACTCCGCCGCGCGCATCGAGGTGCTTCGAGGCCCGTTGGCGATGCTCTACGGGAACGCCTCGGGCGGCGTGATCCAGGTCTTCACCGCCGACGGGTCCGGCCCGCCGACCGCCGGCGCGTCGTTCGCGGCAGGAAGTTTCGGCATGCACCGCGAAGGCCTGCGCCTCGGAGGCGAGAGCGATGGCCTCGCCTATCGCGCGGACGCCTCTCGCTTCGCGACCGATGGATATCGCGAGCACAGTTCCGCAGTCCGGGAGCTGGCGAACGCCAAGCTCGGCATGGACGTGGGGCCCGGCCGGCTCGATTTCGTCGTGGGTGCAATTCACCAGGCCGACACGCAGGATCCGTTGGGCCTCACGCGAGCGGAGTTCGAGTCCAACCCACGCCAGGCCGATCCGGCCGCGATCGCCTTCGATACGCGCAAGAGCATCCGCCAGAACCAGGGCGGTGCCGTCTACGACGTGAGCCTCGCGGACGGCTCCAATATCGTGACACGAGCCTACTTCGGGACTCGCCAGGTAACGCAATATCTCCCCCAGGCCGGAAACGTGGGACTCAGCGCGGGTGGGGTCGTCGACCTCGACAACGACTATGGTGGAGCAGGGCTGCGCTGGTCGAAGTCCTTCACTTTCGCGGGCCGGCCTTTGCGAATCTCAGCCGGCGCGGAATACGACGACCAGGACCAGACGCGCCGCGGGTACGTGAACAACGCGGGCCAGCAGGGCGACCTGCGTCGCGACGAGGACGACATCGTCTATAACAGCGACGCCTACGTTCAGGCCGGATGGGAACTCGCCTCGCAATGGTCCCTGAACGCGGGCGCACGCTACACCCACGTTCATTTCAAGTCCACGGACCACTACATCATCGGCGCGAATCCGGACGACAGCGGCTCGGCGACCTACGTACGAACACTGCCCGTCGCAGGGCTGCTGTTCCGTCCATCGGAAGACTTGCGCTTCTACGCCAGCGCGGGCCAGGGCTTCGAGACTCCGACGTTCACGGAGCTCGCCTATCGCCCTGGCGGCGCAACGGGACTGAATTTCGCGCTGCGCCCGGCGCGAAGCAACCAGTATGAGCTGGGCGCCAAAGCGAGACTGGCCGGCGACGGGGAGCTCACCGCGGCGATCTTCCGCATCGATACGAGCGACGAGATCGTGGTCAACTCGAACGTGAACGGGCGCGCCGACTACAAGAACGCCTCGCGCACGCGACGCGACGGCCTCGAGCTCGGCGCCCATCAGGCCTTCGGACCGGTCGAGGTGCGCGCGGCCTTCACGGTTCTCGACGCGACATTCCGCGACGGCTTCACCTCCGGGACGCCGCCGCAGGCGATTCCCTCGGGGCGAAAGCTCCCGGGCGTGCCTCAAACGACGGCGTTCGCCGAAGCGATGTGGCGCACCGGATGGATCGGGATGCATGTCGCCGCCGAGGTGAGGTATGCGTCGCGTATCTATGTCGACGAGGCGAACTCGGACTCCGCGCCTGCCGCGACCGTCGCGAACCTGCGAGTGGGCTGGGAACAGACGATCTGGGGCGCGCGGCTGCGCGAATATGTCAGGGCCGACAACATCACGGATCGCCGCTACGCGGGCTCGGTGATCGTGGACGAAAGCAAGAGCCGCTTCTTCGAGCCCGCCCCCGGACGCAACTACCTCGCAGGGCTGGACGTGAGCTATTCCTTCTGAATGAACGCCTCCGACGCCGACATCGCGCTGATCGCCCACGTCATCCAGCTTTCGGTGGCGCCCGTCTTCCTGATCTCCGGGATTGGCGCGCTGCTGGCCGTAGTCGTCACCCGCTTGAACCGCGTCATCGACCGGGCGCGATCGGTGGAGGGCTCGTGGAGTGGGTTGGACGACGCCGCCCGCGCGGCCGCCCGAAAGGAACTCGCTGTCCTCGCCAAGCGGGCACGGCTGGCCAGCTGGGCGATCAACGCGTGTGCCGCCGCGGCACTGCTGGTGTGCCTCGTCATCGCTACCTTGTTCATCGACGCGTTCTTCGGAACGCGGCTGCGCTGGGTCGTCGGCATGCAGTTCATCGTGTCCATGTTCATTCTGGTCTTCGGCTTGGCCTGCTTCCTGCGCGAGGTCTATTTCGCCACGCACTCGCTCAGGATCGGGCCGCCGGCCTGACGGAGGCAATCATGCGCGAGCCCTGGAGGATTCCCTATCCGAGGATCAAAGACGAAGCCGCGGTGTCGCGGGCAACCCCGGACCTGCCCGTCGCGAGTCGGTCGCGCATTCGATCTCCACGAACGCGCAAAGGGTTTGCAGGAACTTGCAAGACGCTGTTGAACGCGCGCTCGTAGGCTTGCGACCTGTCAGGGAGGATCTCGATGGAAGAAACGAGCTTGCACCCGTCCCGGCGGCGAATCTTCCTCAAGCAGGTCGCGACTGTCGCCGGCATGGTCCCACTCGCCGGCGCTACAGCCGCGACGGCCTTGGCTTCGGGCGATGCGATCGCTGCAGAGTCCACCGCTCCGGATCCTGCCGAGCACGCTTGGCGATATCTCAATGGTGACGAGGCGCTCACGTTGGAAGCTGCCGTCGGGCGTCTCATCCCCGCCGATGAAAATGGTCCCGGAGCGAAGGAAGCCGGAGTCGCCGCCTTCATCGACCTGCAGCTCGCGAGCGCTTGGGGCAACGGCGACCATTTCTATTCGCGCGGCCCATTCGTCCAGGGAACGCCACAGCAGGGCTACCAGCTCGCGTTCACTCCCGCGCAGATGTTCCGCATCGGCATTGCCGGTCTCGACCAGGCCGCGCGCCAGGCGAAGGGAGCGGCGTTCGCCGATCTCGAGCCGGAGCGGCAGGATGCGCTGCTTGCCGATGCCGAGCACGGAAAGCTCGACTTCGGCGCGCTGCCCTCGGGCGTATTCTTCGGCGCGTTGCTGGACGCGACGATGGAGGGATTCTTCAGCGATCCCATCCACGGCGGCAACCAAGACAAGGTGGGCTGGAAGCTCGTGGGCTTCCCCGGCGTGCATGCGAGCTACGCCAACGACATCGAACGCCACAACGTCGCATGGACGCGCCCGCCGGCATCGATCGCCGACGCCGCCGAATCCTGAAGGAGTCGCATGAGCAAGACATTGCCCCCAGTGGATGTGGTCCTTGTCGGCGGAGGGTGGACGGGAACGCTGATCGGCAAGGAGCTCGCCGCCGCGGGCCAGCGCGTCGTCGTGCTCGAGCGCGGCGAGCCACGGTGGACCTCGCCCAATTTCCAGGCGCCCGGCGTGCGCGACGAGCTGAAGTACGGTCGGCGCGACGAGCTGCACCAGAACACGGCGACCGAGACCTACACGTTCCGCAATCGCGCGGACGAGACCGCGCTGCCGATGCGTCGCTGGCAATTCGCATCGCCCGGCAACCACCTCGGCGGCGCGGGCGTGCATTGGTCGGGCGTGCTCTATCGCTGGGACCCGGTCGAGTTCAAGCTGCGCAGCCACTACACGAAGCGCTATGGCGCGAAGATCTTCAGCGACGACATCACCGCGCAGGATTGGCCGCTCACCTATGACGAGCTCGAGTCGTACTACGACCGGTTCGATCGCCTCGTGGGCGCCTCGGGATATGCCGGCAATCTGAAGGGCGTGTTGCAGCCGGGCGGCAATCCCTTCGAGCCCTGGCGCTCCAATCCATATCCCAATCCGCCGATGAAGGTGCCCTATGCCTCGGCGCTTTTCGGCGAGGCGGCATTGAAGCTCGGCTACCACCCCTACGTGCAGCCCTCGGCCCTGTCCACGCGGCCCTATGTGAACAGCGAGGGCCTGCAGATGAACGGTTGCGTCTACTGCGGGTTCTGCTCCAACTTCGGCTGCGAGCAGTTTGCGAAGGCTTCACCCCAGGTGTGCGTGCTGCCCGCGGCGCTGAAACTTCCGACCTTCGAGCTGCGAACCAACTCGCACGTGCTTCGGGTAAATCTCGACCGCGAGCGCAAGCGCGCTACGGGCGTCACCTACGTCGATGCAGCCGGTGTCGAGACATTCCAGCCGGCCGAGATCGTGTTCCTGTGCGCGTTCGCCATCAACAACACCCGCCTGCTGCTGCTCTCGGGCATCGGCAAGCCCTATGACCCGTCGACAGGCGAGGGAGTGGTCGGCCGCAACTACACGCACCAGACGACTTCCACCGTGAGCCTCTTCTTCGACGAGGAGACGAAGTTGAATCCGTTCATGGCGGCGGGAGCGGCGGCGGTCACGATGGACGATTTCTGCACCGACAACTTCGATCACGGCCCGCATGGCTTCGTGGGCGGCGGCTACGTCCAGATCCAGGTCGTTTCCGGGGCGCCCATCGGAAACCGCGCGGTACCGCCAGGCACTCCGGTCTGGGGCAGCGCGTGGAAGAAAGCGGTGAAGCGCTACTACAACCACTCGATGCCGATCACGATCACCGGATCGAACCTGCCGGTTCGTGGGGGCTACCTCAGCCTCGACCCCACCTACACCGACGCCTGGGGACAGCCGCTGCTTCGCATCACGTACGACCTTCCTGACAACGACATCAAGCTCTCGGCCTTTCTCACGGACAAGGGCACGGAGATCGGCAAGGCGATGCGCGGCGTCACGCTTGCGGTGGGCAATCCGCGCAAGAAGCCGTACGCGTCGACTTCGTACCAGTCCACGCATATCAATGGAGGTGCTGCGATCGGCAACGATCCGAAGACGAGCGTCACCAACCGCTTCGGCCAGTGTTGGGACGTGCCGAACGTCTTCGTAGCGGGCTCCGCGCTATTTCCGCAGAACTCCTGCTTCAATCCGACGGGCACCATCGGCGC
>DATIWC010000029.1:0-67631 GCA_035519515.1 Usitatibacter sp.
AGCTCGTAGAGCTTGCTCTTGAGCATCGCCATCGCTTCCGCGCGGTTGCGGTGCTGCGAGCGGTCGTTCTGCGAGGAGACCACGATGTTGGTCGGAAGGTGCGTGATGCGCACGGCCGAATCCGTCTTGTTCACGTGCTGCCCGCCGGCGCCCGAGGCGCGGTAGGTGTCGATGCGCAGGTCCGCCGGGTTGATCTCCACCTCGATCGTCTCGTCCACCTCGGGATAGACGAACACGCTCGCGAACGAGGTGTGGCGCCGTGCGTTCGAGTCGAAGGGCGACTTGCGAACCAGCCGGTGGATGCCGTTCTCGGTGCGCAGATGGCCGTACGCGTACGGGCCCGTCACCTTGATGGAGGCGCTCTTCAGTCCCGCGACTTCCCCGGCGCTTTCCTCCAGCAGCTCCGCCTTGAAGCCCTTCTTGTCGCAATACTTGAGGTACATCCGCAGCAGCATGGAGACCCAGTCCTGCGCCTCGGTGCCGCCCTGGCCCGCGTTCAGGTCCACGAAGCAGTTGTTCGGGTCCATCGGGTCGTCGAACATGCGGCGGAACTCGAGGTCCTCCACGAGCTTCGCGACGCCCCGCACGTCGGAGGCCACCGATTCGAGCGTCTCGTCGTCGCCCTCGCCGCGCGCGAGCGCGAAGAGGTCGCTCGAGTCCTTCAGGCCCGACTCGATCTTCTCGACGGTATCGACGGTGCCTTCGAGCGTGCGCCGCTCGCGCCCCAGGTCCTGGGCGCGCTTGGCGTCATCCCAGATCTTCGGATCCTCGAGGGTGCGGACGACCTCCACGAGCCGCGACTTCTTCGCGTCGTAGTCAAAGATACCTCCGCAGCTCCGCGGTGCGTGCCGCGAGGTCCTGGAGGGAATTCTGGATGGCGTTGAGGCGATCGGCTTCCATGGCGTGGATTATAAGGCACGAGGCACGAGGCGCGAGAGAGCTAGCGCGCGTATTCGAGGACGAGCTGGACGTTGAAGGCGCCCTGGAAGTCGTCCACGTCGAGGCGGTAGACGGCCTCGATCGAAGCCGGAAGCACTTGCGGATTGCCGAAGCGGATCGCCGGGAATCGTTGGCGGCCGAGGACCAACATGGCTTTCACGTGCTTCCCGGCCACCACGCGCTGCGACTCGACCGCGAAGCGGCCGGTGAAGCGCGGCTCGGGAAATCCCTGGCCCCAGACCTGTTCGCGCAAGGCCTGGGCGAACTCGGCGGTCATCTCGGCGGGCTCGAGGGCACCGTCGGTCTCGATGCGCTCCTCCAGGTCGGAGGGCGTGAGCCACTCGCGCGCCACCGCCTCGAACGACTCGCGAAACGCCGCGAGCCCCTCGAGGGCGATCGTGGCGCCCGCCGCGCCGGCGTGGCCCCCGAAGCGCTCGAGCAGGCCGGGCCTGCGCTTTTCCACCAGGTCGAGCGCGTCACGCAGGTGGAAGCCCGCGATCGATCGCCCGGATCCCTTCAACCGGCCGTTGGCTTCCGCGGCGAACGCGAAGACTGGCCTGTGGAAGCGATCCTTCAGGCGCGAAGCGAGCAGGCCCACCACGCCCGCGTGCCATTCGGGCCGGTGCAGCGAGAGCGTGTACCCGCCGCTCGCCTCGATTCCCTCCAGCATCGCGAGCGCCGAGTCCTGCATGTTCGCCTCGATGTCGCGCCGCTCGCGATTCAACCGGTCGAGCTTGCCCGCGAGATCCAGCGCGCGGGCCGGGTCGCTCGCGAGCAGGCATTCGATGCCGAGCGACATGTCCTGCAGTCGGCCGGCGGCATTGAGCCTCGGCCCCACGGAGAACGCGAGGTCGTAGGCGCGTGCCTGCCGTGCCGTGCGCCCGGCCACGTCGAGCAGGGCGGCGATGCCGGGCGAGGCGTGCCCCGAGCGGATGCGCGCAAGCCCCTGCGCCACGAGGATGCGGTTGTTCGCGTCGAGCTTCACGACGTCGGCCACGGTGCCGAGCGCGACCAGGTCGAGGAGCTCGGCGAGATTCGGCTCGGGATGCGCGGGCGTGAACGCGCCGCGCCTGCGCAGCTCCGCGCGCAGGGCGAGCATCGTGTAGAAGATCACGCCCACGCCCGCGAGGTTCTTGCTCGGGAATCCGCATCCGGCCTGGTTGGGATTCACGATGCAGGCGGCGGCCGGAAGCGCGGCGCCGGGCAGGTGATGGTCCGTGACGAGCACGCGCATTCCCAAGCGGTTCGCTTCCGCGATGCCTTCCACCGCCGCGATGCCGTTGTCCACGGTGATGAGCACCTGGGGGGCGCGTGCGGCGGCCTCGCGCACGATCTCCGGCGTGAGCCCGTAGCCGTGCTCGAAGCGGTTCGGGACCAGGTAGTCCACCGTCGCGCCGAAGGCGCGCAGGGCCTTCACGCCGACGGCGCATGCCGTCGCGCCATCCGCGTCGTAGTCGGCGACGATGAGCAGCCGCTCGCGGCGCGCGATCGCATCGGCGAGCAGGCGCGCGGCGTCGTCGACGCTCTGCAGGCGCCCGGGGGGCAGCAGCGAGCGCAGCGACCGGTCGAGCTCGCCGGCATCGGCCAGGCCGCGCGCGGCGTAGAGCCGCGCAAGGCGCCGGTCGCAGCCGGCGGCGGCGAGCCGTTCGACGGCTTCGGCGTCGTAGGTCCGGTGGACGATCTCAGGCATGGGCCGAGAGGGGCTTGCGCGCGCGCAGCAGCCGCCAGCGCGCGCGGCGCCCGAGCGTGGCCACGCGCGTTCGACGGTCGCCGGGCAGCACGATGCGAACCGCGTCATGCGCCGCGAGGGCCCGCGGGATCGCCTCGAACCACGCGCGATCGATCGCGGCCGCGGCCGAGAGCCAGCGCGACGTGTCGCCGCTTCGCAGCGCGGGCGTGAGGCCGTCGAGGACCACGAGGGTGGCTTGCCCCGGGGACGCGAGCACGGCGTCCATCGATTCGGGCAACGCGCGAGCCTCCGCGCCCGAGAGGCGCCCGAGGCCGCGAGCGAAGACGTCGTCGGCGAGCACGCGGTGGTAGGCGCCCGGCAGCGACGCCGGCAGCGTTCCCTCGCCCCAGAACCACACGCTGTTCACGGCAGGGCGCGCCGGCTCGCGCCGCGCATTCACCTCGTGGGCCGCCATCACCATCTGCGCCTCGGTGAGGGCCGCACGCCAGCGGATCCGGGCCCCTCCCTCGGGCAGCATGCCGAAGACGTTGCGTCCGACGGCCGCGTCGAGCGCAACCGTGCGCGGAAGCTCGCCGGCGGGAACGCGCGCATACCACCGGCCCGGCGAAGGCGCGCGCATCTCGAGGCCGTCCTGCGCGAAGTGCGCCTGCAGGCTTGCGACCAGCGCGTCGGCCTCGGCGCGATCCAGGCCGAGCGCCGAGGCGTCGTGCAGCACGGTCGCGTCGCGCTCGATGCGCAGGTGCACAGGGTCGGCGCAAATCCAATCGCCCCCGGCCTCTTCGCCCTCGCCCGCGAGCGCGATGGGCGCCACGGGCACGGGCGCGGCGAGGCCGTAGCGGGCCGCGATCCACGCCCGGGGCCCGCCCGCCTCGAAGTCCTCGAAATCCGCCCGCGCGAGCCACCGCTCGGCGTGCGCCAACCGGGCCTCGCGCAGGCTCGCGGGCGCATCGGGCGGCAGCAGCAGGTCGGGGATGACGAGATCGAGGGGCAAGAAAGGATTATGCGGGAGACCGCGAGCTCCGAACTACGCCATAATCGCGGCTCGCATTCTTCCAGCCCGCTTCCTTGCGACCTTACGAGCTTTACGTCGGACTGCGCTACACCCGCGCCAAGCGCCGCACGCATTTCATCTCGTTCATCTCGTTCATCTCGATCGTCGGCATCGCGCTCGGCATCTGGGCGCTGATCAGCGTGATGTCGGTGATGAACGGCTTCGAGAAGGAGATCCGCTCCCGCATCCTGGGTGCCGCGGCGCACATCCAGCTGCTGGGCCCGGACGGGCGCCTGGCCGACTGGCAAAAGCTCTCCGACGAGGTGAAGCGCAACCCCGAGGTGGTCGCCACCGCGCCCTTCGTGAACGCGCAGGGGCTGCTCTCCACGGGCGACGCCGTGCGTGGCGTATTCGTGCGCGGCATCGTGCCGGAGCTGGAGGACACCGTGGCGGACTTCGGCTCGCACCTGCGCCGCGGGAAGCTCTCCGACCTGCGGCCCGGCGAGTTCGGCATCGCGCTCGGCATCGGTGTCGCGCAGGCCCTGCACCTGGGCGTGGGCGACCGCGTGACGCTGATCTCCCCGCAGGGGCAGGTCACGCCCGCGGGCCTCATGCCGCGCCTCAAGCAGTTCAGGGTGGTGGCCATCTTCGCCATGGACCACAACGAGATCGACTCGGCGCTCGCGCTCGTGAACCTGCGCGATGCGCAGGTGCTCTACCGCTTCGAGGACGCGGTGAGCGGTGTGCGCGTGAAGGTGAAGGAGGTGGACCGCGCGCCCGCCGTGGCCCGGGACCTCGCCCGGCACGTCACGAGCGACGTGCTGATCTCCGACTGGACCCAGCAGAACGTGAACTACTTCCGCGCCATCCAGATCGAGAAGCGCATGATGTTCATCATCCTCACGCTCATCATCGCGGTGGCGGCCTTCAACCTGGTCTCCACGCTCGTGATGGTCGTGACCGACAAGCATCCCGACATCGCGATCCTGCGCACGCTGGGCGCGACGCCCGGCAGCATCATGAAGGTCTTCATGGTGCAGGGCGTGGTGATCGGCACGGTCGGGACCGTGCTGGGCGTGATCGCCGGCATCGTGACCGCGCTCAACATCGACGTCGTGGTGCCCGCCGTCGAGCACGCCTTCCACTTCCAGATCCTCTCGCGCGAGGTGTACTACATCAGCGAGCTGCCCTCGGACCTGCACGCGTTCGACGTCGTGTGGACCGCCGCGCTCTCGCTCATCCTCTCCTTCCTCGCTACGCTCTACCCCAGCTGGCGCGCCGCGCGCGTGAATCCGGCCGAGGCGCTGCGCTATGAATGACTCTCCGGCGGTCCTTTCTTGCACTGGATTGACCAAGACTTTCGGCATCGGCCCGGTGGCCGTCCCCGTCCTGCGCGGCATCGACATGGAGGTGCGCCGTGGCGAGTCCGTGGCGATCGTCGGCGCATCGGGCTCGGGCAAGAGCACGCTCCTGCACCTGCTCGGGGGCCTCGACCGGCCCAGCTCGGGCTCGGTGACGCTCCTGGGCGAGGACTTCCTTGCGCTCTCGCCCGCGGGCCAGGGCGCGCTGCGCAACCGCGCGCTCGGGTTCGTCTACCAGTTCCACCACCTGCTGCCGGAATTCTCCGCGCTCGAGAACGTGGCGATGCCGCTCACCATCCGCCGCATGCCGGACGGGCAGGCGCATGGGAAGGCCCGCGCGATGCTGGAGGAAGTGGGGCTCGGCCATCGCCTCGCGCACCGGCCGGGCGAGCTCTCGGGCGGCGAGCGCCAGCGCGTGGCGGTGGCGCGCGCGCTCGTCACCGGTCCGGCGTGCGTGCTGGCCGACGAGCCCACGGGCAACCTGGACAGCGAGAACGCGGCGAAGGTGTTCGACCTGGTGGTGGAGTTGAATCGCCGCCACGACGCGGCGTTCGTCATGGTGACGCACGATCCGAAGCTCGCGGCCCGCATGGACCGCCGCCTCACGCTCAGCGACGGCCGGCTGGCCTGAAAGGCCGCCACTCGTTGCCCCGGCAGGCAATGCTGCTAGCATGGCCGCGCCGGATCGAACCGGCCCCCCACGACAAGCTGCCATCCCAGGAGGATTTCCATGAACTTTCGTCCGCTGCTCGCATTCGCCGCCACGGCCCTGGCCATCGGCGCGGCGCAGGCCCAGGCACCCGCCTATCCGCCCTACGGCGCCAACATCACCCTCGAGCAGGCGCGCAAGGCCGCCGCCGGCGCGAGCGCCGAGGCGCACAAGCGCGGCTGGCCCATGGCCATCGCGGTCGTCGACACCGCGGGACAGCTCGTCTACTTCGAGAAGAACGACCAGACGCAGACCGCGAGCATTGCCATCGCCCAGGACAAGGCGGTCACCGCCGCGACCCTGCGCCGTTCCACGAAAGTGATCCAGGACGTGATCGCAGGCGGCGGGGCCGGCATCCGCTTCATGACGCTGCGCGGGGTCACCGCCGTGGAGGGGGGCGTTCCGCTCACCATCGACGGGAAGATCGTCGGCGCCCTCGGCGTCTCGGGCATGTCTTCCGACCAGGACGGCGAGATCGCCAAGGCCGGCGTCGAAGCCTTCAAGTAGCCTCGAGCCAGGGCCGCAGGGCGTCGGCCACGTCCTGCGGCTCCCTCACCCACACGCTTTGCAGTCCCGCGGCGCGCGCGCCCTCGACGTTCGTGCGCGTGTCGTCGAAGAAGAGGATGCGCGGGGGCGCGACGCCGATGCGCCGCGCGACTTCCTCGAAGGCGGCGCGCTCGGGCTTGCGCGCGCCCAGCTCGTGGGAGACGAATACCTCGCGGAAATGGGCGAGGGCGGGCGCGAAGCGCGGCGACCAGACCCGCATGTGCGCGGCGTTCGTGTTCGAAAAGGCGTAGACGGGCACGCGGTCCTTTACGCGCTCTACAAGGCGCACCACCGGGGTGATCTCCTGGGTGAAGATCTCGTTCCAGCCCACGAGCCAGCGCGCGTCGGTGAGCTCGATGTCGAGCATGCGGGCGCGGGAAGCGAAGAACTCGGCGTCGCTCGCTTCGCCGCGCTCGTGCCGTTCATGCATCTCGTCGTAGCGGTGCCGTTCGCGCAGGGTCGCGAGGGGCACGCCGGCATCCGCGCCCCAGCTCGCGAAGCAGCGGTCGAGGTCGATCCCCATGATGACCCCGCCCAGGTCGAAGAGCAGCGCGTCGGCCGGCGCGGTCATCCGGCTGGGGGACGATCGGTGGCGCGCTCCATCCACCGGGCGATGGCCTGCGCCACGCCGTTCAGCGGCATCGCGGAGATGGGGTGCGAGCTGCCGTAGCACATGGCCACGTGCGCGCCCGGAATGAGCCGGCCCAGCGCGCGCGTCTCGTTCCACGACACCAGCGGGTCGCGGTCGCCGCCGATCACCATCACCGGGACGCCGATCTGCGCCAGATCGGCCTCGGTGAGCGGCGCGCCGTCGGCCCACGCGCGGAACATGCGGTTGTTGTTCTGCGTCATCGTCTTCCAGTCCGCGTGATGGCGCTCGTAGAGCGGCACGCGCGGGTGGCCGGGCTCGAGGAAGCGCTCGAGGCTCGTGAGGTAGGCCCAGTGCTCGATCGTCTTCGCGTCGATCACGTACTTGGCCGCGATGGCGACGACGCTCTCGACGCGCGAGGCGTGGTGGCGCGCAAGGAAGAGCGCGAGGTAGGCGCCGGTGCTGTAGCCCACGAAGCGCGCCCTCTCGATGCGCTCGGCATCGAGCCATGCCACGAGGTCGTCGGCGAAATCGCCGAACGTCCAGCTCGCGGGCACGGGCCGCCCGCCGTGGCCCAGCAGGTTGGGCATGCGCGCCTGGATGCCGTTGCGCGCGAGCGCCTGGGCGAGCGGCGAGAGCTCCTCGCCCCACGAGTTCGAGCCATGCAGCAGGACGACCGGAATCATTCGGCGGCGACGGGCTCGAGCGAGCGCCACAGGTACCACGAGGCCACCGAGCGGTAGGGCGCCCACCGCTCGCCGATCTTGCGCATGCGCGCCTTGTCGAGCGGCTTGCCCCGGTTGAACTGCCGCTCCATCGCGCGGCGCAGCCCCAGGTCGTCCACCGGGAGCAGGTCGGGCCGCATGAGGTGGAACATGAGGAACATCTCGGCGCTCCAGCGCCCGATGCCCTTCACCCGCACCAGGTCCTCGATGATCGCCTCGTCGTCCATCTTCGGCCAGCGGCGGGGCTTCACGGAGCCCGAGGCGAAGTGCGCCGCGAGGTCGTGGATGTAGCGCACCTTCGCGGCCGACAAGCCGCATGCGCGCATGCTCTCGGGGGCGAGCGCCGCCACGGCCTCCGGCGTGACCGCCCCCGAGCATTGCTCGAAGCGCGACCAGATGGACTTGGCCGCCTTCACCGAGATCTGCTGGCCCACGATGGCGCGCGCGAGCGTCTGGAACGCGTCTCCGCGCGAGGTGATGTCCACGTCGCGGTAGGCCTTCACGAGCTTCTTCAGCACGGGGTCGCGCCGCGACAGGTGGCGCTTGGCTTCTTCCCAGTACTCCGGCGTCATTTCGTCGCCGCGGTGCGGCACTCGATCGGCAGCCAGTTGAGGGGAATGTCGGTGATGTCGTCGCCTTTCACCTGCATGCCGTTGGGCACCGCCACCAGGTGGCAGAGCCATGCGATGGGCACCATCGGCTGGCCGGGCACGACGGCGGGGCGCAGCGTGAGCTTCTTGCCGTCGAGCTGCTTGGAGGCGTTGTTGCCGTACGTGAGCGTGATGGCGCCGCCCGCCACGTTCACGTCCTTCACGTAGCTGCCGACGATCTTGTCGTGGGCGGGAATGCCGGCGGCCGCGTTGTCCGCGGGCATGTCGCCCGTGCCCATCAACGTGTAGGCGGCCTGCACGCCGCCCTTGGCGACGTCGGCGAGCGACATGCCGTCCTTCACCTGGCGCTTGAGCGCGCTGTCCTGCATCGCGGGAATCGTCATCAGGGCGAGGATCCCGACCACCGTGAGGACGATCAGCATCTCGATCCAGGTGAAGCCCGCGGCGCGCGGCGGGCGGCGTGCGTTACCCATGGCGGAATCATACCGAACGCGCGGCCGTACACGCCGCACCGCGGGCGCGGCGAAATCCGGCAACGCATGGACTTCCGCGCCGGCCGATTGAGAGGTGTTCCGGCGCACGGGTGTCGCCCTCAGAGACGCGGCGGGTGGTTGATCAGCTCGTCGTAGTGCGGATCGTTCTTGTCGAGCAGGAGTTCGGCCCCGCTGCCGAACTCAGGCGCGCTGAACGGCACGCGCAGCAGGCGCTTCGCCTCGGCGTACCCCTCGTCTCTGCGTCCGGCGCGCACGAGGATGACACTGCGCCAGAACGAAAAAGCCGGGCCGTTGACGGCGTCCAGCGCTTCCGGGGTTGCCGCCCTCGCCGCCTCGATGGTCGCCAGCGCCGCCGCATGTTCGCCCAACATCGACTGGGTTACCGCCAGCGCCACGATGAAGCCGCCCTCGTCGACCAGTCCTGGATTGCGCTTGAGTCTCGCGATGCCGTCGCGCTCGGCGTGGCGCAGCTCCCGCAGGGCGCGGTCATGATCGCCCGCGGCGAGGTACAGGAGGCCGCGATAGTAGGCCATGGTCAGCACGTCCTCTTCCGGAACGGCCTTTGCAAGCCGCGCCGCATCGAGGTAACGCCCTTCCGCGAACGCAATCTCGCCTTCGATCGCGCTGCGGTCTTTCGCATCCAGCAGGCTCCCGTGGTCGCGCAATGCCGCGCGGAGCGGCTCGGGGCTGTGCTGCATGCTGGCTTCGAGGTGCGCAATGACAAAGTACGGTTCGGGGATATTGGGGTCGCGCCTGGAAAAGGCGCGCGCCTCCTCGATGGCCTCGGGAAAGCGCCGCAGTCCCGTCAAGGTAGTGACGGGAGCCATCGCGCGACCCCAGTTGAGGGGATCGAGGTCCGACGCGCGCTTCAGGTGCCCAAGCGCTTCGTCGAAGCGACCCCGGCGGCGCAACGCAAGCCCGAGCGCGTAGTGAGCCTCCGCGGCACTGGGGCGTGACGACACCACGGACTCGAAATCGGCCATGGCCTGGTCCAGGTCCTTTTGGACGTACATCGAGTAGAGGCCGCGGGCGAGCCGCGCCTCCGGAAGCTGCGGATCTATCGCGAGCGCCCGTTCGAAGGCCCGGCGCGCCGCCGCGCCATCCTCCGCACGCCGCGTATTGAAGAAGAGCCAGGTGTTGGCCTGCGACAGCAGGGCGAGGGCTTCGGCGTACTCTGGGTCGAAGCGCAACGCCTCTTCCAGCAGGCGCTTCGGTTCGACCACGCCCCTGTCATCGTTGGGCACCGGCCTGCGAAAGAGCGCGACCGCCCGCAGGTAGCGATCGTAGGCGTCGCCGCTGTTGGTCGCAACCGCGTACAGCTTGTCGCGCTCGCCCTGGCTGAGGGTGCTGGAGAGCGCCTCGGCGATTCGTCGCGCCACCGTGCTCTGCAGATCGAGGACCTTCACCATGTCGCGATCGTAGTTCACCGCGAGCAGATGGCGGTCCGAATGCGCGTCGATGAGCTGCACCGTAAGCCGCACGGTGTTGCCGTCGCGCCGGATCGAGCCCTCGAGGATCGTGCCCACGCCCAATCGCTCCCCGATCTCGCGCACGTTGTGCGCCTTGCCACGGTATTCCATCACCGATGTGCGCGAGATGACCTTGAGGTCGCGCAGCCGCGCCACCGCATTCAGGATTTCCTCGTGCAGGCCATCGGCAAGGTACGCGTCTTCGGCGTGTCCGCTCAGGTTTTCGAAGGGCAGGACAGCGACCGACTTGCGGTCCGGAGCAGGCGTGCTCGACGCCCCCGTTTGTGGCGACGGCGGGCTGCGCCCGTCGCGACCCTGCAAGATGATCGCGCTGGCCACCGCGATGGCGACGACAGAGAGCGCAGCGAGAGCCCATCGGTTCATGCGCCTGGGAGGAGGAACTCGCGCAGGGGAGGGGCGCGGCACGGTGCTCGCCGATGCCGATGTCGGCGCCGGATCGTCGCTTATCAATCGGGCGACGTGCGCGACGAAGTCGGCGCTGTCCTTCGCATTGTTCAGGCGCAGCCACTGCCGCTCGCGAAACCGGTCGGGCACTCGCGCCGCCGCTTCATTCGTGTCATCGATGACCACGGGCAGGAGGAAAGCGTGGTCGTCGGACATGTCCATCATGCGGGTGACGGCGAGATTCCATTCGCGCCGGAAGTAGCCCTCAGGGCGCGCGTCGGAGTTGGCCGAGATGACGGGAATGAAGAGGGCGCATTCCTTGATTTGCTTGCGGATCGAGGCGTCCCACGCGTCGCCGCCCCGCAGCTCACTCTTGTCGAACCAGGCATCGATTCCCGCCGCGCTCAACGCCTCGCACATGCGGCGGGCGCTGTCCGCGTCCTCCGACGCGTAGCTGAGGAAGACGGCTTTGGTCATACGCCCCCGAAGCCGCCGTTCATCCGGCGCGCGACGATGTCGGCATGTGATCGCGTTTCGCCAGGTGGGGCTTTGACGTCGGGCCGGTAGTCGGGAGTCATCGGGCGGGCGATCGAATCGTTAGGGATTCTATCGTCCCATGCGCATTTTTGTCCTCGCGTTCGTGCTCGGTGCCCTGGTGCTGCAACACGCATCGGTGCTTCCCGATGCGCGCCCGGGGATTGTCGGCGTCGCGGCGCTCCTCGGTGTTGCGCTGGTGCCGCGCAGCAGGTGGCCGTTGCGACGGCTACTCCTCTTCGTCGCGGGGTGTTCGCTCGGCATCGCGTGGCCGGCGTGGCGCGCGGAGATGCGGCTTGCGGACGCGCTCCCGCTCGAATGGGAAGGCCGCGACATCGAGGTCGTGGGGCTGGTCGCGGACCTCCCGCAGCCGAAGGAGGCCGGGACGCGCTTCATGTTCGACATCGAGCGCACGCTCACGCCGGGTGCGCGCGTGCCCGAGCACGTGTCGCTCACGTGGTTTCCCGAGCGCGGAGGCGAAGCCGCGCCATTGCCGAAGCTCGTTCCGGGCGAGCGCTGGCATCTCACCGTGCGATTGACGCGCGTGCGGGGCCTCGCGAATCCGCACACCTTCGACCTCGAGCCGTGGGCGCTCGAGCGCGGCATTCGCGCCGCGGGCTACGTGCGGGCAAGGCCGGCGCCCCAGCGGCTCGAGGCACGCGCCGAGGGCTGGCCATACACCCTGCATCGCTGGCGAGGCGAGATCCGCGAAGGGATGCTCGAGCGGTTGGGCGAGGCGCGCTTGCGCGGCGTGCTCGTGGCGCTCGCCATCGGGGACCAGGATTCCATCGCCGCGGACGATTGGGACGTGTTCTGGCGCACCGGCGTGGGCCACCTCATGAGCATCTCGGGCCTGCACATCACGATGCTCGCCGCGCTCGCCTTCGCCATCGCATGGCGCGCATGGGCGCGCGTGCCGGCGCTCGTCCTGCGCTATCCGGCGCGCAAGGCGGCCACCGTGGCGGGCGTGGCCTGCGCGCTCGCCTACACGTTGATGACGGGCTACGCGGTGCCCGCGCAACGGACCTTCTTCATGCTCGCCACCGTCGGCGCGTGCCTGCTGGCCGATCGCCACGGCTCGCCGTCCCGCGTGCTCGCGCTCGCGGCCTTCGTGGTGCTCGCGATCGATCCGTGGGCCGTGCTCTCGCCGGGGTTCTGGTTGTCCTTCGGCGCGGTCGCGGCGATCTTCTACGCGCTGTCGCTGCGCGCCGGGCGTCCCGGCAAGCTGCAGGCGGCGTTCGGCGAGCAATTCGCCGTCACCGTGGGCATGCTGCCCATGCTGGTGGCGCTCTTCCAGCAGGTCTCGCTCGTCTCGCCGCTCGCCAACGCGTTCGCGATTCCCGTCGTGAGCCTCGCCGTCGTGCCGCTCACGATCGCCGGCGCCTTCCTGCCGCTGCCCTGGCTGCTCGACGCCGCGCATGCGCTCATGGGGTGGGTCATGGTCCCGCTCGAGGTGCTCGCCTCGCTTCCGCTCGCGATGCTCGAGAGCGCCGAGCCTTCGCCGTGGGCCGTGGCGTCCGCCGCCGTGGGCTGCGCGTGGCTGCTCGCGCCGCGCGGCGTGCCGCTGCGCTCGGCGGGAGTGGCGTGGCTCGCGCCGCTCTTCACCGCCGCGGCGCCGCTGCCGGGCCCCGGCGAAGCGTGGCTGGATGTGCTCGACGTGGGCAACGGCCTTGCGATCGTGGTGCGCACGCGATCGCACGCGTTCATGTACGACACGGGGCCCTCGTGGAACGCGGATGCCGATAGCGGCAACCGCATCGCCGTCCCCTTCCTGCGCGGCGAGGGCGTGGACCGCCTCGAAGGCGTCGTGGTGACGCACGCGGACGACGATCATTCGGGCGGAGCGGCTTCCATCGCCAACGCGCGTGAGCCGGCGTGGCTTCTCTCCACGCTTCGTCCGGATAACGGCTTGCATGCATTCTTTCCCTTGTCGCTGCGCTGCCAGGCGGGGACGCGCTGGAGCTGGGACGGCGTGGAGTTCGAGATCCTGCATCCGGCGCCGGCCGTGTATGCGCAGCGCGACCGGCGCAAGGAAAACGACCGGGGTTGCGTGATGCGCATCGCGGCGCGCGGGGCCTCGGCGCTGCTCACGGCGGATGTGGAGGCGCGCAGCGAAGCGGAGATGGTGGCGCGCGATGCGCCGGCGTTGCGGTCCACCGTGATGCTGGTTCCGCACCACGGCTCGCGCACGTCGTCATCGCCCGCGTTCCTGGATGCGGTGGGCGCCCGCGTGGCGCTGCTCTCCGTCGGCTATCGAAACCGCTTCCATCATCCGAACGAGGCGGTGATGTCACGCTACGCGCAACGCGGCGTCGAGGTCCATCGCACCGACCGCGAGGGGGCCTTGCACGTGGTGCTGCCGGGCGATGCGGGCGGCGCGGTCGCCGTCAGCGGCTACGCGGCGAGCGCGGTGCGCTACTGGAGCGCGCCGCGGGGCCCGCCTTGAGGGGCGCGCGCGAGCCGCCCTCAGGAGGCCGGCTCGGGTTCCTTGCGCAGGTCGAGCGTCACGGGGAAACGCGGGTTGCGCCCCTCGATCACGACGTTCATCGCGCCGGGCGAGTGGTTCATCGGCTCGAAGCGGGCGCGCCGCCGCGCCTCGGCTTCCAGCGCGTTCACCGGGAAGGTGTCGTAGTTGCGCCCGCCCGGGTGCGCCACGTGGTACGTGCAGCCGCCCAGCGAGCGGCCGTTCCACTGGTCCACCAGGTCGAAGACGAGCGGCGCATGCACCGGCACCGTCGGATGCAGCGCCGAAGGCGGCGCCCACGCGCGGTAGCGCACGCCCGCGACGAACTCGCCCGCGCGCCCGGCCGGCGTCATCGGCACGGCGCGGCCGTTGCAAGCGATCACGTGGCGCTGCGGGTTGAGGCGCATGGCCTTCACCTGCAGCCGCTCCACGGACGAATCCACGAAGCGCGAGGTGCCGGCCTGCGCCACCTGCTCGCCCAGCACGTGCCACGGCTCGATCGCCTGGCGCAGCTCGATCTCGATGCCGTCGTAGGAGACGCTGCCGTAGCGCGGGAAGCGGAACTCGAGAAACGGCGCGAACCAGTCGAGCCGGAAGGGATAGCCGGCGGCGGCGAGGTCCTCGACCACGTCGCGCAGGTCCTGCGCCACGAAGTGCGGCAGCATGAACTCGTCGTGCAGCCGGGTATCCCAGTGCACGAGCTTGCGGCGATAGGGCTGGGACCAGAAGCGCGCGACCAGCGCGCGCAGCAGCAGCATCTGCACGAGGCTCATGCGCGCGTGCGGCGGCATCTCGAAGGCGCGCATCTCGAGCAGGCCCAGGCGCCCGGTGGCGGTGCCGGGTGCGTAGAGCTTGTCGATGGAGAACTCGGTGCGGTGCGTGTTGCCGGTGAGGTCGACCAGGAAATTGCGCAGGATCCGGTCCACCAGCCACGGCTTGTCGTTCGTCTCGCCTCGCTTGAACGTCTTGTCGAGCTGCTCGAAGGCGATCTCCAGCTCGTAGAGCGTGTCGTCGCGTGCTTCGTCCACGCGCGGCGACTGGCTCGTGGGCCCCACGAACATCCCGGAGAAGAGGTAGGAGAGGGCCGGGTGGTTCTGCCAATAGGCGATGAGGCTGCGCAGCAGGTCGGGGCGGCGCAGCAGCGGGCTGTCCGCGGCCGTGGGCCCGCCGAGCGTCACGTGGTTGCCGCCGCCGGTTCCCGTATGGCGCCCGTCGAGCATGAACTTCTCGGTGGTGAGGCGCGTCTCGCGCGCTTCGGCGTAGAGCGCTTCCACGTGGTGCTTGAGCTCCTCCCAGTTGCTCGCGGGATGGATGTTCACCTCGATCACGCCGGGATCGGGCGTGACCGCGAAGCGGCCCAGGCGCGGATCCTCCGGTGGCGCGTATCCCTCCAAGCGCAAGGGCAGCTCGAGCGCGAGCACCGCCGATTCCACGGCGCCGACGAGCGAGATGAAATCCTCGAGCAGCGTCATGGGCGGCAGGAACACGTGCAGGGCTCCCCCGCGCAGCTCGACGCAGAGCGCCGTCTTCACGACCTCGCGCGAGGCTCCCGGCGCCGTGCGGCGGGGCCGCGTGGTCTTCGCCCCGGAGGCGGCCTTGGCGGGCTTGCGCCGGCCCAGCGCGTCGCGCCGCTCGAAGGGATCGGGCGGGATCTGCGGCTCGTCGTCCTCGGGGAGCGTTTCCGGGAGCGAGCCGAGCGGCAGCCGGTAGCCCATGGGCGAATCGCCCTCGGCGAGGAAGATCTTCTCGCGCCGCAGCGGCCACGGCGAGCTCATCCACTTCGTCTGGTTCGCGGGCTTCGGGCGCACCACGGCCTTGAGCGGAAGGACGTAGCCCACCGGGTCGCCCAGCGCTTCGGCGAGTCGTCGCGCGCTGGGCGGCAGGCTCGACTCCTCGCGCACCGTGCGCCAGGGGTCTTCGTATGCGGGCATCACGTACTCCGGGGAGAGGCCGAGCGCTTGCGCGATCTCCACCGCGATGCGCCGCGCATCCTCGATCTCGCGAGGGGCCGGGGATTTGGGCCCGTCCTCGGGCGCTTCCCACAGGCGCGTGCCGTCCTTGCGCCAGAAGCACGAGAGCGCCCAGCGCGGCAGCGGCTCGCCCGGGTACCACTTGCCCTGGCCGAAGTGCAGCATGCCGCCCGGCGCGAAGCGCGCGCGCAGGCGATGCAGCAGGATCGTGGCGAGCTCGAGCTTCTTCGGCGAAAGCGCCGTGTGGTTCCACTCCGCGCCGTCCATGTCGTCGACGGAGACGAACGTGGGCTCGCCGCCCAGCGTGAGGCGCACGTCGCCGTCGGCGAGCTCGCGATCGACCTGCGATGCGAGCGTGTCGATGGCCGCCCACTGCGCATCGGTGTACGGGCGCGTGACGCGCGGATCCTCGTGGATGCGCGTGACCGACATCTCGAACGTGAGCTTCGTCTCGGCGACGTCGGTCATGCCGCTCACGGGCGCGGCGCTCCCGGGTAGCGCCGTGCAGGCGAGCGGGATGTGCCCCTCGCCCGCCAGCAAGCCCGAGGTGGCGTCCAGCCCGATCCATCCCGCGCCCGGGACGTAGGCCTCGCACCACGCATGCAGGTCGGTGAAGTCCTTCTCGGGCCCCGACGGCCCGTCGAGGGATTTCTGGTCGGCCGCGAGCTGGATCAGGTAGCCCGAGGCGAAACGCGCGGCGATGCCGAGGTAGCGCAGGATCTGCACCAGCAGCCACGCGGAGTCGCGGCACGAGCCCTGGCCGCACGCGAGCGTCTCCTCGGGCGCCTGGATGCCTTGCTCCATGCGCACCAGGTAGTTCACGTCCTCGCGCACCATGCGGTTCACCGCGATCAGGAGGTCGATCGTGGTGATCGGCGCGCCCAGGAAGCGCGCGCGCGCCTTTTCCACCCACGCCATGAACCGTGGGGTCGGCGGCAACTGCTCGAGGTAGGGCGTGAGCTCGCGGAAATTCTCGTTGCTGTAGGCGAACGGGAAGCTCGCTGCCGCGGGATCGACGAAGAAGTCGAACGGGTTGATGACCGTCATCTCGGCCACCAGGTCCACCGTGATCTCGAGCTCGCGCGCCTTCTCGGGAAAGACCAGGCGCGCGACCCAGTTGCCGTACGGGTCCTGCTGCCAGTTGAGGAAGTGCTTGGCGGGCTTCACCTTGAGCGAATAGCTCTCGATGGGCGTGCGGCAGTGCGCCGCCGGCCGCAGCCGCACCTCGTGCGGCGACAACGACACCGGCCGGTCGAACGCGTAGTGCGTGCGGTGGTGCAGCGCGACTTTGATGGTCATGGGGTCAGAGCCCTTTTCCTCCCGAAAAGGGCTCTGACCCTCCCTTTCATTCGAGCCAGTCGGGATCCGGAAGTTCGGAGAAGACGCGCCGCAGGCCGCCGCCCCAGCGCGAGCGCAGCATCGTGAAGTAGGGATCGCCCTCGCGAACGCGGTGCTGCAGGCCCACGCGCAGGCTGTCGCGCGGGTACCAGAGCAGGTCGATGGGCAGGCCCACCGAGATGTTGGACTTCATGGTCGAGTCGAAGGAGATCAGCACGCACTTGGCGGCTTCCTTCTGCGGCGTGGCCATGGAGACCACGCGGTCGAGGATCGGCTTGCCGTATTTGCTCTCGCCCAGCTGGAAATAGGGCGTGTCGTCGGTGGCCTCGATGAAGTTGCCCTGCGCGTACACGTGGAAGAGGCGCGGGGGCTCGGTGCCGATCTGGCCGCCCACCAGCAGGTTCGCGTTGGCCTCGATGGAGGCCTGCGCGAGGAAGGGCGAGTCGCGCCGCTGCATCTCGCGAAGCGCGTCGCCCACCAGCTCCGCGGCGTCGTACATCGAGGCCGCCGTCCAGATGGTCTCGGTGCCCTCCGGGGCGCGCGCGTGCTTCTCGAGGATGTTGATCACGCCCTGCGTCATGGCGAGGTTGCCGGACGAGAGCACCACGATCACGCGGTCGTCCTTCTTCTCGTACACGCGCATCTTCGAGAACGTGGCGATGTGGTCCACGCCCGCGTTGGTGCGCGAATCCGAGGCGAAGATCATCCCCGTGTCGAGACGCAAGGCCACGCAATAGGTCATGGGAGGATTCTACTCGACGGAGCCGGAGGAAAAGAACGAGCGCTGGATGTTCGAGGAGAGGTCCTGCATCGACTCCAGGAACTCGGTGAGGTATTCGTGCAGGCCGCCGGCGAAGATCTCGGAGATGCGGCCGTATTGCAGCTGCGAGAGGATCTGCCCCGCGCGCCGCAGCGTTTCCCCCGACTGGGCGTTCTGGACGTGGCCCAGCGTGTCGAACACCTGGTTCAGGCAGAAGCGCAGGCTCCTCGGGATGTCGTCGCGCAGGATGAGGAGCTCGGCGAGCTTGAGCGGCGTGATCACGTCGCGGTAGACCTTTCGATAGGCCTCGAAGGCCGAGACCGAGCGCAGCACCGCCGACCACTGGTAGTAGTCCACCGCGCCGCCCACGTCCTTCACGCTCGGCAGCAGGATGTGGTACTTCACGTCGAGGATGCGCGCGGTGGAATCGGCGCGTTCCATGTGCGTGCCCAGCCGCGCGAACTCGTAGGCGTCGTCGCGGTGCATGGTGCCGAACGTCACGCCGCGGAAGAGGTGGCTCCTCTCCTTCACCCAGTCGAAGAAGGCCGAGATGCCGCGCGCTTCCATCTTGCCCTCGTCCATCTGCTGCATCTCCAGCCAGGTGGAGTTGAGGACCTCCCACATCTCGGAGGTGATGGAGCCGCGCACCGCGCGGGCGTTCTCGCGCGCCTGCCGCGCGCAGGCGTAGATCGAGGACGGGTTCTCGGGGTCGAGCGCCATGAAATGCAGCACCTCGCGCGCGCACACCCGGTCGTGGCGCCCGGAGAACGGGAAGAGCGTGCCCGTGATGTTGAGCGGCGCGAACCACTCCTGGTCCTGCAGGGCCGGCTCCTTCACGAGCAGGCTCATGCGCCACGCGACGTCCAGCACGCGCGCGGTGTTCTCGGCGCGCTCGACGTAGCGGCTCATCCAGTAGAGGCTCGACGCCACCCGGCTAAGCATCCCGCGCCTCGAGCCTCGCGCCGCGCGCCATCAATCGACCACCCAGGTGTCCTTCACGCCGCCGCCCTGCGAGGAGTTCACCACCAGCGAGCCTTCGCGCAGCGCCACGCGCGTAAGGCCGCCCGGGACGAAGTTCACCTCGAAGCCCGAGAGCACGTAGGGCCGCAGGTCGATGTGGCGGTCGCCCATGCCGTCGCCGCAGAAGGTGGGCACGACCGACAGCGACAGCGTGGGCTGCGCGATGAACCGCTCCGGCGCGTCGAGGATGCGCTGGCGGTAGCGCTCGCGCTCGTCGCGGCTCGCGGTGGGGCCGACGAGCATCCCGTAGCCGCCCGATCCCTGGGCTTCCTTCACCACCAGCTCGTCGAGGTGGGCGAGCACGTAATCCAGGTCCTCCTTGTCGCGCAGCCGGTAGGTGGGCACGTTCTTGAGGATCGGCTCCTGCCCGAGGTAGAAGCGGATCATGTCGGGCACGTAGGGATACATCGACTTGTCGTCGGCAACGCCCGTGCCGATGGCGTTGGCGAGCGTGACGCCGCCGGCGCGGTAGGCCGCGAGCAGCCCCGGGACGCCGAGCATGGAATCCGGGCGGAAGGCGAGCGGGTCGAGGAAGTCGTCGTCGATGCGCCGGTAGATCACGTCCACCTTCTGCGGGCCCTGCGTCGTGCGCATGAACACCGTGTCGTTGCGCACGAAGAGGTCCTGGCCCTCCACGAGCTCGATGCCCATCTGCTGCGCGAGGAACGCGTGCTCGAAGTAGGCGCTGTTGAAGTGGCCGGGCGTGAGCAGCACGATGACGGGCGAGACGTCCTTGCGGGGCGCCACGCCGCGCAGCGTCTCGAGCAGCAGGTCCGGATAGTGGTCGACCGGGCGGATATGCTGGTTGGCGAAGAGCTCGGGGAAGAGCCGCATCATCATCTTGCGGTTCTCGAGCATGTACGAGACGCCCGAAGGCGTGCGCAGGTTGTCCTCGAGCACGTAGTAGTCGCCGTCGGCGTTGCGCACCAGGTCCACGCCCGCCACGTGCGCGTACACGTTCCCGGGCACCTCCACGCCGATCATCTCGCGCCGGAACTGCGCGTTGCCGAGGATCTCCGTGGCGGGAATGACGCCCGCCTTCACGATCTCCTGGCCGTGGTAGATGTCGTGGAGGAAGCGGTTGAGCGCCTGCACGCGCTGGCGAAGCCCGCGGCCCAGCGCGTCCCAGCGCTCGCCCGGGATCACGTGCGGGACGATGTCGAAGGGGATCAGCCGCTCGGTGCCGGAAGCCTCGCCGTAGACCGCGAACGTGATGCCGACGCGGTGGAACAGGAGATCGGCCGCTTGCCGGTGCTGCGCGATGCGCGCGGGCGGCGTTTCAGCGAGCCACTCCGCGATCGCCGCGTAATGCGGGCGCACCGCGCGATCGGCGTCGAACATCTCGTTGTAAAGGTGCGGCATCGGGTCGGCGGCTGTCCGGAGCAAAGCCGAGCAATCGCCATGCCATACAGGATAACAAACGAAGAAAAGCCGGCCCGCGGTGTGTGCCGCAGGCCGGTAAGAACCGCGTCGAGCCGCCTAGGGCCGCGCCGCCACCAGGCGACCGATGACGCGGAATGCGATGGAGAGGATTCCGCCGCCCGGACGCGAGGCCGGCCGTCCCCACGGCGCGGCCTCGAGCTCCCCGTCCACTTCCAGCCCCATGAACTTGACGCTGGCAATGCGCCGGGCGCGAACCGATGGGTAGGCGCCGCGGGCGCTGCTCGACGAAACCGGGATGGGTGCGAGTTCCATGGACGCATCGTCGCCCGGGCGCCCGTTCCCGCGCCCGGGAGGATTCATTCATGGACATGCCGAATTTTCCGCACGTAGAATCCCAACGAGGCCCCAACCCAGTGCTTTCGACTTCCTCCACGACCGATCTCGCCCCATTCGAGGGCGAGCTGCGCGCCACTTTCGGCGCCGCCCACGCCGAGCTTCCCGCCCGGGCGCTGCATTTCGCCCGGGGCGCGGCGAGCGCGGCCGGCCGCGCCGAGGCCTTCGAACGCGCGCTCGCGGTGGCCCGGCTGCTCCTGCTGCAGGGCGCCGATCCCGAGACCCTCGCGGCGGCGCTCATCGGCCAGGCGATCCCGGAGAACGAGCTCGACCTGGAGGCGATCCAGGCCGCCTTCGGTCCCGAGCTCACGGCGCTGCTGCGCGGCGTGGCCCGCGCGGGGCGCATCGAGGCGATCGACGCTTCAGGAGCCGACATCGAGGCGCTGCGCAAGATGCTGCTCGCCATCGCCGAGGACGTGCGCGTGGTGCTGATCAAGCTCGCCGAGCGGGTCGTGTACCTGCGCTCGCTCACCAAGGCCGACGAGGCGGTGCGCCGCGCCGCGGGCGAACGCACGCTCGGCCTCTTCGCCCCGCTCGCCAACCGCCTGGGCGTCTCGGACCTCAAGTGGGAGCTCGAGGACTACTCGTTCCGCTTCACCGAGCCCGAGCTCTACAAGCGCATCGCGACGATGCTGGACGAGAAGCGCACCGAGCGCGAGGCGTTCATCCAGCGCGTGATCGACACGCTGCACAAGGAGCTCGCCGCGATGGGCATCAAGGCGCAGATCCAGGGCCGGCCCAAGCACATCTATTCGATCTGGCGGAAGATGCGCGGGCGCAATGTCGCGTTCGAGCGCCTCTACGACATCCGCGCCGTGCGCGTCATCGTGCGCAACGTGCGTGAGTGCTACACGGTGCTGGGCGTCGTGCACGACCTGTGGACGCCCATCGAAGGCGAGTTCGACGACTACATCGCGAGCCCGAAGGCGAACGACTACCGGTCGCTGCACACCGCGGTGGTCGGCCCGGAGGGACGCACCCTCGAGGTGCAGATCCGCACCGAGGAGATGCACCAGGCCTCCGAACACGGCGTGGCGGCGCACTGGCGGTACAAGGAAGGTGCGCGCAGCGACAAGGCCTTCGACGCCAAGATCGCCTGGCTGCGCCAGGTGCTCGCGTGGAAGCAGGAGGTGCTGGGCGAGGGGACGGCGCGGCAGGCCCGCGCGCTCTTCGACGACACCATCTATGTGCTTACGCCCCAGGGGCGCGTGATCGACCTGCCCGCGGGCTCCACGCCGATCGATTTCGCCTACCACGTGCACACGGACCTCGGACACCGCTGCCGCGGCGCCAAGGTGGACGGCCAGATGGTGCCGCTCGACTACAAGCTGCAGAACGCGCAGCGAGTCGAGATCCTCTCGGCGAAGCAGGGCGGCCCCTCGCGCGACTGGCTCTCGCCGCAGCACGGCTACCTCGCGAGCCCGCGCGCGCTCGCCAAGGTGCGCCAGTGGTTCCGGGCCGAGGACTACGAGCACGACGTGGCCGAAGGGCGCGGGCTGCTGGAAAAGGAGCTGCAGCGGCTGGGTGCGACTAATACCTCGCACGAGGCCATCGCCCATGCGGCGGGCTTCGGCAAGCTGGACGAATTCTTCGCCGCGCTCGGGCGCGGCGAGGTGACGGCGCGCCAGGTGGAGATCGCGGTGCGCGGCGAGGCGCCCCCCGCGCCCGCGCCGCCGCCGCTCACGGTGGCCCGGCCTTCGCGCTCGAGCGCGGGCGGCGTGCTCGTCCTCGGCGTGAACAACATCGCCACGATGGTGGCCAAGTGCTGCAAGCCGGTTCCGCCCGATCCCATCGTGGGGCTCGTCACGCGCACGCGCGGCGTGATGGTCCACCGGCTCGATTGCCCGAACGTGACGCGCCTGGATGCCGCGCAGCGCGAGCGGCTCATGCCGGCCGACTGGGGCAAGGTGGGCGAGGACAGCGCCTTCTCCGCCGACCTCGAGGTGGTGGCGCTCGACCGCCAGGGGCTGCTGCGCGACGTCTCGGAAGCGATCGCGCGCGAGCGGATCAACGTGGTCGCGGTGAACACGCTCTCGAAGGGCGCGCACGCCTACATGCGCTTCACGCTGCAGGTTTCGGGCGCCGAGGCCATCGACCGCGTGCTGCGGCAGGTCAGGGACGTTCCCGGCGTGGACGGCGCGCGGCGCCTGTAACGGCTAGCTGAAGAAGACGAGCCTCACCTCGACGATGCCCGTGTGCATATTCAACGCGCGTTCCACGGCCGCGAGCGCGACGCGCTTGGCCTCGTCTTTCGGGTAGCCGTACACCCCCGTCGAGATCGCGGGAAAAGCGATCGTCGCGAGCGAGTGGCGGGCGGCAAGCGCGATGCTGTTCTCGTAGCAGGCGGCGAGCAACGCAGCCTCTTCGCCCCGGTGATTGCCGTAGACCGGGCCCACGGTGTGGATCACGTGCTTCGCGGGAAGGCGGCCGGCGGGCGTGATCACGGCCTGGCCGGTCGGCAGCCCCTGCGGATACATCGTCTCGCGGATGCGCCGGCATGCGGCGAGGATCTCCGGGCCTCCCGCGCGATGGATCGCGCCGTCCACGCCGCCGCCGCCCATGAGGCTCGAGTTGGCGGCGTTCACGATGGCGTCCACCGCCTCGCGCGTGATGTCGCCCACCTTCTCGACGATGCGTCGATCCATCGTAGAATTATGGCTCCTTCCCGCAGGCCCTTCCCTTGAAACAGGTTTCCGCGCGTCTCGTCCTCAAGCCCGGACGCGACAAGTCGCTGCGCCATCGCCATCCGTGGGTGTTCTCCGGCGCCGTCGAAAGCGTCGAGGGCGATCCCGCGATCGGCGACACGATTTCCATCGTCGCCCGCGACGGCGCGTTCCTCGGCTGGGCCGCCTATTGCCCGGACTCGCAGATCCGCGCGCGCGTGTGGTCGTTCGATGCGAAGGACGAGGTGGGCGAGGCGTTCCTGCGCGGGCGGCTCGCCGCCGCCATCGCGCGGCGCCGGCCGGTGACGCCGGAGAACGACGCGATGCGCCTGGTGCACGGCGAGTCCGATGGGTTGCCGGGACTCGTCGTGGACCGCTATGCCGGCGTGGCCGCCGTGCAGCTGCTGTCGGCGGGCGCGGAACGCTGGCGCGCCCTTTGGGCGCCGCTCATCGCGGAGCTCACCGGCGTGACGGCGGTGTACGAGCGATCCGACGTCGAGGTGCGCACTCTCGAGGGGCTTGCGCCGCGCACGGGCGCGCTACTGGGCGAGGTTCCGGCGACGGTGCGGATCCACGAGGAGGGCATCGCGTACGACGTGGACGTGGCGCGCGGCCAGAAGACCGGCTTCTACCTGGACCAGCGCGACAATCGCGCGCTCGCCGCCTCGCTCGCCGGCGGGCGGGACGTGCTGAACGCCTTCTGCTACACGGGCGGCTTCAGCCTCGCGGCGCTCAAGGGCGGCGCGAATCACGCGACCTCGCTCGACACCTCCGAGGAGGCGCTCGCCCTCGCGCGCGCCAACCTCGCCATCAACGGCTTCGACGCCACGCGGGCGGAATGGCTCGCCGCCGACGTCTTCTCGCAGCTGCGCAAGTTCCGCGACCAGAACCGCAAGTTCGGCCTCGTCGTGCTCGATCCGCCGAAGTTCGCGCCCACCGAGAAGCACGTCGCGAACGCGGCGCGCGCCTACAAGGACATCAACTTGTGGGCGATGAAGCTGCTCGCGCCCGGCGGGCACCTGCTCACGTTCTCATGCTCCGGCGCCGTGAGTCCCGATCTTTTCCAGAAGATCGTGGCGGGGGCGGCTGCCGATGCGCGCGCCGACCTGCAGATCCGCCGCCACCTGGGCGCCTCCCTCGACCATTCCGTCTCGATCCACTTCCCCGAGGGCGAATACCTCAAGGGCCTCTGGCTGCAGGCGTGAAGGCGGCTCGAGCGCGAGGTGCGCGCTCGTTTCCACGCCGCTCGACACGAGGCGCATGCCGTGCTTGCGGGCGAGGTGCAGGACCGCCGCGTTCTCGGTGAGGCAATGCACGAACACCGAGGCCACGCCGCGGTTGCGCACATGGATGATGGCGCGCGAGAAGAGGGCGCCGCCCAGGCCCGCGCGGCGATAGCCCGGCAGGACCGACAAGCCCAGCTCGGCGCTCTCGCCCGCGTGCGCCACGTGGATCGCGGCCACGATTCGCGGGCCGTCGTCGTGGATCGCGAAGACGCCGTGGTGGTCGAACTCGACGCGCGCCACGTATGCGCGCACCAGCTCGTCGCCGATCGGCAGCCCGAAGCGAAGCCGGCGGTCCTCGGGATCGAGCGCGAGGAAGTGGGCGAGCAGGGCGCCGCGCTCGCCTTCGCGAAGGCGAACGGGCAGCGCCGCGGTGGCCGCAGTGCCGGGGCGGGTGTCCTGAAGCAACATTGCGGGTTGAATCATGGGCGAGTGTCCAGCTGCCGATCCTCGCTTTATGCCCAAAAAGAAGCCGCTCGACGAGCGGCTTTTTCGAATGCATGGAATGAATCCCACGCATGCCAGGCTTGCTAGGAGCAGGCGATGCCGATCCCGAGCAGCGCGCAGTAGGCGAGCAGCAGCCTTCCTGCCTTGGGCGTGGCCGGCAGGAGGTCCTCGTACCGGTCGCGCGTGAGCACGTCGCGAAGCGTGGACGCCGCATAGCCGAGCGTCAGCAACGGTAGAAGTGCCCAGGGGCCGAAGCCCGGCTGCAGCCAGAGCCAGAACGGCGCCATGTACGCGACGAGGAGCAGGGCGCCGAACTCGCGCCGGCTCCACTGCGGGCCGTAACGCACGGCGATGGTCCGCTTGCCCTTCACCACGTCGAATGCGCGGTCGCGGATGTCGTCGATGATGAGGATGTTGGTGGTGAGCGCGCCCACGGGGATTCCCAGCACGAGGGCGGCGAGCGGCAGCGCCTGCGCCTGGACATAGTAGGTGCCGGCGACCGAGACGATCCCGAAGAAGAGGAAGAACAACGGATCGGCGAGCCCATGGCGGCCGACGGGCCAGGGGCCGGCGGAATAGGCCCAGCTCGCGGCGATGCTGAGGAGGCCGATCGCGATCACGCCGGTTCCCGCGACGCCCACGAGATACAGGCCCGCGAGAAGCGCGAGCGCGTAGCAGGCATAGATCGCGTAGCGCAGTCCCCGCAGCGTCAACCGGCCCGATGCGACGGCATGCACGAGCTCCGGGTGCTCGCGATCATCGGGTTCGCGAAGCAGATTTTCCAGGTTGTCGACGAGCACGCCGCCCACCTGGATCAGCCATCCCGCCAGCAGGGCTGCCAGCAGCGGGGCCGCACGCAACGCGCCGTCGTGGATCGCGAGCGCGGCGGCCACGAGCGCGGGCGCCACGGCGGTCGGCAGTGTATGGCCGGGATAGAGAAGCTTCCTTACCCAGACGTCACGCGTCGACCACTCGAGCGAATGCTCCATCCGGTTTCTCCGTTGCGTAGTGTTGCCTCGACTTGCCCGCGCGCACCTCGTCGTACCAGATCTCGTGGTGCTCCCGCGCCCAGCTTTCGTCCACGGTGCCGTGGCGCATGGCCGCGAACGCGCCGCGCACGCCGACGGTGCCGAGGTACATGTGGAAGAGCGAGGCCGAGATGGCGAGCAGGCCCACCACGAGGTGGATGACGTTGGCGCTCTGCATGGCGCTGCGCCCCTGGCCGAACTCGGGGAAATCGAGCACGAGGCCCGTCACGCACTGGATGACGCTGAATGTGCACACCAAACCCCAGAACAGGGTCTTCTCGCCCGCGTTGAAGCGCCCCGACGGCACGTGCCGGCCGGTGAACATGCCGCCGCCCTTCGCGAGCCAGTCCAGGTCCCAGCGCCGCGGCAGGTTGTCGCGCACGAAGCGCGCGATGAAGAACGGCAGGCTCAGCAGGAACACCGGCCCGGTGAAGTTGTGCACGGTCTTCGAGACGATCACGATCCACGCGTTGGTCTCGTAGCCCGCGAGCGGCAGGATCACGTACTTGCCGTAGGTGATCGCAAGCCCGGTGAGCGCCAGCACCACGAAGCTGATGCCCATGACCCAGTGGCTCCAGCGGTCGGCGAGCGTGAAGCGTTCGATGAGCCGGCCGGTGGGCTTGCCGGATACCTGGATCGGCCCGCGCCACACGAAGAAGGCGGCGAGCGCCGCGACGCAGCCGGCCAGCAGGATGCTTCCCGCCGTCGCGATCGTGGGCCGCAACGCGCGCCACGCTTGCCCGCGGCTCTGGATGAGGACGCCGCGCTCGACGCCCGGAATGCTGGCGATACCCGAGCGCGTCTCGCTCCATCGGGGAGGATTGTTGGCGGCCTGGGCCGCCGGCCCTGGGGCGGTGACGCTCGGGCTCTGCTCCACGCCTGCCGATGCGCCGGGAAGGAGTGCAAGCATCGCGAAGAGCGCCGCAGCCGCATGGCGAATGAAGATGCCGGCACGGCGCCACATGGAAATCATGCTGCGCGCGCTCGCACGGGGGGAAGTTGACCCCCGTCAACAGCCGCTGAATTGTTTCCGCCGCCCCTAGGCCGCCACGCCGAACAGGGCACGCGACAGGCGCGCGTGCTGGCGCATCGCCTGCACGGCCTGCGCCTGCTGGTCCTGCACCCACTCGGTGAGGTGCGATTGCGGCGTGGCGGGCATGAGCTCGAGCCGCGCGTCGCTCTCGGAGCCTTCGGAGGTGAGCTGCATGCCGTTCTTCCGGGCGATGTGCATCATCGCCGCGTTCTCCCGCAGGCAGTGGACGTAGACCGATCCGATGCCGCGATTGCGCAGGTGCATGACGGCGCGCGCGAAGAGCGCACTGCCGAGGTGGTCGCCGCGGAATCCGGGGAGCACCGAAAGGCCCAGCTCCGCGCTTTCGCCCGCGCGCGCGACGTGGATCGCCGCGACGATGCGCAGGCGCTCGTCCTGCACGGCGAACACGCCATCGTTGAGGAAATCGATGCGCGCGACGTAGTCGCGCAGCGCGTCATCGTGGATCGGGGAGCCGAAGCGAAGCCGCCGGTCCTCGGGCTCGAGCGCGATGAAGTGCTCGGCGAGCGCGGCGCGGTCGCATTCGCGAAGGCGCACGGGAAGGACGGTGATGTTCAAGGGCGTGTCTCCCGGGGAGGTTTTTCGAGTAAAATTCGAGATCGAATCTTCAGGCGCGTAGCTCAGCTGGTTAGAGCACCACCTTGACATGGTGGGGGTCGTTGGTTCGAGTCCAATCGCGCCTACCAGTTCCCCGGTTCATGCATCAATAGAAGCCGCTCGACGAGCGGCTTTTTTTCATCCATAAAATGAATGGGATGCATGCGGGGCGGCCGCGGTCAATGCGCTTGTGCCTCGATGCGGCCGCTGCGAATGGCAGCCAGGAAGGTCGCGTAGTCGCGCTCGACCTGGTCCGCATCGATCCGCGAAAAGCGCGCGATGGCGTGGTCGAAGACGTCGCTCTTGCCGAGGTAGCCGGAGATCATCGCGGCGTCGCCCGATCGGGCGTGGGCGCGCGCGACTGTCCACCCGCACACCGTCGCGTACTCGATCAGCGTCGTCGGATCGAAATCCTCCACGGGAGGCTTCAATTTCATGTCGCGCAACTGGCGCAGGTAGAAATGCTTTCCTCCAGGCCCGCGTGCCCAGCCGAGGAAGATATCGCTCGCCGATTGCATCAGGCGCTGCCCCGTCACTACGCGCTGGCCATGACTCGCGTAGGCGCTCTTCCCGGCGAAGGGGGCGAGGACCGACGCGCGCGCCTCCTTGATCTGCACGAACCACGGGTCGTCGTTGTCCTCGGACATCATGAGCATCACGGCACAGTAGGTTCCGACGCTGCCTACCCCGACCACCCTGAACGCGACGTCCTCCGGATGGTGGCGGTCGAGGAGAAACCTGCGGACGTCGGGCAGCGACTCGCGATAGGACTCGAAAGCCCCGCGCACGTTGCGCACGGTAAGGCCGGCGTCGTGCGAAATGAGCGGCGGGTTGTCCTGGAGGACATACCTGCCCTTTACGGCCGTCATCTTGGGGTAGTGGTACTCCGTGGCGATGTGCGTGTTCTGTCTGGTGATCTGCTTGCGCTCGCGGGCGACGGCCTTGCGATCGGAAAATGATCCGAGGAACGCGTCCTCATCGATGCTCGCATACCAGACATCGAGCGCCCGTTGACCGGCGTACTCGGCCATCCGCTCGCGATAGGACCGCACGCAGGCCAACGCGGCCTCATGCTGCTTGCGTTCCGAGAATCCATTCGACCGCGCCGCATGAACGAAGCTCGTCGCGAGGCGCTTCACGTCCCATTCCCACGGTCCCGGCAAGGTCTCGTCGAAATCGTTGATGTCGAAGACGATCCGGCGCTCCGGAGTCGCGAATCCACCGAAGTTGAGCAGGTGGCAGTCGCCGCACACCTGCGTTCGTATTCCCGTGGCGGGCGTATGTGCCAGGTCGGCGGCCATGTTCAGGGCCGCGCCCCGGTAGAACGTGAAGGGCGACACCGCCATGCGCCCGTAACGGATGGGAACGAGATCCGCCAGGCGCCCCTTGCTGGATTCGATGACCAGGTCGACGGCGTCCGAACGTCCGCGTGGCGCTTTCCATTCGCCATGCTGCTCGCGCGGCACCTGCTCGCGCAGGGCTTTGCCCGCCGCGCGTCGTTCGGCGCGAGTTGCCTTCATAGCATCCACTCGATCGGCAGCCACGAGCCGATGATCACGACGGCGCGCTCGAACCAGCCGGTGTCGGGGTCGGTGGCGTAGACCTTTCCGCTGCCGTCTTCCCACCGGGGATCGCCGTCGGGGCCGATCGTCACGCGGTAGGCCAACCCGGGATACGCGGCATCTACCGCCGAGGACAGGTGCCGGGCGAGGATGGCGCTATCGATCACCAGGCCCATTTCGGTGTTGAGGCGTGCCGAGCGCGGATCGAGGTTGAACGAGCCGACGAAGATGGCCCGTCCATCGACGGTGTAGGTCTTCGCATGCAAGCCGGCCTTCGAGCCGTGGCCGATCTCCCGGGCGCGGTGTTCGATGCTGCTCGCATCGGGCTTGAGCTCGAAAATCTGCACGCCGGCGCGCAACAGCGCGTCGCGGTGCTTCAGGTAGCCGGACTGGACGGACTTCACGTCGGTGGATGCCAGGGAGTTGGTGAGGACACGTACCTGCACGCCGCGTTGCACCAACGCCGCGAGCGCCTGCGTTCCCGCGTCGCCGGGCACGAAATAGGGAGAGATCAGGTCGAGCGACTTCGCCGGCCTGCCGAACGCCTCCACAAGCTTCGGCAGCAACAGCAGGTCCTTCCGGTCTTCGGAAGCGAGCGTCTTGGCCGGATCGTCGTGCACGAGGCGAGCCGTGGTCCACTCGGCGCGCGCGGTGCCGGCAAGCAGGGCCTCGGCCAGGTCGCTGTGAGCGATCGCGTCCGCATACTTGGCCGAGTCGGGATCGTCACGAATCGCCTGCGCGCGGCGCGCGAGCGCTTCGCGAGGCTCGGGGCTCACCCCGCCGATGATGGAGGCGGCCGGATAGGCCGAAGCGCTGTTCCAGAAGAGGTCGAACTCGGCGGAAACCTGCCTTACCGCGTCGCCGGCCACGACGACATCCAGGTCGACCAGGCCCATCTTGCCGATCTCGAAGTATTCGTCCGCGATGTTGCGGCCTCCGACCACGGAGACCACGTTGTCGACCGTGAACGACTTGTTGTGCATGCGGTGGTTGAGGCGCGTGAAGTCGCCTAGGTAACCCAGCGCCAGCGAGGCGCGATCGACGAACGGGTTGTACAGGCGTAGTTCGAGGTTGGGATTCGAGGCGAGCAGTGCCAGCGTCGGGTCCATTCCGGTCCCCGCGAGGTTCAGGTCGTCGAGCAACAGGCGCACGCGCACGCCGCGCTCGGCAGCGCTCAATACCTCCTCGAACATCAGCGTGCCGGTGGAATCGGGATGCCAGATGAAAGTCTGGATGTCGATCGAGCGGGCGGCGGAGCGCGCCAGCGAGGCCCGCACCCCGAAGGCGACACGGCCGTCCGACATGGCAACGACGCCGGTCAAGCCCGGATGCTCCCGGGTGTGCGGCAGGACGGCGCGCCCGAGCGGACTGTCGTCCGACGGTGCCAGGGCATGCGTGGCGGAACGATCCTGCTGCGAAGGCAAGCCTGCGCAGCCCGCGATGAGCGCGGCGGCAAGCAAGCTCGCGAGGGGAGATCCCGCCCACTCG
Source organism: Usitatibacter sp. (assembly GCA_035519515.1). Taxonomy (GTDB): domain Bacteria; phylum Pseudomonadota; class Gammaproteobacteria; order Burkholderiales; family Usitatibacteraceae; genus Usitatibacter. The sequence goes on from DATIWC010000029.1 coordinate 30,511, forward strand.
CTATTCATCGCGCTTCACCAGCTTGAGCAGGTCGGCGGTGCCCAGGCCCCAGAGCCGGATGCAAGGCAAGACCTCCCGCACGCTTGCATCGATCAGGTGAATTCGCGAGCGGGCCATCACGTAGACCGAGCCATCGCGAGCGGTGGGCGTGCAGGGGACGAAGACCACGTAGCGTCCATCCGCGAGTTCCTCGGTCACGAAGGCGAGGCTCGCCAACCCCACGTCGATGTCCGCAAGCGCGACTCGCAGGGGTTGCTTGCGGCCGGCACCCACGAAGCTCGCCTCGACGTCGCGCCAGAACGAGTAAGCTCTCGAACGCCCCGCGAGCCACGACTGCGCGGCCGCGATCAGTCTCTGGACGGGCGGCAGGTCCATCACCAAACCGGCCGCGACACACGCCAGCATCAGCAATATCAGAGCCCAGGCCAGCGCCCAATCGCCGGGGAACGACGACGCCATCGGCAGCGCGCTGGCGATCGCCTGGAGCGGCGGCCCGGCCTCTCGTACCGCGTATGCGGCCAGGAAAGCGAGCAGGCACGCCGGCAGCACCACGGACATGCCCCGCGTGAGCGTGCGCGTCCAGAACGCCCGCATCGGTCACGCCACCTTGATTGCCCGGACTTCCGAGGCGCGCTCGTCCACCGGAATCCGCGGAAGCTCGCCCTTCTTGTCCACGGGCAAGTCGCGCAGGTAGTCCATGATCGCCTGCCACTCCTTGATCTCCCGCGGCGCGCGCGTGCCAGGGGCATCCGTTGCGACGCAGCTCTGGTCGAGGCTGCCGGGCGGCGCGAGCAGGTAGCCCGAATTCTCGCGGGGTGTCTCGAGCGCCTCGACCCTGGAGGCAAGCTGACGCCCTTCCTTGTTCTTGGCGGCCACCTCGAGCTTGCCTTTGGTGTACTTGGGGATGGCCACGAGGATCACGCCGACGTAGAGGGAGCAGGTGAGGCTATACAAGCGCGGATCCTGGCCGCTGATGTCGATCGCGTTGTATCCGCGGTCGAGATCGCCCAGCTCGATGGCCGTAACGACATCGAGCGCGGGGCGCGACTTGTCGTAGCGGAAGCGCAGCCCCGAGGTGCGCGGAAAGTACTCGCCCGGATGCGTCGGGTTGTCGACGAGGAAGAATTCGAGCAGGTTCTTCAGCTCCCGGCCCGTGAAGTAGGCGGTGACGAGCGTGCTGCCGGCGGTCCTGTCGAGCACGCCGGCCCCGAGCGGTGCCACGGCGAACACGTCGTAGACGGTGAGGAGACCGCTCTTTCCGCGCAACAGGGGCGCGCGCATCATGCCGCTCACGTTGAAGCCGATGTCCGCATGCGTCGCCCTCCTGAACGAGTCGGAGACGATGTTGGCCAGGATCGTGCCGGCCGGGATGTCGGTGAAGGTGTTGGGCAAATCCCGGGGCGTGATGGCAAGCGGCTGGTCCACGCTGTAGCCGCGAGATGCAAACACGGCGGCGTTCACGCCCTTCTTCAGGTCGTCGATCTCGCTCGTGATGGCGGCATCGCCTGCAACGGTATCGTCGATCGGGTAGAGGCGATACGACTCGACTGCGAGGTTCGCGCCGTCGAATCCGATCACGAGCTCGCCGACGTTCCTGCCTTCCTTGCCGGTCTGCACGACCGGCACGCGGCCGCCGGCCATGATCGGTGCGTCCAGCTCGGTGTGGCTGTGCCCGCCGATGACCACGTCGATCCCGGGAACGGCTTCGGCCAGCATCACGTCTTCGCCGGTGCTGTAGCGCCCGTCGGGGCCCTTCACGACGCCGCCGTGGCTCAGCGCGATGACCACGTCCACCTTTTCGGTTTCGCGCAGCCGCTTCACGATCTCGCGAGCAGATTGCACGGGATCGGAGAACTTCACCGCGCCGCCGCTCGTGTAGATCTGCGCTTCCTTGCCGAGCACCCCGAAGAGACCGAAGCGGATCGCACCGCGCTCGATCACGACGTAAGGGCGGATCGAGCCGTCTTCGAACAATCCCTGCAGGCTCCCGAGCGAGGGGTCGTTCGCCGTGAAATCGGTGTTGGACGACAGCACGGCCGGAATGCGGCGCGCCTTGGCGGCGGCGCGGATCGCTTCGCCGAGCCCGTCCGGGCCGAGGTCGAATTCGTGATTCCCGAATGTAGTGGCGTCATAGCCCATGAGCGACATGAGCTGCAGCTCGCCACCGATCTCGCGGCTCGCAGCCGCGAACGCCGTTCCCATGCTGAAGTCCCCGGCATCCAGCACCAGCACGGGCCCCTCGCTCTCGCGAGCCTTGCGGCGCGCCGCGATCAATGTGGCGATGCGTGCATAACCACCGCGCGTCTTGTCATCGTTGAGAGTCGCCGGCGTGTAGTCCGAAGCCGGGCCCATGCCGATGAAGCTCGAATGCATGTCGTTGGTGTGCAGGATGGTGAAGGTCTTCTTGCCACCCATCGCACCGAAGGCCGACCCCGCGAGCGCGGCGGCACCGAACGCCGCCGCGCCCGCGAGGAACTCCCGGCGTGAGAGCTCCTGGAGGGAAAAGCCGGAAAGTTGATCCGGCTCCACGTCAGTTGCCCTTGCTGCTCGCGGTCACCGACTCCATCACGTTGTCCAGGCTGAAGCTGCCCGGCTTCATGCGCGGCGGGAATTCGCGGAAGCTCTGGATCCACTGCGCGACGTAGGCGCTTGCCGGCGCCAGCACGAACATGCGCTCGCTCGCCCACAGCGGGTGGCTGATGGACTCATCCGACGCGCGCTCGAGCGGATCCATGCGCAGGTTGGTGAGCATCGGCCAGCGCAGCGGCTCGAACGGCGCTTCCCAGACCTTGATGCCGATCGCGTTCTGGCGCAGGAACGTGAGCTTCCAGTCGTCGTAGCGCAGTGCGGCGACGCTGCCGCCGTCGGTCCAGTAGATGAACTCGTGGCGGGGCGACTTCTCCTCACCCTTGAAGAACGGCAGCATGTTGTAGCCGTCGAGGTGGACCTTGTAGGTCATGTCGCCGATCTTGCGGCCCTTCAGCAGGTCCTCCTTGACCGTCGTGTCGCCGGTGGCCGCGAGGAGCGTGGGGATCATGTCCTCGTGTGCGCAGAAGTCGTTGATGATCGCTCCCGGCTTGATGACACCCGGCCAGCGGATCATCGCGGGCACGCGATAGCCACCTTCCCATTGCGTGTTCTTCTCGCCGCGGAAGACCGTCGAGCCGCCGTCGGGCCAGTTGAAGAACTCGGCGCCGTTGTCGGTGGAATACATGACGATGGTGTTGTCTTCCAGGCCGAGCTTCTTGAGTTCCGCCAGCAGCAGGCCGACGTCGTTGTCATGCTCGACCATTCCGTCCGCATAGATACCGAGGCCCGTCTTGCCTGCCCATTTGGGGCTCAGGTGGGTGAAGACGTGCATGCGCGACGAATTCCACCAGAGGAAGAAGGGCTTGCCCTCTTCCTTCGCCTTGTCCATGAACTTGATCGCGCCGGCCGTGACCTCGTCGTCGATCGTTTCCATGCGCTTCTTGGTGAGCGGACCGGTGTCCTCGCAGCGTTGCTTGCCCATCTTGCCGAAGCGCGGGTCGTCCGTGGCATCGTCCTTGTCCGTGGCGTAGCAATGCATCACGCCGCGCGGTCCGAACCTGGCCTTGAAGTTGGGATTCTTCGGATAGTCGACGTTCTCCGGCTCTTCCTCGGCGTTCAGGTGGTAAAGGTTGCCGAACCACTCGTCGAAGCCATGCGCCGTGGGCAGCATGTCATTGCGGTCGCCCAGGTGGTTCTTGCCGAACTGTCCGGTCGCGTAGCCCTGCGGCTTCAGCAACTCGGCGAGGGTGGGATCGGCCTTGGTGAGGCCTTCTTTGGCGCCGGGCAGGCCCACCTTCGTGAGGCCGGTGCGGATGGGCGCCTGGCCCGTGATGAAGGCTGCGCGGCCGGCGGTGCAACTCTGCTGGCCGTACCAATCGGTGAACAGCGCGCCTTCCTTCGCGATGCTGTCGATGTTCGGCGTGCGGTAGCCCATCATCCCCAGGTTGTAGGAGCTGATGTTGAACTGGCCGATGTCGTCGCCCCAGATGATGAGGATGTTCGGCTTCTTGTCCGCGGCGTAGGCGCCGGCGATCGAGCCGAACGCGAGTCCTACCGCGAGCGCGATAGGGGTGATCTTCTTCATGTTCATTTTTCGAGGTTCCCTTGGGTTGGAGATGGGCTTGAGACACGTTGCAGGATGGTTGGCATGTCGCGCTGGATGTGGGCGTAGAACTTCTTGAGGCCCGGGCAAAGGTAGTTGAGCCCGGGTTCGCCGGAGGGGGTGCGCAACAGCCGGTTCTTGGGGCACTCTCCCCAGCACAGCTTCAGGTGCGGGCACTGCTTGCAGTACTGCGGAAGGGTCTCGCGCTTGGCGAAGCCGAATTTCTTCTGCGGCTCGGAATAGGCCATGGTGCCCAGGTGAACGTCGGCGATGTTGCCCAGGCGGTATTCGGGGTACACGTAGTGGTCGCACGAGAACACGTCGCCGTTGTGCTCGACCGCGAGGCCCTTGCCGCAGAACTCGGCAGTGATGCACCGCTGCGATGGCAAGCCCATGGACTGCGCGACCGCGGTTTCGAAGAGATCCACGTGCACGCGTCCGTAGTCGTTCGCATACCAGTCATCCCACACGGCGCAGAGGAACGAGCCCCAGTCGTCGGGATCGACCGACCAATCCGTGACCACGGAGTCGGGATCGCCCGGCTTCGCGCGAGCTGTGCCGACGACCGGGAGACGCGACGGATCCCAGTGTTGCGGCGCCACGTCGTGGAAGCCTTTCGGCTCCACGCAGGAGATCAGCTGGATGCGCCACGCGCCCAGCTCCCGCGTGAGGAAGCGGTATACCTCGAGCGGATGCTTTGCATTCTCGCGGTTGACCACGCACAGGGCCGCGAACGGGACATCGTGCTTCTGCAGGAGCCGTGCGGCGGCGACGACCTTGGCGTGCGTATCCGCGCCACCCTTCGTGTAGCGGTAGCGATCGTGCAGCTCCTTCGGCCCGTCGCAGCTCAGGCCCACGAGGAATCCGTGCTCCTTCAGGAATGCCGCCCACTCCTCGTCGAGCAGCGTGCCGTTGGTCTGCAGGTCGTTCTCGATGCGCTGCCCCGGCTTGCGGTAGCGCTGTTGCAGGCTCACGATCCTGCGGAAGAAATCCAGCCCGAGGATCGTGGGCTCGCCGCCCTGCCAGCTGAACACCACCTCGTCGCCCGTCTGCGCTTCGATGTACTGGCGGATGTGGCGCTCGAGCATGCCTTCATCCATTTGCGGCTGGCGGGGCTGCTGCAGCAGGTCCTGCTTGTGTAGGTAGTAGCAGTACTTGCAGTCCAGGTTGCACAGCGAACCCACCGGCTTGATCATCGCGTGGAAACGATGCTTCAGGCCCGGTGGCAACGGCTGCAGCGCTACCGTGGGCTCGGTTCGCCTGAGCGTTCGCGGCGGCGCTATCACTTGGTTCGGGACGGTCGACATTGGGACTCCTCGTTCGCTTCGATCGCTCAGAACGTGCCGCGGAGGTAAGCCAGCACGTAGGATCGTGGACCCTGCCTGGTGAACTCACTTGACCTGCCGCAAGTGCGGGGAACATTTGGATCGGGGAAGGTCGCGGGCTTGGTTCGAGTCCTGTCTCGCCTACCGGTTTCCCGGTTCACGCATCAAGAGAAGCCGCTCGACGAGCGGCCTTATTTGTTCCGTCGGCCTACCCGGCGAATACCCGCTCGTACGTCGCGAGGTCCGCCCCATAGCATCCGCACGCGGCGCCCACGAGGCGCTTGCGGTCCAGGATCGTGATGTCGCCGCGTGCATAGCGGATCAGCTTTCGCGCGCGCAGCGCGGTCGCGGCGCGCGTCACGCCGACCCGGCGCACGCCCAGCATGTAGGCGAGGAATTCGTGCGTGACGTGGAACGTGTCGGAATGCGCCCGGTCGGCCGTCATCAGCAGGTAGCGCGCCAGGCGCTCTTCCACGACGTGGAACCGGTTGCAGCCCGCTGTCTGTTCCAGCTGGCTTACGCGCACGAAGAGATAGCGTTGCAGGGCCTGGCGTAGCGCGCGGCTCTTCTCCAACTCCCGTCGAAACCGCGTGGCGCTCATCCGCCATGCCGGCCCGGCTCCCTGGACCACGGCATGCAGCGGCCGCGTGTCGATCCCGAGGGCGAGCGGCGCCCCCAGCATGCCCTCGTTGCCGACCAGTGCGACCTCGAGGCTTGCCGCCGCGTTCACGTTCAGGACGAGGGAGATGAAGCTCTCGGTGGGGAAATAGACGTTGTCCAGCGCCTCGCCGGGCTTCGCGAGGATGTCGCCGAAGGCGAGCTCGACGGGCGCGCAGCCCGCGAGGAATCGCTCCCGGTCCCTGGGCGGCAGCCCGTCGAGCAGCCGATTCGTTGCGCTCGCGCGCTTCGTGGGAGCCAATCCCATTTCTTTCACACGTGTCACCAGGCTCCAAGGCTAGGGCCATCGAACCCCGCCGTCTGCGCGGTAGCGAACATAGCGGGCCAAAGTTCAGGTCGCCGGCGTATATTCATGGACTCGATGAACCTCGAGCAGCGCAAGCCCACGGCGTTCCTCGCCGCCCTCCTGCTCGCGGCCATGACGGCCCGCGCAGCGACCGCCCCGCTGGACGAGGAGATCGTGGTCCACGTCCAGAAGGACGGGCCGGAGATTTCCCTGGACATCGACTGCCCGCTGGACGCGCCCTGGCCCATCGTCTGGGAAGTTCTCACCGATTACGATCACATGGCGCGCTTCCTGTCGAATCTCGAGGCGAGCGACGTGCTGGAACGCGCGGACAACGTGCTGCGCGTGCACCAGAAGGGGAAGGCTTACATGGGGCCCTTCACCATGAATTTCGACAACGTGCGAAGGATCGAGCTGGTGCCTTACGACGAGATCCGCTCGCGAATAATCACCGGCGACATGAAGGCGTCCTTCGTCACTCGCATCGTTCGGGTCGGCGAGCAGATCCACATCGTCAACAGCGGCCGCTACACGCCGGACGTGTGGGTGCCTCCGATCATCGGCCCCGCGTTGATCGAGGCGCAGGCCCGCAGGCAGTTTGGCGAGCTGAGGGCCGAGATCCTGCGCCGGGCCGCGAAGTCGGATGGGCCGGCGTAAGTGCGCCAGCGTACAGATCGCTCGTGCCGTCTCCGGGATACTCCATCACGAACAAGGGCATTCCGCGCTTGTTTGCCAAACTGGAGATCCACCATGATGAAAAAATTCTTCGCGCCGCTGATCGCGGCGACATTCCTGGCCGGGACGTTCGCTACCCTCGCCGGCTGCAACACGGTCGAGGGCGCGGGCAAGGACGTCTCGGCGGGCGGCAAGGCCGTCTCCGAAGAGGCGAAGGAAACCAAGAACAAGATGTGATCCCGCGGGCCCGATGACAGACCCCCATCGTGTAATCCACCATCCCCGCCAGGAGCACAGCGTCCCGTGGTTCTGGCCCCTGGCCGCCGCGATCGAGATGGGCGAGCAGGGCATGTCGCTCTTCCGGGACAACCTGCGCTACGTGGCGGAGGCCGGGAAGATCGACGCGCCGCCGCTGCCGGGGTGGGCCACGCCGAACCGCATCCTGCTCGACCTGGAGACCATGCGGCTGCGGGATTTCACCCCGGCCGGCCACGCGCACGCGCACAAGCCCGTCCTGATCGATGCGCCCTACGCGGGTCATAGCTCGACCATCGCCGACTTCGCCGTCGGGCAGAGCCTGGTCGCGACGCTGCAGGCGGCCGGCCTGGAACGCGTGCTGGTGACGGACTGGAAGAGCGCCACCGACGCGATGAAGGACTTCGGCATCGACAAGTACCTGGCCGACATCGATACCGCCGTCGATCACGTGGGAGGAACCGTCGACCTGGTGGGCCTCTGCCAGGGCGGGTGGATGAGCGCGATGTATGCCGCGCGCTTTCCCGGCAAGGTTCGCACGCTCGTGCTGGCCGGCGCGCCCATCGATACCGATGCCGGCGATGGTGCGATCAAGAAGCTTGCCCATTCGCTGCCGCTCGCGGTCTTCGGGGAAATGGTGGCCGCCGGAGGGGGGCTCATGCGCGGCCGGACGATGCTCGCCGGATGGAAAAGCATGAATCCCGGGGAGCAGTACCTCGGGAAATACCTCGAGCTCTACCACCATATCGAGGAGAAGAACTACATCAAGCGCACGGAAACCTTCGAACGGTGGTACGAGAATCCGATCGACCTTCCCGGCGCCTATTACCTGCAGACGATCGAGCAGATCTTCAAGGAAAACCGGTTGGCGAAGGGGCAGTTCGTCGGCCTGGGCAAACGCCTGTCGTTGAAGGACATCGTCTGCCCCGTCTACCTGCTGGCGGGCGCCGAGGACGAGATCACCACGCAGGAGCAGGTCTTCGGCGCGGAGAAGCATCTCGGCACGCCCAAGTCCGAGATCGTCAAGAAGGTCGCCCCCGGCGGGCACATCGGATTGTTCATGGGCTCGAAGACCCTGGCCGAGAGCTGGATCGACATCGCACACTGGATCCGCGAATACCAGCGTGCCCGGTAGGTGCGCCAGCGAACAGACGCCAGGGGCGATCCGGCGCAACCTGCCAAGTCCCCGCTGAGCCAACACCAGAGGATAGAACCATGGACAAGCAAGCCGAGTATGTGACCGCGATGGAAAAGCAACTGAAGAAATGGGACGCCGACCTCGACGCGCTGGCAGCCGAGGGCGAGAACGCGAGCGCCAAAGTGCGCACCGCCTACCAACTGCAGGTCAAGAACCTGCGTGCGAGCCGCGATGCGGCGCAGAAGAAGCTCGAGGAAATCCGCGCCTCCAGCGAGGCAGCCGCCGCCCAGATGCAGGCGGGGATGCAATCGGCCTGGGACGCGATGCAGAAGACCCTGAAGAGGGTGTCATCGGATCTCAGGAAGTGATCCGCGGGGGCGAGCAGGCGGTTTGACCGGCGTCAATTGGCGCGGCCCATCAGCCCGTAGATTCACACGCTTGAGGCCGGAGGGATTGGCCTCCTTCCCATCCCCGGGGAAGCGCCCATGAAAGTCCTGCTGGTCTATCCGCGCGATCCGGACACGTTCTGGAGCTTCAGGCACGTGCTCGGGTTCGTCGCCAAGCGCGCGGCGTTCCCGCCGCTCGGCCTGCTGACCGTGGCCGCGATGCTCCCGTCCGACTGGGAGCTCAAGCTCGTCGACACGAACGTCACGCCGCTCATGGACCGCGATATCGCCTGGGCCGACTGGGTGATGCTCTCGGGGATGATCGTGCACAAGGACGCGGCGCACGAAATCGCGCAGCGCTGTGCCGCGCTGGGCCGGCCGGTGATCGCCGGCGGGCCGCTGTTCACGACCGGTCACGCGGAATTTCCCGGGATTCCCCATTTCGTGCTGGGCGAGGCCGAAGGCGTCGCCGGCGAGCTCGTCGCGGACATGCGCGCCGGGCAGGTGAAGCGCACCTATCGCGCGGATGCCTTTCCCGACGTCACCCGTACGCCCGTGCCGCGCTTCGATCTCCTGGACATGCGTCACTACGTGACCCTGTCGGTGCAGTTCTCGCGCGGCTGTCCGTTCGACTGCGAGTTCTGCGACATCGTCGCGATGTACGGCCGCGTCCCGCGCACCAAGGAGCCCGGGCAGGTGATCGCGGAGCTCGAAGCCCTGCGCCTTGCGGGCTGGCGCGACATGGTGTTCATCGTCGATGACAACTTCATCGGCCACAAGAAACGCGTGAGGGAGCTGCTGCACGCGCTTGTCGAATGGCGGGCGCGAACGCGGCACTCGATGGGATTCCTCACGGAAGCCTCGGTAAACCTCGCAGACCAGGACGACCTCCTCGATCTCATGGTGCGCGCCGGCTTCAGGAAGGTGTTCGTCGGGCTGGAGACGCCGGTGACGGAGAGCCTCCAGGAATGCGACAAGGTCCAGAACAGCAAGCGCGACCTCGTGGAAACCGTGCACGCGATCCAGGACGCGGGGCTCGAGGTGATGGGCGGGTTCATCATCGGATTCGACAACGATCCGCATGACATCTTCCGGCACCAGTTCGATTTCATACAACGTTCCGGCGTGGTGACGGCCATGGTGGGGTTGCTCACCGCATTGCCGCAGACCCGGCTCCACGAGCGGCTGGCGCGCGACGGGCGTCTCCTCGCGCGCAGCATCGGCGACAACACCGCGGCCGTGCTCAACTTCGTCCCGAGGATCAACCGCGAGCACCTGCTGGACGGGTACCGCGACCTGATGCGCTCGCTCTACGCGCCGGAGAACTACTATCGCCGCGTGCGCGCGTTCCTCGCGACCTGGCGCCCGCGCGGGCCTCGCGCGCGGTTGAGCCCCTCCGACCTGCGCGCGTTCGTGCGCTCGCTGTGGACGCTGGGCGTGGTTCGCAGCGGGCGGCTGGCCTACTGGCGGCTCTTCTGGGCGACGCTGATCGCGGAGCCGCGCAAGCTCCACGCCGCGATGGAGCTTGCCATCATCGGTTATCACTTCCGCAGGGTGGCGGAGCGGCTATGAACCGGGGTGAGGTCGGGACGTTCGCTGGCGTACAGACCCCAAGCCGGCGAGGCACTATCTTGGCTGGCCGCTGTCAGACCCGAGCAACGACGCGAGGCCCTCGCGCCATATGACAGGAGACCGAAACATGAGCGAGATCCAAGGCGACATCAAACCCGATGTCACGAAAGAGCGGTTGTACGAGGAATTCAACTCCGTGGTCGCCGAGACCGAGAAGCTTCTCAAGACGCTGGCCGGCGCCGGCAGCGACAAGGCGGGCGCGATGCAGGCAAGCGTCGCGCAGGGGCTCGCGGATGCCAGCGAGCGCCTCGCGAGGATTCGCGAGGAGGCCCTCGGCCAGGCAAACGCCGCTGCGCGCGCGACCGACGAGTACGTGCACGGGAGTCCGTGGCAGGCCGTCGGCATCGTCGCGGCATTGGCGGGGCTCACCGGGCTCGCCGTCGGCTATTTCATCGGGCGTCGTTGATCTCGACATGAGCGCGAGGCCCTTCGGTTCGCCCGCCTCGGGCGGGTTGCTGGACGCGTTGCGCACCCTCGGAGGAACGCTGAACGAGATCGTCCGCGTCCGAGCCGCGCTGTTTGCGGTCGAGCTGCGCGAGGAGGTGGAGCGGCGCAAGCACAGGCTGGTCCTGGTGGCGATCGGCGCCACGTGCCTCCACATGGCGCTGGTGCTGCTCACCATCCTCGTCGCCGCGGTGTTCTGGGACACGCATCGGATCGCCGCGCTCGGCGCGATGGCCGCTCTTTACCTCGGATTCGGCGCAGCCGCGTTCCTGCGACTTCGCGCCGAGGTTGCGGCCAGCCCCGCTCCGTTTGCGGTGTCGATGTCCGAGCTGGGCCGGGACTTCGCTGAGTTCGGGCCGTCGCGATGAACGCCAGGCTCGAGATGCTCGCCCGGGAAAAGGAGCACCTGTTGGCGCGCTCCACGCTATGCCGGCTGCGGCTGCACCGCCAGGCGCGCGGCGTACGCGAATCGCTCTACTGGAGGCGAGCCGTGGTCGCGGTGGCGGCCGCGCCCACGACCCGCCGCGTCGCTTTCGGCGTCGCATTGTCGTTGGTCGGCCTCAGCCGCGTCACGCGGATGATCGTGCTGGCCGGCCGAATCGTCGTCTACGCGAAGCTTGCTTCGTCGGTCATCGGCTGCGTGCGAGCGCTTCGCCCTACTTCACCGTCGGATAGAGCGCGAGGCGCTCGCATTCCTTCCTGACGACCTGGTAGCACTCGCACGACATCGCCTCGAGCTTCGCGCGGTCGAGCACCTTGATATGCCCCCGCGAGTAGTTGATGACGCCGGCTTTCTGCAGCTTTCCCGCGGCCGCCGTGACGCCCTCGCGCCGCACCCCGAGCATGCTGGCGATCAATTCCTGCGTCATGACCAGTTCCAGCGTGGGCAGCCGGTCCAGGCTGAGCAAGAGCCAGCGGCAGAGCTGCTGATCCACCGAGTGGTGCCGGTTGCACACCGCGGTCTGCGCCATCTGGGTGATCAGGGATTGCGTGTATCGCAGCAGGAGCTGCTGCATGGACCCCGCGCGGCTGAATTCCGTCCGCAGGTACTTCGCCGCGAGGCGCAAGGAGTGCCCCGCGGTTTGCACCACCGCGCGGCTGGGCGTCGTCTCTCCGCCCATGAAGAGAGAAATACCTACCAGTCCCTCGTACCCCACCACCGCAATTTCCGCCGACGCGCCATTTTCCATGACGTAGAGGAGCGAAACGATGGCCGTGGTGGGAAAATAGACGTGGTCCAGGATCCGCCCCGATTCATACACGACGTGCCCCAGCGGCATCGGAAAGGGCTCCAGGTGCGGGTGCATGCGCTTGAGCTCGGCCGACGACAGGGACGCGAGCAGGAGGTTCTCCTTCGGATTGGGAGCGGGCATCGCTGCAGTGTGCGCCAGCGAACAGTGCGAGTCTACGTTCGCTAGCGCACGGACGCGGCGTGGGCTTGGCGCTAGCCTGTGGGTTGTTCCGCAATTCCACTTACGAAAGGCTCACGCCATGCTCTATACGATCGCAGTCGTCCTCGTCATCCTCTGGCTGCTCGGCCTGGTCAGTTCCTATACGATGGGCGGTTTCATCCATATCCTCCTCGTGGTCGCCCTGGTGATGATCATCGTGAATTTCATCAGCGGACGAAAGTCCCTCTAGGGCCACCATCGGCGACTCCCGGGAGAAGTCATGCGCTACGCGACGATCGCACTTTGGCTGCTGCTGTATTCCGTGAACCCGGCCTTCGCCCAGATCAGCATCAACTTCGGGGTGCCCGGCGTGAACATCGGGATCAACTTGCCCGTATATCCGGAGCTGCAGCGCGTTCCCGGCTACCCGGTCTACTACGCTCCGGGGATGAACTCGAATTACTTCTTCTACGACGGCCTGTACTGGGTCTACGAAGGAGACCGCTGGTATTCGAGCGCCTGGTACAACGGCCCGTGGGGAATGGTCGATCCCATGGATGTCCCGCTCTATGTGCTGCGCGTCCCGGTGCGCTACTACCGCCACCCTCCGACGTATTTCCACGGCTGGCGCGCGCAGGATCCGCCGCGCTGGGGCGAGCACTGGGGCCCATCCTGGGAGGAAAAGCGCAGTGGCTGGGATCATTGGAACCATGGCTCGGTGCCCGCGGCCGCGCCGTTGCCGACCTACCAGCGGCAATATTCGGGGAACCGTTACCCGCAGCTTTCGCAGCAGGCCACCATTCAAACGCAGCACTACCGCTATCAGCCCAAGGATCCGGTAACGCAGCAGCACTTCCAGCAGTTCAGGGAGCAGTCCTCGCACGCGCAGCCGGCGCCGGCGGCACAGCAGCAGCGGGCTCCGACGACGCAGCCGCAGCACGCCCAGCGCCAACCCCAGCAGTCTTCGAGCCCGCAGCAGGCACAGGTGCATCAGCAGCAATCTGCGAAGCCGCAGCCGCAACAGGCCCAGCATCAGCAAGTCCAGCACCAGCAAGCCCAGGAGAAGGCGCCCCAAGCCAAGGGACAAAACAAGGAGCAGGGCAACAAGGAGAAGGAAAACAAGGAGAAGTAGCCCGGCGCTAGAATGCGGCTTCCCTACCTCCACAAGGGAGTGCCGATGCGTCTTCGCTACTCGCTCGTTGCGCTGGCTGCGCTGGTCTTCGCCACGTCGGCCGCCGCCCAGCAGCCCATCGTCGTCAAGTTCAGCCACGTCGTCGCCGTCAACACGCCCAAGGGGCAGGGCGCCGAGCGCTTCAAGCAGCTCGCCGAGGAGCGCACCAACGGCCGGGTGCGGGTCGACGTGTATCCCAACAGCACGCTCCTCAAGGACGGCGAGGAGATGTCCGCGCTTCAGCTGGGCACCGTGCAGATCCTCGCGCCTTCGCTCGCCAAGTTCGGGCCGCTGGGGCTGCGCGAGTTCGAGGTCTTCGACCTGCCGTACATGTTTCGCGACTACCAGGACCTGCACAAGGTCACCGAGGGCCCGGTGGGCGCGGCGCTGTTCCGCAAGCTCGAGCCCAAGGGCATCGTGGGCCTCGCGTACTGGGACAACGGCTTCAAGGTCATGAGCGCCAACCGGCCGATCCGCGTGCCGGCCGACTATCGCGGCCTCAAGATGCGCATCCAGTCGTCGAAGGTGCTCGACTCCCAGATGAAGGCGCTGGGCGCCACGCCGCAGGTGATGGCGTTCTCGGAGGTGTACCAGGCGATGCAGACCGGCGTGGTGGACGGCTCCGAGAACACGCCCTCCAACATGTTCACGCAGAAGCACCACGAGGTGCAGAAGTACGTGGCCGCCACGGACCACGGCTACATCGGCTACGCGGTGATCGCGAACAAGAAGTTCTGGGACGAGCTGCCGGCCGACATCCGCACGACGCTCGAGGGCGCCATGCGGGACGCCACGCGCTACGCGAACGACATCGCCAAGAAGGAAAACGACGACGCGCTCGAGGCCATTCGCAAGTCGGGCCGCACGCAGGTGCTCATGCTGACCGCCGAGGAGAAGGCCGAGATGCGCAAGGCCCTGCTGCCCGTGCACAAGGAGAACGAGTCGCGCGTGGGCAAGGAGACCATCGACCAGGTCTACCAGGCCGTGGGGTTCAAGCCGTAGCGCGATGAACGGGCCGGCGTCGTTCGACGCCGTCATGATCGACCTCGACGGCACGCTCGCGGACACCGCGGGCGAAATCGCGCGCGCCCTCAACACGATGCTCGAGGAATGCCGGATCGCGCCGCTGGAGCCGCAGGAGGTTGCGATGCTGGTGGGGCGAGGCGTCCAGGTCCTCGTCGACCGGGCACTCGACAAGCGTGGCGCAGTGGAAGTCGACCGGGCCGCGGCGGCGCGCAGGTTCCACTACCACTATGCGCGAACCGTCGCCACCGATGCGCGCCTCTATCCGGGGGCCCGCGAGGGCGTTGCCATGCTGCGTGCCGCGCGGCGCAAGGTCGCCGTCGTCACCAACAAGCCGCGGTCGTACAGCGAACGGCTTCTCGAGTTCCTGCGGGTCACTGACCAGATCGACGCGCTGGTCGCGGGCGACGATGGCATCGCGAAGAAGCCCGCGGGCGACATGCTTGTCGCGGCCTGTGAAAAGATGGCCGTTCAGCCCGGTGCCGCTTTGATGCTCGGTGATTCGGCGAACGACGTGCTTGCGGCACGAGCGGCCGGCTGCGCCGTATGGTGCGTGCCTTACGGATACAACGAGGGCCTGCCGGCCGGGCAGCTCGCTTGCGATCGCATCGTCGCCTCCATCGAGGAGGCCGCGCGACTGCTGGCGGCGGGCGGCTCGTCGGCCTGACCGGCGCCGCGCCGGAATCAGCGCGCGTCGATCACCTCGGCCGTGCGCTTGCTGGTGACGCTCTCCACGTAGGCCCTGGCGCACGCCTCGGGGGTGATGCCGATGGACGGATCCATCCCGAAGGCCTTCAACGTCTCGGTGATCCACGGCGGGCTCACCACGTTCACGCGGATGCCGCGCGGCGCTTCGAGCGCGGCGGCGCGCGCGAAACCTTCGAGCCCCGCGTTCACCAGGCTGATGGCGCCGCTGCCGGGCATGGGTGCCCGGGCCAGGACTCCGCTCGTGAGCGTGAACGAGCCGTTGTCGTTCATCGATTCCATTCCGTAGCGCACCAGGTTCACCTGGCCCATCAGCTTGTTGGCGAGGCAATACTGGTAGTCCTCGTCGGTGAGCTGGGGGAAGGGCTTGAAGCGTGCATCCCCCGCGGCGCTCACGACGGCATCGACGCGGCCCGCCGACTTGTACATCGCCTTGATGGACGCCGGATCGGAGATCTCGACCTTGAGGCTCGACTTGCGGCTCGCCACGAGCACTTCGTGCTTTCCCTGGAGCGCCGCGACGACCGCCTTGCCGATGGTTCCCGTTCCTCCGACCACGATGATGCGCATGTTGCCTCCGTTGGTTGCCTTCTAGATCCTCTCGAGAGCCAGCGCGATGCCCTGTCCCACGCCGATGCACATGGTGCAGAGCGCGTAGCGGCCGCGGCGCCGCTCGAGCTCGCGCATCGCGGTGGTGACGAGGCGCGCGCCCGAGGCGCCCAGGGGGTGCCCGAGCGCGATCGCGCCGCCGCGCGGGTTCACGTGCTGGGCATCGTCGGCGACGCGCAGCTCACGCAGCACTGCGAGCGCCTGTGCCGCGAAGGCCTCGTTCAGCTCGATCACGTCCATCTGGTCCATCGCGAGGCCCAGCCGTGCGAGCAGCTTCTTCGACGCGGGCGCGGGACCGATGCCCATGACGCGCGGCGCGACGCCCGCCGAAGCCATGCCGAGGATTCGCGCGCGCGGCGTGAGGCCGTGCTTCTTCGCGGCGGCCTCGGAGGCCACGATCAACGCGCAAGCGCCGTCGTTCACGCCGGAGGCGTTGCCGGCGGTGACGGTTCCCTTCTCGTGGACGATGGGCTTCAGCTTCGCGAGCGCCTCCACGGACGTCTCGCGCGGATGCTCGTCCTTCGCGACGATCGTCGCGTCGCCCTTCTTCGCGGCGATGGTGACGGGCACGATCTCCTCGGCGAGGCGCCCATCGGCCTGCGCGGCGAGCGCGCGCTGCTGGGAGCGTAGCGCGAAGGTATCCTGGTCCTCGCGCGAGACCCTGAACTCCGCGGCGACGTTCTCCGCGGTCTCGGGCATGGCATCGATCCCGAACGCGGCCTTCATCTTCGGGTTCACGAAACGCCAGCCGATGGTCGTATCGTAGACGGCGTTCGATCGCGAGAAGGCGCCTTCGGCCTTCGGCATCACGAAAGGCGCGCGCGTCATGCTCTCGACGCCGCCCGCGATTCCGAGCTGGGCATCGCCCGCGCGGATGGCGCGCGCGAGCTGGCCTACGGCCTCCATCCCGGATCCGCACAGGCGGTTCACGGTGGCCGCGGGAACCTCCACCGGGATTCCCGCGAGCAGCAGGGCCATGCGCCCGACGTTGCGGTTGTCCTCGCCCGCCTGGTTGGCGCAGCCGTAGATCACGTCGTCGAGAGCCGCCCAATCGACGCCCGGGTTTCGTTTCACCAGTTCGGCGATGGGAATGGCCGCGAGATCGTCGGTGCGCACGGACGCGAGGGCGCCCGCGTAGCGGCCGAACGGCGTGCGGATGGCGTCGCAGAGAAAGGCTTCGGTCATGGTTGGGGAGAGGGTGGGCCTGCCGCTATCATAGGGGCAGGAGGAGAACACGATGCGCAGGATAATCCTTTCGCTCTTCATCGCGGCCGCCGGCGCCGCTTTCGCCCAGCAGCCCGTCAAGATCGGCGTGGTGGCCCCGTTCTCCGGCTCCGCCGCCGACTACGGCAAGCAGATCGAGGCCGGCATGAAGGCCTGGCTCAAGATCCACGGCGATACCGTGAACGGCCGCAAGATCGAGATCCTCGTGCGCGACACGACGGGCCCCAATCCCGAGATCGCCAAGCGCCTCGCCCAGGAGCTCGTCACGCGAGACAACGTGGACTTCCTCGCGGGGTTCGGCTTCACGCCCGAGGCGCTCGCCGCCGCGCCCATCGCGACCGAGGCGAAGAAGCCGATGATCGTGATGAACGCGGCATCCTCCGTCGTGACGACGCGCTCGCCCTACATCGCGCGCTTCTCCATGACGCTGCCGCAGGTCTCCGCGCCGATGGCCACCTGGGCCGCGAGGAACGGCATCAAGAAGGTCTACACGCTGGTGGCCGACTATGCGCCCGGCATCGACTCGGAGACGGCGTTCAAGGCGGCGTTCACGGCGGCGGGCGGCACGGTGGTCGATTCGGTCCGCGTGCCGCTGCGTAATCCCGACTTCGCGCCCTTCGTGCAGCGCATCAAGGACGCGCATCCCGAGGCGGTCTTCATGTTCGTGCCGTCGGGCGAGCAGGGCGTGGCCTTCATGAAGGCGGTGGAGGAGCGCGGCCTGCAGAAGGAAGGCATCCGCATCATCGCGACCGGCGACCTCACGGACGACAACGTGCTGCCGTCGATGGGCGACCCGGTCCTGGGCGTGATCACGACGCATCACTACTCCGCGGCGCACGGGTCGCCCGAGAACCAGGCCTTCGTCGCCGCGTTCAGGCAGGTGAGCAGCTTCGCGCGGCCCAACTTCATGGGCGTGGCCGGCTTCGACGGCATGGCCGCCATCGCCGAGGTGGTGAAGAAGCTCGGCAACAACATCGATGGCGACAAGGCCATGGAAGTGCTGAAGGGGATCAGGATGATGAGCCCGCGCGGGCCCATCTCGATCGATCCCGCCACGCGCGACATCGTGCAGACCGTCTACGTGCGCCGCGTCGAGAAGGTGAAGGGCGAGCTCTACAACGTGGAGTTCGACAAGTTTCCCGACGTGAAGGACCCGGGCAAGTAGCCTATTCCGAAACCGTCGCCGTGCCGTGAGCGCGGGCGGTTCGCTCGTGCAGGTCGCGCAGTGTCCTCAGCTCGGATTCCGTGGGTGCGTTGGTGGTTGCCAGCGCCGGAGCCACGCGTAGCGGCCATCCTGTGGCGGCCCGGACCCGCTCGATCGTGATGCCGGGATGCATCGCGACGAGCGTGAGCTCGCGCGTGACCGGATCGGGTTCCAGCACGCCGAGATCCGTGATCACCGCCGTGGGTCCCGCGCCGCGAGCGCCCGACTTCGCTCGCGAATCGCCGCCCTCGAGGTGCCCGATGGAGGTGAGGAAGTCGAGCTTCGGCACGAACGTGCGCGTCGATTGCCGGATGATGATCCAGGTCTGCTTTGCGTTCGACGCGATCTCCGGCGCGCCGCCGGCGCCGGGCAGCCGCACCTTCGGCTTCGCGTAGTCGGTGCCGATCATCGTCGAGTTGATGTTGCCGAAGCGGTCGATCTGCGCCGCGCCCAGGAATCCCACGTCCACGCGTCCGCCCTGCAGCCAGTAGCGGAAGATCTCGGGCACGGAGACCACGGTGTCCGCGTGCTCCGCGAGCTCGCCGTCGCCGATGGATAGCGGCAGCACGTCGGGCTTGGCGCCGATCGTCCCCGATTCGTAGATGAGCACCACGTCGGGCGCATGCGTGAGGCGCGCGAGGTTCGCGGCGGCCGACGGAAGCCCGATGCCCACGAAGCACACGGTGCCGTCCTTCAGGCGCCGCGCCGCCTCCACCGTCATGACCTCGCTCGGCGTATAGGTCACGGGGCCACCCCGATGGACCTGAGGAATTCCTCGTGCGTGCGAGTGCCGAGCACGTGCTGCTTCATCCACGCGAGGAACGACTCGCGCTCGCGCGAGATCGCATCCCAGGCCCTGCAGAAGGCGTTGTCGCGGCCGTAGTAGCCGTGGGCGTAGCTGGGATGCGCGCCGCGCGGGACGACGCACACGGCCGAGATCACCCAGTGGGGGATGAAGCATGCGTTCATGGGCGCCTCGAGATCGTCCACCACTTCCTCGACGGTGACGATGGCCGAGCGCGCGGCGAGCACGGCTTCCTTCTGGATGCCGACGATGCCGGTGAGCAGGACGTTGCCGCGGCGATCCGCCTTCTGCCCGTGGATCACGGTCACGTCGGGATTGATGGCAGGCGTGGCGGCGAGCTTCTCGCCGGTGAAGGGGCACGTGATCGTGCGGATGTTCGTGTTGTGCTTCGGAAGGTCGGAGCCCACGTAGCCGCGCAGCACGGAGAACGGAAGCCCCGAGGCGCCCGCCTGGTAGCGGCCCGCCATGTCGGCGTGGCTGTGCTCCTCGATGGCGATGGGATGGGGCCAGCCGCGCTCGATGGCGTCGCGGAAGCGGTGGATGGAGCCCACCCCGGGATTGCCGCCCCACGAGAAGGCCACGCTTCGCGCGCAACCCATGCCGATCATCTGGTCGTAGATGATGTCCGGCGTCATGCGCACCAGGGCGAGGTCGCGGCGCCCCTGCCGGACCACCTCGTGGCCCGCGGCGAAGGGGATGAGGTGCGTGAAGCCTTCCATGGCGATCGCCTGGCCGTCCTTCACGAATCGCGCGACGGCGTCCGCGAGCGGCATGTGGTTGGAATGTTTCGTCATGGGCTAGGGCGAGACGAGGAAGTCGCGCACGAGCAGGTTGAACTCGTCGGCCATCTCCACCGCCGAGAGGTGCGCGGCGCCCGCGATCACCACCAGCCGTGCGCCGGGGATGTGGCGCACGATCTCCTCGGACATCGCGGGCGGCGTTCCCGCGTCCTTCTCGCCGGCGATGACCAGCGTGCGGGCATGGATGCGCACAAGGTCGCGCGTGAAGTCGAGGTCGCGGATCGCGGCGCAGCAGCCGATGTAGCCCTGCGGGGGCGTGGTGAGGACCCGTTGCCGAATTCGCTCGACGATGCCGGGCTCGCGCTCCCGGAATGCATCGGAAAAGTAGCGGCCCATCACGACCTCCGCGATCGCGGCCATTCCCCCTTCGCGCACCGCCTTCGCACGCGCCTGCCACAGTTGCGGGCCTTCCGCGCCGTACGAGCTCGTCGTGTTGGCGAGGACGAGGCGGCCCAGGCGCTGCGGCCAGGCGATCGCAAAAGCCTGGCCGATCATCCCGCCCAGGGACAAGCCGACCCAATGTGCCCTCTCGATACCGCGCGCGTCGAGCACCGCCTTCACGTCCTCGGCGAGCTCGTCGAGCGAATACTCGCCCGCGGGTGCCGGGCTCGCGCCATGGCCGCGCAGGTCCACGCGCAGCACGCGCAACGAGGGCCGCAGCGACGCGGCGAGCGAATCCCACATGCGGTGGTCGCAGCCGATCGCGTGCACGAGCACGACGGCTTCGCCCCGGCCTTCATCCACGCAATGCAGGCGAGCGCCCATCTACTCGTATTTCGCGAGCCGGGACATCGTTTCGTCGAAGGCCGGGGCGAACGCGCCCGGGTCGAAGCCCGCGCCCGTGCCGTAGAGCTCGAGGTTGCGGGCCATGCGACTTGCGTCGATCACGAGCGAGGCGGCGATCGTCTCGACGAAGTCGAGGCTCGTGCCGAGGGCGGCGGCGATGTCGGGCACGAGGGCGAGCTCGGCTTGCCAGCCTCCCAGCGCGCGCTCGTGCTCGGATACCGATGCCGCATGCACGGAGGCGAGCAGGCCCGGCATGCGCGTCGAGGCGGCGAGCGCGCGGGCGCAGGCCGCCGGATTGCGCTTGTGCGGCATCGAGCTCGAGGCGCCGGCGCCCTCGCTCGCGGGGGCCTCGAGCATCTCGCCGACCTCGGGCTGCGAAGCGAGCGAGAGGTCGCGCGCGATCTTCCCGGCGGTGAGCACGAGCATCCCGATGCGGTCGAGGAGATCGATCCACGCGTTGCGATGCACGTGCCATGCGGGCGCGTCGGCGAGGCCCAGGCGCATGGCGAGCCGGTGGCGGATCGCCGGCCCCTTGGCGCCCAGGGCTTCGAGCGCGCCCACCGGGCCGCCCAGCTGCACGGCAAGCGCCACCGATTGCGCTTCGGCGATGCGCTCCGCGTCGTCCGCCAGGGCCGCGGCCCAGCGTGCGATCTTCAAACCCGCCGTGATGGGCACGGCCGGCTGCATCAACGTCCGGCCGAGCATCGGCGTGCCGCGGTGCCGCACGGCCTTGCGAGCGAGCGCGCGCACGCCGGCTTCGAGCGTGCGATCAGCTTCCTCGAGGCACGCCTTGAGGCAAAGCGCCGTCGCGGTGTCGAGCACGTCCTGGCTCGTCGCCGCGAGGTGCACGTGGACGGCCGCGTCCTTCGAGCGGCGCGCCGTCTCCTCGCGCAGCATGGCGACGAGCGGGACCGCGAGGCTCGCGGAGCGCTTGCCCTGCGCGAGGAGCGACTCGATGTCGATCACGATCGTGGCGCACGCGGCGGCGATGGCTTGCGCATGGGCGAGCGGGATCGCGCCTTCCTCGGCTTCGGCGTGGGCGAGGGCGGACTCGAACGAGAGCATGGCGCGCACGAACGCGGGAGCCTCGAAGGCCGCGGCGAACGAGGGGCGCGCGAGCGCGCGGGCGGCGAGGCTCGTCATCGCCTTCAGGTGAAGAAGACGGTTTCGCCGGCGCCCTGCAGGCGCACGTCCCACCGGAACTTGTCGTCGCCCTCGAGCCTGGCGACCAGCGTGGCCACGCGCGGGGAAGCCGCGATGGCCTCGAGCGCGGGATCGGTGCGCACGAGGGATTCGTCGCAAAGGTACACGCGCGTGCGCAGCGCCTTGAGCAGCCCGCGCGCGAGGATCGTGACGTCGAGGCAGGGGATTCTTCCGCCGGGCATCGTGGTCTCGAGGCGGAACGTGCCGTCGGCGGCGGTCGCCACGCGGCCGAAGCCGTGGGGATTCGCATCGCCCTGGGCGCTCGAGCCGATCGCACCCGTCGCGGAGCGCTGCCACGTCTCGACGAGCGCATCGCCCACGGGCTCGCCCGCGCCGTCGAGCACCTTGCCCGCCAGGACGATCGCGCGTCCCTTTTCCGCGAAGGCCACCTTGCCGGCATCCTTCCAGCGAAGCCCCTCGTGGAAGAAGGGGCCGATCGTCTGCGAGGGGGTGCGTCCGGCCATCGTCAGGGCTCCAGCGGCGTGGACTTCGCGCCGGCGAGCACGATGTCGAAGCGAAAGCCCAGCGCGATGCCTTCGATGCCGGTCTCCATGTGCAGGGCCGAGACGAGCCGCGGGCGCGCGGCTTCGGGGACACTGTTATATATGGGATCCAGCACGAGCAGCGGATCGCCCGGGAAATACATCTGAGTGACCAGGCGCTGGACCGGCGCGTTGCCCAGCAGCGAGAAGTGGATGTGCTGCGGGCGCCAGGCGTTCGGATGGTTCTGCCACGGATACGCGCCGGGCTTGATGGTCACGAACCGGTAGCGTCCCTCGTCGTCGGTGAAGGTGCGCCCGATGCCCGCGAAGTTCGGGTCGAGCGGCGCCGCGTGGTTGTCGGCGGGATGGTGGTAGCGGCCCGAGGCGTTCGCCTGCCAGATCTCGATGAGCGAGCGGCGCACCGGTCTCCCGTCCTCGCCCACGACCTTTCCCGCGACGATGATCTTCTCGCCCTGCGGCGCCGACGCGCCGTGAGTCGTGAGGTCGTTGTCGCCGGAGCGTACGAAGCCCGGCGGGACGAGCGGACCCGGAATGTCGAACGCGCCGGCGGGAAGGGCCACCAGCGCCTCGCGCGGGGCGCGGTGCTGCGTGCTCCGGTAGTCCGGATGGAGGTACTCCGGATCGACCCTCTCGTGCGTGGCGCTCACGCTGCGAGCCCGCACCACTCGCTCGCCAGCGCGGAGAGCATCTGGGCCACCGTCCGGGAGTCGTCGGCAATCAATACGCGCGCGGCCATGACGGCATTGTAGCCTGCGGCTCCCCGGGGGCCGGCCCCCGCGCTCCTGTAGGCCTCGTCCTACATTTTCTGAAAAAGCAACGAATTACACTGGACCGAAGCTCGCGACTCGGATCGAATGCACGAGGGGGCACGGATGAAATGACGACCGCTGCTCTTCGCCCTCACCCAGCGCTGAAGGAGACCCATGTCCGCCGCCCAGATCCCCGTCATGAGCCCGGCCGAGCTGGAGGAGGGCGCCGCGCCCGCCTCCGTGGAGCGCTCGAACATCCTCATCGTCGACGACAGGCTCGACAAGCGCGTCGCCTTCCGCACGGTCCTCGAGGAGCTCGACCAGAACGTCGTGACCGCCTCCTCGGGCGAGGAGGCGCTGCGCTGGCTGCTGGACAACGATTGCGCGGTGATCCTGCTCGACGTGAACATGCCGGGCATGGACGGCCTGGAGACCGCCGAGCAAATCCGCTCGCGGCGCAAGTCCGCGCACACGCCGATCATCTTCATCACCGCCTTCGCCGACGAGATGCACACGGCGCGCGGCTACTCGCTGGGCGCCGTGGACTACATCCTGTCGCCGGTGGTGCCCAACATCCTGCGCGGCAAGGTGAAGGCGCTGGTGCAGCTGCACCGGTTGAACGCCGAGCTCAGGAGGCGCTCCGACGAGCGCGTGACGCTGGTGCGCGAGCAGGCGGCGCGCTCCATGGCCGAGGACTCGCAGCGGCGCGCGAGCTTCCTCGCCGAGGCGACGCACGTGATGTCGAGCTCGCTCGACGTGGAGACCATCGTGAGCGGCGCGGCCGGCCTCGCGGTGCCGTTCATGGCGGACTACGGCGCGGTGGCGGTGGTGAACGAGGACGGCAGCGTGCGCGCCGAGCGCAGCTCGTGCGTGGCTGGTTGGGAGCCGTACCTGCGATCGCATCGCGCGGGCTTCGAGGGGCTGCTCGCGGCATGCCAGCGCCGCGTCATCGCCGGCGGCCTGCACGAGGTGAGCGAGCGCCTGTCGGAAGAGCCGGGCGCGCCCGCGGGCGAGGTGCATGCCTTCCCGCTCGTCACGCGCGGCCGCACGCGCGGCGCGCTCCTGCTGGCCATCGGGCCATCGGGACGCCGCCTCGAGGGCGCCGACCTGTCGCTCGCCGACAGCCTCGCCAACCGCGCCGCGAGCGCGCTCGACAACTGCCTGCTCTACGAGGAGATCCAGCGCGCCGACCGCCGCAAGAACGAGTTCCTCGCCACGCTCTCGCACGAGCTGCGCAACCCGCTCGCCCCGATGCGCTCGGCCCTGCACCTGCTCTTGAGCGAGCCGCTCGATGCGGATCGCACACGCGCGCTCCTCGAGACGATGAACCGGCAGGTGGGCCAGATGACGCGCCTCGTCGAGGACCTGCTGGACATCTCGCGCATCACGCGCGGGGCCATCGAGCTGCGCCGCGAGAAGCTCGACCTCAACGATCAGATCCGCAGCGCCGTCGAGTCGTGCCAGGGCGCCATCGAGGCTGCGCGCCACCGCGTGGTTTGGGCGGCGTCGCCCGGGTCGCTGCACGTCGATGCCGACCGGGTGCGCTTGCAGCAGATCCTCGAGAACGTGATCCTCAACGCCGTGAAGTACACGCAGCCGGGCGGCGGGCTGATCGAGGTCTGGACCGAGGCGCTCCCGGATGAGGCGGTGATCCGCGTGCGCGACAACGGCATCGGCATCGCGCCCGACAAGCTCGCGGCGGTCTGGGACCTCTTCGTGCAGGTGGACGAGTCGCCCGACCGCGCGCGTCGCGGGCTGGGCATCGGGCTCGCGCTCGTGAGGGACCTGGTGAAGCGCCACGGCGGAAGCGTCGAGGCCACGAGCGAGGGGCTGGGCCGGGGCAGCACGTTCACCGTGCGGCTGCCACGTGCGGCCTCCGGCGCCGCGCAGGCGGCGCCCGTCCCGTCGATGCCGGGCGAGCAGCCCGCGGGCGGCCGTCGCGTGCTGATCGTCGACGACAACGTCGATGCCGCCGAGACCCTCGCGATGATGCTCGAGCTCCTGGGCCAGCACACGCGACAGGCGCACGAAGGCAACGGGGCGCTGCAGGCTGCCGCCGAGTACAAGCCGCAGCTCGTGTTCATGGACATCGGCCTGCCGGGGCTCTCGGGCCACGAGGTCGCGAGCCGCATGCGCGCGGACCTGGGCATGAAGGACACCTACCTCGTGGCGCTGAGCGGTTACGGCACGGAGGAAGACCGGCGCAAGTCGCTCTACGCCGGGTTCGATTCCCACCTCGTGAAGCCGCTCGACCCGGCCGAGCTTCCCTCGATCCTCGCGCGGGCCGGCCAGGGGCGTCCGGGACCGACGGATGCTATGATTCAACCCTGATACGCACGGCACGAAAGGGCCACCGGTTATGAGACCGCCGACTACGAGGTTCCTCCGCAGGCACCGGTAGACGGGCTCGCCCTTCGTTCGCACGAAAAAGCGCGGCTCGTCCGCGCTTTTTTGTTTTTGTCGTCCCCGCGAAGGCGGGGACCAGCCCAGGATCACAAGACATGATTTCCATCACGCTCCCGGACAATTCCGTCCGCCAGTTCGAAAAACCGCCCACGGTCGCCGAAGTGGCCGCCTCCATCGGCCCCGGGCTTGCCAAGGCCGCGCTCGGCGGCAAGGTGGACGGCAAGCTCGTCGATACGAGCCGGCGCATCGAGCACAACGCGAAGCTCGCGATCGTGACCGACCGGGACCCCGAGGGCCTCGAGCTCATCCGCCACTCGACGGCGCACCTGCTCGCCTACGCGGTGAAGGAGCTCTTTCCCGACGCGCAGGTGACGATCGGGCCGGTCATCGACAACGGCTTCTATTACGACTTCTCGTACAAACGGCCCTTCACGCCGGAGGACCTCGCGGCCATCGAGAAGCGCATGGCCGAGCTCGCGAAGAAGGACCTGCCGGTCACCCGCGAGGAGTGGAGCCGCGACCAGGCGGTGGAGTTCTTCAACGGCATCGGCGAGAAGTACAAGGCCGAGATCATCGCCTCGATCCCCGCGGAGCAGGGCATCTCGCTTTATCGCGAGGGGGATTTCATCGACCTGTGCCGCGGCCCGCACGTGCCTTCGACGGGCAAGCTCAAGGTCTTCAAGCTGATGAAGGTCGCCGGCGCCTACTGGCGGGGCGATTCGAGGAACGAGATGCTCCAGCGCATCTACGGCACGGCGTGGGCGAAGAAGGAGGACCAGGACGCGTACCTGCACATGCTGGAGGAAGCGGAGCGCCGCGACCACCGGAAGATCGGCACGCAGCTCGACCTCTTCCACATGCAGGACGAAGCGCCGGGAATGGTGTTCTGGCACCCGAAGGGCTGGGCGATCTGGCAGCAGGTCGAGCAGTACATGCGCCGCGTCTACCGCGACAACGGCTACCAGGAGGTGCGCGCGCCGCAGATCCTCGACCGCTCGCTGTGGGAGCGATCGGGGCACTGGGAGAACTACAAGGACAACATGTTCACGACGGAGAGCGAGAAGCACGACTTCGCCGTGAAGCCGATGAACTGCCCGGGCCACATCCTCATCTTCAACAAGGGCCTGAGGAGCTACCGGGACCTCCCGCTTCGCTACGGCGAGTTCGGCGCGTGCCACCGCAACGAGCCTTCGGGCGCGCTGCACGGCCTCATGCGCGTGCGCGGCTTCACGCAGGACGACGGCCACATCTTCTGCACGGAATCGCAGATCGAGCCCGAGTGCGTGGCCTTCCACAAATTGGCCTTCAACGTGTACGCGGACTTCGGCTTCGGGGACATCGACGTGAAGATCGCGCTTCGCCCCGAGAAGCGCATCGGCAACGACGAGCAGTGGGACAAGGCCGAGGAGGCGCTGCGTGCCGCGCTGCGTGCGTGCGGGGCGAAATGGACGGAACTGCCGGGCGAGGGCGCCTTCTATGGCCCGAAGATCGAGTACCACCTGAAGGATTCGCTCGGCCGCGCCTGGCAGGTGGGCACGATGCAGGTGGACTTCATGATGCCGCAGCGCCTGGGTGCGGAATTCGTGGACGAGCACAGCGCGCGCAGGACGCCCGTGATGCTGCACCGCGCCATCGTGGGCTCCATGGAGCGCTTCATCGGCATCCTCCTCGAGCACCATGCGGGCGCGATGCCGCTCTGGCTTGCCCCCGTCCAGGTGGTCGCGATGAACGTGACCGAGCGGCAGGAGTCCTATGTGCGGGAGGTCGCCGCGGCGTTGCGCGCGGCCGGCTTCCGGGTCGAGGCCGATTTGCGGAACGAGAAAATAACGTATAAAATTCGAGAACATAGCATTCAAAAGCTTCCTTACCAGCTGGTCCTGGGTGATAAGGAAGTCGCGGCAAAGACGGTCTCGGCGAGGACGCGGTCGGGTGAAAACCTGGAACCGGTTGCGCTTGAGGCCTTTATTTCGCGCTTGCGAAGCGAGGCCGAGGCCCGCAAGTGAATGCTCGGGGCACCGCCCCAGCCGCCTTCCGAAAGGCGGTTGTGGCCGCGCAAACGATTGATATTTAGAGGATTTTTCGCATAGCTCAAGATAAAGCAGTTCGCATCAACGGTGAGATCAATTGCCCCGAAGTGCGCCTGATCGGGGTCGAGGGCGAGCCGATCGGGATCGTCAAGATCGAGGAGGCCATGCGGCTCGCCGAAGAGGCCGACATCGATCTGGTGGAGATCGCGCCGACCGCCAAGCCGCCCGTGGCCCGCTTGATGGACTACGGGAAGTTCAAGTACCGCGAGAGCAAGAAGGCCCACGAGGCGAAGCTCAAGCAGAAGCAGATCCAGGTGAAGGAAGTGAAGTTCCGGCCTGGAACCGACGAAGGCGACTACAAGATCAAGGTCCGCAACCTGACCCGCTTCCTCACCGAGGGAGACAAGACCAAGGTCACGTTGCGGTTCCGGGGGCGCGAGATGGCGCACCAGGAGCTGGGGATGGCGCTGTTGAAGCGCGTGGAGGCCGACCTCTCCCCGGTGGGGCAAGTGGAGCAGTGGCCGAAGCTGGAAGGGCGCCAGATGGTGATGATCCTGGCCCCGAAGAAAAAGCATTAGCTGAGCGCGTAGCTCAGGCAGCAGCAACAAGGTGTCTTCAGGTCGAGAAGCGCGGAAGGGTTCCGCCACCTGCTGCACCAATGCAAGGAGGGCAACCATGCCCAAGATGAAGACCAAGAGTGGCGCCGCCAAGCGCTTTCGGGTCCGCGGCAGCGGCTCGATCAAGCGCTACCAGGCGGGCAAGCGCCACATCCTCACCAAGCGTGCCACCAAGAACAAGCGCCAGCTGCGCGGGGCCACGGGGGTCGATGCGACCAACCTGGGCCACGTGAAAGCGATGCTTCCCTACGCCTAAGGAGCCGCCACCATGCCTCGCGTAAAACGTGGAGTCACGGCGCGCGCGCGCCACAAGAAGGTCCTCGATCAGGCCAAGGGTTACCGCGGCCGCCGCAAGAACGTATACCGGATCGCCAAGGAAGCGGTGATGCGCGCGGGGCAGTACGCCTACCGCGACCGCCGCAACAAGAAGCGCGACTTCCGCGCCCTCTGGATCACGCGCATCAACGCCGGCGCGCGGGCCGCGGGCGTCTCGTACAGCCAGTTCATGGCCGGCCTGAAGAAGGCCGGGATCGAGATGGACCGCAAGGTCCTCGCCGATCTCGCGGTCTACGACAAGCCCGCGTTCGGGCGTATCGTCGAGCAGGCCAAAGCGAGCCTCGGGGCCTGACGGGACGGAAAACGGAAAAGAGGGGCTCGCGAGAGCCCCTTTTCTTTTCATGGAAGAACTAGAACAACTCGTTTCCGCCGCGCGCACGGCGATCGACTCGACCCGCAGCGTCGCCGAGCTCGAGCAGGCCAAGGCGCGCTTCCTCGGCAAGGCGGGCTCGCTCACCGAGCTGCTGAAGGGGCTGGGCAAGCTTGCGCCCGCGGAGCGCCCGGCGGCCGGTGCGGCGATCAACCAGGCGAAGGTGCGCGTGGAGGCGCTCGTGCAGTCGCGCCTGGAGGCGCTGCTGGCCGCCGACCTCGAGGCCAAGCTCGCGGCCGAGGCGGTGGACGTGACGCTGCCGGGCCGGCGCCAGTCGCCCGGCGGCCTGCACCCGATCACGCGCGCGCAGCAGCAGGTCGAGGCGCTCTTCCGCACCATGGGTTTCTCGGTGGCCGACGGCCCCGAGATCGAGAACGACTGGTACAACTTCACGGCGCTGCGCATGTTCCGCGACCATCCTTCGCGAAGCATGCAGGACACGTTTTACGTGGCGGGCACCGAGAATGTGCTGCGCACGCAGACTTCACCGGTGCAGATCCGCTACATGGAAGCGCACAAGCCGCCGATTCGCATCATCTGTCCCGGCCGCGTGTACCGCAACGACCACGACGCCACGCATTCGCCGATGTTCCACCAGGTCGAGGGCCTGTGGGTCGACGAGGGCATCAGCCTCGCCGACCTGAAGGGCACCGTGACGCAGTTCTGCCGCGCGTTCTTCGAGCGCGACGACATCGGCATCCGCTTCAGGCCCTCGTACTTCCCGTTCGTCGAGCCGGGCGTCGAGATCGACATGGAGTGGTCGCGCAAGGACGGCGAGGTGAGCTACCTCGAGATCGCCGGCGCGGGCGTGGTGCACCCGGACGTGCTGCACAACGGCGGCATCGACCCGCAGCGCTACTCCGGCTTCGCCTTCGGCATGGGCCTCGACCGCCTCGCGATGCTCAAGTACGGCGTGAACGACCTGCGCCTGTTCTTCGAGAACGACATGGGCTTCCTCGCCCAATTCCGATGAAGATCTCGCTCGCCTGGCTGAAGGAGCTCGTCGCCACGGACCTCTCGCCCGAGGCGCTCGCTCGCGCGCTCACCATGGGCGGCCTCGAGGTGGAAGAGATCGAGCGCGTTGCGCCCGGGTTCACCGGCATCGTGGTGGCGCACGTGAAGAGCGTGGCGCCGCACCCGAACGCCGACAAGCTGCGCGTGACCGAGGTCGACGCGGGCACGGGAGAGACGCTGCAGATCGTGTGCGGCGCGCCCAACGTCGCCGCGGGGCAGAAGGTGCCGTGCGCGCTCGTCGGCGCGAAGCTGCCGGGCCTCGAGATCAAGCGCGCGAAGCTGCGCGGCGTGGAGTCGGCCGGCATGCTTTGCTCGGCGCGGGAGCTCGGGCTCTCGGACGACCACGCGGGGTTGCTGGTCCTCGACGGCGATGCGCCCGTCGGCCGCGACGTTCGCGAGGTCCTCGCGCTCGACGACGTCTATTTCACCCTCAAGCTCACGCCCAATCGCGGCGATTGCCAGTCCATGTTCGGCGTGGCACGCGACGTGGCGGCGATCACGGGCGCGCGCCTCACGCTGCCGCCGGCGCCGGCCGGTTTCTCCGAGCGCATCGCCGAGAAGCGCGCCGTCGCGATCTCCGAGCCGAAGGCGTGCGGGCGCTATTTCGGCCGCGTGATCCGCGGCATCGACGCCGCGGCGAAGACCCCGCAGTGGATGGTGCGGCGCATCGAGCGCTCCGGGCTGCGCGCCATCAGCCCGCTGGTGGACATCACCAACTACGTGATGCTCGAGCGCGGCCAGCCGATGCACGCGTTCGACAACGCCAAGCTCTCGGGCACGATCGACGTGCGCTTCATGAAGCCGGGCGAGACGGTCAAGCTGCTGAACGACCAGGTGGTCGAGTACCGGCCCGATCTGCTCGCCATCACCGATGCGAAGGGCCCCGTGGGCCTGGGTGGCGTGATGGGGGGCCATGAGTCCATGGTGGGAGCGTCGACGACCGAGGTGTTCTTCGAGGCCGCCTTCTTCCACCCCGAGGCGATCCAGGGCAAGGCGCGCGAGCTGCAGCTCACGAGCGATGCGGCGCACCGCTTCGAGCGCGGCGTCGATCCGGAAGGTGCCGCGGCCGCGTTGGCGCGCGCCACGGCGCTCACGCTCGAGATCTGCGGCGGCGAAGCGGGGCCGGTCACGCACGCGCAAGGCACGCCTCCCGCGAGGAGCGCGGTGACCGTGCGGCCGGCACGCGTGCGCGAGCTGCTGGGCTACGGCGTGGATCCGTCCGAAATGCGCGCGATCCTGGAGCGACTGGGCTGCAGCCCGCAGCCGAAGGGTGATGCGCTCGTGGCGACCGCGCCTTCCTGGCGCTTCGACCTCGCCATCGAGGAGGACTACGTCGAGGAAGTCGCGCGCATCCACGGCTACGACCACGTGCCCGCGATCGCGCCGCGCTCGAGCGTGCCGATGCTGCGCATGCACGAGGGCGAGCGCGACCGCTTCGACCTGCGCCACGCGATGGCGGCGCGCGGCTACCAGGAAGTCATCAGCTACAGCTTCGTCTCCGGGATCTGGGAGCACGACTTCGCCGGCAACGACGCGCCGGTGCGCCTCGCCAACCCGATCTCCTCGCAGATGGGCGTGATGAGGACCACGTTGCTGGGCGGCCTGGTGCAGGCGCTGCGGGCGAACCTGAACCGCGGCGAGGATCGCGTGCGCGTGTTCGAGATCGGGCGCTGCTTCGAGGGCTCCGCCGCGGACATCGCGGTGCAGCCCGAGCGCATCGCGGCGCTCGCGCTGGGCTCGCGCCTGCCCGAGCAGTGGGCGGAGAAGTCCGCCGGGGTGGATTTCTACGATGCCAAGGGCGACCTGGAGGCCCTGGCCGCAACGACAACCCTGGAATTCACCGCCGGCTCCCATCCGGCCTGCCATCCGGGCCGCTGCGCGGTCGTGGCGGCCGCCGGCCGGCCTGTCGGGGTGGTGGGCGAGCTCCATCCGCGCCTGCAACAGGCCTACGAGCTGCCCTCGGCAGCCGTCTTCTTTGAGGTCCTGGCGCAGCCCCTCCTGGAGGGCCTGGTGCCCCGTTTCCGGGGCCTTTCCCGCATGCCGGTGGTGCGCCGGGACCTGGCCCTGCTGGTGGCCGAAACGGTGCCCGTGGGCGAGCTCCTGGGGGCCGTCCGGGGCCGGGTTCCGGCCTTCGTTCGGGCTGTCGAAGTGTTCGATCAGTACCGCGGGAAGGGGGTCGAGCCCGGCAAAAAAAGCCTTGCCCTACGGATAGTTATGCAGGATACTGACAGGACTTTGACAGATTCAGAGGTGGAGGGAGTTGTCGCCTCCATTCGCGAGCAGCTGATCCAACAATTCCAAGCAAAGCCGCGCACGTGAAAGACAAAGTCACCCTCACCAAGGCCGAGCTGGCGGACCTCATGTTCGAGAAAGTCGGCCTGAACAAGCGCGAGGCCAAGGACATGGTCGAGTCCTTCTTCGAGGAGATCCGCATTGCCCTCGAGCGGGGGGAAATGGTCAAGCTTTCCGGTTTCGGCAATTTCCAGCTCCGCAAGAAGCCCCAACGCCCGGGCCGCAATCCCAAGACCGGGGAGGAAATCCCCATCACCGCGCGCCGCGTGGTGACCTTCCATGCCAGCCAGAAACTGAAGAGCCTCGTCGAGAAGTCCTTCAATGGCCACGGAGAACCCGGCGACGACTGACCTTCCGGCCATTCCCGCCAAGCGCTACTTCACCATCGGGGAAGTGAGCGAGTTGTGCGGAGTGAAGCCGCACGTCCTGCGCTACTGGGAGCAGGAATTCACGCAGTTGAAGCCCCTGAAGCGCCGCGGCAACCGCCGCTACTACCAGCACCACGAAGTGCTGCTGATCCGCCGTATCCGCGAGCTGCTCTACGAGCACGGCTTCACCATCAACGGCGCGCGCAACCGCCTCGAGGAGCCCCCGGCTTCCCTCTCGGGCCCGCGCGGCGACGGCCAGAAGACCATGACGGTCCCGCAGCCCCTCTCGCCCTCGAACATCCGCAAGGAGCTGAAGAGCATCCTCAAGATGTTGGAGCGGTGATGTCGTCCCGGACGCCGCGATCGCGGCGATGGTCCGGGATCCCGTCCCACGGTATAATTTCAGGCTCGGTCGGGGCGTAGCGCAGCCTGGTAGCGCACCTGCATGGGGTGCAGGGGGTCGGAAGTTCGAATCTTCTCGCCCCGACCAATACTCACATCACTCCAGAGGGTCCTCGTCCTGCCAATCGGCGTGCAATCCGGACCACCTTTCGGCGGGCCCATCTGACCGGGGCCTGAAGCTCTTCAACTTCGATGCGATCGGCATAAGCACGCAGCGCCGCCACCTTGCCCGCGGCGGCGCACGCGCAAGGCCATGTCGCTCCTCGCCAACACCGGCCAGAGCATCTGCGACATCGCGCTCCACGTGGGCTGCTCGTGCCAGAGCCATCTCACGACGTTGTTCCCTGGTGCTGGTGCTGGCGCTGGCGGCGCCGGTGCTGCAGATCGCCGGCTCGAGATTCGCGACCGGGCATCTGCCCGGCGACGAGATTTCCTGAAGCTGTCACAGGAATCTCCAAGACGTTCGCGCGCGAGCTTCCTAGCATTCGTCTTCATCGATTCCGGTCCGGGAGGCCACCTTGGCAACGACGATCCACCTGAACGACCAGACGATCACGGTGGACGTCCCGCCCGAGACCCCGCTGCTGTGGGTGCTGCGCGACTACCTCGGCATGACCGGCACCAAGTTCGGCTGCGGCGCGACGCTTTGCCGCGCTTGCACCGTGCACGTGGACGGCGAGCCCACATTTTCCTGCGTGCTGCCCGTGTCGGCGGTGGAGGGACGCAAGGTGACCACCATCGAAGCCGTGTCGGGAGCGATCGCCGAGGCGGTGCAGGGCGCGTGGGACAAGATCCAGGTCCCGCAATGCGGATATTGCCAATCCGGCCAGGTGATGGCCGCCGTGGCGCTGCTCGCGAAGAATCCCCAGCCCAGCGACGCGGAGATCGACGACGCGATGCAGGGCAACCTGTGCCGCTGCGGGACGTATCAACGCATTCGCCGCGCGATCCACGAGGCCGCGAAGCAGATCGAGGCGTGGAAGTGAGCCGCGCGGCGGTCGTATCGCGCCGGGATTTCCTCAAGGTTTCGGCGCTCGCCGGCGGCGGGCTCATGCTCGGCTGCTGCATGGGATTGGCGCGGCAGGCGAGCGCAGCCAATGGCGACTTCGAGCCCAACGCCTGGATCACGTTGCGCCCGGACGGCTCGGTCACGCTCGTCTGCGCCCGCAGCGAGATGGGCCAGGACGTGTACACGTCGCTCGCCATGCTGCTCGCCGAGGAAATGGGCGTCGATCCGATGCGCGTGCGCATCGACCAGGCGCCGGTCGATCCGATCTACCTCAACAAGCTGATGGGAGCGCAGATCACCGGCGGCAGCACCAGCATGCGCGATGCGTGGGAACCGCTGCGGCGCGCGGGCGCCGCGGCGCGGATCATGCTCCTGGGCGCCGCGGCGGCGCAGTGGAAAGTGCCGGCCTCGGAGTGCCGCGCGGAAATGGGGCAGGTGATCCATGGCGAGGCGAAGCTCGCCTACGGTGCTCTCGCCGCGGATGCGGCGCGCCAGCCCGTTCCCAAGGACGTGTCGCTCAAGTCCACGAAGTCCTTCCAGGTAATCGGCAAGCACCTGCCGCGCCTGGACGGACACGACAAGGCGCGTGGCCGCACCATCTTCGGCATCGACGTGAAGCAGCCCGGTATGGTGTACGCGGCCCTCGCCATGTGCCCCGTGATCGGCGGCGAGGTCGTGTCGTTCGACAAGGGCGCCGCCGAGACGCGTCCCGGCGTGCTCAAGGTAGTCGACATCGGCGAGGGCGTGGCCGTTGTCGCGGACCACTACTGGACCGCGCGATCGGCGTTGTCGGACCTCAAGATCCAGTGGGACGAAGGGCCCGCGGCGAAGATCGATACGGCTTCCATCTACGCCACCCTCGAGGCGGCGAGCAGCAGGCCGGGTGCGGTCGCCAAGCATGCCGGCGACGCGGCAGCGGTGTTTGCGCGCAGCACGCCCGTCGAGGCGCGCTACACCTCGCAGATGCTCGCGCACGCGACACTCGAGCCGCAGAACTGCATGGCGAGGGTCTCGGCGCAGGGCGTGGACGTGTGGGCGAGCACGCAGTATCCGCAGGGCGCGCAGGGTGCGGCCGCAGCCGCGGCGGGCGTTGCGCCCGCGCAGGTTCGCATCCATTCGCAGTTCATCGGCGGCGGCTTCGGGCGGCGCCTCGATGTCGACCTCATCACGCAATCGGTCCTGATCGCCAAGGCGATGCCGGGCAGGCCCGTGAAGCTCATCTGGACGCGCGAGGACGACACGACCCACGACTTCTATCGCCCGCCGTGCCTTTCCCTGCTGCGCGCCACGCTCGACAACGGCCGCATCGCCGCGTTCGACTACAAGATGATCTCGCCCTCGATCACCAATCGCCTCTTTCCCGGCGCGGTGAAGGAGGACCGGCTCGATGGCTACATGACCGAGGGGCTGACCAACTTCACCTACGACATTCCCAACTTCGAACTGCGCACGGTGATCCAGGAAGTCGGCTATCGCGTGGGCTATTGGCGCTCGGTGAGCAACGCGCTCAACGCCTTCGCGATCGAGAGTTTCCTCGACGAGCTGGCGCACGAAAGCGGCAAGGATCCGGTGGCGTTCCGGCTTGCGATGCTGCAGAAACTGCCGCGGCAACGCGCTGTGCTGGAACGCGCCTCACGCAATGCCGGGTATGCCGGCGGGCCTGCGAACGGGCGCGCCTGCGGCGTCGCCTCCATCGAGTGCTACGACACGCACATGGCGCTCGTGGCCGAGGTTACCGGGACAGCCGACGCGCTGAAGCTCGAGAAGCTCACCTACGCGGTGGACTGCGGCATTGCCGTGCATCCGGACCAGGTGATCGCGCAGATCGAAGGCGGTGCCGTGACCGGCCTCATCAACACGATCCGCAGCAAGGTGACGATTGCGGGCGGGCGCGTGGAGCAGGCCAACTTCAACGCGTTCACGATCCCGCGCATGCCGGAAGTCCCGCCCATCGAGGTCGTCCTGATGGGCCACGGGGCGACGCCGGGCGGGATGGGCGAGGCCGGCGTGCCGCTGGTGGCGCCGGCGATCGCCAACGCAGTGTTCGCGCTAACCGGCAAGCGGATCCGCGCGCTGCCGCTCGAGGATGCCGGCGTCCATTTTGTTTGAACACGCGAGTGGAAGCGCGAAGGCTCGAAATCTCCGGGTAGCGTTGTCCAGATCGCCGCCAGGGGGCGGACCCTATATCGTCCACGCATAGACCGGCCACATATATCTATTTGACCGCATAGGATCCCAAAACTACAGTGTCGTGGAGCACTGGCGTGAAACGACCCCTGCCCCCGGCGGGCCCCTTAATTCCACAAGGCGGTGAAATGATGAATCGACTTACAGCATCCTGTCTTGCGCTTGCGCTTTGTTGCGCCGGCCACGCAGTGGCTCAACAACCCACTCTTTACGTGGCTGGTCCCGGGGGCACCATGCAAAGGCTCTTTCAGGAGAAGATCATTCCCTCCTTCGAGGCCGACCACAAAGTCAAGATCACCTACGTTTCCGGAATATCCAGCGAGATTGTCGCCAGGCTGCAGGCCCAGCGTGGCAAGCAGGAGTTGAACGTGGTCATCGTCGATGACGGTCCGATGTATCAGGCCATCCAGTATGGCTACTGCGAATCGCTTACGAGCGCCCCCGTCTATTCCGATGTCTACGAGGTGGCTCGTTTCGGCGGCAAGGCGATCGGCGTCGGCTTGAACGCCACGGGGATTGCATACAACAAGGCCGCATTCGCGAAAAACGGATGGGCACCGCCAAGGTCCTGGAACGATCTGGCTGACCCAAAGTACAACCAGCGCTTCACGACATCGTCGTTGTCCGGCACTTACGGCGTGCACGCCTTGGTCATGTATGCGCGCGTGAACGGGGGCGGCGAAAGGAATATCGAGCCCGGCTTTGACTTCATCGGCAAGAAGCTGGCCCCCAATGTGCTGAGCTGGTCCTCGTCTCCCGCGAAGCTCGCCGAGATGTTCCAGAATCGCGACGTCGATGTCGCGATATGGGGAAGCAGTCGCGTATACGCCCTGAAGAAGACAGGATTTCCCATCGAGTTCGTATACCCGACGGAAGGCGCTGCCGCGCTGGTCCTGGCGGCCTGCCCGGTTGTTCAGAACAGTGCGCCCGAACAGTCTCAGGCCTTCGTGCAGCATCTCCTGTCGCCGC
>DATIWC010000030.1:0-20615 GCA_035519515.1 Usitatibacter sp.
GTCGAGCGAATCGAGCAGCTCGTCCGCGTATTGCGTGATGCGCATGTACCACATCGGGATCTCGCGCTTCTCCACCGGCGCGTTGGTGCGCCAGCCGCGCCCGTCGATCACCTGCTCGTTGGCGAGCACGGTCATGTCCACAGGGTCCCAGTTCACCACGCCGGTCTTCTTGTAGACCACGCCCTTTTCCCACAGGCGCAGGAAGAACCACTGGTTCCAGCGGTAGTAGGACGGATCGCAGGTGGCGATCTCGCGCGACCAGTCGATCGACCAGCCCATCGACTGGCACTGCTTGCGCATGTACTCGATGTTCTCGCGCGTCCACTTTCCGGGCGCGACCCCGTTGGCCATGGCCGCGTTCTCCGCGGGCAGGCCGAACGCATCCCAGCCCATCGGCATGAGCACGTTCATGCCCTTCTTGCGCAGGAACCGCGCGAGCGCGTCGTTGATCGTGTAGTTGCGCACGTGCCCCATGTGCAGCTTGCCCGAGGGGTAGGGCAGCATCGACACGCAGTAGTACTTGGGCTTGGAGGAAGCGTCCGGCGCGGCGAAGACGCGCGCGCGCGCCCACTCCTCCTGGACGGCGGGCTCGATCTCGCGGGGATGGTATTGGGGCTGCATGTTGAAAATTATACAGCGCGCAGCGCCCAAACCCTTGATTTGACGCGCAGTCCGGTGCATTTTGGCGCGTGTGCATCCGGCGCGCGGCGCGCGCCGTAAAGCGTTCAGACCGCCCCATCAGAGAGGCCTTCGATGAAAACGAGAACAACGCTCCTCGCGCTCACCCTGTTCGCGGCTGCATCGGCTGCCTTCGCCGAGACCGCGACGGTCGAGGCGGTGCAGTATCCCGCGTGGCTCGAGCGCGGCGGCAACGCCGTGCCGCTCACGCCCGGCACCGTGCTGCAGGGGCAGGATCGCCTGCGCACCGGCGGCAACGCGCGCGTGCAGCTGCGGCTGGGCGAGGGCAGCACCGTGAAGCTCGGCGAGAACGCGCAGTTCGCCATCGAGAAGGTCGAGGACCGCGGCATCTTCCGCGCGGCGCTCAACGTGCTCACGGGCGCGTTCCGCTTCACCACCGACGAGCTCGCCAGGCGGCGCGGCCGCGACGTCACGATCCGCGTGGCGCACGTGACGGCGGGCATCCGCGGCACGGACCTGTGGGGCAAGTCCACGGGCGAACGCGACCTCGTTTGCCTGCTGGAGGGCAAGATCAGCGTGGGCTCCGAGGGGCATCCGAACGTCACGCTCGACCAGCCCGGCGCCTTCTACCAGAAGCCGCGCGACGGCGACCCGTCGGTGGCGAGCGTGGACCAGAAGCAGATCGACACCTGGGCGAAGGAGACGGAAGTCTCGCCCGACGGGCCCGCGGCGCGGCGCGGCGGCAAGTGGCAGGTGACGGCGGCCAAGTTCCGCTCGCGCAACGACGCGCTCGCGCTCAGCCGGTCGATGCGCGCCAACGGCTATCCCGCCGAGGTCCGCAATGCGGAGATGGCGTACGCGGTGGTCGTTGCCGGGCTCGCGGGAGAGCCCGAGGCGCGCGCGCTCATGTCGAACCTGCGCGAATTCCCCGGCGTGCTCGGGCCCACGGTGCAGGGGCCGTAGCGGAACTTCATCACCGGGGCGGACGATCGAGGGCGCCTGGCGAGCCCCTTTTTTTGGATTCGTGCGTGCGCGCGGCGCCCTTTTTCGCGGAAAATGTTGCCTTCGCGATGCCCGAATTCCTTTCCCGCCTCAATCCCGAGCAGCTTCGCGCGGTCACGTTGCCGCGCGAATGCGCGCTCATCCTCGCCGGCGCCGGCAGCGGCAAGACGCGCGTGCTCACCACGCGCATCGCCTATCTCATCCAGTCGGGCGAGGTGAGCCCGGCCGGCGTCCTCGCGGTCACCTTCACCAACAAGGCCGCGCGCGAGATGCTCACGCGCCTTTCCGCGATGCTGCCGATCAACACGCGCGGCATGTGGGTGGGCACGTTCCACGGCCTGTGCAACCGGCTGCTGCGCACGCACCACCGCGACGCGGAGCTGCCGCAGCTCTTCCAGATCCTCGATTCGGGCGACCAGCAGTCGCTCGTCAAGCGCCTGGCGAAGGCGCAGGGCCTGGACGAGGAGAAGTTTCCGCCGCGGCAGCTGCAGAACTTCATCAACAACTGCAAGGAAGCGGGCCTGCGCGCCAACGCCGTGGAGGCCGGCGACGAGTTCACGCGCCGCATGGCGGCCTTCTATGCGGACTACGACGCGCAATGCAACCGCGAGGGCGTGGTGGACTTCGCCGAGCTGCTGCTGCGCACCTTCGAGCTGCTCACCCGGCACCCGAACCTGCTGCACCACTACCAGTCGCGCTTCCGCTACATCCTGGTGGACGAGTTCCAGGACACCAACAAGCTGCAGTACAAGTGGATCAAGCTGCTGGCGGGGTCGAACGGGTGCGTGTTCGCCGTGGGGGACGACGACCAGTGCCTGCCGGCGGGCACGCGCGTGACGATGGCCGACGGAACCCTGAAACCGATCGAGGCGATTCGCGTGGGTGACGAGGTTCGATCAGCCCTCGCGTACGGCGGCTTCGGCGCGGGAACGGTCGGCGCCATTCACAAGAGCGTCGCGCGCGGCGATCTCATCGAAGTCGTCACCCGCGGCGGCCGTCGAATCATCAGCACGCCCGAACACACGCATTTCTCCGCTGCGCTCGAGACCCCCGCGACCGTTGGGCCAGGCACGATGCAACTGCACCAGGGCTCGCGCGAGTATCGCGAATATCGAGCGGATTCGATTCGGGCGGGTATGTCGATGCTGCGATCGGACGGGTCCGGTGACCCGGTGGCACTCACGCAGCGCATGCCAGGGGAGGGCTGCAAGGTCTACGACCTCGACGTCTATCCCTTCCACAACTACATCGCCGGTGGCCTCGTCACCCACAACTCCATCTACCGCTTCCGCGGCGCCGAAGTGGGCAACATGAACGAGTTCGTGCGCGACTTCGGCGTGAAGGAGGTGGTGAAGCTCGAGCAGAACTACCGCTCGCAGGGCAACATCCTCGACGCGGCGAACGCGATCATCGCGCAGAACAAGGCGCGCCTGGGCAAGAACCTCTGGACCGCCGAGGGCAAGGGCGAGGCGCTGCGCGTCTACGCCGCGGCGAGCGACGAGGAGGAAGCGCGCTTCATCGTGGACGAGGCGAAGGCGCTGCACCGCGAGGGCATGAACCTCTCGGAGATCGCGCTCCTCTACCGCTCGAACGCGCAGTCGCGCATCCTCGAGCATTCGCTGTTTCGCGCGGGCATCGCCTATCGCGTGTACGGAGGCCTGAGGTTCTTCGAGCGCCAGGAGGTGAAGCACGCGCTCGCGTACCTGCGCCTCGCGGGCAACGCCGACGACGACACGGCCTTCACCCGCGTGGTGAACTTCCCGCCGCGCGGCATCGGCGCGCGTTCCATCGAGCAGCTGCAGGACGCGGCCGAGCGCGGCATGGGCAGCCTCATGCACGTCGCGCGCTCCGGGCTCGTGACGGGCCGCAGCGGCACCGCGCTCGCGCAGTTCGTGGCGCTCGTGGATGAGTTGCGCAAGTCCGCCGAGAGGCTGGCGCTTCCCGAGCTCGTCGAGGAGGTGCTCGAGCGCAGCCGCCTCAAGGAGCACTACGGCGCCGAGAAGGACGGGCAGGACCGCCTCGAGAACCTGAACGAGCTGGTGAACGCGGCCGCGCTCTTCGCGGAGGATTTCGAGCATGGCCTCGAGCCCGCGGGCGAGGCGCAGGAAGACGTTCCCGCGGCGGGCACGCCCGAGCAGCAGATCCTCGCGGGCTTCCTCTCGCACGCGAGCCTGGAAGCCGGCGAGCGGGAGGCGGCCGCGGGCCAGGATGCGCTGCAGCTCATGACCGTGCACTCCGCGAAGGGGCTCGAGTTCTCGGCGGTGTTCATCTCCGGGCTCGAGGAAGGCCTCTTCCCGCACGAGAACAGCATGCTCGAGGACGGCGGCATCGAGGAGGAGCGCCGCCTCATGTACGTGGCGATCACCCGCGCGCGCAAGCGCCTGTACCTCTCCTACGCCGGCAGCCGCATGCTGCACGGGGCGCCGCGCTACGGCATCGTGTCGCGCTTCATCGAGGAAATCCCCGCACCTCTTTGCAAATGGATAGTGCTGCCCGAGAAGCAATTCGAGAATCGCGGGCAGGGCGCGTGGGGGCGCGGCAGCTACGGGAGCGGCAACTGGCAATCGGGCGGCGGGCGCGCGCCGCAGGCCGATCCCGACCGCTACCGCAACGCGCCGCGCGCGCAGTTCGAGAAGAAGCGCCCCGACGAGCAGCCGTTCGCAGTGGGCCAGAGCGTTCGCCACGCCAAGTTCGGCGACGGCGTGGTGATCGATTTCGAGGGCCGGGGGCTCGATGCGCGGGTGCAGGTGCGCTTCGCCACCGAAGGCACCAAGTGGCTCGCCCTGCAGTACGCCAAGCTCACTGCGCTGTAGCGGGGGGCGCCTCGAACACCTCGTGGTAGCCCACGTAGGTGCTGATCACGGTGAGCGGGATCACGATCACGAGGCCTACCACCCACGGCATCGGCAGCAGCGACGCGACGAAGAGCGCGAGCAGCGCGAGCCCGTAGACCAGCAGCGCGCCCAGGTTGGAAATGGCCGCGTACACGCTCCAGCGGATCGCCTGCATGGTGTCCATGCCGTGGAAGGCGATGAGCTGCGGGGCGAACCACACGGCGCCCTTCACGAGCACCGTGAGCAGGAAGCCGGCGAGCAGGATCCACTCCTTGTCCTTCAGCGCCTCGGCGTACTCGCTGAACGTGAACGTCTCGTCGCCGGCCCGCGCGATGGGCAGACCCGCGAGGCCCATGAGGGCGAAGATGGCGATTTCCGCGAGCAGCATCAGCGCGCCGAGGTTCACCAGCGCGCGCATGTTGCGGCGAAAGCCCCCGAACAGGTCGCCCATCACGAGGCGCTCGCCCGCGGCCTGCCGGTAGGCCGCGATCGCGAAGCTCGCGAAGAACACCGGCTGCAGGAAGTTGGCGAGCACGCCGCCGATGAACGGGATCAGCAGGAGCGCGAAGCTCACCGCGAGCCAGCCGCCGCACAGGCCCAGCCACGCGAGCGGCGCGGCGCGGAAGAGGCGCCACGACTGGCCGATCCAGCTGGCGCCCCGCGAAGGCCCCAGCTCCGCGACGCGGATGGTCGCATCCATCAGTCGAGCGTGGCCGCCAAGGCGCGCGCGTGGGCGATGTGGTGCTCGAGCAGGCGCCGCGAGAACTCGTGGTCCTTGGGGATCGTCATGTGCGATTCGCGCGGGAAATAGTTGTAGCCCAGCCGCCCCAGCCACGTGCGCAACGCCGCGCGGCGCAGCATCACCGGCCACATGTCCCGTTCGAGGGGCTCCAGCGGGCGGCTCACCTCGTAG
The DNA here is from genome assembly GCA_035519515.1 of Usitatibacter sp. Classification (GTDB taxonomy): domain Bacteria; phylum Pseudomonadota; class Gammaproteobacteria; order Burkholderiales; family Usitatibacteraceae; genus Usitatibacter. The sequence continues at coordinate 5,389 of DATIWC010000030.1, forward strand.
CCCGAGAGGAACGCGTGGACGCGCTGCGCGTCGAGCGTCGCGTCCGGATTCACGCACCAGTCGTTCACCGCGATGGCCACGTCGTACAGGAGGACGTCGTCGCAGGCGAAGTAGAAATCGATCACGCCGCCGTGGTGCGAGTCCGCCCACAGGACGTTGTCGCGAAAGTAGTCGCCGTGGATGATGCCCACGGGCAGCACCGAGTCGTCGTACAGGCCCTGGTAGCTGTTCTCGTTCTCCATCAGCTCGCACTCGGCGGCGGGCAGGTGCGGCGCCACGGCCTGCGCGAACGACTCGCGCCAGGCGCGCCCGCGCGCGTTGGCGAGGCCGCCGTCGTACTCGACGCCCGCCACGTGGATCGAGGCGAGGATTTCGCCCGCGCGCCGGCACGCCGCGGGCGAGGGATGCATGTCCGGCGCGCCCGCGAGGCGCGTCACGATCACCGCGGCCTTGCCGTTCACTTCCGTGAGCATCGCGCCGTCGTCGCGGTGCATGGGCAGCGGGCACGAGACCTCGTGTCGCGCCAGGTGGTCCATCAGGCCCACGAAGAAGGGCAGGTCCTCGCGCGCGATGTGCTCGAAGAGCGTGAGGACGTATTCGCCCGTCGTCGCGGTGAGGAAGTAGTTCGTGTTCTCGACGCCCTGGGCGATGCCCTCCAGCGACTCGAGCTCGCCCAGCGAGTAGTGCGCGAGGAGCGCGCGCGCCTCGTCGCTCGAAACCGGCGTGAATACCGACATGCCTCCCGCGCCTTCTAGTTGTCCAGCGTGTGGCCGTGCGCCTTCAGAATTCCACCAGCACCCATTGCGGGACGCGCACGTGGGGATCGATCGTGTTGTCCTGCTTGGTGAAGGTGCCGTCGCCCTTCTGGTCCATGAGGATGTAGGGCTTGCCGTGCTTGGGCGTTACCCGCTGCATGTAGAGCTTCCCGTTGATGCGGTACTCCTGGATCTCCTCTTCTCCCTCGTGGCGCACGGTGACCTGGGGCTCCGGCGCCTTGGTGTCCTCGCGCAGCTCCGGCGGGGGCGGCGGCTCGGCGAGCGGGACCGAGCCCGGGGGCAGGGGACGCGCTCCCGATTGCGCGGCCACCGGGAAGGCGATGGCGGCTAGAAGGGCGGCAGTAAGGATTCGCATGGAGGAAGCCTCGGTGGGCTGCGTGTAGGTTAGAGCGCCAGCTCCGCCTCGCGTTCAGAAGGCGAGGGCTCGAAGCCGCGCGAATGGTAGTGCTGGAAGATCGCGTCCACGACCTGCTGCGGGTCGTCGATGACGCGCATGAGGTCCGGGTCCTCGACGCCGACCATCCCCTCGGCCACCAGGCGCTCGCGAACCCAGTCGATGAGGCCCTTCCAGTAGCCGGAGTTCACGAGGATCACGGGCACCTTGCGGATCTTGCCCGTCTGCACCAGCGTGAGGACCTCCATCAGCTCGTCGAGCGTGCCGAAGCCCCCGGGCATCATCACGAAGGCGCACGAGAGCTTCACGAACATCACCTTGCGCGCGAAGAAGTGCTGGAAGGTGTGCGAGACGTCCTGGTAGGGATTGCCGCTCTGCTCGTGGGGCAGCTGGATGTTCAGGCCCACGCTGGGGCTCGCGCCCTCGTAGGCGCCCTTGTTCACCGCCTCCATGATGCCGGGGCCGCCGCCGGAAATCACCGAGAAACCGGCTTCGGATAACCGGCGCGCGATGTCCTCGGCGGTGCGATAGTACGGGTGTCCCGGCGTGATGCGCGCGCTGCCGAACATCGCCACGGCGGGCTGGATCGTCTGCAGCCGCTCGGTCGCCGTGACGAACTCTGCGATAATTTCGAACATCCTCCACGCCTCGCGCGCGGAGTTCTGCGAGCGCCTGATCAGCTGGGGATCCGACGGTTGGGGAACCTTGGGTGCGGTGATGGCCATGGGACCTGCTTCGATTCGAAGATGAACGACACCAAGAAACGCCTCCTGCTCGTCGACGCGTCGAGTTACCTCTACCGCGCCTTCCATGCGCTGCCCGAATTCCGCAGCCCGGCGGGCGAGCCCACCGGCGCGATCCTCGGCGTGATCAACATGCTGCGCAAGCTCAAGCAGGATTTCCCCTCCGATTATATCGCCGCGGTGTTCGACCCCAAGGGAAAGACGTTCCGCGACGAGATCTACCCCGAATACAAGGCCACCCGCCAGGCGATGCCCGAGGACCTGGCGAAGCAGGTCGAGCCGCTGCTGGAGACGGTCGCGGCGCTGGGCTGGCCGGTGGTCGTGGTGGACGGCGTCGAGGCCGACGACGTGATCGGCACGCTGGTGAGGCATGCGGAGCGCGACCACGGCTGGCCCTCGGTGATCTCCACCGGCGACAAGGACCTCACCCAGCTCGTCACCGACAACGTGCTGTGGGTGAACACCATGGCCACGCCCTACGAGAAGCTCGATCCGGCGGGCGTGAAGGCCAAGTTCGGCGTCCCGCCCGAGCTCATCGTGGACTACCTCGCGCTCATCGGCGACGCGGTGGACAACGTGCCCGGCGTGGACAAGGTGGGACCCAAGACGGCGTGCAAGCTGATCGAGCAGTACGGCTCGCTGGAAGGCGTGATGGCGCACGCCGACGAGCTGAAGGGCGTGGTGGGCGAGAACCTGCGGCGCGTGAAGGATTGGCTTCCCACGGGGCGGCACCTGCTCACCGTGAAGACGGACGTGAAGCTGCCCTTCGAGATGGAAAGCCTCCTCGACAAGGGGCCCGACGAGCGCAAGCTCGCGGAGCTCTACTCCCGCTTCGGCTTCCGGACGCTGCGCGATTCGCTCCTCAACAAGGAGGATGCGCCCGAAGGCGGCGCCGCGCCCGCGCCCAAGGCGACGAAGGCGCGCGCCCCGGCGGGCGATCGCAACTTCGCGTTCCTCGCCGCGCCCGCGCCGCTCGCCGACGCGGCGACCTTCATCGCCACCCGCCGCTACGAGATGGTGACCGACGAGGCGGCGCTCGACCGGTGGGTCGGGAAGCTGATGTCCGCGCCCATCGCCACCTTCGATACCGAGACCACGAGCCTGGACCCGATGGTCGCGGAGCTGGTGGGCATCGCGCTGTGCGCCGAGCCCGGCGAAGCCGCCTACATCCCGCTCACGCACCGCTATGCGGGCGCCCCGGCGCAGCTTCCCACCGCCACGGTGCTCGCGAAGCTGCGCCCGTGGCTCGAGGACGAAACGAAGAAGAAGGTGGGGCAGAACGCGAAGTACGACCGCCACGTATTCGCCAACCACAACGTCACGGTGCGCGGCGTGGACAACGACACGCTCCTCGAGTCCTACGTGCTGCAGAGCCACCAGCGCCACGACATGGACGCGCTCGCCGCGCGCTTCCTCGGGGCGACGGGCCTCATCTCGTACGCCGACGTCGCGGGCAAGGGCGCCTCGTCGATCCCGTTCGACCAGGTGGACGTGGAGCGCGCCACCGCCTATTCGGCCGAAGACGCGGACGTGACCCTGCAGCTGCACGGCGCGCTCTACCCGCGCATCGCGAAGGACGAGAAGCTGCGCTTCGTCTACGAGAAGATCGAGATCCCGGTCTCCAGCGTGCTCCTCACGATGGAGCGCAACGGCGTCCTCATCGACATGCAGCAGCTCGCGCGCCAGGGCCAGGAGCTCGGGCAGAAGATGATGGAGCTCGAGCAGAAGGCCTACGAGCTCGCCGGCGGGCCGTTCAACCTGGGCTCGCCCAAGCAGCTCGCGGAGGTCCTCTTCGACCGCCTGAAGCTCAAGGTGGTCAAGAAGACGCCCTCGGGCGCGCCTTCCACGGACGAGGAAGTGCTGGAGAAGCTCGCCCTGGACCACCCGATCTGCGCCACGCTCCTCGAGCACCGGGGCCTCGCGAAGCTCAAGAGCACCTACACCGACAAGCTGCCGCGCATGGTTCACGCGAAGACCGGGCGCGTGCACACCAACTACGCGCAGGCGGTCGCGGTGACGGGGCGGCTTTCGTCCAACGAGCCCAACCTGCAGAACATCCCGGTGCGCACCACCGAGGGCCGGCGCATCCGCGAGGCGTTCATCGCGCCCGCGGGCTCGAAGATCGTCTCGGCCGACTACTCGCAGATCGAGCTGCGCATCATGGCGCACCTGTCGGGCGACAAGAGCCTGCTGGAGGCGTTCGCCCGCGGCGAGGACGTGCACCGCCATACCGCCGCGGAAGTCTTCGATACGGCGGCCGGGGACGTCACGAGCGAGCAGCGCCGCTACGCGAAGGTGATCAACTTCGGGCTCATCTACGGCATGAGCGCCTTCGGCCTCGCGCAGAACCTGGGCATCGAGCGCACCGCGGCGCAGAGCTACATGGACAAGTATTTCGCGCGCTACCCGGGCGTGGCCGCGTACATGGAGCGCACGCGCCAGGCCGCGCGCGAGCAGGGATTCGTGGAGACGGTGTTCGGGCGGCGCCTGTGGCTGCCGGACATCACGTCGTCCAACATGGCGCGCCGCCAGGGCGCCGAGCGCCAGGCGATCAACGCGCCGATGCAGGGCACCGCCGCCGACCTCATCAAGCTCGCCATGATCGCCGTGCAGGACTGGCTCGAGCGCGAGAAGCTCGCGACCAAGCTCGTGATGCAGGTGCACGACGAGCTGGTGTTCGAGGTGCCGGACGCGGAGCTCGACCGCGTGAAGCCCTCCGTGGAAAAGCTCATGATGGGTGTCGCGAAGCTCGACGTGCCGCTGGTCGTGGAAGCGGGCGTCGGCCCCAACTGGGAGAAGGCGCATTAGCCGGGGCAGAGCGGTTCATGTAGAATCATGATTCGTCAAGACGGAGGCTGAATGGCCCGCCCGCTCGCCAAGTTCGCAACCCAGGCCGATCCGGAGGTCCTCGACGAGGTCCGCGCCATCGCGGCGAAGGAAGGCAAGCAACTGCAGAGCGTGATCGACGAGGCGCTTCGCGACTTCGTGGACAAGAGGCGGCGGGGCAGGCCGCGTCCCGAGGCGCTCACGGCTTTCGGCGAGAGCCTCGCGGAATACGACGAGCTGTACCGCAAGCTCGCCAAGTGACGGTCTACCTGACCGCGTTGGAGGTCATGGTGATGCATGGCGCGCTGCTCAAGCGTTATGGGGGAGAGCCGGGGCTGCGCGATGCCGGCGCCCTCGAGGCGGCGCTCTTCCGGCCCCAGAGCGGCTACTACGAGGACGTGGTCTGGGAGGCTGCGGCCCTTTTCGAAAGCCTCGCGATGAACCATCCGTTCATCGACGGCAACAAGCGAATCGCGTTCGCGGGCGTCGATGTCTTCCTGAGGATGAACGGCCTGCGCATCCGCGCGAAGCCCGATGCCGCCTTCCGCTGGATGATGGGCCACCTCGACGCGCAGAGCTTCAACCTGTCGAACATCGAGCCCTGGCTACGCCGGCACGTCGTCGCAGTGACGCCATGAGCCTGAGCCCGGAGGACGCGGCGCGGCGGCTCGCCTCTGGCGACGTGGTCGCGTTCCCGACGGAGACCGTGTATGGATTGGGCGCCGACGCCGCGAACGCCGCGGCCGTCGCGAAGATCTTCGCGCTCAAGGGCCGGCCCTCGAACCATCCGGTCATCGTGCACATCGCGTCGGCGCAAGCGCTGGACGAGTGGGCGATCGACGTGCCGGAATCGGCGCGGCTCCTGGCCCGGCGCTTTTGGCCCGGCCCGCTCACGATGATCCTGAAGAGGTCGGCCAAGGTGCCCTCCGCCGTCACGGGCGGGCAGCCGAGCGTGGGGCTGCGCTGCCCATCGCATCCGATGGCGCAGGAGCTGCTGCGCGAATTCGCCCGCGTGGGCAGCGGCGCCATCGCGGCCCCATCGGCCAACCGCTTCGGGCACGTGAGCCCGACGACCGCCGAGCACGTGCGCGAGGAATTCGGCGCCGAGGTGCCGGTGCTGGACGGAGGCGCCTGCGAGGTGGGACTCGAATCGACCATCGTGGACCTCACGCGCCCCGAGCCCGCGCTGCTGCGCCCGGGCGGCATCACGCGCGGGCAGGTGGAGGCGGTGCTCGGCAAGTACCTGCGCGATCGCGATGCCCACGCGCCCCGCGCTTCGGGAACGCTCGAGTCGCACTACGCCCCGCACACGGCGCTCACGATCGCGAGCCCGTCGAGCGTCGACGCGCAGCTGCGCATGCTCTCCAACGTCGCGGTGCTCGCGATGCGCGAGCCCGCCTTCGACACGCGCGCGACCTACTGGATCGCGGCGAGCCCCGATGCGGCCGCCTACGGCCATGACCTCTACGCCAACCTGCGCAAGCTCGACGCCACCGGCGCCAAGCTGATCCTCGTGGAGGCGCCGCCCGACGGTCCTGCCTGGGAGGCGGTGAACGATCGGCTCGCCCGCGCCGCGGCCGGCTCGGGCGAGGACGGCGAGCCGTGAGCGCCTAGCGGCCGGTCTCGATCGCCGGGAAGATCCTTGCCGGCGCGAGCTTGTACTGGATGACGTTCAGCGAATACTCGGTGTCGTCGATCACGAAGCTCAAGCGCGACTTGGGCGGGAAGCTCGTGAGCAGCAGGAACGGCGAGCAGGACGTATCGAGAATGTCCAGCTGCGCCTTCAGCACCTGGGGCAGCGTCTCGCAGCTCGTCACCTGCGCCGCCTCGATGGCCTGGCTGACGCGCCGGTAGCGCGCCGGGTCGTCGCGCCGCATGGCTTCCAGGGCGCCGTCGCCGTTCAGGTCCACATGGTGCTTCGGCGTGATGTCGATGCGCACGATGCGCGCCGGCTCGGCGCAGACGACGGCCGCGCAGGCGGCGAGGGCGATTCCCAACAGGACAGATCGCATGGCTGCCTCCCGGGCTGGGGTGGAGCGGCCTTCATCATAGCCTCGCCGCGCGCGCCCGTGCCAGCGGAAATCGGCAGGGGGCGCACAGGCGGTTCAGGCCAGCGGCCCGAACTTCCCGGCCTGGTAGTCGCGGATCGCCTCGTGGATCTCGCGCGGCGAGTTCATGACGAAGGGCCCGTGGGCGACGACGGGCTCGCCGATGGGGTCGGCGTGCCCGAAGAGCAGCACCGAATCGTCCACGGCCACGATCTCGACGGCGTCTCCCTCGTCGGCAAGCTCAGCGAGCATGTGCTGCGAAACCATCTCGTTGCCGATGCGGATCGCGCCGCGCGCCACGTAGAGGAAGACGCTGCGGCCCGCGACGCCGGGGAACGAGACGCTCGCGCCCGCGGAGAGCTCCACCGTGGACATGAAGACGCCGGTGAGCGACTCGACGGGCCCGCGCTGCCCGTGCCACTCGCCCGCGATGAGATGCACCGTGCCCTTGCCGTCGTCCGTCTTCACGGCGGGAATGTCGCCTGCCTGCAAGCCCGTGTAGGCCGGGCGCGCGAACTTCAGGCGCGCGGGCAGGTTCACCCAGAGCTGCAGGATCTCGAGCGGCCCGCCACGCGCCTTGAATTCCTCCGACGAGACCTCCGCGTGCACGAGGCCCGAGCCCGCGGTCATCCACTGCACGCCGCCTGCGCGGATCACGCTCTCGTGGCCGCCGGAATCGCGGTGCGTGAGCTCGCCCTGCAGGATGAACGTCACGGTCTCGAAGCCCCGGTGCGGGTGCGGCCCGAAGGGCAGCCCGCGGTTGCCCGGCGGATAGACCTGCGGCCCGTGGTGGTTCAGGAACAGGAAGGGGTCGACCTGCTCGACGTGCGGCCCGGGAAGCGGCCGGCGCGTCGTGAGGTCGGCGATGTCGTCGCGGTGGGCGGGATGCCTGCGGAGGATGGCGCGTGCGCTCATGCGTAGGTAGGACTGCGCAAGTCCCCCACGCGTTCACCGTTCACGGTCACGAGCGTCACGTTGCCTTCGGCGTCCCGGGTCCGCTCCTCGAAGCGCGCGTTCGCGGAGGCGTCCACGGTGAGGACGGTGGAGGCGCGCGTGCCGTAGTCCGCGCCCGTGATGAGCGCGGTGGCGAGCCGGCGTTCCCACTCGATGCCGACTCCCGTGCGCGGCAGGTCCGCGTCGGAAACGCCGGCGCGGTCGCCCAGCAGCTCGAAGAGCGGCGCCACGGGATCCGGGGCCGCGAGCGCGGCCTGCATGCGCTTTCGCGCGAGGACCACCTTCGGCCACGGCTCGTCGAGGAGGTGGTTGGACAAGCCGTGCACGCCGGGCTCGATCTCGCGCGCCACGTTCTCGCGGCTGCCGTAGTACCAGAGCGACTTGCCGTCGCCCAGGATGAGGTTGAAGCCGTTGTACTCGGCGGCGCGTCGCGCGAGATCGCGCAGGTATTCGCGCGGCGAGGCCGACGCGAGCAGGAATTCGGTGACGAGCCCCCCGCGCGAGCGCGCCGTCGTGCGGCGCTCGGAGGGATCGCGGAAGTTGGTGACGGCGGCGATGCGTGCGCCGCGCGTGATGCCCATCCACGTGCCGCCCGCCTGCAGGTCGCGCCCGGCGAGGAGCCCCGGATGGTCCGGCCACCAGTGGGCGGGCTCGGCAGGGCGGTCGCGCCACTCGTCCCGGTTGGCCGCCACGGCGAGCGGCAGGCCCGCTCGCGCCTGCCACGCGAGCGCGATGAGGCACATGGGGCGCGGGCCCTACCCTTCGGTCTTGATCTTGGCGAGCAGCGCCGCGTAGCGCTCGTTATCGAACGGCGTGGACTCGGACATCATCCGGTTCATCTCGATGCGCAGCGCCGCCGCGATGAGCTGCAGCGCGTGGTTGCGCGGGTGCCCGTCGGCGATGAGGCGGTCGTAGGTCGCCTTGGTCTCCGGCGGGTCGCCCGTCTCGAGCTGGTTCACCACGGTGTCGAGGAAAGCGTCCCTGACGGTCTTGTCGTCCATGCGGGCCTCCCAGGGCGGTTGGAACGGCTATTCTGACACGGCCGGCGGCTACCTCATGTGCGCGGGCAGCCAGGTGACGAGGCCGGGGAAGAAGTAGATCAGCGCCACCGCGGCCACCATCAGCAGGAAGAGCGGGAAGGCCACCCGCCCGATCCAGGTGATGTCGCGCTGGGTCATGCCCTGCAGCACGAAGAGGTTGAAGCCCACGGGCGGGGTGACCTGCGCCATCTCCACCACCAGCACGATGAAGATGCCGAACCAGACGAGGTCGATGCCCGCCTTCACGATGGTGGGCAGGATCACGCCCATGGTGAGCACCACCATGGAGATCCCGTCGAGGAAGCAGCCCAGGATGATGTAGAAGACCATCAGCCAGAAGAGCAGCCACAGCTGCGTGAGGCCCAGGCTCGCGATGAACTCGGCGAGGCGCCGCGGCAGCCCGATGTAGCCCATGGAGAGCGTGAGGAACGAGGCGCCGGCGAGGATGAGGGCGATCATGCAGTACAGGCGCGTGGCGCCCATGAGGCTCGTCACGAACACCTTCCAGCTCATCGACCCCTGGATCAGCGACAGCGCCAGCGCGCCCACCACGCCGAGCGCCGCGGCCTCCGTGGCAGTGGCGATGCCCACGTAGATGGAACCCAGCACGAGCGCGATCAGCGCCACCACCGGGATCAGGTGGCGCGAGGCGTGCAGCTTCTCCCGGAACGTGAGCGTCGCGTCGGGCGGCGGGATGCGATCCGGGTGGATGAGGGACCACGCGATCGTGTAGCCCATGAAGAGGCCCGCGAGGAGCAGGCCGGGGATCACGCCCGCGATGAAGAGCCGCGTGATGGAGACCTCGGCGCTCACGCCGTAGACGATCATGATGATCGAGGGCGGGATGAGCAGGCCCAGCGTTCCCGCGCCGGCGAGCGTGCCCACCGTCATGTCCTCGGGATAGCCGCGGCGCTTGAGCTCGGGCAGCGTCATCTTGCCGATGGTGGCGCAGGTCGCCGCGCTCGAGCCCGAGACCGCGGCGAAGATCGTGCAGCCGATGATGTTGGTGTGCAGCAGGCGCCCCGGCAGGCGCGAGAGCCAGGGCGCCAGGCCCTTGAACATGTCCTCCGAGAGCCGCGTGCGGAAGAGGATCTCGCCCATCCACACGAAAAGCGGCAGCGCGGTGAGCGTCCACGACGAAAGCGACCCCCACACGGTGACCGCCATGGCGTCGCCCACCGGGCGGCTGGTGAACAGCTCCATGCCGATCCACGCCACGCCCAGGAGCGAGAGCCCGATCCACAGCCCGCTCGCGAGCAGCGCGAACAGGAACGCGATGAGCAGGAGCGTGACGAGGAGGTCCATCTACTCGATGGCCTTGATCTCGTCCACCGGCGCGGCGGCGAGCTGCTCGCGGCGCAGCAGCCGCACGAAGTCGTCGGCGACGGCGATGAGCAGCACGACCGCGCCCAGGGCCATGGAAAGCTGCGGGATCCACAGCGGCGTGGCGTCGTTGCCCTGCGAGATGTCGTTGAACGCGTGCGACTGCCAGGCGAGCCGGATGCTGAACCAGGCAAGCACCGCGCAGAAGAAGGTGCCCGCGGCGTGCGACCAGAGGTCGAGGGGGCGGCGCAGGCGCCCGCCGAAGCGCTCCAGAAGGAGCGAGACGCGGATGTGCTCGCCGCGCTTCAACGTGTGCGCCGCGGCGAGGAAGCCGCTCGCCGCCATGCAGTAGCCCGCATACGCGTCGGAGCCGCGCAGGTTGAAGCCCGCCAGGCGCCCCAGGACGCTCGCGAGCACCATCAGCAGGATGCCCACCATGAAAAACGCCGCGAGGTACCCCGCGGCGTCGTAGAGCAGGTCGAGTGACTTTCTCACGCCTCGCGCCTCATGCCACGCGCCTATTTCCGGTACGCCTCCACGATCGCCTGCCCGTCGGCGCCGGCGGTCTTCAGCCACTCGGCCGTCATGGTCTCGCCGATCTTCTGGAAGTCGCCCTTCAACTGCGCGCTGGGCGCGGTCACGTTCATGCCGTTCTTCGCGAGCTGCTCCAGGTACCACTGGTTCTTCTCCTGCGAGGTCTTCCAGCCGCGCGTTTCCGCATCCGCCGCCGCCTTCAGCACCGCCGCCTGCGAGGCCTTGTCGAGGGCGTCGAACGCGGACTTGTTCACGAACACGATGTTCTTCGGCAGCCACGCCTGCGTGTCGTAGTAGTTCTTCACCACTTCCCAGGCCTTGGTGTCGTAGCCGGTGGCGCCCGAGGTGATGTTGGCGTTCACGGCGCCGGTGGCGAAGGCCTGCGCGAGCTCGGCCACCTGGATCGTCACCGGCTGTGCGCCGGCGAGCTCCGCGATGCGCGAGGTGTACGGGTTGTACGTGCGCATCTTGAGGCCCTTCATGTCGGCCACCGAGGCGAGCGGCTTGCTCGAATAGATGCCCTGCGGCGGCCACGGCACGGCGTAGAGCACCATCAGGCCCTGCTTGGCGAAGCGTTCCTCGATCGCCTTGCGGGAGGCCTTCCAGAGCTTGGCCGCCTCGGCGTAGCTCGTGGCGAGGAAGGGGACGGAATCGACGCCGTAGACCGGGTCCTCGTTGGAATAGCCGGAGATGAGGATCTCGCCGATCTGCGCCTGGTTGCCCTGCACCGCGCGCTTGATCTCGGGCGCCTTGAAGAGCGAGGCGTTGGCGTGCAGCGTGATCTTCACCTTGCCGCCGGTGCCCTTGTCCACGTCGTCGATGAACTGCGCGATGTTCTCGGTGTGGAAGTTGGTCGCGGGGTAGGGCGTGGGCATGTCCCACTTCACCTGGGCGCCCGCGCAGGTGGCGACGAGGAGCGCGAATGCGGCGGCGATGGCCTGCTGGCGTTTCATGGTGTTCTCCGGGGATGTCGCCGCAACGTAGCAGGGGCGCGCTTGCGTGTCAAAATGACGGCCCCCGATTCCAACCCGAAATTCCCCCATGGCGGCGCGCTGGCAGTTCTGGATCGATCGCGGCGGCACCTTCACCGACGTCGTGGCCCTCAAGCCCGACGGCGCGATCGCGACCCTGAAGCTCCTTTCGGAGAACCCCGGCCGCTACCGCGACGCGGCGCTCGCCGCCATCCGCGAGCTGCTCGGGGTCGCGGCGGGCGACCCGATTCCCGTGGAGAAGATCGAGGCGGTGAAGATGGGCACCACGGTGGCCACCAACGCGCTCCTCGAGAGGAAGGGCGAGGCGACGGTGCTCTTCATCACGCGCGGCTTCCGCGACCAGCTGCGCATCGCCTACCAGAACCGCCCGCGCATCTTCGACCGCCACATCCGGCTGCCGGAGCTGCTCTACCGCAAGGTGGTCGAGGTGGACGAGCGCATGGGCGCGAAGGGCGAGGTGGTGGCGCCGCTCGACGAGGCCCAGGTGAAGCGCGACCTCGCCGCGGCGCACGCCGAGGGCCTGCGCTCCATCGCCATCGTCTTCATGCACGGCTACCGCTACCCCGCGCACGAGCACCGCGTGGCCGAGCTCGCGAGGCAGGCGGGGTTCGAGCAGGTGTCCGTCTCCCACGCGGTCTCGCCCCTCATGAAGATCGTCTCGCGCGGGGACACCACGGTCGTGGACGCCTATCTCTCGCCGATCCTGCGCCGCTACGTGGACCAGGTGGCCGGCGAGCTGGAGGGGGACAGGGCAGGTCCTTCGTCGGGGAGGGACCGGTCCCCGCCGCGCCTCATGTTCATGCAGTCCAACGGCGGCCTCACGGACGCGCATCGCTTCCAGGGCAAGGACTCCATCCTCTCCGGCCCCGCGGGCGGCATCGTCGGCATGGTACGCACCTCGGAGGCGGCCGGCTTCAAGAAGGTGATCGGCTTCGACATGGGCGGCACCTCGACCGACGTCTCGCACTACGCGGGCGAGCTCGAGCGCGAGTTCGAGACGCTGGTGGCGGGCGTGCGCATGCGCGCGCCGATGATGTCGATCCACACCATCGCCGCGGGCGGCGGCTCGATCCTGCATTTCGACGGCCAGCGCCAGCGCGTGGGCCCCGATTCGGCCGGCGCCAACCCGGGGCCGGCGAGCTACCGGCGCGGCGGCCCGCTCACCGTGACCGACTGCAACGTGATGCTGGGCAAGATCCAGCCGGCGTACTTCCCGAAGGTGTTCGGCCCGGGCGGCGACGAGGCGCTCGACGATGCGGTGGTGCGCGGGAAATTCGCCGAGCTCGCCGCGCGCATCTCGAAGGAGACCGGCCAGGCGCAGTCGCCCGAGGCGGTCGCGGAAGGCTTCGTGCGCATCGCGGTGTCCAACATGGCCAACGCCATCAAGTTCATCTCGGTGCAACGCGGCCACGACGTGACCGAATACACGCTCGCCTGCTTCGGCGGCGCCGCGGGGCAGCATGCATGCCTCGTGGCCGACGAGCTGGGCATGCGCCGCGTGTACATCCACCCGCTGGCGGGCGTCCTCTCGGCATACGGGATGGGCCTTGCGCAGGTGCGGGCGCTGCGCGAGGAGGCGGTGGAACGGCGCCTGGACGATGGCGCGCTCACCGACATCGAGGAGAAGTGCGTGAAGCTGGGCGAGCAGTGCGTGCACGAGCTCGCCGAGCAAGGCTCGGCGTTCGAGCGCCTCGACAAGCGCGTGCACCTCAAGTACGACGGCACGGATACCTCGCTCGCGGTGCCGCTCGCTTCCGCGAAGGCGATGCGCGAGGAGTTCGAGCGCCTCTACCGCAGCCGCTTCTCGTTCCTCATGCCCGATCGCGCGCTGGTGGCCGAGGCGGTGGCGGTGGAGGCCGTAGGCCGCCCCGAAGCCGGCCGAGGCATCCTTCCCGCCGGCGGCGTGAGCTCGGCCCGGCCCGAGGCCCTTGCGCGCGTGGCGATGACGAGTGCAGGCGCGCGCCACGACACGCCGGTTTACGCGCGCGATCGCCTCGCGCCGGGCACGCGCATCGCGGGCCCCGCCATCATCGCGGAGCGCAACGCCACGACGATCGTGGAGCCGGAGTGGGAGGCGCGCGTCACGGAGCTCGACCACCTGGTCCTCGAGCGCGTGGTGGAGCGGCGCGCGCGCTATGCGCTCGGCACCACCGCGGACCCGGTGATGCTCGAGGTCTTCAACAACCTCTTCATGTCCATCGCCGAGCAGATGGGCGTGCGCCTCGCGCAGACCGCCTACTCGGTGAACATCAAGGAGCGCCTGGACTTCTCGTGCGCGCTCTTCGACGCCGAGGGCAACCTCATCGCCAACGCGCCGCACATGCCGGTGCACCTGGGCTCCATGGGCGAGAGCATCAAGACCGTGATCCGCCGCAACGCCGGAAAGATGAAGCCGGGCGATTCCTACGTGCTGAACGATCCGTACAACGGGGGAACGCACCTGCCGGACGTGACGGTGATCACGCCGGTTTACCCCGAACGCAATGGGGACAGAGCCCATTCTCCTCCCGGAGACCATGGATCTGTCCCCACTCCATTGTTCTACGTCGGATCCCGCGGCCACCACGCGGACATCGGCGGAATCACGCCCGGGTCGATGCCTCCGTTCTCGAAGAACGTCGAGGAAGAAGGCGTCCTGCTCGACAACGTGAAGCTGGTGGAAGACGGCCGCATGCTCGAAGCCGAGATGCGCCGCCTGCTCGCCGCGGCGAAGTACCCGGCGCGCAACCCCGATCAGAACATCGCCGACCTGCGCGCGCAGGTGGCGGCCAACGAGAAAGGCGTGCAGGAGCTGCGGCGCATGGTCGCGCACTTCGGCCTCGAGGTGGTGCAGGCGTACATGCGCCACGTCCAGGACAACGCCGAGGAATGCGTGCGCCGCGTGATCGGCGTGCTGAAGGATGGCGAGTTCGCCTACGAGATGGACAACGGTGCCGTGATCCGCGTGAAGATCTCCATCGGCGCGGACCGGCGCAGCGCCACCATCGACTTCACCGGCACGAGCGCCCAGCTGGAGAGCAACTTCAACGCGCCCTCGGCGGTGGTCCATGCGGCGGTGCTCTACGTCTTCCGCACGCTGGTGGACGACGACATCCCGCTCAACGCCGGGTGTCTCAAGCCCCTGAAGGTGATCATTCCCGAGGGCTCGATGCTGAGCCCGAAGCCGCCCGCGGCCACCGTGGCCGGCAACGTGGAAACGTCCCAATGCCTCACCGACGCCATCTACGGCGCGCTGGGCGTCATGGCGGCCTCCTACGGGACCATGAACAACTTCACGTTCGGCAACCAGCGCTACCAGTACTACGAGACGGTGTCGGGCGGCACGGGCGCCGGGCCCGGCTTCGACGGCACCGACACCGTGCAGGCGCACATGACCAACTCGCGCCTCACGGACCCCGAGGTCCTCGAGTGGCGCTTCCCCGTGAGGATCGTGAGCCACGAGATCCGCCGCGGCAGCGGCGGGGCCGGCAAGTGGCACGGCGGCAACGGCGCCACGCGGCGCGTGCGCTTCCTGGAGCCCATGACGGCGGCGATCCTCTCCCTGCATCGCCGGATTCCGCCCTACGGCATGGCCGGCGGAAAGCCCGGCGGCCTGGG
>DATIWC010000031.1:0-19916 GCA_035519515.1 Usitatibacter sp.
GCCTTCGCGTTCGGGATGGCCTTGCCGTAAACCTGCGAAAGGGCCACGCCCAGGGGGTAATAGACGCCGCTCGTTCCCCCGGTGAGGATGTTGATGAATTGCTGCTGGCCCCAGGCAACGCCCGCCCCGAGCAACAGGGCCGCGGCGGTCAGGGCGCGGATCGATCTGGACATGGGTTTCTCCTCGGCTGGCGTTATTGTGGTTCCCCAGCCCGTGATTCTATGACACCTCGGCAGGATCCCCCTTCAGGAGTGCATGGCGCATCACTGAAGCTCTTCCAGCTGTGCTGCCACGCGTTCCACGGCACGCCGGCCTTCCTCGATGGCCTCGGCCGCGCGATGGAAATCGAGCAGCCCGAGCTGCGAGACACGCGGCGTGATGAGAAGGTTCGGCGGGTCGCCCGCGATGCGGCTCTTCGCAATGCGTACCTGCATCACCTGCATGCTGGTGATGAACACGTCGACAGGCGAAGGCATTGTGCCGTTCGCATGCGCCGGCGGGTTGATCCCGTGCGACTTCATCCAGTCTGTGACGACGCCCGAGCGTGGTTGGCCGCCGCGACCGGCCCGCAGGCGGCTGCCCAGGACGTCGGAGCTCAGGTCGACGGCGATGATCGATTCCGCGCCCATCGCCCGCGCGAGCGAGATGGGCACCGGATTCACGAGCCCGCCATCGACGAGCAGCGCTCCTTCGTGCGCGACGGGAGGAAAGAATCCCGGCAAGGCGATCGAGGCGCGCACGGCCTCGTAAGTGGATCCGGTGCGAAGCCACGTCTCTTCGCCCGTGTGCAATTCCGTGGCGACGGCCGCGAAGGGCACCGGAAGTTCCTCGATAGGCAGGTCCGCGGCGCCGGCGCGCAGCGCAGCCATGAGGCGCTCGCCCTTGACCAGGCCGGCACCGCGTCCGACATCGAGGAATCCGATCACGTCGCCCGCGCGAAGAGCGCGAACCCAGGCCTCGAGCGCTTCCAGCTTGCCGAGCGCGTAAGCGGCGCCCACCAACGCGCCGATCGACGTTCCCGCGACGACATCCGGGCGAATGCCCGCCGCCTCGAGGGCGTGGATCACGCCGATGTGCGCCCAGCCGCGCGCCGACCCGCTTCCCAGGGCGAGACCGATGCGACGCTTGCGGGCGCCCGCCACCTCGTCCACCCGACCCTCCGCATGCCAATGACCCGTCTAAACGTTAGACGTGCGTGAGCCGCGCCCGTTGAGCCACGTCAAGGATCAATAAGCGATCGAGATCGCGAGCTGGCCGAAGCGGTCGTTCCCGGTCTGCCCGGTGAATTCCTTGGATCGCTGGATGACTGTGAATCCGATCCGCGCACGAGGCCACACCGCGGCCACGCCGAGCTGCGTGTCGGCGCCGAACGGCTTGCGCTCGACGTTCGCCCCTCCGGCATACCGGCTCGCCTCGAGGAAGGAGTTGTAAGCGGTCGCGTGCGCGTCGAAGCCCGCCCACACGTACCAGCCGAATTGGGGCGCGCCGCGGAAGCCGTCGCGCGGCGGGCCGAGCGAGATGTGCGTCACGGGGATGTCGGTGGGCAGGTTGGAACCGTACCGCAGCACCATGCCGGCGTCGGCGTACGTGAGGGGAGTGCCGGCCATGGCGCCCGCGCGCAGCGCGGCATCCCACTGATGCGCGCCAAGGCTGCCCTGCAGAACCTCAGGCCATGCGCGCTCGTAGCCCGCCATGAACGTGGGGCGGTTGCGCACCTGGGTATCCCATCCGCTCGAGCCATGCTCGCCGATCATGCGGTGGATGTTGTTCTGCGCCTGCTTGGCGCCGGATGCCGGTCCCACGACGCCCACCGCGACCGTCAAGTGGTCGATCACGCTGTCGGCGCGAGTGCGCAGGTCCCCCATCAGGTACGCCCACCCCGCGTAGGGGCGGTCGTGCGGATCGGGCGGATCGAGGGTCGTATCGCTGGGCGTGTAGATCCGTTGGCCGACCGCGAGCACCGCCTGGGGATCGGCGCTCATCGACTGCAGCCATGGGGGCGCCTTGTCGAGGTCGGTGAGGAACGCGGCCTGCACGCCGTTCGTGTAATGGCGGTCGAAGCCGCAGAAAAAGTCGTTCTCGAAGGTGAAGGACGTGAAGCGCGTCTCGGCGTACGCGCCGCTCGCGCCCGCCAGCGACGCCGCGATCGCTGCGGCGGCCGCCATCCAGCGGATGAAGCGGCTGCTCCGGGTCGTGTGCGCTTTGCGGGTGTCCATGGATGCAGCGTAAGCGGCGCATCGCGCAAAGCCGTGTCATCGCGTGCGCTGCCGATTTCCGCTGAAACGTGCGGCGCTACGCGCGCCGCGGGTGGGCCAACTCGCGGACGCGGTGATGCCAAAGCTCGCGCGTGAGTGCGAGCGCCACGGGACCGATGACCAGGCCTACGAGGCCCAGCGTCTCGAAGCCTCCGAGACAGCCCATCAACACCCAGACGAAGGGAAGGCTCGTGCCCTCGCGCGACACGGTGGGGCGAACCACCTTGTCGCCGGCGAAGAGCACGGCGGCGCCGAGCGCGGCGGCCACGACGGCGGCCGTCGAGGTGCCGGCCAATGCGAGCCGCAACGCCAGCGCGATAACCGCGACGTAGCCGAGGAACGGAATGATGGCGAGGGATCCGGTGATGGCGCCCCAGAGCGGCGCATCCGGCACGCCCGCGATGGCGTAGGCCACCCCGGCGAACACGCCGTCGAAGAGGCCCACGACGATCATGCCGTTCACGGACGCTCGCAGGGCGCGGGTTGCGACCGCGACGTAAGCATCGGCCTGCCCTCCCAGCCGTGCGCGCAGGATCGATCGGAAGTCGCGCGCCAGCACGCCACCGCGCTGGTAGAGGAAGAACAGCGTGAGCATCGTGAAGAGAATGATGAACGCGTGGTGGAGCACGAACTGCGCAAGCGACTGTGCCCATGCGACGACCATCCGCGGGTCGGCTCGCTGGGCCCAGCCGAGGAGCGCGCCCGGACGCGACAGCTCCTGGCCCCACAGGTCGTCGATCCACGGCCCCGCGTAGGGCATTCCCTGCAGCAGGTGGCGAAATGCCGACCCCCTGCGATCGGCATCGGCGACCGCCAGGAGCAGCCCCTGCGCTTCCGACCCGAGCGCGACGAACGCGAAGAGCAGCGGCGCGAACACGAAGAGCGCCATCGCGGCGGTGAAGAGGACCGGCGCCGCGCCGCGCGTCCTGCGCGGCATCCGCGAGGCGAAGCGCCGGTAGAGGGGCCAGCTTGCGACCGCGATGACGACGGCGGCGAGCAGCGCCTCGAGGAAGCCGCGCAGCATCCACGCCGACAACGCGACGATGGCGGCGCCATAGATCCAGCGCATGGGCGGCCGTGCCTCGATCGGTGCCGCGCTGCGCGTGTCGATCCATCGTGCCGGTCTCGCCATGTCGAATCGCTCCGTCAGATCCGCGCCTGGATGGAGGCAAATTCCGCCCGGCACGCTTCGCCAAAAGCCTTCATGGGGTCGTTGCGCTGCGTGCGCGTGAGCTCGCGCATCTGCTCGACCGTGAGATTCTCCGAGAAGTACTGCTCCGTCACGCGCGCGAGCAGGCGCTCGGCCTCCTCGAGCACCGGCGGCGTGGCGCAGAGGCGAATCCGGTTCACGAGCGCGTACAGCGGCAGCAGCGTATCGGGCTTGTCCAGCGAGTGGACGAACGCGTCCACCAGGAGCCGCGCGCATTCCGCGATGAACTCCCCGTAGAGCGCCTCGCGCTTGCCGATTTCGGCCTCCAGCATCTGGCTCTTGTTGCGCACGCGCTGGGTGACCCACGCCGCGCCGATGGTCGCGGTGGCGCCGGTCATCGAACCGACCAACCCGGCGAGGGCGGCGATCGAATTGAATTCCGCGTTCATGGCTCGGGGCTCACCTGTTGCGCGGACACGAGGGGCGCGTCGCTCTCGACGGCCTCGTCGCGCCCGGGCCGTCCCCAGACCAGCGACGAGGGATGCCTCTCGATCGAAGCGGCCAGCGAGCGCAGCGCGCTCGCGGCGTGAGCGACCTCCTGGAGCGCGGCGCGCAAGTCGCGCTGGCCCGGCGCATCGGGGCCGACCAGTGTCGCGGAGGTGTTGTCCATCATGCGCTCTGCGGCGGCGAGCGAGCGGCGCGCGTCCTGCAGGGTCGAGACGAACTCGGGCAGCGCGTCGCGATCCACGTCGGCGGCGAGCGTGCCCACCTGGGCGAGGGTGCCCTTCGCCTCCTGCATCACGCCACGCGCGTCGGCGAGGGCATCGGAAAGCGGCAGCGAGTCGAGCTTGTCGAGCAGCCGGTGCAGCTTGGCTTCGAACGTCGGCCACATGCTCGGCACGGAAGGAAGTACCGCGACGCCCGCCTTGCGATCGATGCGCGCCGGGGCCGCGCCCGTGAAGTAATCGAATGCGACATAGCGCTGCCCCGTGAGCATGTTCGCGGTGCGCAGCTGGGCGCGCAGCCCGCGCCGGGCCACCATCGAATCCAGGAAAGCACGCTCATCTCCCCGCGACGAACGCCCGCCCAGCGCGCGCTCCGGCGCGAACGTGACCTCGATGCGTCCGCGCAGCCGGCCCGAACGGCGATCGGCTTCGAGCCGGACATCCTTCACGCGCCCCGCGGGCACGCCCAGGAGCGTCACCGGCGAGCCGGGGCGCACGCCCTCGACCGGCTCGTCGAAGAAGAGGACATAGCGTGAGGCGTGCGAGTCGTCGCTCGCGAGCGCCGTTTCGCGATCGCGGAACAGCGTGAATTCCTGGGTTGCGGCGTTGTCGGCCGCGGGCTGCACCGCCTCATCGGTATCCTCGAAGGCGATGCCGCCCACGAGTAAGGCGAGCAGCGATTCCGTCCGCAGGCTCATCTCCCCGCCGCGCACGCCCACGTCGATCCCGCTCGCATTCCAGAAGCGTGTCGACGGCTTCACGTGCCGGTCGTATGGCGCATTCACGAAGACCTGCAGGTCGACGCCGCGGCCGTCCGGGGCGACATCGCAGGAGATGACCTGGCCCACTTGCAGCCCGAGGTAGTAGACCGGCAGCCCGACGTCGATCCGCAGCGCATCTCGCGAATGCAGCAGGAACCTGCGCCCGGGCGTGTCGGCCGCGACGACCATGGCGTTGTCGAGGCCGGCAAATTGCCGCTGCGGGCGGTCCGGTACGCCGCGCTCGAAGGCGATGTAGTTTCCGGAGAAGAGCGCGCCCAGCCCCGAAACCTCCGTCAATCCGATGCGCGGGCGCACGACCCAGAACGACGCGCCTTCGGTGATGAGCGGCGCGGCCTTGCGAAGGATGCGCACCGTGACCTGCGCCGAGCGGTAATCGGGAGAAAGGTCCACGGCCGTCACGACGCCGATGGCGACATCCTTGTAGCGCACCGGAGTGCGGCCGGGCTCCAGCCCCTGCGCGGACTTGAACGTGATGACGACCTCGGGGCCTTCGCGCGCGATGCGCTCGAAGAAGAGCGAAAGCCCGGCCAGCACCGCGATGGCCGGCACGAGCCAGATGAGGCGCGGGATCCAGCGCGGCCGCACGACGACTTCGGGTTGCGGCAGCTCGCCGCGAACGAGGTCATCCATGGCGCGAGCCCTCGCGCATGCTCCACAGCAGGCGCTTGTCGAAGGCCATGTACGCAAGCATCGTGAGTATCGCCGTGGCCGCGAAAAAGGGCACGCCGGGGCCGGGCCGAACCCAGAGGAAGGGCGGCAGCTGCACGAGCGCAACTACAAAGGCATCGACGAACACGTCGAGCATCGACCAGCGCCCGGCGACCTCGAGCACGCGGAAGAGGCGTGCGCTCTGGCGGCGCGGGGCCGGAATGCCCTTCTCCACCACCAGGCAGAGGTAAGCCAGCGCGCCGATCTTCGCGAGCGGGATCACGAAGCTCGCCACCAGCACGATGAGCGCGAGGAACCAGGATCCGGACTGGTGAAGCGCCTGGACGCCGTCGAGGATCGTGTCGGCCTCGGCGCCGTCGGTCGTGTTCGTGACGAGCACCGGCAGCAGGTTGGCCGGCACGTAGCAGATGGCCGCGGCCACCAGCAAGGCCTTGCTTCTCGCGAGCGACGATTCCGCCGACGGGGACGCTCGAACGGATGAGGCCAAGACCCGGCCATGCGAGCCGTCGCGGGCCAGCGCCAAGATCGCCGCCAGCGCGGCGGTCGCGTACAGGCCGATGCCGGGCGCCGCCGGGGCCACCTGGGAAATCTTCACGTACGCCACGAGCGCGGCGAGCAGCATGACCTCCGGCATCGCCCACGGCGTGACGAGGAGCGACCAGCGAGCGGCCCGCTCCGCCCATCGCGGCGCCGGCGTACGCGCTTCGCCCAGCCGCGCGGTGAGCGCCAACGCGAGGTAAGCGCCCGGCAGGACGATGGTGAAGAGCGCCACGAGAATCGCGGCGACGTGGCTGCCTTCGAACCACATGTAGGCGGCGCTTCCCGGAAGCGAGGCCTCGGCATCGCGCCCCAGGCCCGAGAGGCGCATGAGCGGAGTCGATACCGCGATGGCGAAGGCGACGATGGCCGTCGCGACGATCGCGGCGCCCTTGTGTGCGTCACCCGGAAGCGGCGAGCGAGGCAGCACGGTGGCGCATCGCGAACACCGCGCCTCCTCGCCATGCCGCAGGGAAAATGGGGCATGGACCAGGTCGCAATGGGGACATGCGACCCGTTCCATGGATGGTTACTCCTTCACCTTGACGGCTACGCCGTCGACGCCCAGCTTGATCTCGGCGCCCTGCGTCGTGGAGCGCATCTGGATGACGACGCCCTTGTCGTTGCGCATGGCTGCGACCGCGCCGCCGCCCGCGAGGGCCGCGCCCGCGGAAACGGACGAGTAGTTGCCGGAGACGTCGGAGAGCGAGGCGAGGTGGTAGACCTCGCCCGAGGCGCTGATGCTGCCGGCGCCGACGCCGCCGACACTCACGCCCTTCACGGTGATGGGCACGGAGCGGCCCTGGTAATGCAGCGTGCCTTTCGCCCACTCGACGCCCACGCCGGCGCTGATGGTGCCGCCGGTGAGGTCGAAGGTGGCGTCGGGCGTGTCGGCCGCGAAGCCGAGCGACGGAACGATGGCGATGCAGGCGGCGGCGAGCGCCGCGGCGGTGATGCGTTTCATTGAGACTCCTTGGAGGTTGTTGGGTGCAACGCCGCGAACTGTGCCGCCGGCGCCGGGCCCGCCGTTTCGGACGCAATGCGGCCGGACCGGGGCGAAACAGGGAGCCTTGCGCGTGTTTCAAATGGCACGGACGCCCGGGCAATCGCAACGAAACGCTACCGGGCCCGGGCGTAGAGTCGGGTCATTCACTCGCGCAAGAAAAGAGACATCCATGACCCAATCGGTCGCAGACACCCGCCGCCGCCTCGCCAACGAGTTCGATGCGGTCGTCGACGAAGCCGAAAAGCTGCTCGCCGCGATCGCAGCCTCCGGCGGCGAAGAGGCGAAGGCGCTGCGCGCCTCCGCGGAGCGCAGCCTTTCCGCCGCCGCCCGGTCGACGGACGAGTACGTCCGCGAGAACCCGTGGCAATCGGTCGGCATCGCGGCGCTCGTCGCGGGGCTGGCGGGCTTCCTCATCGGCATGATCAACCGCCGCTGAAGCACGCCCTTGGATTCCTGGCGCCCCCTCGCCG
Source organism: Usitatibacter sp. (assembly GCA_035519515.1). Taxonomy (GTDB): domain Bacteria; phylum Pseudomonadota; class Gammaproteobacteria; order Burkholderiales; family Usitatibacteraceae; genus Usitatibacter. Next base: position 7,595 of record DATIWC010000031.1, read on the forward strand.
GCTCGTTCGCCGCACTGGTGCGCACGCGCCTCGAGCTAGCGCTGCTGGAGCTGCGCGAGGATGGCGAGAGGCGCAAGGACACGCTCGTCGCGGCCGCGCTGGGTGGCGCGTTCCTCGCGATGGGTACCATGGCTTTCACGGTCTTCGTGGTGGTCCTCTTCTGGGATACGCATCGCATCGCCGCGGCCGGAGGAATCGCCGTGATCTATCTCGCGATCGGCCTCCTCGCGCTCCTGCGCGCCGGGCGCCTGCGCGCGGAAGCGCCGCCGCCCTTCCAGGCCACGCTCGCCGAGTTCGCGCGCGACGCCGAAGCGCTGCGAGGCGCCCATGACTGAATCGAGGCGGGATCTCGCCGCCCGCAAGGAGTTGCTGCTTGCGCGTTCGCGGCTGCACCGTCTCGAGCTGCAATGCCATGTAGCGCAGATCCGCGTCTCGCCGATCGCGAGGGCGGCCCGCGCCCTGCTCGCCGCGGCGAAGGCCGCGCGGGTGATTCGCGGCCTGTGGAGGGAAGCGAAAGAAGGCGGCTCGCGCTAGCCGCGCCGCCCCGGCTTTACTCGCGGCTCACGCTGCCGTTCACCACGCGCACGCGGTCGCCCACGCGCAGCTCTGCCGCGTCGTCGACCTCGAGCTTGGCGCCCCCGTCCAGGCGCACGGTCGCGCGATAGCGGTCACGTTCGCGTGAACGCTCGACCTGGTTGCCCGCGTAGGCGCCGCCAAGCGCTCCCGCGATGGTCGCCACGTCCTTGCCGCGGCCGCCGCCGATCTGGTGCCCGATGACGCCGCCCGCGATGCCGCCCAGCACGGCTCCGGCGCCCGAGGGCGCTTCGCTGCGGCCGGGAACGACCACGATGCTCTCCACCACGCCGTGTTCGACCCGCTCGGTCACGCGGGGCGCGTCCTCGCCCGCGGCCGCCAGCGCGGTGGCAGCGAGCGCCGCGGCCAGCAGCGTGCTCAGTTTGCTTCTCATCTCTCTTCCTTCCTCTGTGGGCTCACCCTTCGAGAGGGCGTAGTGCCATTGCACGGCACGGCCATGTCCGCCATGTTTCGCGACGCGCGGGAAGAATGCCGCTTGAAACGCGAGCAGGTCGGGAGCCGGGCTAGTGCACCGCGGCAGCGGCCGCCTTCACGGGGGACGATGCGTAGGCGCGCGAGGCGGGAATCCGCAGCTCGATCTGCGTTCCGCTGCCACGCCTCGTCGAGACGGCAAGCACGGCGCCCACGACCTCGGCGCGCTCGTGCATGCCGCGCAGGCCGAAATGTCCCTCGCGCTCGCGGCCTTCGAGGTGGGCCTCATCGATGCCCTTGCCGTCGTCGCGCACGCTCAACCTGAAATCGCGCCGGCCGTACTGCAACAGGAGGGCGATGCGCTTCGCCTGCGCATGGTTGAACGCGTTGCGAAGGGCCTCGGCGCCGATGTGGAAGACCTCCTCGTTGACGACGGGATGCAGCGCCCTGGGCGTCCCCTCCACGTCGATCCTCACCTGCACGGCCTGCTGCGCCGCTCCGGCCGACAGGTCGTCGACGAAGGAGCGCAGGGCCTCGGGCAGGTCATCGATGGCGCGCGCCCGCAATCCCTGCACCGCGTCCCGGCCCTCCGTCACCGCCTGCGCCGCCTGGTCGATTGCTTCCCCAAGGACCTTCTCGGCCTGCGCCGGGTCCCGGCGCAGCAGCACGAGCGCCGCCTGCATTTGCTGCAGCAAGCCGTGAAAGCGCTGCAGGAGCGTGTCGTGGAGCTCGCGTGCGATGCGCATGCGCTCCGAGAGGCGCGCGCCCAGCTTCATCTCGAGCTGCCGGCGCAACTGGCCGATGCGAACCCGGTAGATCGTCCAAGCGAAGATCGCCAAGACGAGCGCGCAGGCCGTGCGAAACCAGGTCGTCTGGTAGAAGACCGGCAGGATCGTGAAGGCGAGCGAAGCCGTCTCCCCCGACCACTTGCCGTCGGCGTCGCTCGCGGCCACTTCGAATCGATACGGTCCGGGCGCGAGGCTGCGGTAGCTCACGGCGGTCGCGCGGCCGACCTCGTGCCATTGCGCGTCGACGTCGCTCAAGCGGTAGCGGAATCGGATCGCCTCGGGATGCAGCAGGCTCACCGCGTCATAGCGCAACTGCAAGCTGGACGTCCCGGCCGGGAGCACGAGCGGCGCTCCGGGGTCGTAGCCCTTCTCGTCGGCCACGACGGACTGGATGGAGACCGGCGGTGCAATCGGCTTGGCCGGCACCTGCGACGGATCGACCGAGACCACGCCGTTGTTCACGCTGAACCAGAGCCGCCCATCGGTGCCCTCGATCGCGGTGGGCATCTTGCCGAGCTGCGAGGCGAGGCCGGGCAACCCGGCACGCCGGTCGAAGCGTTCGGCGCTCACGCGATGATCCGGGTCGATGGCCGCGGCAGCGATCTCGGATGCGCGGATGTGGACGATGCCCCCCAGCCCATTCAACCAGAGGTCCCCGTTGGCCGTCTCGACGATGCCGGAGATGCCGCGCAGCGCTTCGCCATCCAGGGCACGCAGCGTCCGGAAGCGGCCATTATCGAAACGCTGGACGCCCAGCTCGCCGCCGATCCAGATGTTATCGCCGCGGCCGTGGATGGCCGTGACGTTGCCGACCGCGAGGCCGTCGCCCGCGCCGAACTGCCGTTCATGTCCGTCTTCGATCACCGCGGCCTGGTTGCGGGTGCAGCCCAGCCATACGCGGCCGCGGCGATCGGCGAACAGGATCACGACGCCGGAGGCCGGGCATCCGCGGCCGGCGGGCCGGTACTTCGTCCAGGTCGCGTGCTCCAGCCTGAAGAGCCCGCCGCCCGCGAACGAGAACCACATCGCGCCCGCGCTGTCCTCGGTGGCCGCGGTGAGGAAGCGCAGGAAATCGGCGGTCTCGGGGGGCAAGGCGATGCGCCGGGGCACCCCGCCCTGGACGCGCCATATTCCATCTTCGCCGCCGAGCCACACGGACTTGTCGGCCGCGCGGTAGGTGAAGCTGGAAGCGCCCCCGGGAAGCGCGAGCGCCGCAACCCTCCCCCCGGCGACGTGATAGAGCGCCGAGCGGCCGGCGCCATCCGAAGCGTTGATCCACACGGCGCCGCCGTCGTCGGGCGCGACCATGAGCCAGGGTGACGGCGCCGCCGGCGGCAACGGCTGGGGAACGATGGGGCCGTACGAAAATCGATGCAGCGCCGTCTCTCCCCCGATCCAGATGCTGCCTTCGCGGTCCACCAGCCGCGCTTCCAGCATGGCTTTCGCATCGTAGGCGTCCGCGTTCTTGGGCGACATCGTCGCGAGCGTCTGGGCCAGGTTCGGCGAGGGCGCGCTGCGCGCGACCAGCGCATCGTTGGCCGACAACCACGCGCGCTGCGTGCGATCGACGAAGCCCTCGCCCTGGACCGGAAGGATGGGATAGGCCGGCACGCCGGGCTCCCAGGCGATCGGCGGACCGCCGGCGCGTGCATCGCGTGCCTGCGCGGCCGTGAGCACCTGATGATCCGCATCCGTCACGAAGCCGCTGGTGAGCAAACCGGCCGCGGCCTTGCGGAAACGTCGCTCGCCCGGCATCAGGAAAAGGAGATCCTTCGGGATCTCGGGCCCGCGCCCGCCCGAAAGGACCCACACCACGCCGTCGCGATCGACGCCGACCTGCGCGACGGCCTTGAGTGGAATGTCCCATTGCGCGTCGAGCCGCTGCCACGTGGAGCCCTCGAATCGCCACAGGCCGGCGTCGCCGCGCTTGCCGCGCACGGCGGCCCAGACGACGCCGCTCCTGTCGCGCGCGAACCCGTACACGGTGCCCGTCACTTCGTCGAAGTTCTTCACGCGGCCGTTCCTGATGAAGCTGAAGCCGCCGAAGACATAGCCCACCCACAATCCGCCATCCGCAGCCTGGAGGGCGGACACGTTGGTCGAAAGGACGTCCTCGCCGGAGGCCGGCCGGAAGAGCTCGAAGCGGATGCCGTCGAAGCGGAAGAGGCCGGCCGGCGCGCCGACCCATAGATACCCGTCTTCGGTCTGCGCCAGGGCGGCCGTGACTTCGGGCGCGCCGTCCTTGAAGGTCCAGCTCTCGTGCACGAGGCGCGCGGGCTCCCCGGCCGGCTCGGCACCGGCGAACGCTGTCGCGAATGCCGCGGCAGCCAGCCACACCGAGCGAGCCACGCGATGCAGTCCGCGGCCCATCGCTGCGCTAGAACTCGAGGATGCCGCGGCGGAACGCGATCATCGCCGCGTGCGTGCGATCCTTCGCCCCGAGCTTGGACAGGATATTGCGCACCTGCGTCTTCACGGTCTCCTCGCTCACCGTGAGCGCGCGCGCGATCTCCTTGTTGGCGTTTCCCTCCGCGATGAGGCGCAGCACCCGCACCTCGGCGGGCGTGAGGAGATCGTCCATCACGTGCTGGGCGAGCTCGTACGAGACCTCCGGCGACAGGACCTTCTTGCCCGCGTGCACGGCATGGATCGTGTCGATGAGCTCCTTGTGCAGCATGTTCTTGAGCACGTAGCCCTGCGCGCCCGCCTTCAGCGCGCGCAGCGCCTGCACGTCGCCCGCGTAGGTCGTGAGCACGATGATGCGAGCGTCCGGAAACTCCGCGCGGATGGCGCCGATGGCCTCGAGGCCGCCCATCTCCGGCATCTGCAGGTCCATGAGCGTGATGTCGGGCCGGTGCGCCCGGAACTCACGGATCGCCTCGCGCCCGTTGCCCGCCTCGGCGACGGTCGTCATGTCCTCCTGCACGTCCACCAGCACGCGCACGCCCTGGCGCGAGAGGGGATGGTCGTCGACGAGCAGCAGGCGGATGCGGGAGTCCTGGGTGCCCATGATCCTGTGGTTGCATTGCGCGCGGGCCATCCATTGTGCGCCAACGCCCCAATGCCACGCTACCGAGACCGGGAACCTACGCGCCTGCCACCCTGGGAAGATAGATGGAGAACCGGCTGCCCTTGCCCGCTTGGGTGCTCACGTCCATGGCGCCTCCCCATTCGCGAACGATCGAGAGCACCAGCGGCAGGCCGAGACCGGTGCCGTTGGCCGCCTTGGTGGTGAAGAACGGCTCGAAGATGCGGGCGGCCGTGGCGGCGTCCATGCCGCAACCCGAGTCCTCGACGTGGATCGCCGCGTACGCGCCCGGCTCGAGGCTGCCGTGCGAGAGGACCAGCTGCGCGTTGCAATCGAATTCGCGCGCCTCGACGCGCACGGCGCCCTGGCCGGCGACCGCGTCGAGCGCATTGGCGCAAAGATTCCCGACGATCCGGTGAAGCTGCGTCGCGTTGCCCAGCACCATCAGGGGCCGTGTGGTCGTCCGGCACTCGAGCATCACACTTGGCGGCGCCGACGCGCGAACGAGCTCGACGGCTTCGAGCATCGGAGTTCGCACGTCCAGGCGCTCGCGCTCGCCCGCGCCTCCTCGTGCATAGGCAAGGATCCCGCGCACCAGCTCGCGCGCGCGCAGCGCGCTGGCGACCACGTTGTTCGCATAGCGCTGCAGCGGCGAGCCGGGCTGCAGGTCGTCGCGAATCATCTCGCTGTACGACAGGATGCCGCTCAGGGCGCTGTTGAAGTCGTGCGCGATGCCACTCGCGAAGCGGCCGATGCCCTCCATGGTCCCCGCCTCCCGCACGCGCGCCTCCAGGCACGATCGCTCCTCCTGCTCGCGCTTGCGCGCCGTGACGTGCCGCCCCACGCCGCAATAGCCGAGGAACTTTCCGCCGGCATCGAAACGCGGCATGCCGCACACCGAGACGTACTTGCGCTCGCCCGAGGGCGTGGGCCGCGCGAGCTCGAAGTCGCGGAAAGGCAGGTGCGCGTCGAGCGTTGCGCGATGCTCGCGCCAGGCTTCCTCGCCCGGCTCGAGATAGGGGATCTCCCAGCGCGTCTTGCCCAGCTCGATGTCCGGCGCCGGCGCATCCTGCAGCTCGCGCGTGAAGTCCTGCCGGGTGAAGCGGTGGTGCTCGTCGGTTTCCCAGTAGACATCGAAGGAGAACTCGACCAGCGAGCGAAAGCGCTCCTCGCTCGCCTTCAGGGCCTGCTCCGCCCGCTTGCGGTCCTCGATGTCGGTGGCTACGCCATACCACGTCGCCGCCCCGTTCTGCGCATTCCTCACCGGCTCGGCGCGCACCATGAACCAGCGGTACGCCCCATCCGCACCGCGCCTCAGGCGCCCTTCCGCCTCGAACGACTCGCCGCTCGCGACGCAGCGGCACCACTCTTCGATGAACGCCGGCTCGTCATCCGGGTGCATGGCGATGCGCCAGCCCCGGCCCGCCGTGGCGAGCGCCGAGAGCCCCGTGTATTCGGTCCAGCGCCGGCTCACGAACGCATTGGAGCCGTCCGCCGAGGCGGCCCATGCCATCGCGGGAATCGTCTCGACCAGGTCGCGCAGCATGTCATCGGCGTCGGCACGACGGACCGCAAGGCCGCCCGCGCGCCGCTGTCCCGAATCCAGGACCGGGTTATCGGTCATGAGCCGGTTCATTCGCGACCTCGTCATCAAGCGGCTTGGCTCCAGGCGCGTTCATCGGCTGTCCTCCGCAGGGCGGACCGCGAAAGCGCGATCCATGAGCCCACTGTGCGCCGGCCGATGCCCGTCGGGCATCCCTCCGTTGGCGCGGGACCGACGCTCGATCGACGCTGCGAAACGATCCCTCAATCGGGGGAGCGGACCCTGCGCCCCGTGTCGCCGAAATCGAGCCGCTTCCAGCCGAAGAGGCGCGCATCGATGGACCAGATTCCCGGGCCGAGGAGTGCGAGCGCGAGGGCGATCGCGGCGACGAGCACCCAGGCGCCGGGGTCGCGCGGCCACGAAAGAGCGATGCGCAGGGCGTCCAGCGTGGCGACGACGCCGACCACGGGCGTGCCAAACCCGGCCAGAAGAAAGGCGCCAAGCGTTCCCGAGGCGATCGCCATGGCGGCGTCGAGCGGCACGGCAAGGCTGAACCCGGCCGCCATGTTCGCGATGAACGCGATGCCGGCGACCGCGCGCAGCACCAGCAGCCCCGCTCCCGGCGCCCCGGCGACGAAGGTGGGAAAAAGCCTTCTCATCGTGCCAATGTGCGACAGGCTGCGCGGTGCGTCATACCCCTATCGAGGGGCTCCGCCATCCCACGTCCGGCGCGCGGCGGCTAGCGCTTGTCGGCGCGGCGCACCGAGAGTGCACGCACTTCGCTGAAGGTGATCTCGACGAGGTCGCCCACGCCGACGCGCTCCAGATCCGCGGGGTTCTGCACCTTCACGATCTGCGAGTTGCCCTGCGGCCCGGCAAGCGTCGCCGTCGCGTTCGCGCGGTCGATGCCGGTAATCGTGGCCGTCACCGTGACGTCGCGCTGGATCGCGCCGCCGGGCTCGTCGCCCGGCATCGGATTGGTGAGCGCCTCGCGCACGCTCACGCCCGATGCGGCCTTGCCGGCGGGCTTCACCTGCCAGGCGATCGCTTCGGTATAGGACACCACGACGGGGTCGCCGACGCGCAGTCGCTCGAAATCGCGGAACTCTCCGGGGATCGCAAGCACGGCCTTGTCGCCCTCGTCACCCTCGATCGCGAGCAGGCGTTGCTGCTGGTCCACGCCGGTGACGACCGCGCGCCGCTCGACCAGGCTTTGCTCGTGCCCGCTCGGCTTCACGTCGGCGGTCTTCGCGCCCTCCGGCTCTGCCATCGCCGCGCAGCCCGCGGCGAAGCCCAGGATGGCGAGCAGGGAAATGAAATGGGTGGCATTCGTTTTCAAGGCATTGTCCTTTCAGGAAAGCTTTGGAGGGGGGTGGCACGGCCGTCTTTGGCATGCGCGGGATTCCGCCCGCGCCTGCGAAGGAGCAGCCGGACCGCATAGACGCCGAGGAAGACCGCGCCCAGGGCGAACACGACGTCACCGGGCACGCGCATCCACACCAGCGTTTCCATCACGCGGGAGTGGACGATCTGCGGCGAGCGCGCGAACCACAGGCCGGTCGTGAGGCTGTGGTAAGCCTGGTAGATGCCGGCGGGCACGAGCGAGAGAAACACCATCATGGCAAGCCCCACGTTCATGCACCAGAACGCGGGGCCGAGCAGCGCGTCCGCATGGCGCCCCTTCTCGAACAGGCCCCGCAAGCAGACGAGCATGAGGCCGATGCCGAGCATGCCGTACACGCCGAAGAGCGCGGCGTGGGCGTGCGCGGGCGTGAGGTTCAGGCCCTGGACGAAGTAGAGCGACGCGGGCGGGTTGATGGTGAAGCCGAGAAGGCCGGCGCCCACCAGGTTCCAGAACCCCACCGCGATGAAGCACAGGATCGGCCATCTGTAGGCGCCGACCCAGGGTGCGGCGCGGCTGCGTCGGTAGTTGCGATAACCCTCCACGCCGAGGAGCGCGAGCGGGACGACTTCCAACGCGGAGAAGACGGCGCCCACCGAGATGACCGACGTGGGCGTGCCGGTCCAATAGAGGTGATGCAGGGTCCCGAGGATCCCGCCGAAGAGAAACACGATCGTCTCCATGAGGATCGCGCGGTTCGCGCTCGACGCGGCGACCAGGCCCAGGTGCGTGAACACGAGCGCGATGACGGCGGTGGCGAAGACCTCGAAGAAGCCTTCGACCCACAGGTGGACCAGCCACCACCGCCAGTACTCGACCATCGCGTAGTGCGTGCGCTGCCCCCATGCGAGCGAGGCGGCATAGAACAGGCCGATGCAGGTGGCCGAGAGGAACAGCATCGCGACGAGGCCGCGCGTTTCGGACGGGCGCTTGAGCGCGGGCCACAGCGCGCGGGCGAGCAGCGCGACCCAGAAGAGCAGGCCGGCGAAGAGCAGGATCTGCCACACCCGCCCCATGCTCGTGAATTCGAGTCCCTGGTTGCCGAGCCAGAACGTGAAGTCGAAGCCCTGGCGCTGCAGCGTGCCGAGCCAGCCGAAGGCCGTCGAGCCCACGACGATCGCGAGCAGCGCGTAGAAGAGCACGTCGACGCCGAGCTTCTGGAACTTCGGCTCGTGGCCGGAAAGCAGGGGCGCGATGTAGAGGCCCGTTGCGAGCCATGCGGTCGCGATCCAGAGGACGCCGAATTGCGTATGGATCGTGCGGCTCACGGTGTACGGCAGGAGCTCCGCCACCGGGATGCCGAAGAACGCGCTGCCTTCGACCGCGTAGTGCGCGGTGAGCGCGCCCATGCCGATCTGGACGAGCAGGAGGCCGACGACCACGAAGAAGTACTTGGCGGTCGCCCGCATCGACGGCGTGGGCCTCGCGTCGGCGAGCGGATCGTGCTCGGGCGCCCTGGGATCCGGCTCCTCCGCGTGGGCGGTGTGGTACCACACCATCCCGGCGATGGCGGCGATGAGCAGGATGACGCTCGCGATGCTCCACATCGCCGCGCTGGGCGGCAGCCGGTTTCCGACCAGCGGCTCGTGCGGCCAGTTGCTGGTATAGGAAAGACCGGCTTCGCCCGGGCGATCGGTCACCGCCGACCAAGCGGACCAGAAGAAGAACGCGCAGAGCGCCTTGCGATCCTCCGCGCGCGGCAGCGCATTCGCCGTCATGGCGTATTGCTCGCGAAGTCCGTCGAGCTCCGCGGCATCGCCGAAGAGCGCCGTGTAATGCTGCGCGACCTGCGCGATCGCGGCGGCGCGATCGGCGGACAGGGTCACGGTATTCGTCGCGGGATCGTAGGTATTCCTGCGCAGCTCCTCCCGCACCGTGGCGTCCAGCGCCGCACGCTGGGCCGGCGCGAGTTGTGCCATGCCCTGGCCGTAGAGGGCTTGCGAGCGGATATCGCCATACGCGAGGGCTTCGCGATGGAGCCAGTCGGCCGACCAGTCCGGGGCCACGTAGCTGCCATGGCCCCAGACGGTGCCGAGCTGCTGCCCCCCGGCCGCGAGCCAGGCGCGCTGGCCGGTGCGAACGTCCTCGGCCGAATAAACGAGGGTCCCGTTGTCCGTTCGGATATCTGCAACGGGCGGCGCCGCCAGGTAGATCTCGCGGCCGAGCCAGCCGAGCGCCGCGAACGACAGGAAGAACACGAGCCCGAGGCCCCACCACAACCCACGCATGGATTTCATTGCGATTCCTCCTCTTGAGCTGGTCTTGTCAGGCGCTTTCGATCGCCAGCGCGACGGCTTCGCCGCCGCCGATGCACAGCGTGGCAACGCCGCGCTTGAGCGCGTACCGCCGCAGCGCCCCGGCGAGGGTCGCCACGATCCGCGCGCCCGAGGCGCCGATGGGATGTCCCAGGGCGCAGGCGCCCCCGTTCACATTCACCCTCTCGTGAGGGAGCGCGAGCTCCTTCATGGCCGCCATCGTGACGACGGCGAACGCCTCGTTGATCTCGTAGATGTCCACATCACGCGCGGTCCATCCGGCCTTGTCGAGCACCTTGCGAAGCGCACCGGCCGGAGCCGTCGTGAACCACGCGGGCTCCTGCGAATGCGTGGCGTGGGCGACGACGGTGGCGATCGGCAAGAGGCCGCGCCTTTCGGCGGTCGAGCGCCGCATCAGCACGAGGGCCGCGGCGCCGTCGGCGATCGAGCTCGAGTTCGCCGCCGTGACCGTGCCGCCCTCGCGGAACGCGGGCTTCAGGCGGGGAATGCGTTCGATGTCGGCCCTCGATGGCGCCTCGTCCGCCTCGACGAACCTCGATTCCTTTCCCGTGGCGATCGCCACCGGCACGAGCTCCCAGGCGAAGGCGCCGTTCGTGCCGGCATTGCGCGCGCGCTCGAGGGACGTCACGGCGAATGCATCCTGCTCCTCGCGCGTGAAGCCGTACTTCGCGGCGGTGTCCTCGGCGAACGTGCCCATGAGGCGGCCCCTGTCGTACGCGTCCTCGAGCCCGTCGAGGAACATGTGGTCGAGGAGCTGGGCGTGTCCCATGCGCAGCCCGGCGCGCGCGCGCGGCGCCAGGTAGGGAGCGTTGGTCATCGATTCCATGCCGCCGGCGACGATGATCTCGCCATTGCCCGCGAGCAGCATGTCGTGGGCGAGCATCGCGGCCTTCAATCCCGAGCCGCACATCTTGTTGACCGTCGTACCGCCCACATCGACGGGCAAGCCGGCCGCGAGCGACGCCTGGCGGGCCGGCGCCTGGCCGAGTCCCGCGGACAGCACGCAGCCCATGATCACTTCGTCCACCTCAGTGGGCCGCAGATGGGCGCGCTCCACGGCGGCGTGGATCGCGGCGGCGCCGAGCTGCGGTGCGCTGAAGCCCTTCAGCTCGCCCTGGAACGAGCCGATGGGCGTGCGCGCGACGCTTGCGATGACGACAGGGTCTGTGCTCATGCTTTTCCTTTCGATCGAGTTTTCCTGGACGCGGCCCGCTTGCTCGCGGGACGGGCGCGCGCCGCCGCGGCGATGGCCAGGCGCCGGCGACCGGCGCCGAGCACCGCACGGATGCGACTCAGCATCTCGATCTGCGCCGCGGTGGGATGGGTGTGTTGCACGCGCTGGTCGGCGAACACGCGGTCGAGCAGCTCCAGCAGGCGATGGCGGTCCTCGGGCGACTTGAGCAGCGCGGGCAGCGTCTCGACCGCCCTTTCCGGCTCGTACTGGACGACGATCTGCTGCGGGCCGGCGATCCGGCGAACCTGCTCGGGCGAAAGTTGCGGCAGCAGGTCGCGGTATTCCTCGAGCATGTCGTGCGCGAGCTGCAGCTTGGAAAGCGGCAGCGGCTCGCCGTCGTGCGCGAGCAAACAGCCAACGCGCGCGAGCGCCTCGGGATAGCCGCCCTGCTCGATCGCGGCGAGCGCGCCGGCGACCCAGGGCAGCTCACGAGGATCGCGAGGCGGGGTCGCTTCATCGTCGTCGATCGCCGCGTCGCTGAAATGGAACGCGTGCAGGTTTCCGTACAGCATGAAGAACAAGGCCTCGGACATCGCGTCGCGCAGCGCGCGATGCAGATCGAGGGTGGCGCTCGCGACCTCGGATTGCGCGGCCTCGAGCTTGCGGCCGGGATGCTCGGCGCCCAGCGCCTTGCGGTCCTTCTTCGCGGCCTGCGCGAGGGGCCCCAACGCCCATGTCATCGGGTTCATGTCCGAGAACGCCCAGCGCTGCAGCCGCAGCGGATGCAAGTCCCTGCCGAGCTGCGCCCCGTATTCGTTCGCGAACGACTCCACCACGGGCCGGCCGAAGAGCTCGTAGGTGCGCTGGTTGAGGTCGGCGACCGCCGACACGGCCTGGAACGGGCGCTCGTCGGCACGCTTGAATCGGTTCATGCGCGCCACGACGTCCTCCAGCCGATGCTCGACGAAGCGCACGTCGTAGGACGGCTTGCCGGAGGCGTCCTTGCCCTCGGTGATCTCCATGCCGTAGAGCCCGGGCGGCAGCGCCTCGATGGACTTGAGCACCGAGACGATCTGCGTGTATTCCTTCTTCGCGACCTTGCCGGA
>DATIWC010000032.1:0-29938 GCA_035519515.1 Usitatibacter sp.
GATATCCCTCGGTCGCGGCCGCGACGGTGCCGGAGTAGAGCGTGTCGTCGCCCATGTTGGAGCCGCTGTTGATCCCCGAAACGATCACATCGGGCTCGAAATCCAGGAGGCCCGTCACCGCCATGTGGACACAATCGGTCGGCGTGCCGTTCACGTAGTAGAAACCGTTGTGCGCGTGCCAGACCTGCAGGGGCCGGTCGAGGGTGAGCGAGTTGGAGGCGCCGCTGCGGTCGCGTTCGGGCGCCACCACGGTGATGTCGCCCAGCGGGGCCAGCGACTCGGCGAGGACGGCGAGTCCGGGCGCGAAGTAGCCGTCGTCGTTCGAGAGGAGGATGCGCATGCGAGCGGAATTATACCGCTCGCCTACTCCTCCACCGGCACGCAGCTGCAGAAGAGGTTCCTGTCTCCATACACGTTGTCGGCGCGGCCCACCGGCACCCAGTACTTGCCGTGGCGAAGGGTTTTCACGGGGTAGGCCGCGAGCTCGCGGCCATAGGCGTGCTTCCATTCGTCGGCGGTGACCACCGCGGCCGTATGCGGCGCGTTCTTGAGCGGATTGTCCTCGCGGTCCATGCGGCCCTCCTCCACGGCGCGGATCTCCTCGCGGATGGCGATCATCGCGTCGCAGAAGCGGTCGAGCTCGGCCTTCGACTCGCTCTCGGTGGGTTCCACCATGAGCGTGCCTGCAACCGGGAACGACATCGTGGGTGCGTGGAAGCCGTAGTCGATGAGGCGCTTGGCCACGTCCTCCACCTGGATGCCCGAGGTCTCCTTGAGCGGGCGCAGGTCGAGGATGCATTCGTGCGCGACCAGGCCGCCCGGGCCCGAGTACACCACCGGATAGTGCGGCGCGAGGCGCTTGGCGACGTAGTTGGCGTTGAGGATCGCCACCTCGCTCGCCTCCGTGAGGCCCGCCTCGCCCATCATCTCGATGTACATCCACGAGATGGGAAGGATGGAGGCGCTGCCGTAGGGCGCCCCCGTGACCGGGCCGATGGAATCGGGGCTGGATCCCAGGTGCCGGTGCCCGGGCAGGAACTTCGCCAGGTGCGCGCGCACCGCGACCGGGCCCACGCCGGGCCCGCCGCCGCCATGCGGGATGCAGAACGTCTTGTGCAGGTTGAGGTGCGACACGTCGCCGCCGAACTCGCCCGGCGCGGTGAGGCCCACCATCGCGTTCATGTTGGCGCCGTCCACGTAAACCTGGCCGCCGTGGCGATGCACGATCTCGCACAGCTTCGTGATGCCTGACTCGAACACGCCGTGGGTCGATGGATACGTGACCATGATCGCGGCGAGGTTCGCGGCGTGCTGCGCGGCCTTCTTCTCCAGGTCCTCGAGGTCCACGTTGCCCGCGCTGTCGCACGCGACCACCACCACCTGCATGCCCGCCATGTGGGCGGAGGCGGGGTTGGTGCCGTGCGCGGAGCTCGGGATCAGGCAGACGTTGCGGTGCCCCTCGCCGCGGCTCGCATGCCACTTGCGGATGATGAGCAGGCCCGCGTATTCGCCCTGGGAGCCCGCGTTGGGCTGGATCGAGACCGCCGCGTAGCCCGTGCACTGGGCGAGGCGCTTTTCGAGGCTCTCGATCAGCTCGCGGTATCCCTCCCACTGGCCGGCGGGCGCGAACGGATGGATGTGCGCGAACTCGCGCCAGGACACCGGCACCATCTCGCTCGTCGCGTTGAGCTTCATGGTGCAGGAGCCCAGCGGGATCATGGAGCGGTCGAGCGCCAGGTCCTTGTCGGCGAGGCCGCGCAGGTAGCGCAGCATCTCCGTCTCGGAGTGGTAGCGGTTGAAGACCGGGTGCGTGAGGTAGGGCGTCGTGCGCGCGAGCGCGGGCGCCATCGGCTCCCCGGCGCGCGCGTCCACGTCCTTCGCGCGCAGCTCCACCTTGCGCCCGGCGAACAGGCCCCAGATGGCTTCCACTTCCTCGCGCGTCGTGGTGGCGTTGAGCGAGATGCCCAGGTGCTGCGCGTCGACGCGGCGGAAGTTCACGCGCGCCTCGGCGGCCCGCGCGACGATCGCCTCGGTGCGCTCGCCCGTGGCCACCGTGATCGTGTCGAAGAACTCGCGCGTGCGGACCTGGAAGCCCAGCTCGGCGAGGCCCGTGCGCAGGATCGCCGTGAGGCGCTGCACGCGACGCGCGATGCGCTCGATGCCGCGCGGCCCGTGGTACACCGCGTACATCGACGCCATCACGGCAAGCAGCACCTGCGCCGTGCAGATGTTGGAGGTCGCCTTCTCGCGGCGGATGTGCTGCTCGCGCGTCTGCAGCGCGAGCCGGTAGGCCGTGCCGCCCTGCGCGTCCACGGTGGCGCCCACGAGGCGCCCGGGAAGGCTGCGCTTGAGCTCGTCGCGCGTGGCCATGTAGGCCGCGTGCGGGCCGCCGAAGCCGATGGGAACGCCGAAGCGCTGGGTGTTGCCGATCGCGACGTCCGCGCCCCACTCCCCGGGGGGCTTCACGATCGCGAGGGCGAGGATGTCCGCGGCGGCGACCACGAGGCCCCCGCGCGCGTGCACGGCCTGCGCGAGCGGCGCGTAGTCGCGCAGGTCGCCGTCCACGCCGGGGTACTGCACCAGGACGGCGAAGGCGTCCTGCGCCGCGAGCTGGTCCCACGGCACCACGCGCACCTCGATGTCCAGCGGCTGGGCGCGCGTGCGCACCACGTCGATCGTCTGCGGCAGCACGTCTCCGGCCACCGCGAACACGCGCGAAGCGCTTTTCGTCGAGCGCTGGCAGAGCGTCATCGCCTCGGCGGCTGCGCTCGCTTCGTCGAGCATCGACGCGTTGGCGATCGCGAGCCCCGTGAGGTCCGTGACCATGGTCTGGAAGTTGATGAGCGCCTCGAGGCGTCCCTGCGAGATCTCGGGCTGGTACGGCGTGTAGGCCGTGTACCAGGCCGGGTTCTGGAAGATGTTGCGCAGGACCACGCCCGGCGTGAGCGTGTCGTAGTAGCCCTGCCCGATGTACGACTTGAAGAGCTTGTTCTTCTCGGCGATGCGGCGCAGCGCCTGCAGCGCCTCGCCTTCGGTGCGCGGGGCGGCGAGGCCCATGGGCGTGCGGCGGCGTATCGAGGCAGGCACGACGGCGTCGATGAACGCCTCGCGCGAGGCGAAGCCCAGGGCGGCGAGCATCGCCGACTGGTCGTCCTCGCCGGGCCCGATGTGCCGGCGCGCAAAGGCGGCGACGTTCTCGAGCTCCTCGAGCGCCGTTTGGGTGGAATTGCGAAGGGGCGTATCGGGCATTTGCATTTCCTCCGGCGGTCGCCTTCAGGCGGCCGCGGCTTTTTCGTAGGCGGCGGCGTCGAGCAGCTTGTCGATGTCGGCGGGGTTGGCGGGCTTCACGCGGTAGATCCACGCGCCGTAGGCATCCTCGTTCACCTTCTCGGGCGTGTCGGTGAGCGCCGGGTTCGCGCCGACGATCTCGCCCGCGACGGGCGCGTAGATGTCGGAGGCGGCCTTCACGGACTCCACGACACCCACGGCTTCGCCGGCGGACACCTTGCGGCCGGCCTGCGGCGCCTCGACGAACACGATGTCGCCCAGCTGTTCCTGCGCGTGGTCGGTGATGCCCACCGAGACGGTGCCGTCGGGCTCGCGGCGGACCCATTCGTGCGACGCGGTGTAGCGCAGCTCCTGCGGCGTTTTCATGCGGATTCCTTGTGGGTTGTTGTCTGGGTGACGAGGATCTTGCCGTTGCGGACGAAGGGCGGCTTCACCACGAGCGCGGCGAGGAGCTTGTCGCGGACGCGAACGTGCACGGTTTCGCCGGCAGCGGCTGCGAGGGGCAGGCGCGCGAGCGCGATGGACTTGCCGATGGTGGGCGAGAACGTGCCGCTCGTGATCTCGCCTTCGCCGTGCGCCGTCTCGACCTTCTGGTGCGCGCGCAGCACGCCGCCCGCATCGAGGAGCAGGAGCCCCGCGAACTGCATGCGCGCCGGATGCGACTCGAGCGCCGCGCGGCCGACGAAATCGCGTCCCGGGGAAAGGTCCACCGTCCACGCGAGACCCGCGTCGAGGGGCGAGACGTTCTCGTCCATGTCCTGGCCGTAGAGGTTCATTCCCGCCTCCAGGCGCAGCGTGTCGCGCGCGCCCAGGCCGCAGGGACGCGCGCCCGCGGCCACCAGGCGCTCCCAGAGCCGCGGCGCCTCGGAGGCGCGCACCATGATCTCGAAGCCGTCCTCGCCCGTGTAGCCCGTGCGCGCCACGAAAAGCTCGCCCGCGGGGGCCGCGCTGAAGGGCTTCAGCTCCTGCGTGGCGGCCTTCGCCTCGGGATGCACGCTCCAGAAGGTCTCGCGCGCGCGCGGGCCCTGGATCGCGATCATCGCGAGGTCGCGGCGCGGCTCGAGGCGCACTTGCGCGTTGCCTTGCTTCGCGAGCGAGGAGAGCCACGCGAGGTCCTTGTCGGCGGTGCCCGCGTTCACGACGATGCGGTACTCGCCCTCGCGGATGAAGTACACGATGAGGTCGTCGATCACGCCGCCCCGCTCGTTCAGCATGCAGGTGTAGAGGGCCTTGCCCGCGGCCTTGAGCTTGTCGACGTTGTTGGCCACGGCGCGGCGCAGGAACTCGCGGGCCCCGGCGCCCGAGACGTCCACGGCGAGCATGTGCGAGACGTCGAAGAGGCCCGCCTCGCGGCGCACCGCGTGGTGCTCCTCGACCTGCGATCCGTAGTGCACCGGCATATCCCACCCGCCGAAATCGACCATGCGGGCGCCGGCGGCGCGGTGGGTAGCGTTGAGGGGGGTGGTCTTGAGCAACTGGCCTCCGGTCCGTGGACGAAAAAAGGGCCGGCCAAGCTCTTCGCTCGCCGACCCCTCTGTCCTTGGTACCTGAGAGATTACGGCCTCGCGGCCGCGCGCCCCTTCGGTGGACGGCAACGCCGTCGCTCTCCAGAGTCCGGAATCGCTTTCCGGATCCGACCGGTCCTTTGGCCTGAGAGTTTGCGGGTGCTACCCCTTCGGCGGCGCCACGCGGGCGCGCTCTCCCGATCGGATGACGCGATTTTCGGCCATCCCGCGGGGCTTGTCCAGCCAACACGCCACGCGCACAATGGCCCCCCCTTCCCGCTTCGTGACGGCCCCGACATGAGCAGCGGCGAAACCCCGGTCCCCGGTCAGGAAAGCACCTTCGTCTCGCTGGTACCGCGCGCCTCCGCAGGCGACTGCGCGGCGGTCTGGCGCGCCGTGCAGCGCCGGCCGGCGCGCGACGAGGCCCATCGCGCGGCCGCGGCGCCGCAGCCCTCGGGCATGGAGGTCGACGTCTCCGTGATCTCCATGCTGCAGGAGGCGCCGCCGCGCACGCTGCACAGCGCGGCCGTCGTCACCAGCAGCCCGCTTCCGCCGCTCGTGCGCCGGATGATCGAGACGCGCGAGTTCGGGCGGGCGTTCGATGCCGCCCCGCCGGACCTCACGCCCATCGTGCAGCGCCTGCCCGGACTGCAGTGCCCGGAAGGCGACGTGCCCTTCCTCGCGTGCGACCATTCCCTGGAGGAGCTCGGCCTTTCGGTCGACGGCCTCCTGCAGCACCGCAAGCGCCTGGTGGCCGCCTCCGTCGATCCGTCGCTGCCGCGCCGCAATGCCTTCGTGCTGGGCGCCGGACCCGGTGGGCTCATGACGGCGATCCAGATGCGCCTGCGCGACCATCACGTCGTGGTCTGCGAGCAGCGCGAGGTGTATGCGCGCAACCGCTACATCGGCATCTACAAGGAGGTCACGCACCTGCTCGCCGCGCTGGGCATGCCCGAACGCATGACCTACGACTTTTCCCAATACCGCGGCAAGCGCGGCGTCATGCTCGCCGACATCCAGACGCTGCTGCACGCGATCGCCCTCAAGCTGGGCGTGGTGATCTACATGGGCGCGGTGCCGCGGCGCCTCACGTCCACGGCGATCGCCGCGGGCGAGCTCGAGCTGCAGCGCGCCACGCACGGCTCGGCGGGCTGGGCCCCGGGGCAATCCTCGATCGGCATCACCCGCTGGCAGTACGACACGGTGGCGCGAGTGCGCTCCGGCGCGGTGATCCGTTTCGACACCATCGTCGAGGCCACCGGCGGGCGCTCGGGGCTGCGCGAGCTCCTGGTCGGACCCGAGAACGTGGTGTCGCTGCGCACGGTCGCGCGTGCCGCGGCGGCGCACGATCCCTCGCTCGAGACGTTCTTCGCCGACCCCGACGACCACAGCGCGGAGTACGTCGAATCGGGCTACGGATGCCCGCCCGGCATGCGCAAGCAGTTCGCCACGGCGCTCGCCACGGGCGACGAGGGCGCCATTCCCGAGTCGCTGCCGTGCTTCGTGTCGAACATCGACGCATCGATCTTCACGCGGCCGATGACGCGCACCGAGAGCTCCATGGGCCTCGCCTCGCGCATCGGCGACCGCGACCTCACGATCCCGCACGACTGGGTGGTGCTCGAATGCCGCCTCTTCGACCAGTCGCTGTCGCGCTACCACATCGAGGGGCCGCTGCCGCAAAGCTTCGACTTTGGCGGCAAGCGCATCGCCACGCGCGAGGTGCTCGACAAGATCAACCCGGTGAGCCTGCTGCTGCGCATCCTCTACGCGATGGGCGTTCCGTTCGACGCGGTCGACCGCCGGCGGCTGGTGGATTTCTACACGCGCGAGAGCTCCTACGGCGATGCGAGCGACATCGTCTCCACGTGGGTCGGCATGTTCCGCGGCCTGCGCCTGGGCGGCCGCGAGCCCATCTGGTGCGGCGCCGCGCCGATGAACCCGTCCATCCAGTACGCCATCGTCGGCGAGGCGCTGCAGAACGCGTGGTACCGGTTCGGCGTGGGCGTGGACGACTCGTTCGCCGCGGCCTCGCGCTATGCCGAGTGCCTCGACCTCGCGCCGGCGGCGCGCCTCGCGGCGGTGCGCGGCTTCGAGCGCGTCATGACCGCGCGCAGCGTGCAGATCCAGTATCACCTGTACGCCGTGGCGCGCAACACCGACCAGGGCGTGGTGGGACCGGTGCTCACCGAGTACTACATGGACGAGCAGCACGGCACCGACCTCGCCGAGGCGCGCATGCGCGAAGCGGCGCAACAGGGCGCCGAGATGCTCGCGGCGGCCACGGACGTGCGCGCGGGCGCCCCGGACGCGCTCCTCGATGCCGCGATCGATTACCTGCGCGAATCGTCGTGCCGGCGCGTCGTGGGGCTGCTCGAGTCGTTCCCGTATGCGCCGGACGTCCTCGCGCGCGCGCGCCAGCCGATGAAGATCGGCGATCCGCACTGGCGCACGCGCACCTTCGCCGCCCTTGAGCCCGCGCTCTCCGTTTCCCATCGCGAATCGCTGGCCCCCCTCTTCGCGCTCGCCGACGCGCAGCGCCGCCCGGAAGGAGCCGGCGAACGCCCGCGCTCCGAGCGGCTCGTGGAGCTCGCGCTGGGCCGTTACGCCTGGGTGAGCCCGTGGCTGCGTGCGTGCGCGCTGCACGCGCTCGACCCCACCTCCCCCAGCGCGCGCGCGGCGCTCGAGCGCGGCGCCGCCGACAGCGATCCCCTGATCTCGGAGACGGCCACGGCCGTGCTCGAGTACGGATCCGCCACGGCCACGGCCGCGCGGGCCAGCTCGCCGTACATCACCATCGACAAGGTGATCCTCCTGCGCGACGTGAACCTGTTCCGCGCGATCCCGCACCAGGTCCTCGCGGGGGTGGCGAACCTGCTGGTGGAGCGCTGGGCCGAGCCGGGCGAGCGCATCTTCGAAAAGGGCGACCTCGGCGATTGCCTGTACGTGGTCGCCTCCGGCTCCGTGCGCGTGCACGACGGCGAGCGCACGTTCCAGAACCTCGGGCGCCACGAGGTCTTCGGCGAGCTTTCGCTCCTCGATGCGCAGCCCCGTGCCGCGACCGTCACGGCGACCGAACGCGCGCGCCTCTTCCGCCTCGCGCAAGCCGACTTCTACACGCTGATCAGCGAGCGGCCCGAGATCACGCTGGCGATCAACCGGGCGTTGTGCGCGATGGTGCGCACGGCCGACGCCTCGGTCGCGACCCAGCCGCAGCCGGGCACCGCGGCGCTCATCGCCTGACGGGGAAGTTCCGGCGCCCTAGAACTCGAGCGTCCGGGCGCTCACGAGCGGCGCGTCGCCGCCCATGTCGAACGACACCAGGCTGTACTCGGGCACCTCGAGCCACGTGGACTCGTCGCGCGTGAGCGGCTCGGAGGCGAGCAGCATCGCGCGCGCCGACTCGCGCCCGCCCACCATCTTCCATTCGCCTTCGTGGCACGTGTAGCGCTGGCCCAGGGAGTACCAGAGCGAAAGGTATTCGAGCTGCCAGGGCGAGATCTGCGCCGGGTCGTCGCTCACGTAGCAGCCGAAGTCGAAGGCGTAGCGGGCCGCGACGATGCGCTTGCCGTCCGCGACGAAGAGGTTCACCGACGAGCCCGTGTCGATGCCGACCTGCCGGCGCACGCGGCCGAGCAGCTTGAGCGTCTCCACCAACGCGTCGGCCATCTCCTCGGTGGTGTGCTCGGCGGACGGATCGTCGAGGTTCGACAGGAACAACGCGTAGATCCACTCGGAATCGAGGTTCGTGCGGACCTTGCGCGCGATCTCGGGCCGCAGGTGCTGCTGCAGGTGCGGGCGCATCTCGGCGAAGCGGTGCAGGTCGCCGTTGTGGGCGAGCGCCGCGCGCATCTCCGGATAGATGAACGGGTGGAGGAACTGCGGGCCCACGAGCGGGTTGTCGCTGAACTGGACGCCACGCACGTGGGCGAGCGCGCAGCGCGCGTGCACGTTGCGCGCGAGCGTGCGCAGGTTCGGGTCGAACGCCGGCATCCCGGCCGTGTGGTAGATGTACGGATAGGGCGCGGAAGGATCCCACGCGGCGAGCCCGAAGCCCGCGAGGTTCAGCATGCGCAGCCGTTGCGGCGCGTAGCTCTGGCGCACCAGCGAGTTGTCCGACGAGTACAACAGGTCGTCGAGCGGCAGCGGCTCCCCCAGGTAGGCGAGGACGCGGCACATGGCTAGGTGGCCGCCGGGGCCGGCGCGAGGCCCCGCTTCGCCCCGGCGCGCGCTGGTGCTTCCCGCGCCCAGGCCATGCCGAAATGCATCGCGAGCCCGGTCGTGCGGCGCAGGGTGAGCGCGAGGTCGCGCGACAACGCGTAGAGCAGCGGCGCCGACCAGGGCTCGTTCACTTCGAAGAGGGACGGGGCGAGACGCATCAGGCGCGTTGGGCTGCGCACGCGCCAGCGCCGCGGCTCGCTCGCAATGCCCAGCGCCGCGGCATAGTCGACGAATCCCCCGGGACCGATGGCAGGCATCGTCGCCTCGGGCCCGCTGCCGTCGTCGAGCCAGGGCGAAAGGGCACCGCGCAGGACCATCACGATGCCCGGCGATTGCACCTCAGGCAGCACGAGATCCGAGCCCCGTTCCAGGGCCACGACGCCGAGCGCCGGCAACATCGATTCCAGGTCCGCCTGGTGAAGCCCCGCGAACGCCGGCAGCACGGTGAGCACGCCCGCGACTTGCGCGGGGGGTGCCGACCATCCGAGCGCCGCGCCCGCGGCAAGCGGCGCGCGCGCGCCCTGGCACGCCGCCACGCGCCGCGTGGCTTCGAGCCGCTCGTGCACCAGCGTGGCCACCGCGCGCAGGATGCGATGGCCGGCCTCGCCGCCATACAGGGTGAGCGCCTCGAAGGCGCCCAGGCCGATCACGCGCAGCACCGAGCGGCGAACCGCGCGCAGGCTCGCGGCTCGTGCGCCGCCATCCAGGACCGCCAGCTCGCCCAGCAGCATCCCGGGGCGAGCGGTGATGAGCACCTGTTCCTCGTCGCCGGGAAGCGCGCGCACGACGGCGAGCTCGCCCTCCTCCACCACGAACAGGCAGTCGCCCACCGTGCCCTGGCGGACGACCTCCTCGCCCTCTTCCACGACGCGCTGGCGTCCCAGCTCGAAGAGCCGCGCGCGGTCGTCCGCGCGCAGCTTGTCGAGCAGGTTGCCGCCGGGAAGGATGCGGCCTTCCTCGCTCACGCGAGCGGGCGCTGCCATCGCGGCGCGCCTCCTAGGATCGCGTCAGTGCCCCTTCGGATCGTTCCACTTGGGCAGCAGCACCACGCAGTTCGCGTTGAGGCCCATCATCTTGAGCGTGTCCATGCTCTTGACGGGCTTGCCCTCCTTCAGGTCGACCACGGTGATCGACCCGTCGCTCAGGCCCGGCAGGTTGAGCAGCGCGTTCTGCACATAGGCGTAACGGCCGTCCTTGGTGAAGGCCACGTGGTGCGAGCCCTCGGCCGCCGGGATCGACTTGATCAGCTTCGGGCTCGTGATGTCGGAGGTGTCGAAGATGTGCATGCTGCCCGGCTTGCCGGTCGTCACGTACATGCGGTCGAGGTCCTTGCTGAAGTACATCTCGAGCGGAACGCCGCTGTTCTCGCCGGCGAAGTCGTGCGCCTGCGACACGTCGAAGGCCTTCTTGTCGGTGTTCCAGCGCATCAGCCACAGCGTGCCGCCATACAGGTTGGTCACGTAGGCCATCGGCGGGTTCACGCCCGGCACGAACAGGATCTCGACCGGCGCTTCGCCCGACGGGGAGGGCTTGTTGGAGACCTTGTACGAGTTGACCACCTTGCCCGTGCTGACCTGCACTTCGCTGATCATCTCGCCGGCGTCGCCGCCGTCGGAGGCGCGCACGGTGCCGGTGGTGAGCATGCGGTCGATGGACGGGCTCACGGCCACGCCGTGCGGATACGGCACCCCCACCTTCACCGACTTCGTCGGCTGGTCGGTCACTGCGTTGCCTATCACCACGGTCTGGTTGCCCATGCAGCTCAGGTACCAGGTCTTGTTGTCGTCGGAGAACACCACGTCCTCGCCCACCTGGCAGTCCGGGACCGCCACCACCTTCATCGCGTAGGGCGTCTTCTTCATGTCGATCACGCGGATCTCCCCCTTGCCGAGCGAGGTCACGTAGATCTTGGTCTGGTCGCGGTTGTAGAACAGGTGGTGGGACATGAAATCGGGCGGGATCGGCATGTCCTGAACGATCTTGCCGAAGCCCTTCGACTGGGGATCCACGTCGATGACGGCGATGCCGTCCTTGCGAGGGCCCGTCGGGACCGGCGTCTTCAGGACCTTGAGTGAATCGGGCGATTTCGTCTCATAATTCATCATGGCGTAGATCTGGCCGAAGGCCAATCCGGGAGCCGCGAGCACCATCCCGGCAATGCAGCATTCGAGCGCATGGCGACGTTTCATGGGCATACCTCCTGGAGGATCGGGCCGCGGCAAGTGGGGGCGGAGCGGCCGCGCGGGGCTAATATGAACCTTCTCGCGGCGTGCCGCAAATGGGCGGCGGTGGCGTGTCTTGCGCTCGCCGCGCCGGGGATGGCGCCGGCCCAGACGCCGGCTCCGGCCCGGCATATCGACATCAAGGTCGTCGCCCACAAGCCCGTGGGCGGCGCGCGCACCGAGCGGGTCCACCAGGGGGACACGGTCGTGATTCGCACGCAGTCCGACGAGCCGCTTTCGGTGCACGTGCACGGGTACGACGTGCACGGCGAGGTGGCGCCCGGCAGCGTGGCGAGCCTCTCCTTCGTCGCGCGCTGGACCGGGCGCTTCCCCGTCGGGGCCCACCCCGCGAAGGGGTCCGCCGCCCCGCACGGGCCCGAGCCCACGCTGCTCTACCTCGAAGTGCTTCCTTAAAGTGACCAGGCGGCAGCTCGCCGCCGCCACCGCCGGCATCCTCGCGATGCCGGCGCACGCGCACGGGTTCGCGCAGCGCTACGACCTGCCGCTGCCCCTCACCCTGTACCTTTCCGGCGCGGGCCTCACGGTGGTCCTCTCGTGCCTGCTGCTGTTTCTTTTCGTGCGGAGGGCCCCGGAAGGCGCTGCGTACCCGAGCCTGGACCTGCTGCGATTCGCGCCCGGGCGGTGGCTCGCCTCGCCGGCCGCGATCGGCGTGCTTCGGGCGATCACGGTCCTCGGCTACGCCCTCGTCCTCTTCGCGGGTTTCTTCGGCAACCAGAACCCGTTCCGCAATTTCGTGCCGCTGGGAATCTGGGCCCTGTGGTGGGTCGGGATGAGCTACACGAGCGCGCTGGCGGGCGACCTGTGGCGCGTCTCCAACCCGCTGGAGACGCTTTTCGCGGCCGCGGAGCGTGCGTACGCCCGCGCGTTCGGCAAGCCGCTCGCCCGCGGGCTCGCGCTCCCGCCGTGGGTCGCGTCCTGGCCCGCGGTCGGGCTCTACTTCGTCTTCCAGTGGATGGAGCTGGTGTGGGACGGCACCGATTCCCCGCGCTTGGTCGCGGCCGCCATCGCGCTCTACTCCGCGATCACCTGGGCCGGCATGTGGCTCTACGGGCGCGAGGCGTGGCTCGCCCACGGCGAGGCGTTCACCCGCGTGTTCGGCGTGCTCGCGCGCTTCGCGCCGCTGCACGTCGAGCTGCGCGAGCGGCGCGTGACGCGCTTCGAGCTTCGTCCCTACGCGGTCGGTTTGCTCAATCGCGAGCCGGTCGGCCTGTCCGACATCGTCCTGGTCATCGCGATCCTCGCCGCCGTGAGCCTCGACGGCTTCCTCGAGACGCCGGTGTGGGCCGCGATCGCCGAGGCGTGGGCCGGCGACGCGGACCCGGGCGAGGGTCTTCGCACGGCGGCGCTGGCGGCCGCGCCGGTCCTCTTCCTTTGCGTGTACCTCGTCTTCTGCGAGCTCATCGCGCGATGCGGCACCGCGGGCAACGGGCCCGGCCGGCAGCGTGCGCGGGGCCGCATCGCGGGCCTCTTCGTGCTGACGCTGGTGCCCATCGCGATCGCCTACCAGTTCGCCCATTACCTCTCGTACCTGGTGACCGCCTGGGAGTACATGATCTCGATCGGCTCGGATCCGTTCGGCTGGGGATGGAACCTCTTCGGGACTGTGACGCACCTCGTGCGGCCAAACATCGTCGACGCGCGCCTGGTGTGGATCATCTCGGTGGTGGCCATCGTCGCGGGCCACGTGGCAGCGCTCTACCTCGGCCACCGGCTCTCGACGCAGGAATTCCGCGATCGCCGCGACGCCCTGCGCAGCGAGCTGCCGATGCTCGTGCTGATGGTGGGCTACACGATGCTGAGCCTCTGGATCATCGCCCAGCCCATCGTGAACTCGCGCTAGGCCGGCGGTCGATGGACGCGGCGCCGGCTCATGTCATTTGCCCAGCATGTAGAGCTGCCAGAGGTCCTTGTGGCTCATGTGCAGCATCGGCTGGATGGCGAGCAGCCCGGTCTTGCCGATGCTCGACTCGAGGTAGCGCATCTCGGCGAACTTGGCCCGCGTGGCCTCGTCCACCGGCACCTCGAAGCCGCTCTCGCGCATGAGCAGGATGCCCTTGGCCCGCAGCGCGAGCTCCGTGTAGAGCCGCAGGTAGCACAGCAGGTCGGCGACGACGTGGCCGTGGAAGCGGTCCTTGAGCGCGTGCAGGTACCGGCCCACGGGCGAATCGGAAAGCCGGCCCGAGTTGATGAGGTCGAGCATCTCGGTGTCGGCGTCGAAGCCGTGGCCGAGCCAGCCGCTCACGGCCTCCTCGCTGCGGCGGAACACAGCGTAGAAGACCACCGGCAGCACGACGAGGATGCCCAGCGTCGAGGCCCGCGGGAAGGGCAGCAGGTGGTTGTAGGCCGAGTGCAGGACGACCGCGACCGCGAGCCCCGGCATGAACGCGCCCCACCCGGCCGCCTCGCGCGCCCTCTCGGTCATGGCGAGCCCGGCCACCGCGAAGATCGCGGTCGCGCCTCCATGCATGATCGCGGTGCCGAATCCCCTGACGACCCACAGTCCCGCCGACGCCTCCCTGAGCTGCTGCACGTACACCCCGTTTTCGACCACCGCGAACCCGGCGCCCACCCCGAAGCCGAAGATCGCGGCGTCGACCAGGAAGCCCACGCGGTGCGTGCGCACGAGGGCTACGATCACCAACGCCTTCAGGAGCTCTTCGACCGGGGGCGCCACGTAGCGCGTGTAGGTGCCGAACCCGAGGCCGCTCGAGGCGAGCAGCGCGCCGTTGGCGAGGTAGGCCACTCCGGCCACCGCCGCGCCGGCCGCCACGAGCGCGACGACCTCGCGCAGGCGCACGAGCTTGTAGCTGTCGAGCAGCAGGAGCGCCGCGAGGAAGGCAAGGACAGGCAACAGGCCGATGATCGCGCCCACGGGCGGCCCCTAGAGGATCTTGAGCGAGACCATCCACTCGTCGCCGGCGCGCCGCTGGCCGCGGTAGCCCACGGCGTATCCCGCGGACAGCGTCATCTCGTACCAGTGCAGCACGGTGAAGCGCAGGTCGAGCTGCGTGCCCAGGCTCGAGTAGTCCTTGCGCAGGGACGCGTCGTTGGGATCGGTCCATAGCGTGGAGGCGAAGAGCGCCGGGCGCAGCCACGTGAGGTAGAAGGCGGGGGTCCCCACCGACTCGAACACCTTCGGCGGCAGGTTCAGCTCGACCATCGTGCGCGCGAAGTTGTGGCCGGCCACCTCGTTCAGCCCGAAACCGGGCAGCGCGTAGAACTCGCGGTAGCGCTTGATCTCCCGGCTGTCCACGTAGTTGTTGCCGAAGCCGCCGAAATACCACGTGGCAAACGGATCGTCGCGTTCGCCGTGCGAGGCGCCCGCGGCGCTGCGAACCCACACCGAGGAATGGGGCAACGGCAGCGGCAGGCCGAAGTCGAAGGTTCCCCGCAGTTGCGGAATGGGCGCGCCGCTCGCGCGGTTGCCCGTGAGCACGAGCGACCACTTGAGCCCCTTCTCGTCGTCGACCGCGCCCAGCGACCGCTGCACGTGCGTGTAGTGCAAGCCCACCTCGGCGCTCCAGAGCTGGTCGAAAGTCGCCGCCACGTTCTGGTAGTTGGGCAGCGTGTCGATCTTGTCGTAGTACGCGAGCTCGGCACGCAGGTCGAGCCGGCGCGGCTCGTCGTAGATGAGCGTCTCTTCCTTGCCGACCTTGGCCGCGTATCCCTTGCGGCTCACCTTGGTCGGGCCGAAGAGGTCGTAGAAATCCGACTTGTTGTACCAGAGGTCGGCCTTCCACCCGAGGTAGCGCCAGGCGAGCTCCGCGTGGCCGCGCTCCTCCGAGGGGAGCTTCGAGTCCGGCGTCCACGCGACGGTCGCCCAGAGCTGCATGAACGAGAGCGGGTCCTCCACGTTCACGTGGTAGCCGATGCCCGCCGAGTCCTTGTAGCCCTGCAGCACCGGGTAGCCGTTCTTGAGGACGAGGCTCTCCATCGGCACCCAGGTCCCGCGCCGCTCGATGAGCTTCGTCTCGTCGACGGTGCTCGCCGCAGGCACCTGCCAGGTCTTGAGCTCCGGGTGCTTCTCGACCGTGAGGGCGCCGAGGAAGACGATGGCGCTCACGTCCTTCACGGGCTTGGGGTCGATGATCACCGGCACGAAGCCCTCGCCGGTGTACGTGAAGGCGAGCAGCCGCCCGTCGGGCAGCGGGACCGGGCGGAAGAGGCCCGACTCCGCGTTGCTCACGGCCTCCATCTCGCCGGTGGCCACCTCGTAGCGGAAGATGTTCGACACGCCCGTGTAGTAGCTGCTGCCGTACAGGAACCGGCCGTCGCGCGAGAACACGAAGCTTTCCGGCACCGAAGTCCCGAAGTTGTATTCCGCCCTCGGCGTCATGTCGCCCGCGAGCACCTTCGCGATCTCCCAGACCCGGAGGTACTGCTCGGTGCTCACCTCGCTCATGGAGGCCGACAGGAGCTTGCCGTCGGGCGAGATGTCCAGGTCGTAGGGGATGTCCTCGTACGGGAACGTGTGGATCTCGGTCCATCCGTCGTAGGGCGGGGCGATGCGCACGAGCGTCGCGAGGCCGTTGTCGTGGCGAACGCCCCAGAGCGTGCGGTCCACCGGGTTGAAGGCGAGCTCGCCGATGCGCGCGTCCTCGAGGAGCATGCGCGTCTCGCCCGTCTTCAGGTCGTAGGCCATCAGGTCGCGCAGCGCGAGGTTGTCGTCCGTGTAGAAGAGCGTGCCGCCTTCGCGGTCCCACGCAAGCGAGGTCACGCGGTAGTGCATCGCGCGCTTGATGTCGGCGAACGAGCGCTGCGAGCCGTCGCGCAGGTCGATGGCGCCCACGTGGTCGATGATGCCCGGGTAGCGAAAGCCCGCGTAGAGCGTCTGCGTCTTCTCGTCGTAGAAAGCCCGCGACACGGAGCCCACCGCGCCCACGGGCACGGTCACCTGCGGCGTGATGGGATGCTTGCGCACCTCCTCGAGGTTGCGGCGCTGGAAGTCCTTCTCGAAATCGATCCAGTCCTGCCAGGCCTTTTCCAGCGGCAGGCCGAAGACGTTCTCGAACTGGTCCGAGTAGTAGCGCCGGCTCCCCTCCCCGCGCTTGAGCCATCCCAGGATCTTGTCCGGCGAGTACTTGTAGGCGAGGTACGTGATGAACCGCGTCCCGTAGAGGTACGCGTTGGCGCCCACCTGGAAGTCCACCCGCGTGCCCTTGGAGACGAGCCCGAGCGGGTCGTAGAACGGCGCGCCGTCGCGCACCATCGCGCGGAAGACCATCTCGTCGTAGCCGCCCTGCGCGCGCCCGAGGCCGCCGCCCATGAAGGTCTCGAGGAACACCGCGGTACCCTCGTTCAGCCAGCGCGGCTGGTTGAAGCGCGGCACGGTGAGGAACGAGTAGAGCAGCGTCTCGGGATTCTCGGGGCGCGGGGCCACCTTGCCGAGGAAGAAGGCCCGCCAGCGGCGATCCTCCTCGTCGGCCACGTCGCCCGTGGCGACGTGCGTGAGCTCGTGGTTCATGAGGGAGTACATCCGCTCGCTCGCGGGGAAAGTCTCGAAGGCGCGCGAAAGCGGCGCGATGTCGAACACGAGGAGGTTGCGCGGTGCGGCGATGGCCGCGGCGTTGCCGAAGTCCGAGAGGTCCTTCAGCAGGACCGTGGTCGGCTGCGACGGCGTCCAGCCGAGCATGCGCCGCTGGAACTGGAGCGAGTTCGTGTAGGTACGGATCGTGTGCGGCTCGAGGTAGCGCAGCGAGTCGAAGTAGATGAGCGTGAGGTCTTTCGTCTCGACATAGGACATGCCGAGCCCGCCGGGCTGCTCGTCTTCGGCGGCCGCGGCGGCCGGCGCGAGCAGCAGCAGGCACGCCAGGATGCGTGCGCGCATTGCTTCCCCTTTGTTGTTGTCCTCGGGCTGCGACGAAGCATAGCGCAGCGCGCCCAAACAAAACCGCCGGCACGGGGCCGGCGGCGGGGGGCGGGAGGCGCGGGGCTACTTCTGGGTGGCCGAGTTCACCGCCGAGTTGGTCGCGGAGTTCACGGCCTTGTTGGTCGCGGAGTTCACCGCCGAGTTGGTCGCGGAGTTCACGGCCTTGTTGGTGGCCGAGTTCACCGCCGAGTTGGTGGCGGAGTTGACGGCTTGCTGGCTCGCCGAGTTCACGGCCTTGTTGGTGGCCGAGTTCACCGCCGAGTTGGTGGCGGAGTTGACGGCCTGCTGGCTCGCCGAGTTCACGGCCTTGTTGGTGGCCGAGTTGACCGCCGAGTTGGTCGCGGAATTCACGGCGGAGTTCGTCGCGGAGTTCACGGCCGAGTTGGTCGCGGAGTTCACGGCCGAATTGGTCGCGGAATTCACGGCCGAATTGGTCGCCGAGTTCACGGCCGAATTGGTCGCCGAATTCACCGCCGAGTTGGTGGCGGAATTGACGGCCGAGTTGGTCGCGGAATTCACCGCCTGGTTGGAGGCGGCGTTGGTCGCGTCGCCGGTCTGCGGATTGATGGCGCTGCCGCTCGAACCCGACTGGGTGCCGAGCTTCACGTCGCCCGCGGTGGGCTGCGAGGCCTTGTAGCGCTGGGCGGGTGCGAGGGTGCCGGAGGTGTCGCTGGAGGGCGGGATGTCCGTCATGTAGTACACGCCGGCGAGGACGGCGGCCGCAGCGATGCCGGTGCCGATCCACATCCGCTTGCTCGAGCTGCCTTGTTTCTGAGTTGTCATTTTGTAGTCCCCTGATGTATGGCCCTGCCGGGTGTCCGGATGGACCGCTGCTGGAATTCCCGGAATCCGGCCCCGGGCACCTGGTGATTCCCGCCTCCCAATTACACGCGACGCGCCGAATAGTTGGAGCAGCCGGCCCCGGCGCTGGGGCCGCAAAGCGATTCGTTCCATGATGCGATCCGAAAGTCCCTGTGGGGGAACCGCCTCCGGAACGGCGCCCAGGCCCGTGAAGATACGCCGGAATTGCTCGTAGCGCTCGCGGGCGGCCGGGTCGGCGGCCATGATGCGATCGAGCTCCTGGACGTCCTGGGGAGCCGCGTCGCCGTCGAGGACGGCGTTGATCAGCAGGTCGAGGTCGGCGCGATCCATCTCAGCCGGGCCTCATGTCGTCGAGCAGCAGGCGCAGCCGCTGGCGCGCTTCGAAGAGGCGCGACTTCACCGTCTTCTCCTCGATGCCGAGGATGAAGCCGATCTCCCGATAGCTGAACTCCGAGAAATGCCTGAGGGTCAGCACCATCCGGTCCTCCGTCGACATGCCCATCAACGTCCTTTCGATGCGCCGCGCCGCCTGCGCCTCGCTCGCCCTTGCTTCCGGGTCCTCCGCCTCCGGCCCCGGCAGCTCGTCCCGCCCGTCGAGGGGCTCTTCGCGGCCGCTGCGCCTCACGAGGTTGAGCGACTCGTTCACCGCGATGCGGTAGATCCAGCTGAAGAACTTGTATTGCGGGTCGTACTCGTCGATCTGCACCGCCACCTTCAGGAACACGGACTGCGTCACGTCGGCCGCGTCGTCGGAATTGCCCACGATGCGAAACGCCGCGTTGTACAGCGGCCGCTGGTAACGCATCACCAGCCCCGCGAAAGCCGCCCGGTCTCCCTGCCGGCAGCGCAGCACCAGCGCCTGGTCGTCGTCCCCAATTACACCCGGCGGCGGAAAAAGTTGGCGCACCGCTATGGCGCCGGCTCGATTTCGAGGATCTGGTCGAAGCCGGAGTACTGGAAAATGTCCTGCAGGTGGCGGCTCACGCCCGTGAGGCGAAGCTTGCCTCCCCCGGGCAGCAGGCGCTTCTGCGTCTTGAGCAGCACTCCCAGTCCGGCGCTCGAGATGTACTCGAGCTTCGCGCAGTCGAGGGTCACGCGCCCCTGCAGGCGGTCCAGGTAGGCCTGCAGCGTGGGCGACTGCGCCGCGTCGAGCCGCCCGGCGAGGACGACGGTTCCCTCCCCTGCGGCCTCAATCGACAGCATTGCTGCCTCCTTCCGCGGACGCCGCCGCCCGCGCCTGCGATTTGGCGAAGGCCTTGCGGAACGTGATGCGGCTCTGGCGAAGCTCCTTCGAGTACCGGTAGTCCCACGAATCGACCAGCCGGCGCACCAGGTGCAGGCCCAGGCCGCCCGCCTTGCGCTCCTCGATCGGTCCGTGGACCTCCACGTCCGGAGCCTGCGTCATGTCGAAGGGCTCCACGCCGGTGTCCACCAGCGCCACCTCGACGGCGCCGTCCACGCACGCGATCTCGATCGCGATCGGGCTCGCGTCCGCGCCGCCGTATTTCACCATGTTCGTGAAAAGCTCCTCCACCGCGAAGTCCACGATGGGCAGGATGCGCGGATCGAGCCGGTTGCGCACGAAGAATTCCGAGGTGAACTCGAAGATCGATTCGAGCGATTCGTTGCCGCGGGCGAATTCCTTGTGGCCGCTCATTGCCCCCCCTTGCGCTTCACCAGGACGATCGTCATGTCGTCCTCCTGGGGCTCGCGCCCCGCGAATGCGCGCACCGCTTCGAGCACCCGCGCGGCGAGCTGCGCGGCCGGCTCCCGGTGGTGCGCCGCGAGCAGCTCCCGCACGCGCGCTTCCCCGAACTCCTCGCCGCCCTCGCCGCGATACTCGTAGATGCCATCCGAGAGCAGCGCGAGGATGTCCCCGGGATCGAGGTCCAGGCCCACCGCCGGGCGCAGGGATTCAAGCGGCATCGCGGCGAGCGGGAAGCTGGTCGGCTTGTGGCGCACGCACTCGCCGCTCGCGGCGATGAAGTGCAGGATCGGGCCCTGGCCGCCGCTGTGGAACTTCATCCGGTGCGTGGCGGGGTCGAGCAGTCCCACGAACGCCGTGATGAAGCGATCGTCGGGCAGCGTGTCGGCGAGCTGGTTGTTCACCTGCGTGAAGGCCTGCTCGAGGCTCGCGCCGAGGCGGAAAGCCATGCGCAGCATCGCCTGCATCTGCGTGACCGAGAGCGCGGGCGCGATGCCGTGCCCGGTGGCGTCGGCGAGCACCACGAGCAGCCCGCCCGCCACCGGCCAGAGGTCGAACGTGTCCCCGCCGGTGAGGCCGGCGGGCTCGAATGTGCCGAAGACGTCGTAGCCCGCGACGGACGGCATGCTGGACGGAAGCGTGCTCATCTGCACCACGCGCGCCATCTCCAGCTCCTGGCGCAGCTTCTCGCCCTCGATCAGCGCGGCCGTCATGCGCACGCGCTGCAGCGCCATGGCGCATTGCGCGGCGAGCGCGGTGGCGAGGTTCTCGTCGTCCTCGTCGAACGCGCCGCCCGCCTTGTTGAGCACCTGCATCACGCCCACCAGCACGCCCTTGTGGTCCACGAGCGGCAGCGTGAGCAGGCAGCGCGTGTGGAAGCCCGACTTGCGGTCCACGTCGGGATTGAATCGCTTGTCCGCGTACGCGTCGGGCACGTTCACGATGGCGCGGGTGCGCGCGCACGCGCCCACGATGCCGGAGCCGGCGGGCACGCGAATGGGATCGATGCCCGGTGCGACCTCGAGCACGAGCTCGTCGCCCGTCTCGTCGTAGAGCCAGACGGAGCTGCGCTCGGCGCGCAGCACCTGGGTCGCGGCGGCCACCACCTCGGCGAGCATCGTGTGCAGGTCGAACGGCGCGGCGAGCTTGCTCGTGACCGCGAGGATCGCCTCCATGTCGCGGGGCGAAAGGCTTCTCTGGGGGGCCCGGACGCTCATGCGGATAGAATCTAGCAAAGCGCGCGGAAACGCGCCGGATAACGGGGGGACGACCAACCATGGACGAGCGCACGGCCGCGAGCGTCATCAAGCTGCTCGACGGCCTGCATGCGGTCGGCACCGCACGCATCGCAGCCGACGGCAGCGTGGGCGAAGCGAGGGGATTCCTCGCGGGAATCCTGCCCGGGGGGCCGGCCGCGCCCCATTTCCGCTCGCCGTCGTGGCCGAAGCTCATCGCCGGCAGGCCCGCTGCGGGGCAACCCCTCTACCGCGGCTCCCTCACGCTGGTGGGCGACGGCGGCGACCATTCGGTCGAGGCCGCCCTGTGGGCGCTGGATCGCGGCTACCTCCTCGTGGCCGAGCGCCGCGACGACGACGTCGAGGCCGTGAGCAAGTCCACGGTGAAGCTCTCCAACGACCTCGCCAACGCGCGCCGCGAGCTCGAGGAAGCGCGCCGCGACCTGCGCGAGCGCGACGAGAAGGCGCGCGCCGCCGCATTCGTGGACGTCACCACGGGGCTGGGCAACCGGCGGGCGTTCAATCAGGCGCTTTCCAACGAGATCCACCGCGTGGAGCGCTACGGCGGGCCGCTGTGCATCCTGCTGGGCACCATCGACGACCTGGAAGGCTTCACTACGCATTCGGGCGAGGATCGCGCCAACGACGTGCTGCGGGCATTCGCCCAGGCGATCTACAACGAGACGCGGCAGACGGATACCGCGAGCCACTTCGGGCGCAACCGGTTCATCGTGATGCTGACCCAGACGGGCCCCGAGCGCGCGACCCACGTGATCGACCGCGTGCGCACGGCATTTCGCGCCGCCTGCCCCGGCATCGCGGGCACGACGCTCACCACCAGTTTCGGCTATGTGGAGTGGCGCCAAGGCGACGACGCGGGGCGCCTCGTGGACCGCGCGGAAGAAGCGCTGGTCGCGTGCATTTACGCGGGGGGAGATCGCATCGCCGCGGCCTGAGGCCGCGGCGCGATCGCATTCTCTTCCGCTACGCGGTGGTGCCGCGGCGGGGGAGCGTTTTCGACAGGTGGCGCATGCCGAAGAGGCCCAGCAGCCAGCCCAGGGCGATCAGCCCCCATTCGCCCAGCGTAGGAATGGTGTTGCCCAACGCGCCTGCCAGCGCCGCACCATTCCAGTTGACGATCTGGGCTGCCGAGGCGGGCGTAAGCCCCGTGAGCAGGCCTGCGGCGGCCAGCGCGGAAGGCGAACTGAAGTTGGGCGCGCTGGACGTCGCGGCCGCAAGCGACGTCGACATCTGCACGAACACCATCAGCCGCCGGGTCTGGCCCGGAGGAATCGTGATGCCGTTGTAGAACATGTAGAAGCTGTCGCTGCCGTTGACCGGTACCGGGTTCGGCGTGCCACGCACCAGGCTCCCGTTCTGCTGGTAAGCCATCGTGAGCGGCGGGTCGGACCCGAGGTACGTCCCGGGCGGGTTCTCCTGTTCGCTGACGGTCCAGTTGTCCGACGGGTCCCAGACCGCGTCGCCGCTGCTGGTGAGGCGGTACTGCGTGTTGCTGTCCGAGCCCCAGTTGCTCATGTTCCCCACGTTCACCGTGATCGGCGCACCCGTGGGGTTCTGCAGGACGATCATGGAGCGCGCCACGGCGCGGCTCGGGGAGAAATAGATCTCGCCGTGCACGTTGAGGCCCGCGAGGACCTGCACCGTGCCCGTGGCGGTTGTGCCCGCCGCGGGGTTGGTGGGGTATGCGGGCGAAATGTCGATGGTGCCGCCCGGGCTGCGGTAGCCGTCCGCCGCGCCCGGGACGCCGGTGGAGACGAGCCAGCTGATGGCGCCGTCGAAGGCGTCGTTGAACACGCCCCCGGACAAGCTCCCCTCCGAGAAACCCCAGTTGCTGCTGGTGGTGCAGCACGCGATGTTGTTGTTGAGGAACCACGTCGCGTTGCCGGCGTTGATGGTGAAGGCGCCCGTGCCCGATCCCGTTGCAGGGACCGCCAGCGCCTCGTCCGCCTGGAGCGCCGCCACGCCGCCCACCGCGACCAGCGTCGCCGTCTTCGTGAACTCGCCGAACCGAAGCTTCGAGAATTTCTGGTGCATCGCGCGCCTTTCGTCTTTTTTTGATTTCCAACGATCCCTCGGCGCAGCCTCGAACCGGGAACCCCATCTTGGAATTAGACCATGCGGGGGTACGCCCGTCTACGGCGCGGCGCGTCCCAGCCCCAGCCGGTCGATCAGGGGGGCCAGCATCTCCTCGTAGTGCGTCCAGCGCGCGACCGAGCGGTTGTACATGGGTTCGCGGACCTGGGCGACGCTCGCGGTGCGCACCAACCGCTGCGTCTTGTGGAAGGAAAGGCACCGGTCGTCCCATTCGAGGCCGAGCCACTCGACCAGCCGGCGGCTCTGGCCCTCCTGGTCCGCGACCATGCCCTCGTAGTCGACTTCCAGCATGGGAACCGGCAATACCTTGCGCCAGTGCGCCATCAAGCGCCGGTGCTGCTCCATGCGCCGGGCCATATGATCGAGGTCGTTCGCCCATCGGATCTGCGTGAAGTTCGTGATCCAGCACGAGAGCGCGATGTCGCGCAGGTCGCGGCGGCTGTAGACGAACCGGGCGCGCGGAAACAATATCGCGAGCCAGCCGAGGAGGCTGTAGTTGTCGGGCATCTTGTCGACGATGCGCAGGGCGCGGCCCCCGTCGAGCGCCGCGAGCTGGTCCAGGTGCCACTGGGCGGCCGCCTCGATGACGGCGCCCCCCGCCGACAGCAGGAAGGGCAGCGCCTCCTCGTCCGGGCGGCCCATCGCCCGTGGCAGCTGCAGCAGGCCGCGTTGCGCGAAACGCCTCTCCCCGGCGCCGAAGGCCCGCGGATGGCTCGCGATGATCTGCTCGATGAGCGTGGTGCCCGAGCGCGGCATGCCGAAGACGAATACGGGCCTGTCGCTCGGCGAGCCGAACGGCCTGAAGCGCTCGAGCAACGCGGGCGTGAATGTCGCGATGATCCGCCCTACGAGGTCCTCGTACTCGTCCGGATCGTAGGCACGGTGCCGCAGCGCGTCGGACTCGCGGCGCAAGGCGTTGGCCCTCACCATGTGCTGCGCGGCGGCCGCATATTCGGCACGGCCATCGTGATAGGCCGCGAGCCCGTAGTGCAGGCTCGCTCGGCGCGCGTCCGTCATCCAGGGCGCGTCCAGGAGCGCGGCGGCCGCATCGCGCTCCGAGGCCGTCGCCCTGTGGCGCAGGGCCGTGAGCAGCCCCGCATAGGCGGGGACGCAGCGGGGATTGAGCTCGATGGCCTTGCGCTCGCAGGCGACCGCGCCCGGGATGTCGCCGGCGCTGGCGAGCGTTGCGCCCAGCCCGGTGTGCAGCGTGGCCGATTCGGGGCGCATGGCGATGGCGGCGCGATGGTCGGCGACCGCCGCTTCCACGTCGCCCAGGGCGAGCCGCACCTTGGCCCGCATGGCGAGAACCTCCGCGCGCTGCGGGTCGGCCGCGAGCGCCGCGTCGAGCAGCTTGATGGCCCCTTCGGGATTGTCCCGGTCGGACTCCAGCATCGCGAGC
Source organism: Usitatibacter sp. (assembly GCA_035519515.1). GTDB lineage: Bacteria > Pseudomonadota > Gammaproteobacteria > Burkholderiales > Usitatibacteraceae > Usitatibacter. The sequence continues at coordinate 24,403 of DATIWC010000032.1, forward strand.
CGCAGCTCGACTTCGGTCATGCGCGGATCGAGCTCGCGTGCCCGCACGAGCCAGTTGCGCGCCTCGAGGGGCTCGCCGAGCTCCTGCCAGGCGACTGCGACGAGGTAGCTCGAGAGCGCGGAATCGGGCGCGCGCTGCAGGGCGCGCTCGAGGGCCTGCATCGCCTCGTCCAGGCGCCCGAACTCCAGCAGCGCCCGGCCCAGGTTCTGCAGCGGCAAGGGATCGTGGGGCGAGCGCTCCGCGGCCCGGCGGCACAGCTCGAGACCCTCCTCCAGGCGCCCCGACTGGACCAGCATCCAGCCCAGGTTTGCGAGGGCGGCCCCGTCATCCGGCGTCGCGTCGAGGATGCGCCGGTATTCCTGCTCCGCGGCCTTCACCTGGTTCTGCTCGCGCAGCGAATCCGCGAGGAGCCTTGCCGCGCCGGGAAGGTTCGCGCGAAGCTCCAGGGCCGCGCGTGCCGCTGCCTCGGATTCGCCGAAGCGCCGTTGCGCGAAGAGTGCGGCGGCGAGGTTGAGCTGCGCCTGCGGATATGCGGCGCGCAGCTCCAGCGCGCGGCGCGCGGATCGCTCGGCGTCTGCGATCCGGCCCGCGGCGCGCTGCGCCTCGGAGAGGTTGCAGAACATCTGCGGCATGCGCGGGCTGCCGGCCACCGCGCGTTCGATCAGCTCGACGGCCCTCGCGTGTTCCCCGCGCTGGTGCGCGATCACCCCGAGGTAGTGCAGCGCATTCGCATTGCCCGGCTGGATTTCGAGCGCTGCCTCGTATTGGTGCGCGGCGTCGTCCAGCCGCCCCGCGCGATGGTGCCCCAGGGCCGCCTCGAGCCGCGTGGCGACGCCCATATCGACGAGGTTGTCCCGGCGACTGCGGAACGGATTCCTCATCGCCTAGAGGCCCATGAGGCGCATCTTCTCCACGATGCGCTCGGCCGCCGCCTCGGGCGACATCGTCATCGTGTCGATGCGGATCTCGGGATTCTCCGGCGCCTCGTAGGGCGAATCGATGCCGGTGAAGTTCTTGATCTGGCCCGCCCGCGCCTTGCGATAGAGCCCCTTCGGATCGCGCGCTTCGGCCGCGGCGAGCGGGGTGTCGACGAAGATCTCCACGAACCGGCCCTCGGGGAGCAGCCCCCTCGCCATGCGCCGCCCGCTGCGGAAGGGCGAGATGAACGCGACCAGCACGATCAGGCCCGCGTCGGCCATGAGCGCCGCCACCTCCGCCACGCGCCGGATGTTCTCGACGCGCGCCTCCTCGGTGAATCCCAGGTCCTTGCTGAGGCCGTCGCGGAGGTTGTCGCCGTCGAGGAGGTAGGTGTGCCGCCCCATCGCGTGCAGCTTGCGCTCGACCCCGTTGGCGATCGTGGACTTGCCCGCGGCGGAAATGCCCGTGAACCACAGCACGCAGGGCCGCTGGTGCTTGATCGCCGCGCGCGCGTCGCGGTCGAGGTCGAACGGGAGATGGGTCAGCGCCGCCGCCATGAGTCGGCCGAATTTAGCATGGCCGGCGGCGCTCCCGGCGGGTCAGGTGACGGCGAGGATCCAGGCGCTCCCCACCACGAGGTACACCGCCATGAAGAAGAGCGTGATGAGCCCGCCCAGGCGGTAGAGCTCGCGCTGCGTGAGGTAGCCGGCGCCCACGAAGATGATGTTCTGGCTTCCGCCCTGCGGCGTGATCACCGAGAAATAGCTGCTCGCGAAGAGCAGCGCGAAGCCCATGAGCGGCGCCGGCACGCCGCCGCGCGTGCCCACGTCCATGAAGACGCCGAGGAGGGCCAGGATCTGCGACGACTGGCTCACGAACATGTAGTGGACGGCCACGTAGATCACGATGAGCGCCACGTAGAGCATCGGCCACGAGAGGCCGCCCAGCTGCGAGGCGAGCCGCTGCCCCGCCCAGCTCATGAAGCCCAGCTCGTTCAGCTGCCCGCTCAGCGCGAAGAGGACCGCGAGCCAGAGGAAGGTCGCGAGCGTGTCCCCCTGCTTCGCGATGTCGGCCATGGTCAGCACGTTGGTCATGAGCAGCACGCCCAGGCCCGCGAACGCGATGATCGTCACGTTGAGGTGCAACGGATCGGCGAGGACCCACCCCGTGACCATCACCGTGAACGCGACCGCGGTGATCCACTCGTCCCTGCTCAGGGAGCCCTTCGTCGCCAGCTCCTTGCGCGCGTTGGCCGGCGCATCGGCCGTGGCCTGCACGCCGTGGGGAAAGAGCTTCTCCACCACCAGCGGCAGCAGCGCGATCGCGAGGAGCGACGGCACCGACGAGACAAGCAGCCACTTGCCGAAGTTGATCGTGAGCCCGTAGTCGGCGGTGATCTGCACGCCGATCGGATTGCCCGACGTGGCCGTCATCCAGAGGGCCGACGACACCGCGAGGCTCGCCATGCAGCAGAACATGAGGTAGCCGCCGAACTTGCGGGTCTTCTCGTCGTCCGGGCGCGATCCCGAGCCTTGCGCGATGGCGAGCACGACCGGAAAGAGCACGCCGCCGCGCGAGGTGTTGCTGGGAAACGCGGGCGCGAGCACCGCGTCGGTGAGCACGATGCTGTAGGCGAGCCCGCGCGGCGAGCCGCCGAAGCGGCTCACCATCATGAGGCTGATACGGTGTCCCAGCCCCGACTTCACGACCGCCTGGGCGACCAGGAACGCGACCACGACGAGCAGGACGGTCGGGTTGGCGAAACCGGCGAAGGCCTTCGCAGGCGTGAGCGTGTTCGTGAGGACGACGGCCGCCGCCGCGAGCATGGTCGAGGTGAGCAAGGGCAGCGCGCCGATGAGCACGGAGACGATGGCCGAGACGAAGATGGCGAACAGGTGCCACGCGGGCGCGGTGAGCCCCGCCGGAACCGGCGAGAACCAGATGACGAGCGCGAGGATGAACGGCGCGGCGAGCTTGGCGGCGGAGCTGGTCATGGCTTCGCTCCCTGCGCCGCGTCGGCGCGGATCGAGGACTCGGCGCGCACGCGCCCCTTGAGCCCGGTGGCGCGGCCCTGCACGGTGCCGTCCTCGGTGCTCATCACGTACTGCCAGGTGAATTCGTAGGAGCCGCTCGCGCCCGCGTAGCGCCCGGTCCCGCCGACGAACGTGCCGGAGACCTTCCCGCCCTTGGTCGGGCCCCCGCCCTTGATCTCGCTGAAGACCTGGTCGCCGTTCTCGTCGGTCCACACGGCGCGGCCCACCATCCCCGTCTCGGTATCCGAGAGCGCGAGCGCCTCGCCGCGGAAACCCACGCCGGGCCGCGACGGTCCCGACAGGAGCAGCGTTCCCGAGAGGTCCGCGATCGAAGTGGTGCGCTTGCCCCCGAGGTTGAGCGTATAGACGCTCCCGGAAGCGCTCCAGGAGCCTTCGAAATCGCGCCAGCCGTCTTCGGCGCGCGCCGCATGCGCCGTCGCAGCGAGCGCGAGCGCGGCGGCGGCGATGACTGCGGCGCGATCGCGATGCAGGCGAACCTTGGGAAATTCGATCTTGGCCATGGGCGACTCGCTTTCCGGGGATTCGCGAATCTAGCTCACGCGGCCGGCGGCCGCTTGATTCACCTCAAGTGCCGCAAGGGCATGGCCGGTCAGGAACGGCCCTTGGCGCGCCGGGGCTTCGCCTTGCCGCGGGGGCGCGGCGGTGCAGCCGCGGCCGCGAGGACGTCGAGCAGGTTGCCCTCGGCATTGATGAGCCCCTCGGCCTCGCGCAGCAGGAACTGGCCGAATTCCTCGGCGGCCGGCACGAGGCGGCGTGCCGTGCGGCGCACCAGGAACCATTGCCTGAGCACCGGGAGCCCGACGACGTCGAGCAGCACCAGGCGCCCGGCCGCGAGCTCGCTGCGCACCGTGTGGAGGGACAGGAAACCGAGGCCCAGCCCGGCGATCACGGCCTGCTTGATGGTCTCGTTGGAGTCCATCTCCATGGTGGCGCGGAACTTCACGCGCTGGGCCGCGAACACGCGCTCCATCGCGGCGCGCGTGCCGGAGCCCGGCTCGCGGACGATGAAGGGCTCGTCGCGCAGCTGCGCGAGCTCCAGGCGCCTGCGGCGCGAAAGCGGATGCTCGGGCGCGCACAGGATGCCGAGGAGGTTGGGCGCGAAGGCGGTCGCGACGCAGTCGATGCCCTCGGGGGGCCGTCCCATGATGATGAAGTCGAGCGTGTTCGCGCGCAGCTCCTCGACGATCTCCTCGCGGTTGTGGATCGAGAGCCTGAAATCGATTCCCTTGTGGGCGCGCAGGAACTGGGCGAGCAGCCGCGGCACGAAGTATTTCGCCGTCGAGACGACCCCGAGGCGGATGCGGCCGCTGCGCACGCCCCGCCACCGCGCCGCGAGCTCGTCGAGCCCCTCGACGCGCTCGAGCACTTCCTCGACGTGCGCGGCGAGCTCGCGGCCGGCCTCCGTGAGGCGCAGCCCCCGCCCCTGCGGCTCGAACAGCGGCAGGCCGAACGCCTCCTGCAGCTGCCTCATCTGCATCGAGACCGCGGGCTGGCTCAAGTGCACGTCCTGCGCGGCGAGCGTGAGGCTGCCGTGGCGCGCGGCGGATGCGAAGAGGTCGAGCTGGCGAAGCGTGTAGCGGCGCATTTCATAAGTATATCTTATCTATGAAAGCAGAATTAATGAGTAGACCTGATGTATCCACGCGCCTATCGTCGGCCCATCGAGGACCAGCGACGACGGAGCAGACGACATGGGCGCACCGGAGCTCACCCAGATTCGCGAATCGCGCGAGCGCTACAAGGCGGGCGTGCTCAAGTACGCGCAGATGGGCTACTGGCAGCCCGACTACCAGCCGAAGGACACGGACGTGCTCGCGCTCTTCCGCATCACGCCGCAGGAAGGCGTCGATCCGGTCGAGGCCGCGGCCGCGGTGGCGGGCGAGTCGTCGACCGCGACCTGGACGGTCGTGTGGACCGACCGCCTCACCGCCTGCGAGGCGTACCGCGCCAAGGCCTACCGCGTCGACCCCGTGCCGGGCAATCCCGGCCAGTACTTCTGCCGCATCGCCTACGACCTCGACCTCTTCGAGGAAGGCTCGATCGCGAACCTCACCGCCTCGATCATCGGCAACGTCTTCAGCTTCAAGCCGCTCAAGGCAGCTCGCCTGGAGGACATGCGCTTTCCCGTGGCCTACGTGAAGACCTTCCGCGGGCCGCCGACGGGCATCGTCGTGGAGCGCGAGCGCCTCGACAAGTTCGGCCGGCCCCTGCTGGGCGCGACCACCAAGCCCAAGCTGGGGCTCTCGGCGAAGAACTACGGGCGCGTCGTCTACGAGGCGCTGCGCGGCGGGCTCGACTTCGTGAAGGACGACGAGAACATCAACTCGCAGCCCTTCATGCACTGGCGCGACCGCTTCCTGTACTGCATGGAGGCGGTGAACCGCGCCTCCGCCGCCACCGGTGAGGTCAAGGGCCATTACCTCAACGTCACCGCCGGCACGATGGAAGAGATGTACAAGCGCGCCGACTTCGCGAAGGAGCTGGGCTCGGTGATCGTGATGGTCGACCTGGTGATCGGGTGGACCGCGATCCAGTCGATGTCCAACTGGGCGCGCGCCAACGAC
>DATIWC010000033.1:0-58553 GCA_035519515.1 Usitatibacter sp.
CTCGCGCGCCCCGTGCTCGCGGGGCTGGGCGTGGAAGAGCGCGCGGCGGTCATCGTGGGCGGCGACACTTGCCCGCGGCCCAAGCCCTTCCCGGATCCGCTGCTGCACGCCGCGGCCACGATGGGCGTCGAACCGAAGCGAATCCTCTACGTGGGCGACGACGAGCGCGACGTGCAGGCCGCCCGCGCCGCCGGCATGCCCGTCGTGGTCGCGGGCTACGGATACCTGGGGCAAGGAAGCCCGCCCGCTTTATGGGGCGCCGATGCGGTCGTAGAATCGGTGGAAGCGCTGCACGCCTGGATTCGCGAGCAGACGCCGAAACCCGCCATGAGGGCCGCACCATGAAGTCCCCCACCCGACGCACGTTCCTGCAAGGCCTCGCCGCGGCGCCGCTCGCCGCCGCGCTGCGCGGGCAGGCCGCCAACGCACCCGCCGGCCCGCTGCTGGTGATGGTGTACCTCTACGGCGGCAACGACGCCTACAACACATGGATCCCGTACACGGACCCGCTCTATGCCAAGGTGCGTCCCGACATCGCGATCCCGCGCGACTCGGTGATCCGCATCACGGATCACCACGGCTTCCATCCTTCGCTCGCGCCGCTGGTCCCGGTCTGGGAAGCGAAGGAGCTCGCGCTGGTGCAGGGGCTGGGGTATCCCAATTGCACGCAGCAGCACTATCGCGACGGCGATACGGCGTTCACCGGGTACGACGGCGAGGACTATTCGACCGAGGGCTGGGTGTCGAAAGCCCTCGCGAAGCGTGCACGGCGCGGGCGCGAAGATGCGATCGCCTTCGACGTGCTCGACGTGCGCGAAGCCGATCCCATGGGCCCGTTCCGCGGCAACAAGCTGGGCTGCGTGCAGGTGTATTACGGCGCGGACCTGCTGGTGAAGCGCAAGCTTTCGAGCTGCGTGTTCGAGGCGAATCCGCTGGGACAAGCGGCGCTCGCGAACACGCCGGACCTTCCCGTGACGCCGCTCAAGACGAGTTTCCCGACCGATCCCTTCGGCCAGGCGATGCGCGCGGCGGTGGAGATCGCCGACCACGACATCGACCTGCCGGTGATCCACGTGGCGCTGAACGGCCTGAACGAGGACAAGCACCACTCCGTCGATTGCCACTGGGAGCAGCTCAAGTGGCATGGCGATGCGCTTTCACGCCTCTCGAACGGGTTGGCCGCGTTGCGTGCCGGCCTGATGGAGATCGGCCGCTGGGACGACACGCTGATCGTCACCTACGACGAGTTCGGCCGCTGCCCGACCCAGAACGACGACAAGGGCACGCACCACGGGCACGCGACGACGCACTTCGTGATGGGCGGGCGCGTGAAGGGTGGCCTCATCGGCGAAGCGCCGCGCATCGTGGAGATGTTCCCGAAGATCGGCGGCCCGGAGCCCACGATCGACACGCGGCGGCTGTGGACCACGGTGATCGAGCGCTTCTGGAAGGCCGATGCGGCGGGCGTGTTCCCGCAGCGGCACAAGCCGATCGAGGGCTTGCTGAAGGCCTGACGCTAGAACAGCTCCCGCGTAATCGCCTTGGTCGCCGTCACGCCGTCGACCGTGTACGAGAGAACGGCGTTGTTGGCATCCACGAAGCTTACGAGCGCGCTTCCGACCGCCACCGCGTTGACGCGCGTGTGATCGAACGTCGGACCGAACGGCGGCCCCGTCGTGCGATACAACGTTCCGGAGCAGGAGCTGCCGCTCATCGCGCAGTTCGACGCGACATACCACATGGGTTTGCCGCCGCGATCGTAGACGTACCATGCAAGGAAGATGTTGCCGAACTGGTGGCTGATCGCCATGCCCCAGCCGGGCTCGGTCGGATTCCACCAGAGATCCGTGTAGTCGACGGCGGGAGGATCCGTCGCCGCGACGTCGAAGACCTCGCGCATGATCGGGACGGTCCGCGTGACGGCGCCCACCTGGAAGGTCATGGTGGCGTTGTCGGCGTTGGAGAAAGTGAGGCTGAGACTGCCGGGACTTGAGACCTCGCTAGAAGTGAGCGGCTTGAAATCGACGCCAAAGAAAGCTGGCCCGTTCACCTCGTAGACGGCGCCGCCGCAAGTGCCGGAGGCACCCGTCGCGCCGAGGCAGTTGGACGCGACGTACCATTTCGGGTTGCCTGCCGCGTCGTACGTGTACCAGGCGCCGAAGACATCGCTGCCGCGCTGCGTGAGGTGGATGCCCCACCCGGATTCGTTCGGGCCACCCCACCAGAGACCCGTGATCGGCCCCGGTAGCGTGGGCGCAGGCGCAGTCGCCAGGCTCGCGGTGCACTGCACGCCTCCGGGCACCGAGACCGCGGTCTGGAAGGTCCCGCTCGACAACATGCTCGCGGCGCTCGTGCCGTAGCCCACGAAGACGGCGGCGCCCGCGACATTGGGCGTCGGCACGTTGTTCAGGACCTGCACCGCCTGCGCCTGGCTTCCCAGGACGCCGGTCACGTAGGCCTGCATCGTGGAGGCGGAAGTCGAAACGAGTTGCCCGGATGAATTCACCTGGGCCAGCACGCATACGATGGCATCCGCGGCTGGATTCCCGGCCGCATGCCCTCCGTCATCGCGCTTCCCGGCGTGGTGGCTCACCAGGTTCGAGGGAGCATGGGCGAAAACGTAGACACTGGCCGACGATCCGACATCCTGCGGGCGCGGCTGGAAAAGCGCGGTCGCATTGGCGCTCGCGGGCGTCACGCTGCTGCTTACGGTGAGCGGGAAGGCCGGTGCCCCCAAGGTGACCAATGACGACACCGACGAACCTTTGCCCTGGGCATTGACTCCGAACACGCTGTAGGTCGTGGTACCCGACGGAGTCAGCACGCATGTCGCCGTGCTCGTCGTTCCGCACACGTGGGACCAGTGATACTGCGTCGCCGCGGGATTGCAGATCGCGGTGAGGGTCACGGATTGCCCGGCGGCCACCGTCGGCGGAGACGGCACCAGGTTGCACACCGGCGCTCCCAACCCGCTCGTGACGGTGACCGTAGCGCTGGCTGTGCCGCCCGGCCCGTAGGCATTGCTGGCGGTCATCGTGTAGGTGGTCGTCGCGGTGGGCGAGACCGTTCCGCTCGCCACCGACCCGAGGGAGGCATTCGCCGACCACGAGTAGTTTGTCGCGGCAGGAACGCAGCTCGCGGTAAGCACGGAAGATTGCCCGGCCGGGATCGTCGCGGGCGAAGCCGCGATCGTGCAGGTCGGCGCCTGACACGCCTGCCAATTGCCCGCGGCCGCGGACCAGGCTGCATCGATGGCGGCAACGCCGCTCGTGGTGAGGACATTCCCGCACAAGGTGGATTGATTCGCGACGAGGTTCGGCGGCGGCGGCGGCACGGGACCCGTCAGGTGGTTCATCGCGGCGAAGAGATACTGCACCCCCGTGTGGTTCAGGGGTGGCAATGCTCCGGTCAGCTGATTGCCGTCGACGGCGAGCGTGACGATCAGGCCCAGTCCCGTCACGTTCGGGAACGATCCGGTCAGCTGGTTGCCGCCGACCATGTAGGCCGTGATCGAGGTCAGGCCCGCGAGAGACGGGATCGACCCCGTCAGCTGGTTGCTGGTGACGATGAACGCGTCGATCACCGGCAGGCCCTGCAAGGAGGGCAGTGATCCGCTCAGCTGGTTGTACGAGGCGTCGAAGCGATACAGCGCGGTCAACCCGGCGAGCGAGGGAATCGGGCCGGTGAGTTGATTGTGCGCCACGTTGAAATCCGTCAGCGCGGGCAGGCCGCTCAGGGAGGGCAGCGTTCCCACCAGGTTGTTCCCGTACAGATTGATCTGGGTTACGTGGTTGTCGCCGCTGTCGCAATAGACGCCAAACCAATTGCACTCAGTACCCGGCCCCGCCTTCCACTGCGTCTTCTTGTTCCATGCGTTGCCGTTGGTCGCGTCGAACAAGGCGGTGAGCGCCGCACGCTCAGATGCCGGAACGGCGCCATAGGCGGCGCACGAACAGATCGCGACCACGAGCATCAGCCAAGTGCGAACTCGCATGGGGTGCCCCACGTTGCAGCCGGACAGGACTCGTGCCGGAAATTGTGCGTTCGCCGGGGAGCCGATGCAATCAACTATTCACGAGGCCACCTGGCGTCGTGATGTTTCGCGGCTTGCAACCGAAGGGGGACTGCTTGGGCAGACCCGCGGGCGCGCCTATTTCTTCGGCAGCACGATCAGCACGACGCCCACCACGATCGCGCCCAGGCCCGCCCACAGCGGGACGTTCACCTCCTGCTTTTCCTGCACGGCGATGTGCACCGGGCCGATGTCCGCCTTGTGCGTTTCCCTGGTGAAGCTGAACCCGCCGAAAGCGAGGGCCGCAGCGCCCGCGACGATGAGGATGATGCCGACGACCTTGAGAACGCCCATTGCGGCCCCATCTACAAGTGGTGAGAGCCGTATAATCGCGGTTCGTGGTCCACGAACACAAGGGGGCGACCCGGTTTCGACGTGGGCTCTGAAGCAGCGCAGGGCATGCCGAGGGGTGGAGCACCTCGTAAATCCAACCGCAAACAATCTAGTTGCGAACGACGACAACTACGCTCTGGCCGCCTAATACCGGCTGGACTCTGCTCCGTGCCTGCTCATGGGCGCGGGTGGTGCAGTAAGCAGCAAGCCACGGCAGAGTCATATTCATGAGATCGCTTTCGGTGGGGCCACTTCGCCGATAGCTAAACGATAGGTGGCTCAGCATCGTCCAGCTCGCCGGTCTGCGGGACGGTGGTTAAACCAAATGGCCTGGCTAAGCATGTAGAGCTGCATGTGGACGGCTTACGGACGGGGGTTCGATTCCCCCCGCCTCCACCATCAAATGAAAATGCCACCCTCGCGGTGGCATTTTCATTTGACGATCGAGCCGGGGAATCGGTCCTCCGGCCGTGCCACGGACGGGGGGCGAGCCCGGGGTTTCGGCGGACTGAACTGCTTCAGTCCGACGCCGGGCGAGCGGGCGTTCGATGCAGCGAACGCCCTGGACTGATTCCCCAGCCTCCACATCAGAGCGTCTTTTCGACCTGCGCAGCGGGCTGAGTAGGTTGAGGTTGAGGTTGAGGTTGAGGTTGAGGTTGAGCTGGCGTAGGCGAGGACGGCGCACCAGGAGAGATTGCAAACGAACACTTCTTCTGGATCGCCGATTGCTGAAGGGCGTCGTATTCACCCTTCAGTCGCGCGTACTCGGCTTCCTGTTGTTTCGTCCCGCCAAGCGCAAACAAAGCTGGCCAGAAAAGGATTAGCCCAACACCCATGATCACCTTGTCATTGGTGGCGGCCTCGTCGAGGCGCCCCGTGAGCGCGTTCACTCGGGACTGAATCCGAATCATCTCCCCGCCAATTTGGTCGCAGTCGTAGCTCTGGTACTGCATCGGCGAAACGTAGTTTGGAGCGATGTCCTTTGACGAGGTGGCACACCCGAAACCGGAGCACGCCACACAAGTCGCCAACCCGAGCGCGATAGCCCTATTGAAGTTCATCTTGCCCCCTTCGCCTATTTGTTAGTTCGATTGGGCAATGTAGACATTGCCAAGAGCCGAGAGCTTCTGCCCCGCCAGCTCTTCTATGAATCTTCCGATGTTCTCGCGAATGGCCCCTTCATTGGCAAGGCGCAGCCTCTCTACGCCCAGGACGCTGTCGCTGAACTTCGCGGTATAGGGAGCCGATATCTTGCGCGCGAACGCGACTTTGCCTGTTGCGCGTTCCGAAAGGACATATTGGACGGTCGCGCTCACCGTCATATCGATCCCCACAAATGGCTGCTCGACCTGCTCCAAGTGAGCTGTCAGCTGATACTTGCCACTGACACGATTCGGCGAAAGCATTCCGGCTGCTCGAAGCGAAGCCTCCAATGCTTGTTCAAATTCGGAGCTTCCGACGTTCGACTTCCACATCGGATTTGTCTCGCTCCCACCGGTTACGTCCTTTATCGCGATATTTCCGCGCAACTCTGGCGGTGCAGAGATCCGAGACACCTCTTCAGCATTGATCGACATCCCTTCCACGCGCGCCGGCGACGCGCAACCCGCAAGCACGAAAATCGCCGCCACACCCACAACGTATCCGAACAGTTGCCTCATGCGCCCCTCCCATTTTTTCGTTCTTAGAAGACCAGCAATTCTCAATCTGCTACTCGAGCGTTGTGAAACCTTCGCCGTTAGAGTCGCGACGGCGTGGCAATGCTGCTCCGCGTCAGGTAGGCGTGCAATGGATGCTGTGCATATCCCACCTACCGAGGTGGGGTTTCAGAAGGCGAACCTGCCCGGCAGCTTTCGTTTCCGACGGAAGAAACTGATCCACCGCGAGCACCATTCGTAACAGACTCCGCGTTCCGCGCGCCTAGCATCTTCTTCATCGCGACTCACTGCGGAGGTCGACATGACGATGAACAAGCGGGCCCTGCTCGCCGCCGGCATCGCGGCGCTGGTCGTTTCGGTAACCGGTGGATGCGCGACGACCCAGGGCGAACCCATGGCGGCCCCGGGCGCCAGCGTGATGGCGTCCGGCGATCGCCCCCTGCCCCAGTGCGTGCCCGGCTGGAACCAGTGCGTTTGCGAGAAGGAGTCGCGTTGCTGCAGCGTGCGGCAGGAATGCAGCTGCACGACGGGAGCCACGCCCGGCCTCGCGCACTGCGGATAGGTCCTGCCCGATCTACTGCGCGGCTTCGTCGCGCAGCGGCACCACGACCTGCTCGCGCAAGTCGAAGAACAGCTCCCTCGCCGGGCCGGGACGCGCGAGGTAATAGCCCTGGGCGCTGTCGCACCCGAGCAGCCTCAGGAAGTCGAGCTGCGCGCGCGTCTCCACGCCCTCGGCCACCACCTTGAGGCCCAGGCCGTGCGCAAGCGAGAGCACCGCGCGCACGATCGCCGTGGATTGCGTCGATGCGGGCAGGTCGGCGACGAACGACTGGTCGATCTTCACCGTGTTGATGGGAAGCCGCCGCAGGTAGCTCAGGCTCGAATAGCCCGTGCCGAAGTCGTCGATCGCGAGCTCCACGCCCATGGCGCGCAGCGCCTGCAGCGTGGCGATGGTCTCGGGCTCGTGGTCGACGATCGAGTTCTCCACGATCTCCAGCTCGAGCAGGCGCGCCTCCAGGCCCGCCTCGTCGAGCACGCGGCGCACCATGTCGAGGAAGCCCGGGTGCCGGAACTGGCGCGCCGACACGTTCACGCCCACCCGCGTGCCGGGCGCGGCCGCGCGGGTCCACTGGGCGGCATGGCGGCAGGCCTCGCGGAGGACGACCTCGCCCAGCTCGAGGATGAGGCCGTTCTCCTCCGCGATGGGCAGGAAGCGCCCCGGCAGCAGGAGCCCCTGCTCGCGATGCTGCCAGCGCAGCAGCGCCTCCTGCGCGACCACCTTGCCGGTGGCGAGCTCGACCTGCGGCTGGAAGTGCACGACGAACTCGCCGTGCTCCAGGGCGCGGCGCAATGCGAGCTCGGTCTCGAAGCGCGCCTGCACCGCGACGTTCATGCGCTCGGCGTAGAACTGCACGGCGTTGCCGCCCGCCTCCTTCGCATGGTGCAACGCGGTGTCGGCGTTGCGCAGCAGGATGCCCGCGACCTCGCCGTCCTCGGGGTGCATGGCGATGCCCACGCTCGCCGTGATCACCACTCCGTGGCCGTCGACGTCCACGGGGGCGGCGATCGCGTCGCGGACCATCTCGGCCGCGCGCAACGCATCGCCCGGCTCCTTCATCCGCAACAGGAGCACCAGGAACTCGTCGCCGCCGGGGCGCCCGACCGCGTCATGCTCGCCCGCGCACGCGGCGATGCGCGCGGCGAGCGTTTGCAGCACGCGGTCTCCCGCGTGGTGCCCCCGCGAATCGTTGATCGTCGTGAAGCGGTCGAGGCCGATGGAGAGCACCGCGAGTCCGCCCGGATGGCCATCGGCGCCGCGCAAGACGCTTTCCAGCCGGTCGGCGAACATCGCGCGGTTGGCGAGGTTGGTGAGCGCATCGCGGGTCGCGAGGTACTGGATGCGCTGCTCCGCGCGCTTCCTCTCGGTGATGTCCACGTTGGTGCCCGCCATGCGCACCACGCGGCCGTTGGCATCGCGCTCGACGATGCGCGCGCGGGAGAGGACCCAGATCCAGTCGCCGCTGGCCGTTCGCACGCGATGCTCGTGCTCGTAGCCTTCCGCCTCGCCGCGCAGCGCCGCCCTCACCGCGCCCCAGATGCGCTCGCGTTCCTCCGGGTAGGTTTGCTCGAGAAGCTCCTCCACCGAAGTCTCGGTGGGGGCGCGCTCGCGCCCCATCATGACCGACCAGCTCTCGTTCAGGTACACGCGGCCCGTGGCCACCTCGACCTCGAAGAGCGCCACGTCGGAGGCGCCCAGCGCCCGGTCCAGGCGCTCCCGGGCCTGCAGCATCTCTTCCTGCTGGTAGGCGAGCCCCATGAAGATGCGGTAGCCCATGAGCATCGGCAGGCCCAGAAGCGCGAACGGCGTCCAGTAGAAAGTGCGCACCACCCCGCGGTCGATGAGCACCGCCTCGACGCTGGTCACGAGCAGCGCTACCAGGTAGAGGGCGAGGAATGCCGACTCGATGTGCTGGCCCCTGCGGTACATCCCGACGAGGCGCGAAGAGGCCCAGACGACGAGCAGGGTCGCCACCACCCGCAGGACGATGTTCCACGGGCTCACCGGGCCTTCCACGTAGAAGAGGCGCTCGCCCCAGGGCATGCGCATCCAGCCCGAGCCCGTTATCTCGGAGAACCGCGTGCCGACGGACATGATGTGGCTCGAGGCGATGAAGGCGATCGCCATCAGGACGACGAACGCGTACCAGCGGTCCAGCCGCGGGCTCTCCGTGTAGTAGGCGATGAAGATGACGAGCGAGCCCATCGTGAGGACCGCCGCGTCGGCTTGCCATCGCAGCGCCTCGACGGCGCCGCCCGCGGAACCGGAGAGGTAGTAGGCGGCGTAGGCGAGCGCGGCGAGGCTCGAGAAGAGGCACGAGGCCGCGAAGGCCAGGTAAAGGCGCACCTTGCGCCGGTACGCGCCCACGACCGTGGCGACGATCGCGGTATAGAAAAGGATCCCGGCGCTGAACACGCAGCCGGGGATCACGATGGACATGGCGCCGCCCGCAGGAAAGGCCTCCATGCGAACATTCTGCACCTCGGAACCTTCCCTGGGTTCGGCCGGGGTGGCCTACAATCGTAATCCGGGCGACATTCGGGGCTAACCGGATTGCGGCATGATTCGGCGGTTTGCCCGGATTCGATGGACACACTGGAACAACTGCACGAACGGTTGGCCGCAGCGCCCGACGGCGCGGCGCGCCTGCGCGCGCTCAACGCGCTCGCGCAGGCCCTCACGCGCGCCGGCGACGCGGACCGCGCCCTGCCGCTCGCGCACGAGGCCGAGCGACTGGCCATCGAGCTTGGCGATGACGCTGCCCGCTCCCGGGCCCTGTGCAATTCCGGCGTGGGCCACTACCTGTGCGCCCGCTACACCCAGGGGCTCGAGGACAGCCTGAATGCGGTCGTGCTCGCCGAACGGGCGGGTGATCTCGAAGCGGTCGCCCACGGGTTGCTGTCGGCCGCCGCCTGCCAGTACCAGATGGGCGCGCGCGAGGAGGCCTCGCTCGCCATGTACCAGGCGCTCGAGGTGGCGGAGGCCCGCCCGAGCGACCCGCTCCTGGTGCGCGTGCACAATTCGCTCGGCATCCTGCTGGGCGACAAGGGCCGCTACGACGAAAGCGACGAGCATTACCGGCTCGCCATGGAGATCGGCGCGCGCAGCAACGACGCGGTCTACACGGCGCGCGTGAAGATGAACTACGCGAGCCACCTTTGCGATCGCGGCCAGGACCTCGAGCGCGGCGGCGACAAGGTCGCGGCGCACCGCCAGTACCTCGCGGGCCTGCGCCTGTGCGAGCAGCTCGCCGCCGGCGAGGGCGTCGACGGCGCGTACAACAAGGCGCATTGGGTGGGCACGCTGGGCGAGCTGCATCGCGCGATCGGCGACTACGAGCGCGCCCGCGAGTGCTTCGAGGAGATGCTCGCCCACGGCACGCAGATGAGCAACCCGCACCAGCAGGCCGACGCGCTCATGAACCTGGGCAAGACGCACATGGGCCTGGGCAACGCGGCCGAGGCGCGGCGCCATTTCGAGCGTGCGCTCGAGCTCGCCTCGGGCGCGAACGTGCGCCGCCTCATCGCCGAGAGCTTCCTTTCGCTTTCCGAATGGTTCGAGGCCTGCGGCGAGTTCCGCAACGCGCTCGAGTACCACAAGCGCTTCCACGCGCTGCGGGAGGATATGGACAAGGCCGAGGACCGGGCCTCGGGCGAGGCGCACCAGATCTGGCTCAAGTTCCAGCGCCTGCGCCGCGAGGCGCGCGGCCACCAGGAGCGGGCCGACGCGCTCGCGCGCGACAACGACGACCTCACGATGCGCGTCGACCGCCTCGCCCGCGCAGCGCACGAGGATTCGCTCACGGGCCTGTCGAACCGGCGCTACCTCGATTCGCGCATCCCGGAGCTCCTCGCCGCGGTAAAGCAACGAAGCGCCGCCATGTGCGTGGGCATCATCGACATCGACCATTTCAAGTCCATCAACGACCGCCATTCCCATTCGCTGGGCGACGCGGTGCTGCGCTCGGTGGCGCGAATCATCGGCGGCCATTGCCGGGAGGGCGACATCGCGGCGCGCTTCGGTGGCGACGAGTTCGTGGTCTGCCTCAGGGACACGCGGCTGGAGGATGCCGTGGCGGTGCTCGACCGCCTGCGCGCGGTCGTGGAGAACCACGACTGGCACGCGCTGCGCCCCGGGCTGGAGGTGACGCTGAGCGTCGGTGTCGCGGAAATCGAGACGGGCGACTCGCAAGACTCGCTGATGGAGAAGGTGGACCGCGCCCTCTATCGCGCCAAGGGCGCGGGCCGCAACTGCGTCGCAGGGGCCCGCGACGCGGCCTAGCCGCTAGGCGGCCTGCAGCTCGGGCTCCTCGCCGGGCGCGACCAGCGTCGCGACGTCGGCCACGATCAGCATGCGCCCGTCGATCGGCGCGATGCCCACGATGAAGCTCGCGTCGATCGCGCCGCGCAGCGCGGGCGCCGGCCGCACCTGGCCCGGCATGAGCGCGACCACGTCGCAGACGCCGTCCGCCACCACGCCCGTGAGGCGCTCGCCGAGGCTCACGATGATCACGACCGTGGAGCTCTCCGCGACCGGCGGCAGGCCGAAGCGCGCGCGCAGGTCGATGATGGGCACGATCGCCCCGCGCAGGTTGATGACGCCCTTCACGTAGCGCGGGGCCTGCGCGATGCGGGTCACCGCCTCGTGCGCGCGGATCTCGCGCACCTGGAGGATGTCGATCGCGTACTCCTCGTCGCACAACCGGAACGTGAGGTACTCCTTGTGGCCTTCGAGGTGCTCGCTCATCCCTAGAACTCCGTCCATTCGTCGCCGGGCGCGGCGAGCGCCTTGGCGAGCGGCTTGCCGCCCTTGGCGAGCGCCCGCGGGGCCGGTGCCTGCGCGAGCGCCGCGGGTTTCACGGAACGAAGCGCCGGGGCCGCGGCAGCCTTGCCTTCCGCGAGCTTGAACACCGAGACGGCCTCGGACATCTCGAAAGCGAGCTGGCGCAGGGATTCCGAGGCCGCGGTCGATTCTTCCACCAGCGCGGCGTTCTGCTGCGTGACCTTGTCCAGCTGGCTCACCGCCGCGTTCGCCTGCGCGATGCCCGCGCTTTGCTCCGTGGTGGCCGTCGCGATCTGGTTGATGAGCTGGGAGACGCGCGTGACGCTCGCCACGATCTCCTCCATGGTGCTGCCCGCGCCGCCGGCGAGCTTGGCGCCCGCGTCCACGCGCTGGACCGATTCGGTGATGAGCGCCTTGATCTCGCGCGCCGCCTCGGCCGAGCGCTGCGCGAGGTTGCGCACCTCGCCCGCGACGACCGCGAAGCCGCGGCCCTGCTCGCCCGCGCGCGCCGCTTCCACGGCGGCGTTCAGCGCGAGGATGTTGGTCTGGAAGGCGATGGAGTCGATCACGCCGATGATGTCGGCGATGCGGCGCGAGCTCTCCTGGATGCCGTGCATCGTCTTCACCACCTCGCCCACCGCCTGGCCGCCGCGCTGCGCGACCCGGGCGGCGCCCGCCGCCACCTCGTTGGCCGTGCTCGCGTTCTGGGCGTTCTGGTCGACGGTCGCGGTCATCTCCTCGATGGAGGCCGCGGTCTCTTCGAGGTTCGAAGCCTGCTCCTCGGTACGCGACGAAAGGTCGTTGTTTCCCGCGGCGATCTGCGTCGAGGCCACGGTCACCTTCTCGGCGGATTCGCGGACGCGGTCGACGATGTCGGCGAGCGAGGCGTTCATGTCGCGAAGGGACGCGAGCAGCTGGCCCAGTTCGTCGTCGCGGCCCACCTCGATGTGCGTGCTCAGGTTGCCGGAAGCCACGATGCGCGCCACCTCGGTCGCCTTGCGCAGGCGCCGCGAGACGCTCAGCACGGTGAGGGTGCCCCAGGCGATGCTTACCCCCACGGTGAACAGGGCGAGCACGGCGAGGCTCACCACGAGCTCGCGGCGCTTGCGCCCGGCCTGGTCGACGGAAGCCTCGGCGATGGCGTCGCCGCGCTGCTGGACCTTCTTCACGATCTCGTCGATGTGATCGGTCGGCGCGCGATCGATGCCGCGCACCGCCTTGTCCACGTCGTGGCCGCTCTGGATGCTGGAACCGTTGAACATCTTCAACGCCTCGAGGTACTTGCGGTCGAGCTCGGCGTGTTCCGCGAGCGCGGTATCGGCCATGGAGCGCTGCAGCCCCAGCTTGTCGAGCATGGGCGCAAGGGACTTGAGGTCCTGCGTCACCATCGCCGAGCGGTCCGTGAAATTCTTGAGGTACTTCTCGTAGAGGGCGGGGTCCGTGCCGCGAAGCAGGACGTCCTTCCACTCCTGGACCTGGATCTTGAAGTCCACCTGGGCCCGCCGCGCGAGGTCGCCGGCGGCCTCGGCGCCGTTCTGCGCCGCGATGGTCTCCTCGAGCTGGTTGCCCAGCCCGGTGATCCCGTACCAGGCGTAGCCGCAGGCCGCCAGCAGGAGCAGGTTGACGAAGGCCAGCAGGATCGCGAGCCGTGCACGAACCGAAAGGTTGCCGAGACGCATGGTGCCTCCTCTTCTTGACGGAGTGCACGATAGGCGATGCCCCTGTCACATTGAATCGGCTCGACGGACTAGTACGTTCGTATTGGGTAGCGCGGATCCGAGGGCGGCTGCCCGGATAATGGCGGCATGACTCCCGCCGAGCTGCAGCAGCTCCTCGCGCAGGCCCAGGCGCATCACCGGGCCGGGCGCTTCGCCGAAGCCGAGGGCGCCTACCTGCGCCTCGCCCAGGCCCTGCCGGGCAACGCCGACCTCTGGCACGCGGCGGGCGTGGCGGCCTATCAGCGCGCAGACCCGGCCACGGCGATCGAGCGCTACGGCCGGGCGCTCGCGATCAACCCCACGATGGTCCAGGCGCACAACAACCTGGGCCTCGCCCTCAAGCGGGCCGGGCGCAGGGAGGAGGCGGCGTCCTCGTTCGCGGCCGCCCTCGCCGCCCAGCCCGGTTATGCCGAGGCCGCATTCAACCTGGCGATCCTCCGGGAGGAGTCCGGCGCGCTCGCAGAGGCCGAGGCGGCCTACCGCGCGGCGCTGGCCGCTCGCCCCGATTGGACCGCCGCGCTGGAGAACCTGGGCAACCTGCTGCGAAGCCAACGCCGCCCGGACGAGGCGCAGCCCTTCCTGCAACGCGCGGCCCAGCTCGACGGCGGCAACGCCGATACGGCGGGGAACCTCGCGTTGCTGCGCATCGACCAGGGCCGGCTCGCCGAGGCTCGCGAGCTCGCCGCGCGCGCGATCGCGGCGGCTCCCGAAACGGCGGCCTGGCACGAGGCGGCCGGCACGGCGGCGCGGCTCATGGGCGACTTCGACGCGGCGGCCATGCACCTCGCCCGCGCCCACGGGCTCGATCCGCGCGATGCCGCGCTCGCCTACGAGCTGGGCCTCGCCCTCGAAGCCTGCGCGGACGACGAGGGCGCCCGCCGCGCCTTCGCGCAGGCTCGCGCCCTCGCGCCCGCCTGGGAACGCCTGCGCTGGTCCGAGGCGTTCCTGCTGCCGCGCGTGCCGCGCGACGACGCCGAAATCGCCGCCGCGTTGAAGCGCTTCGATGCCTGCATCGAGGCCATCGAAAGCGATCCCCGCCTCGGCACCGGCGCGCAACGGGAAGCCGCCCTCGACGCCGCGACGAGCGTCATGCCATTCAACCTCCATTACCTGCCGGGCGACCACACCGCGCGTCAATGCCGGTATGGCGATCTCGCGGCGCGCGCGGCACGCGCCGCGCTGCCGGACTTCGCGCATCCGCTTGCCTCGCGGCGCGGCGGCGGTCGCATCCGCGTGGGCTTCGTCGGCAGCCACGTGCGCGAGCACGTGGTCATGCGCTACTTCGCGGACTTCATGGTGAAGCTCGACGCGGCCCGCTTCGAGCGCTTCGTGTGGTCCGCCTCCGAGGCGCGCGATTGCGTCACGGAGGAAATGGCGGCGTCGGTCGAGCATCTCGCCTGCGGCGAATCGACGCTCGCGAAGCTTGCCAACGACATCCGCGCGGCGGCCCTCGACGTGCTCGTGTTCCTCGACGCCGGGCTCGACCCGCGCATGACCTCGCTCGCGGCGCTTCGGCTCGCGCCCGTGCAAGCGGCGCTCTACGGCCATCCCGTCACCACCGGGCTCGACAGCGTCGATTTCTTCCTCGGCGGCGAGCTGCTCGAGACCGCGCGATCGGACGCCCACTATCGCGAGAGGCTCGTGCGGCTGCCGGGATTGGGCGCCTCCATCCGTCCCGGACCCACGCCAGGCGATGGGAGGTGGGCCGAGGCGCTGCGCGAGGACGGCCGCCCGTTGCTGATGTGCCTCCAGAACCTCGCCAAGATCCCGCCCTCGTTCGACGCGGTGCTGGCGCAGGTGGCGGCGCAAACCCGGGCGCCCATCGTGTTCTTCAATCGCGGCCCCGCGCTCACCGCCCGGTTCATCTCGCGGGTGTCGTCCGCCCTGGATGCGCGGGGACTCTCCCCTGCCGCCATCCATGTCGAGCCGCTGCGGCCGCACGCCGATTACCTCGCGGGCATCGCGCGAGCCAGCCTGGTCCTCGACGTGCCGGGCTTCTCGGGCGGCGCGACCAGCCTCGATGCGCTGTCCGTGGGGACGCCCATCGTGGCCTTCGAGGGCGAGATGGCGCGCGCAAGGCAAAGCTCGGCGATGCTTCGGCGGATCGGGCTCGAGGGCCTCGTTGCCCGCGACGATCGCGACTACATCGACAAGGTATTGACGTCCGTCGCGAGCCCCGCGGACCGCCGGGACGTAAGGGCGCGCGCTGCGCGGCTCTTCGGTGACGATCGTTGCGTCGCCGGATTCGCCGACTTCCTCCGGGACGCGGGACGCGGGCGCTAGCCTCCGCGCAACAGCCGCACAAGGCCGCGCAGCGGCGCGGTGAGCCGCCACGACCGGCTCGACCTCAGCCGATCGAGATCGGCGCGTGCCTGCGCGAGGCTCTCGGCGTGACCCTGCGCCTGCGCTTGCGCCTGCTCGGCCAGGGACTGCAAGTCGCGCAAGCGCGCTTCGCAATGCTCGACGCGGCGCCGCGCCTCCGAGAGGTCATTCGCCAGGGTGGCGAGCTGCGCGTCGGCTTCGCGGGAGCGGCGCCGCAGCTCCTCCCGCGAGGCCGCCTTGCCCGCGAGCACGCCATCCTCGAAGAGCCACTCCATCGTCGAGCGCGGCATGGAGAGCGGCGGCTCCTCGAGCCAGGATCGATTCATCACGGGCAATTCGGCGCGCGGGCCCCCCCGTCGCAGGCCCTCCAGGTAACGGCCGCCATATTCGGCCGCCGAGATCGCCCCGCTCGCCCCCGGGGACGGCGCGGGCCTGGCGAGCGCCAGCAGCGCATCGTTGAAGGCGGCGGCACCGGACCTCCACGGCACGATGCGCGCATTGCCGCGGCCCGCCAGGCGCTCCGGGAAGGCGCCCAGGTCCGAAGCGACCACGGGCATTCCCGAGGCGAGTACGGCGGAGAGCGTGTAGGAAAAGGTCTCCGCGCATTGCGCCGGGAAGAATGCGACGTCGCCGCGCTCGAGCGCGAGCAAGCGCGGCAGGAACCCTTCGGCATACTGCCCGGCCACCGTGAGGGGCATCCCGGGCCAGGCGGGCAGCGCGCGGCCCAGGAAACCCACGACGTGAAAATGGATCGGAAGCGAGCGCGCGTGGGCGTCGCCGACGCACGCCTCCAGGATGTCGAGCCCCTTCTCGACCGAAATGGCCCCAGGCACCAGCACCCGGGCAGGGCTTGCCACGGCACGGTCGGCGTCGTCCGGATGGGGCCAGACCACGGGGACGACGCCGGGAAAGAAACCGCGCAGCGTGTCGGCCGCCGCCCGCGACGGCGAGACGACACGCTGCGCGCCGGCGAGCATCTCGCCGAAGCGCGCGCGCCATTGCGGTATCGACAATCCCCACGCCGATCCGCCCGCCTCGAGGCACTTGCCGCAGTCCGGGGACCCTCCGCAGTGCCTCAGGCTGCGGTCCTTGAGGTGGTAGGCGGGGCACGCCGGGTAGTAGTCATGCAGCGTGAACATGTGCGGACACCCGCACAGCCGCGGCAAGTCCAGCACGCGCTCCGGCAAGCCGTGCACATGATGGAAATGGATCCGGTCGATGCCGATGCCCTTCAGCACCGCGACGAGGTCCTCCCACTCGCGTTCGGCATGGAACCACAGCGGGGGTTGCCCGGGCAGGCCGCAGCGCAGGACGACGTGGGCCTCGCCGTGCGGCTCGAGCCGCAGCACCACCGCGCGGCCTTCGAGGCCGCGTTCGAGGTCGGCGATATGCCGCGCGACGCCGCCGCCGAAGGCATGGCTCGGCATCAGGACCACCGGAACGCGCGAGGCGCGCAAGCCCTCGGGCCGCACCTCAGCTCTCTCGGCGCAGCTTCATGAGCACCTGGTAGGGCCGCCACAGGAAGAAGGAGCGGATCGCCTTGAGCTCGTCCTGCCGCGCGAAGGCGAGGGACTCCGCGTGCGCGAGGCCCGCGCGAAGCTGGGCGACCAGGTCGTCGCGTTCGGCCACGGTGCGGTTGCGCTCGGCCATCGCCGCTTCGAGCCTGTGGATCCCCTCGGCCACCAGCCGCTGCGCCTCCTCGAGCGCCCGCTGCAGCTCGCCCACGTCCGCATCGCGCCGTGCGGCGAAGCTCTCCACCTCGCGAAATCTCGCCAGCAGCTCCGCCTGCTCGGTCGCCCGCTCCGCGAGGACCGCGACGGCTTCCTGGGGACCCTGGGCGGCGCGCGCCCTGTCGACCGACGCACGCAGGCTGCGCAGCGGGTCGGCGACGATGAACTCGCGCACCTTCTGCGTGTACTCCGGGTGGATCTCGAGCAGGGCGTCGCTGGCCGCCTTCGCGCGCGCCTGCCGCTCGCCGAGGAAGCTCACGGCGCCCTCGTGGAACACGAAGACGTCGGCCGCCAGGAGGTTGCGCCATCCGGCCTTGGCCGCGCGCATGCTGAAATCGTTCTCCTCGCCATATCCGCGCCCGAAGCGGTCGGCGTCGAAGAGGCCGATCTCGTCGATGCACGCGCGGCGAATGAGCATGCAGAAGCCGACGGCCGTGGGCAGCTCGAAATGCTGCCCCGCGTTGGCCGCCGCGAAGAGCCGGTCGAGCGCCGCGAGGCCGAGGCTTCCCGGCACGCCGGCCTTCGCGCCCTCGTAGGGATAGCTGCAGATGGTGGCGTTGTTGGAGAACGGCGTGACGGTCGCCACCCTGGGAAGCGAGTACGCGGTCGACCGCATGCGGTCGATCCAATCGTTGGCGACCTCGGCGTCGCTGTTCACCAGGACCACGTCGCGATCCGCATGCAGCGACATGCCGCGGTTCACCGACCGGACGAATCCCGCGTTGGCCTCGTTCGCCAGCAGCGTGATGCGGCCGGCGCGCGCGAGGCCGCGCAGGTAGTCGCCGATGGCGGGCTCCGGGCTGCAATCGTCGACGACGACGACGTCCACCGGCGTTCGCTGCACGTTCGCGAGGACGCTTTCGATGCAGCGGCGCGTCTGCTCGACGCCGCGGAACACGGGAATGATTACGTCGACCGTCGCGTCAGCCACGGCTGCCCCACAGCCGGCGCGTCACGCCGCCGATCCCCTCGCTCCTCAGGACCGCGGCGAGCCGGCTGCGCAGGCCGCGGCCGCGCCGGGGCATGAACATCGTCCCCAGCAGGCTGAGCCCCACCCGCGGGGAGATGCCGAAGCGCGGCAAGGCTCGCGCGGCGGCGGCAGCCGTGGCCGCGTCGCCCTTGAACAATTCCGGATGGCGCGCGCGCCCGGTCGTCTCGCACCACTCGAAGAAGGTGAGCTTTCCCGGGGACGCGTCGAACGGATCGGGAAAGGCCTGCTGCAAGTCCCGCCGGAAACGGTAGAGCGTGCGGTGGGCGGCGTCGATCTTCGCCCCGTTCGAGAAATGCCCGTAGGCCCACGCAGGGCTCGCCCGCGGATCGTCGGCCCGCGGCGTGGTCTCCTTCTCGTACCAGTCGATGAGGCGCTGCACGGAGGCGTTGCCCGCGGCGTTCTTGACCGCCATGATGCTGTGCGCGCCGCTGTCGAAGCCGGTGAAATGGTAGAAGCCGAGCGGCTCGCCATCGACCACGAAACCCGCCTCGAGGTCCCCGGTCATGCGGCGGGTGGTCAGGTTCCAGGTCGCCACGTTGTGGCGCGACGACTTGACGATCGAGACTGCGTCGAAGAACACGGGAACGTGGTTGATCCACTTCTGGTCCGTGAAGAGGCCGTTGGGCACGTCGGCCCAGCAGAAGTGGTAGGTGCGCTGCGACCACCAATCGACGAACCGATGGGTCTCGGCGGTGTTGGCGACCCCGAGGAAGCCCAGGTTGAAGATGCCCCACTTGAGGCTGCCGATCTCGTTGTCGACGATCGCGTCGAGGGTGCGCTCCGGCTTGTTCTGGTGCGGCGTGAGCGCGATGTTCGCTCCATCGAGGAGCGAGAGGATGTCGTCCACGCGCGAGAAGAGGACCATGTCGGGATCGAAGTACAGGGCCTTCGTGCAGCCCGGCAGCGCGAGCAGCCGCTTCAGCACGAACGGCTTGATCGCCGTGGAAAGCTCGACGATGTCGTGCTGGAACGCCCAGGGGCGCCAGTCCGGGATGCCGAGCTCGCCCAGCGCGATCACCGAGTCGAAGGGCTCGCCTTCCAGCCGCAGCCCTTCGGGCCGCTCGTCGGCGAGGGCCACGTGCACGGTCGCCTCGGGGTGGTGCCGGCGCAGCGAATGGCACAGCGTGCGGACCTTCGGCAGGTAGTTGGCCGCGGCGCTGGTGAAGATGTGAAGGCCGCTAGCCACGGTCGTTGGCCACGAGCAGCGGGGGCGGGCTGCGCCTGAGGTCCCGGCGAACGTCCAGGAGGCATTCCAGGGCCGCGCGCGCGCTCACCTCCGCGCACAGGCGCGCCTTCGCGTAGCCGCGCAGGCGCTCCGCGGGCGCGCCGAGGTCGAATGCCACGACGGGCATGTCGAGCGCCATCATCTCGGAAACCACGTAGGAAAATGTCTCCGGCCAGATGGAAGGAAACAGGAAGACGTTCACGCCGTGCGCCTCGATCAAGTCGACGAGCTGCTCGCGGCTGTAGGAGCCGGTGACCTGCAGGCACCTGGACTCGACGGCCACGTCGAGCGTGCCGATCACCACGATGCGCGCGTCGTGGCCCTCGGCCTCGATCAACGCGGCGAGCTCCTTCACCACCGCGGCCCCCTTCTGCTGGCTCACCTGGCCCATCACGCCGATCACCAGCCCGCCGTCGCCGCGCACGCGCGGCAGGCGCGAGGGGACGAAGTCCTGGTCGTGGGGCACGACCTTCAGCCGGTCGCGCGGCAGCCCCGGATAGGCACGCAGCAAATGGCGGACGGTCGACTCGGAAAAGCACCGCACCTCGTCGGCGGCCTGCAGGCAGTCGCCCCACAGCGCGCGCCAGGGGCCGATGGCGCTGCGCGGCGAAAGGGACACGAAGCTCGCGCGATGGCGCTTCATGCAGCTCGCGCATTCGGTGACGTCGGGGATCCCGCAGTAGCGCCCGTCCGCATTGAGCAGCACGAACGACGGGCAGACGGCGAGGTAGTCGTGCGCCGTCACCGTGAGGCGCGTGCGCGGATACTGGCGGCGCAGGCCGGCGAGCCATTCGGCGAGCAGCAGCGGCTCGTCGAAGGACACCGGGCTGTTGAGGAACAGCTCGCGCACGTCGGCCGCATCCATCAGGCGCTCGAGCAGCACGAAGCGCGCGATCCTGAACACCGTTTCCTTCTGGCCGGGGCGGAAGATCGTGAGGCGGTAGTCGAGCGTGGGCAGGTTGTACGTGCACTGCACCACCGCGTTGCCGCCGGCGAGGCGCTCGGCGACGACGCGCCGGCGATAGTGGTTCGCGCCGCCGCCCATGTTGTGGTCGAACACGACACTTACCGGGAGCCCGTCCAGCATGGGCAGCACCGCCTTCGCGATGCTGCGCTCGTCGAGCGAGGTGGCTCCGTAGTTCTGCGCCCGGGCGCGCTGGACGATGCCCTTGAGATCGCCCTGGCGCACGCGCCGCCACACCGTGCCGAGCAGCCAGGCGAGCTGCCGGCGCTGCGGACGCTCGCCGTTGGCCTTGCGCACCACCTCGCTCACATCGATGGCCACCCGCGTGTCGTCGGCGAGGCGGATCTCGACCGCGAGGCGCTGGGGCCGGGTGCCGGGCAGGTAGCCCGTGGCGACGAACCCCGAGGAAGCCACGTTGGCCCAGCCGGGGAAGGTGCGTTCGACGTCTTCGCGGCCCAGCCCGATGACGGCGGGCAGCTTGCCTTGCCACCCCGCGCCTTCCACGTGCAGCTCGAGCTCGCGGACGGCGCGCGTCCGGTCGGCGGCCCATCCCCAGCAGAACACGCGGCGGCCGCTGATGATGAAGCGGTCGAGCGAGTACTTGATGTCGCGGGGAACCTCGGAAGTCATCGGCGCGAAAAGCGAACATTGTAAGGCATGGGGTCGGCCACTAGAATAGCGCCATGCCGCCGCTTTCGAAGGACGCCCCCGCCGAAACGGCGCTGCTCCACTTCCAGGAATTCCTCGCAGCGAAGGTCGCGCCGATTCCCGGGTGGCTCAACGACGAGGCCGCGCTGCTCACCGCGTGCCTCGTGCGGTCCCAGCGCGAAGCGCGATTGTCCGGCCCGGTGCTCGAGATCGGCGTCTTCAAGGGAAAGTACCTGTCGGTGCTGTACATGCTCGCCGAGCCCGGCGAGGCCGTGGTGGGAGTGGACCTGTTCATCGGCGCCTCGAATACGCAGGCCGTGATCGAGGAGGTGCAGGCCAACGTCGCGAAGGCCTGCGGCGGCGCCTCGCGGCTGAAGCTCCTGGTCGCCGACAGCCTCAAGACATCCGCCGCCGCCTTGCGGGAACTGGCCGGCAACTCGCCGTTGCGCTTCATCAGCGTGGACGGCGGCCACACGCGCGAGGTCGTGCGCAACGACATGGCCCTCGCCTACTCGCTGCTGCAGCCCGGGGGCATCATCGCGCTCGACGACGCCTTCAACCACACGACGCCGGGCGTGATCGAGGGCACGGCGGAATTCTTCCTGCGCTCGGCGCCCGCCCTGGCGCCGTTCGCCCATTGCTACAACAAGCTCTTCCTCACCACGCCGGACCACCATCGGCGCTACCTCGACGAGACGCGGCGGTTCGTCGAGAAGGTGGACTGGCTGCCCGCGACCGAGCGCACGCGCAACTGGATCCGCGAGAACTCGGCGATCGGCTTCACGCCCGAGATGTTCGGGTTCGAGATCATCCCCTTCCTCTAGGCCGGGCCGTTTCCCACCCTCGCGGGTAGGAACGGGAATGCGGCCATTGTCTCTGCCCCGCATTGGGCGCAGCATGGCCCTCCCGCGCCGTGCGCTTCTGCGACCTGGTTGCCGGGCGCGGCCATTCCACCAGACAACACGAATCAAGAGGAGGTCAAGACATGGCGCGCCTCACATCGATTCTCGCGTGTGCGGGACTCACGGTGGCAGCCGCACCCGCGGCCGCCGACGATTCCCCCGCTTTCGGCTACTCGCCTTCGGGCGTGGCCAACTTCACCGATGCCCTCGGGCCGGAGGCCCTGGCCAGGGAAATGGCCCTCAATGCCGCCCCGGACACGGACCTGATGAAGTCTGCCCGCAAGAAGGATGGGGCCCAGGCCAAAGCGTCGGTCACGATCTTCGGCTCGATCTACAACAACGCCGGGGCCCCGCTGTGCGCGCTCGTCCTGGCCAACGGCCAGTTCATGTTCTCCTGCACGCCGACCGGGCAATGGTCCCTCACGGCCCCCCTGGACGCGAACGGGCAGATGACCCTGTTCGGATTCGCGGACGGGCACTTTCCCTACAAGCAGGTCTTCAGCACCGGGGGAGGGCGCTACGACATGCAGCTGAACATAGCGGCCTCGACGAACCCGCCGCCGCCCCCGAGCCTTGAAACCATCACCTTCACCATCACGGACGGCTGCAACAACGGGGTCCAGATCGACTACAAGTTCTACGATGAGACGAACAACCTCGTCTGGCCCAGCGCGACGACGCACTATTCGACCCTGGCATACAACGGGGTGTATACGAACAATCTCTCATGCAACGCCGGGGCGAACGTCTGCTACGGCGCCCGCACGACCGTGAACGGCTCACCGGTGTACTGGGGCGTGGACGTGGACAATTCGAAGTCCTGCACCGATTGCTGCATCACGTGCACCAGCGGGGCCAGCCTGAGCCGAAGGCTCGCCTGCTGAGGGCATTCATCGCGTACGGGATCATCCTCTTCCCCTAGGCCTGCCTGCCCGAGCCCAGGGCACTCCCTGGGCACGGGCGCGATCGGTCCTACCCGGGCAGGTAGGGCCTTTGCAGCCGTCGGCACGCTAGAGTCCGGTTGGACAACAACGGACAGCCAGGGGGAGAGCCATGCAACGCGTCGGGTTGATCCTGTTCTGTTTCCTCTTCGGAATCGGAGTCGCGCGCCAATCCAGCGCCGACGTGAGCATCTCCGGTTCGATTTCCAACACGGCGGGCACGCCGCTGTGCGCGCTCGTGCTTGCCAACGGTCAGTTCATGTTCTCCTGCTCGCCGGTCGGGCAGTATTCGCTCACCGTTCCGTTGGACGCCAATGGGCAGATAACGCTCTTCGGCTTTGCGGACGGGCACTTTCCGTACAAGCAGATCGTCGCGGGATCCGCCGGACGGGTCGACATGAGGCTTACGGTCGCCCAATCATCGCCGCCGCCGGCCAACACCAACCTGTCGAGAACGCAGCAGCTCCTCGGAGGAAGATGGTCCTTTGTCTATACGATCATTTCAACCTTCACCGACACGTTTTCGTTCACTTCGGTGCTGTCGACACCGGACAGCAGCGGCCGCTATTACGCCGCGGGCACCGACCAATTCGGCAAGGTCGTCGCCGGTGGCTACGACCCGGTAACCGGCCTCTGGGGCGTGCTCGACCAGGGCATCATCATCGACCAGTTCTACACGTTCACGTTCTCCGACAACAACCACGTTTCCGGTTGCTACTATCAAATCAACCCGCCGGGGTCCACCAACTTCAGCCGGTGCTACACCCTGGCCGGATTCCGGACCCCCGCCCAGGCTGCCGCGGCCAAGTCGGCCGCAGACCTGCGGGTCCATGAAGAAGCGCTGCGGCGCGAAGTCGAATCGGACGGCCAGCCGCCGCCCCCCGATCCCCAGGCGGTCGAAGCCTATCTCGCGCTGCGCCGTGCAGCGGGGCCACAAAGCCGGTAAGGCCCGGCGTTTCGGGAGCGCTCCGACGGCCTGCGCCACCCTGCGCAGGCCGTGTATCATTCGCCGAACCTGCTTGCCACGCAACGGCGGACTTAGCCAACAATAGAAGCCGTGAAACTCCCCGAGCGCTGGATTCCCCAACTCAGCACCAACACATGGCTGCGAATCGCGGCGGGCCTCGCGCTCGTGCTCGCGTTCTTCGTGAACGAGGTCGAGTGGGTCCAGTACCGCTTCATCCAGCAGCTGGAGCTGTGGGCCTACGACACGCGGCTGCGGCTCTTCCTGCCCAACACGATCGACCCGCGCATCGTCATCCTCGACATCGACGAGAAGAGCCTCAACGCCGAGGGGCGCTGGCCGTGGAGCCGCAACAAGCTCGCGCTCATGGTGAAACAGCTCTTCGACAAGTACCAGGTCAAGGTCGTTGGCTTCGACGTGGCGTTCCCCGAGCCGGACCCGAGCTCGGGCCTCGCGAGCCTCGAGGAGCTGGCGAAGACCGATCTCAAGGACGACGCCCAGTTCCAGGAGATCCTCAAGGCACGGCGCGCCTCGCTCGACTACGACCAGGTGTTCGCCGACGAGATCGGCAAGCACCCCGTTGTGCTGGGCTTCTTCCTCGGCAGCAAGACCGAGAAATCCGGCACGCTCCCCTACCCCGTCTTCCGCCAGGACGCCTTCGGCAAGGCGAGCGTGAAGTTCGTCCTCGCCTCGGGCTTCAGCGGCAACCTGCCCGTGCTGCAGGAGAAGGCGGTGGCCGCCGGCCACCTGTACCCGGAGATCGACCTCGACGGCGTGACGCGCCGCGTGCCGATGTACGTGCGATACGACGAGGGCTACTACGAGGCGCTGTCCTTCGCGGTCACTCGCACCTACCTCGGCAACATGCCTTCGAAGCTCATCACCGAGCCGCTCGGCAACAACATCCTCAACGTGCGCGAGCTGCGCACGGGCGAGGTGAAGATCCCGCTCGACGACCACATGTCCACCTTCATCCCCTATCGCGGGGAGAAGAACGTGTTCCGGTACGTGTCGGCCACGGACGTCATCCGCGGCACGCTCCCCGCCGACGAGCTCAAGGGCAAGATCGTCATCGTGGGCACCTCGGCCCAGGGCCTGCTGGACCTGCGCTCGACGCCGGTGAGCGCGGTCTACCCCGGGGTGGAAGTGCACGCGAACCTGATCAGCGGGTTCCTCGACGGCACCATCATGCACAAGCCGGCCACCGTGCTCGCGATCCACGTGCTCACGGTCCTGCTGCTGGGCATCCCCTTCGCGATCCTGCTGCCGCGCCTGTCGGCGCTCAACTCCACGCTCGCCATGTTCACGGTGATCGTGCTGCTCACGGCCGTGAACCTGTACGTCTGGAAGGCCCAGCACTTCATCCTCGACATCGCCGCGCCGCTCATGATGCTCGCGCTGCTCTACCTGCTGAACATGGCGTGGGGCTTCTTCATGGAGACGAGGTCGAGGAGGCTCATCACGGGCCTGTTCGGCACCTACGTCCCGAAGGAGCTGGTGGCGCAGATGTCGAAGAACCCCGAGGAATACTCGATGCGCGGGGAGTCGCGCGACATGACGGTGCTCTTCTCCGACGTGCGCGACTTCACCTCGATCTCCGAGGGCCTCCCGCCCGAGGGCCTCAAGGACCTGATGAACGCCTACCTCTCCGAGATGACCGAGGTGATCCAGGAGAAGCGCGGCACGATCGACAAGTACATCGGCGACGCCATCATGTCGTTCTGGGGCGCGCCGCTCAACGACCCGGAGCACGCGGCGCACGCCGTCGAGGCGGCGCTCGCCATGCAGAAGCGCATCCGCGGGCTCGACACCGAGTTCGCGAAGAAGGCCTGGCCGCCGCTGCACATCGGCGTGGGCATTAACTGCGGGATGATGAACGTGGGCGACATGGGCTCGAAGTTCCGGCGCGCGTACACGGTGATGGGCGACGCGGTGAACATCGCCTCGCGCCTCGAGGGGCTCACCAAGGAGTACGGCGCCAACATCCTCGTCTCCGAGCACATCGTGAACGCGGCGCCGGGTTTCGTGTACCGCGAGGTCGACCTGGTGGCGGTGAAGGGCCGCACGCAGGGCATCCCGATCTACGAGCCCGTCGGCAAGGTGGGCGAAGTCGTCGAAACGACGCTCACGGAGATCGACAAGTTCCACAAGGCGCTCGAGATGTACCGCAAGCAGCGCTGGGACGACGCGCAGGAGATCCTCAAGAACCTGCAGTACGCCGCGCCCGACACCAAGCTCTACAAGCTCTACCTCAAGCGCATCGAATATTGGCGGGCCAACACGCCGGGCCCGATGTGGAAGGGTCTCTGGACCTGGACCACCAAGTAACGCACCCGCTCGCAGAGCGCGTCCCGCAACCCGGCGAGGCCATTCCCGTGGCCGAGGGGGTTTGGTGGATCCGCATGCCCCTGCCCTACGCGCTCGACCACATCAACCTGTGGATCCTCGCCGACGGCGACGGCTTCACGCTGGTGGACGCCGGATTCGGCGTGCAGGAGACGTGGGACCTGTGGGAGCGCCACTTCGCGGGCGTGCTCGCCGGCAAGCCGGTGAAGAACATCGTCGTCACGCATTACCACCCCGACCACGTGGGAAGCGCCGGCTGGCTGGTGGAGCGCACCGGCGCGCCCTTCTGGATGACCACGTCGGAGTACCTCTCGGCGCACGCCGCGCGCGAGGACTTCGCGGGCTTCGACCGCGAGAACACGCTCGAGCTCTACGTGCGCAACGGCCTGCCGCGCGAGATCGTCCCGGACGCCGCGCGCAAGGGCAAGGGCTATTCGCGCGGCGTGCCGTCGCTCCCGAAACGCTACCGCCGCATGATGCACGGGGACAGGCTCTCCATCGGGGACCGCGCGTGGGAAGTGATCACCGTGTTCGGCCATGCGCCCGAGCACGCGGCCCTCTGGTGCGAGTCGCTCAACGTCCTCATCTCGGGCGACCAGGTGCTGCCGCGCATCACGAGCAACGTGGGCGTGTGGGGCAACCAGCCCGAGGCCAATCCGCTCGAGCAGTTCCTCTCGTCGCTCGGGCGCTTCTCGCACCTGCCCGGCGACGCGCTGGTCCTTCCGTCCCACGAGCGCGTCTTCCACGGGCTGCATCCGCGCATCGCCGAGCTTCACGACCACCACCAGCGGCGGCTCGAGCGCCTGCTGGAAGGCGCCGGGCATCCCATCACCGCGTTCGAGGCATTGCCGCTCCTTTTCAAGCGCAAGCTCGACGAGCACCAGATGGCCTTCGCGATGGGCGAGGCGATCGCGCACCTGCACTACCTTCGCGAGCGTGGCCGCTTGATACAGGTCGAGGAAGGCGGCGTGCGCCGCTTCGTGCGCCAGGCCGCCTAGGCGAGCGACTTCATCGCGCGCTCGAGGCCCGCGATGGTGACCGGGTACATCCGGCCTTCCATGATGTGCGTCACGTTGAGGATCGACGTGGTCCAGGTCCAGTGCGACTCGGGCACGGGATTCAGCCACACGGCGCGCGGCCACGCGCGCAGCATGCGCTGCAGCCACACGCGGCCGGCCTCGTCGTTCCAGTGCTCGACGCTGCCGCCCGGCTCCTCCAGCTCGTAGGGGCTCATCGACGCGTCGCCCACGACCACGAGCTTGTAGTCGTGGCCGTACTTGCGCATCAGCTCCACGGTGGGGATGCGCTCGTGGCGCCGGCGGTTGTCCTTCCACACGGATTCGTACACGCAGTTGTGGAAGTAGAAATGCTCGAGGTTCTTGAACTCGCTGCGGGCCGCCGAGAAGAGCTCGTCCACCGCGAGCACGTGGTCGTCCATGGAGCCCCCCACGTCGAGGAAGAGGAGCACCTTCACCGCGTTGTGCGGCACCGCGACCATCCTGAGGTCGAGCCAGCCGGCGTTGCGCGCGGTGGAGCGGATGGTGCCGTCGAG
Source organism: Usitatibacter sp. (assembly GCA_035519515.1). Classification (GTDB taxonomy): domain Bacteria; phylum Pseudomonadota; class Gammaproteobacteria; order Burkholderiales; family Usitatibacteraceae; genus Usitatibacter. The sequence continues at coordinate 27,708 of DATIWC010000033.1, forward strand.
GTCGAGGACCTCGGGGGCGCCCTCGCGCGCGAAGCGGCGCAGCCGCCGCAGCGCCATCTTGATGTTGCGGATGCCGAGCTCGCGGTCGGCGTCGTAGTCGCGGAACTCGCGCTTGTCCCATACCTTGACCGCCGAGCGGTTGCGACCGCCCTCCTGGCCGATGCGCACCCCTTCCGGGTTGTACCCGTACGCGCCGTACGGCGACGTGCCCGCGGTGCCGATCCACTTCGAGCCGCCCTGGTGGCGCGCCTTCTGCTCCGCCAGGCGCTGGCGCAGCGTCTCCATCAGCTTTTCCCAGCCGCCGAGGGCCTCGACCTTCTTCTTTTCCTCCTCGGTGAGCCAGCGCTGCGCGAGCTTCTTCAGCCACTCCCCGGGGATCTCGGTCACGATCGCATCGGGAATCGACTGCGCGCCCTTGAAGTACGCCGCGAAGGCGAGGTCGAAGCGGTCGAAGTACGCCTCGTCCTTCACGAGCGCCAGGCGCGAGAGCGTGTAGAAATCGTCCACGCTGCCGTAGATCACGCCCCTGTCGAGCGCCTCGAGCAGCGTGAGGAATTCCTTGATGCTGGCGGGAACCCCCGCCTTGCGAACCGAGAAGAAGAAGTCGAGGAGCACTACTTCAGTTCGGTCACGGGCTCGAAGAGCGACTCGAGGCGCGCGAGCGCGTCCTTCCAGAAGGCCTTCTGGCGAAGGACCTCGGCCTCGGTCTTGAGCTTGCCGTGCGAGACCTGCACCGTGCTCCTGCCCGGGCCCTTCGCGGTGAAGCCAACGTCCACGCTCGACCCGTTCTGGGTCCACTTGATGCGAATGGATTTCGGGTGCGTGGCCCGCTTCACCTCGACGGGTGCGCCGGGGAGCCAGCGCTCGCGCATCTGCGGGTCGTGCCAGGCGTGGAAGAGCCTGTCGACCGCCGCGGCCATGGTCTTCGACGCATCGGCCGCGAAGCCCGAGGCGCGCTGGTGCGTCCTGCGAAGGCCGTGGGCCTGCTCGTAGCCGACCGTCACCATCTGGCTCCACCAGTTGGGCACCGAGAACTTGCGCGAGAGCATGAGCGCGATGTCCTTGTGCGGCATGCGCTTGGCGCCGGCGCGGTCCAGGACCTTGATCCATTCGTCCCACGAGCGCCCCGTCGCCCTCATGACCGCCTCGTTGCCCACGCCGGCGAGCCGCCGCTTGGGCGCGGCGCGCTTGCGCACGGGCGCGCGGGCCTTGCGCGGCTTCGAGATGGAGGCGCGCGTCGCGACCTTGCGCGGCCCCTGCTTCTTCACCGGCCGGCGCGCGGCCTTGCGCGGCGCCGCCTTGCGTTTCGTGGTGGCCATGGTCACCTCCCCCGGCGTTGCAGGAACACGAGCTGCTCGAAAAGGTGCACGTCCTGCTCGTTCTTGAGCAGCGCGCCGTAGAGCGGCGGGATCGAGGCCTGCGGCCCCGGCGTGCGCAGGGCTTCTGGCGGGATGTCCTCGGCGAGCAGGAGCTTCAGCCAATCGAGCAGCTCCGAGGTCGAGGGCTTCTTCTTGAGGCCCGGCATCTCGCGGATCTCGAAGAAGACCTCGAGCGCGGCCTGCAGCAGCCGCTTCTTGATGCCGGGGTAGTGGACGTCCACGATGGCCTGCATGGTCGCGGCGTCCGGGAAGCGGATGTAGTGGAAGAAGCAGCGCCGCAGGAATGCATCGGGCAGCTCCTTCTCGTTGTTGGAGGTGATGAAGATCACCGGGCGGTGCAGCGCCTTCACCGTCTCGCGCGTCTCGTAGACGAAGAACTCCATGCGGTCGAGCTCGCGCAGCAGGTCGTTGGGGAACTCGATGTCGGCCTTGTCGATCTCGTCGACCAGCACCACCGCCTGCTCGGGCGACTCGAACGCCTGCCACAGCACGCCCTTCACGATGTAGTTGGCGATGTCCGCGACCCGCTCGTTGCCCAGCTGCGAGTCGCGCAGGCGCGACACTGCGTCATACTCGTAGAGGCCCTGCTGCGCCTTGGTGGTGGACTTGATGTGCCACTGGTAGAGCGGCTTGCCCAGGGCTCGCGCCACTTCCTCCGCGAGCATCGTCTTGCCGGTGCCGGGCTCGCCCTTGATGAGCAGCGGGCGCTGCAGCGTGACCGCCGCGTTGACCGCGAGCTTCAGGTCCTCGTCGGCGACGTAGGTGTCGGTACCCGTAAATTTCATCGGGCGATTCTAACCCGTTTGCTCCGGCCGCCCGTTCAACGCCTTGACCCCCCGACAAAAGGAAAGCGCCATGCCCCGCCTCCAGAGCCTCGCCGCCGCCGTGATCGCCGCCCTGCCGCTCGCCGCGCCCGCCGAAACCTCCATCACCGTCTATTCCAGCGCGAGTCCCGGCTCGCTGAACGCCGCCACCTTCCGCAACGGCGGCGAAGGGATGGTGGTCCCGGGCTACGCGCTCGTCCGCGAGGACCGCACGTTCACGCTCAAGCCCGGGCGCAACATCCTGCGCATCGACGACGTGCCGGCCTACATCGATCCCACCACGGTGGGCTTCGCCTCGCTCACCGACCCGAGCCGCACCCACGTGGTGGAGCAGAGCTTCGAGTTCGACCTCACCAGCACGAGCAAGCTGCTGTCGCGCTACCTGGGCCAGGAGATCACCGTGGACCAGCCCCGCGGGCAATCCGTGGAATCCGTGACCGGAACGCTGGTCGGCACGCAGGGCGCGCTGATCCTCAAGCAGGCGGACGGCAGCGTGCGCATCGTCCCTTCCAACGCGGGCGTGCGCCTGCCGAGCCTGCCGGGCGGCCTCATCTCCAAGCCCGCGCTGGTCTGGGACGTCGAAACGGCGACGGGCGGCGCCCACAAGGCGCGCTTCAGCTACCAGACCGGCGGCATGACCTGGTGGACCGACTACAACCTCACCTACTCGGAGCCGAAGCCCGGCGCGTGCAGCGTGGACGTCTCCGCGTGGGTCACGCTCGTGAACCAGTCGGGCGCCTCGTTCGACGCGGCGAAGCTGAAGCTCATCGCCGGCGACGTGCAGCGCGCGCAGCCGGAGCCCCAGGCGAAGGCCATCTACCCGGCCGCCGCCGCCCCCATGGCCGAGCGTGCTGCGGGCTTCCAGGAAAAGGCGTTCTTCGAGTACCACCTGTATACCCTGGGCCGGCCCACGTCGCTCGCGCAGAACTCCACCAAGCAGATCGAGCTCTTTCCCACGGCCTCGCAGGTCGGCTGCGAGAAGGCGCTCGTCTACTACGGCCAGGCGGGCACCTACGCCTACGGCGGCCTCAACATCGATCGCAACCCCGGCGTCACGTCCAACCGGAAGGTGGACGTGTACCTGCGCGTGAAGAACGCGGCGGCCAACGGCCTGGGAATTCCGCTGCCCGCCGGAAAGCTTCGCGTCTCCAAGCTGGATCCGGCGGACAGGAGCCTCGAGTTCGTGGGCGAGGACCTGATCGGGCACACGCCGCGCGAGGAAACGGTGCAGGTGAAGCTGGGCTCCGCCTTCGACGTCGTGGGGGAGCGCCGCCAGGTGGATTTCCGCGTGGACAGCACCGCCAAGTGGATGGAGGAGGACATCGAGGTGAAGGTGCGCAACCGCAAGCAGGACGAAGCGGTCGCGGTGGACGTGCGCGAAAGCCTCTACCGCTGGAGCAACTGGGCCATCACGAAGAAGACGTCCGAATTCGTGAAGGACGATGCGCGCAACATCCGCTTCCCCGTGCGCATCGCGCCCAACGGCGAGGCCGTCGTGCGGTACACGGTGCGCTACACCTGGTGAGGCGCAACGCCCCTACGACTTGGCGATCACCCCGCAGGCGAGGCGCGCGCCGGAGTTGCCGGTGGGCTGCGTCCTGAAGTCGTCCGGGTCCTTGTGGACGATGAGGCCGCGGCCCACGATGTCCGGGTCGCTCCCGCCCACGCTCACGCCGTGCAGGTCGAAGGACGCGCTGGCGTTGCCGTAGGAATCGGCCACGAGGCTCGGCATGTCGCCCGCATGGTGCTCGCCGGACTGCGGGCCATGCGGCTTGCCCGTGGGATTGAAGTGGCCGGCGGCGCTCATGCCGTCGCCCGAGCTGCAGTCGCCCTTGTCGTGGATGTGGAAGCCGTGCTCGCTGTTCGGCGCGAGCCCGGTGACTTCCGCCTTCACGTGGACGACGGAGCCGGCCTGGGTGAACGTGACCGTGCCCCGGACGGAGCTGCCCTTCGTGGGCTCGAGCTTCGCGGTGGCCGACGGGCCCATGTCGAGCCCGAGCTGCGCGCAGCCCGCGGCGAGCGCCGCCGAAAGGGCGAGGAGTGGCAGTGGCTTCATCGTATCTCCCGGATTACTTCTTCGCTTCGGACTTCGACTTCTCCTCGGCCTTCCTGGTGTTGCCCTGGGGCTTGGGCTCGGCTGCCTTCGCGGGGGCGGAGGCGACCGCCACCGGCGTGGGCTTCGGCACGGGCTTGCCCTTCCTGCGCATGTTCTCCTGGAAGCTCTTCACCGCCTTGTCCTCGGCGGCCGTCTGGTCGGCCTTGGCCTTCTCGGCCGCGGCGGCGTCCTTCGCCTTCTTCTCCTCCGCGGCGGCCTTGGCCTTCTCGTCGGGCGGCGGGGGCGGCGGGATCTTGGCGAGCGCCGCCCCGGAGAACGCGGCGAGCACGACGAGCGTTGCGAGCTGGATGCGCTTCATGGTCAGTCTCCCGTGGCCGGAACCGCGTTGGCCGGAAGGATGCGCTCGGGCCGCTTGCCCGCCTTCACCTCTTCGTACCAGAGGACGTGGTGCTCGCGCGCCCATTCCTCGTCCACGTAGCCGCGGCGCATGGCCTGGTAGGCGCCCTGCATGCCGAGCGTGCCGATGTAGGCGTGCGCGAGCCCGCCGCAGATGAAGAGCACCGCGGCGATGTCGTGGATCACGTTCGAGGTCTGCATCGCCTCGCGCGTCTGGTTCCAGTTCGGGAAGTCGAGGATGAGGCCGGTCACCGCGAGCGTGATGCCGAGGATCACCAGGCCCGCCCAGAACCAGAGCTTCTCGCCGCCGTTGAAGCGGCCGGAGGGAACCTCGTGCCCGCCGAACATGCCGCCGAGGCGCGCGAGCCACTGGATGTCGCGCCCGTGGACCATGTTGTCCTTCACGAAGATCAGGAACGACACCACCAGCGAGAAGATGAAGAGCGGCCCCACGAAGTTGTGGATGTTCTTGCCCACGATGGTCGCCCAGGCGAACCCGGTGTAGCCCAGCCACGGCAGCACGAGGTACTTGCCCCACAGCATCGTGGCGCCCGTGAGCGCGAGGAAGACGAAGCAGATGGCCATCGTCCAGTGCGAGGTGCGCTCGACCGCGTTGAAGCGCTCGATCATCCGGCCGCTGGGCGCGTTCTTCAGCTTGATCTGCCCCTTGATCAGGTACACCGCGACGATCAGCAGGAAGATGATGCCGATGAGCCAGCCGCCGTAAGTGGTGAGCGGGCCGTTGCGGAACGCGCGCCACTGGCGCCCCTCGGCCTGGATCAGGACGTTGGTCTCGCGCCCGGGAATCGAGGCGTATTGCGGCCGTTCGCTCGCCCCGGTCCACGAAGGCGGGTTGTTCCAGCCGGGCGAGGCGGTGGAGCCCTTGCCGGCCACGGGCGGCGAGGAAACCGCCGGCTGCGCGACCTGCGGGGTGGCTTCCTTCACCTGCGTGCCGGGTGTGGGCGCGGTGGTGGGCGGCGCGGGGCTCTGCGCCGCGGCGGCGAGCGGCAGCGCGAGCGCCGCCCCGAGGATCAGCGCCCGAACGACGCTCATGGTTGCATGCGGCATGGATCTCCTCCGGTTCACTTGGAAGTCATCGCGCGCGTGTTCTCGTTCTGGTATTGCGCGCGCGCGGCCAGGGCCTTCTCGTACTTGTCCTTGTCTCCCTTGAACAGGTCGCCCGCGTACGCCTTGGTGTCCTCCTTGCCGGCGTAGGGCTTGGGGGCGTCCTGCGGGATCTCGTGGCAGGCGGCCAGCGCGAGGGCAGCTACGGCGAGGGCGAGGGGCTTCATGCCTTGCCTCCCGGCTGGTCCTGCAGGCGCCCGCTGCCGCCGTAGGCCATCGCCCATCCCCAGATCTCCTCGCCCTTGCCGCGCGTGAGCACGCGGGTCTTGTAGATCGTGGTGATGACCGGCGCGTCGCCCGCGAGCAGCGCCTTGGTGGAGCACATCTCGGCGCACGCCGGGAGCTTGCCCTCGGCGATGCGGTTGCGGCCGTACTTGCGGAACTCCTCCTGCGAGAAGTTCTCCTCGGGGCCGCCCGCGCAGTACGTGCACTTGTCCATCTTGCCGCGCAGGCCGAAGGCGCCCGCCTGCGGGAACTGCGGCGCGCCGAACGGGCAGGCGTAGAAGCAATAGCCGCAGCCGATGCACAGGTCCTTGTCGTGCAGGACGATCTGGTCCTCGGTCCGGTAGAAGCAGTCCACGGGGCACACCGCCATGCACGGGGCGTCGGTGCAGTGCATGCAAGCCACCGAGATGGAGCGCTCGCCGGGCACGCCGTCGTTCACCGTGACGAGCCTGCGGCGGTTCACGCCCCAGGGCACCTCGTGCTCGCTCTTGCAGGCCGTCGTGCACCCGTTGCACTCGATGCAGCGCTCGGCGTCGCAGATGAATTTCATTCGGGCCATGGTGTTCTCCTCGTCAGGCGCGCTCGATGTTGCAGAGCGTCGTCTTGGTTTCCTGCATCATCGTCACCGAGTCGTACCCGTACGTCGTGCCGGTGTTCACGGCCTCGCCGCGCACGATGGGCGCCGCGCCCTCGGGGTAGCGGTCGAGCAGGTCCTTGCCTTGCCACCAGCCGGAGAAGTGGAACGGGATGAAGCTCGTGCCCGGCCCCACGCGGTCGGTCACCAGCGCCCTCACCTTCAGCTCGGCGCCCGTGGGCGTCTTCACCCACACCCAGTCCCAGTACTTGATGCCGCGCTTGTCGGCGTCCTGCGTGTTGATCTCGACGAAGTTCTCCTGCTGCAGCTCGGCGAGCCACGGGTTCGAGCGCGTCTCCTCGCCGCCGCCTTCGTACTCGACCAGGCGCCCGGAGGTCAGGATGATCGGATACTTCTCCGCCACCTTGTCCTGCAGCGCCTTCTGCTGCACGGTCTTGTAGAGCGTGGGCAGGCGCCAGAAGGCCTTCTTGTCGTCGTGGCTCGGGTACTTCGCGACGAGGTCGGGCCGCGGGCTGTAGAGCGGCTCGCGGTGCTGCGGCACGCCGTCCGGGAAGTTCCAGACCACGGCGCGCGCCCGGGCGTTGCCCCACATGTGCACGTTGTGGTTGACCATGCATACCCGCTGGATGCCGCCCGAGAGGTCCGTCTTCCAGTTCTTGCCCTCGGCCGCCGCCTGCTCCTCGGGCGTGAGCTCGTTCCACCAGCCCAGCTTCTTCATGAGCACGTGGTCGAACTCGGGGTAGCCCGTGGTGATGTCGGAATCCTTCGGGAAGGAACCGTCGGCCGCGAGCAGGTCCACGCCGTCCTTCGTGATGCCGAAGTTGGCCCGGAAGCAGCCGCCACCGTCCATCATCTTCAGGTCGGTGCGGTAAAGGACGGGCGACCCGGGGTGCTTGATGTCGGCCTTGCCGTAGCAGGGCCACGGCAGCCCGTAGTAGTCACCGTTGCAGTCGTACCCGGTTTCCTTGTCGACGGTCGGCTTGGTGCAGCGCAGGCTCCTGGGATCGAAGGCCGCCTGGTTGCGCATGTGGGCCTTGAGCCGCTCGGGCGTGCTGCCGGTGTAGCCGATGGTCCAGTTGCCGGCGTTGATCTCCTTGGTCATGTCCTCGATCAGCGGCTCGTCCCACCCGTCCTTGTCCTTCACCAGGCGGATGTTCTTCACGAACTCGCTGCCGAAGCCGAGCTTGCGCGCCAACGCGAGCATGATCGTGTGGTCGGGCTTGCTCTCGAAGAGCGGCTCGATCACCTTCTCGCGCCACTGGATGGAGCGGTTCGAGGCCGTCACCGAGCCCGACGTTTCCAGCTGCGTGCAGGCGGGCAGCAGGTAGACGCCCTCCTTGCGTTCCGGCATCGCCGCGGAGGCCGAGGGGTAAGGGTCGATGACCACCATCAGGTCGACCTTCTCCATCGCCTTCTTCATCTCGAGGCCGCGCGTCTGCGAGTTGGGCGCGTGCCCCCAGTAGACGACCGCGCGCAGGTTGTTGTCCTGGTCGATGAGCTCGTTCTTCTCGAGCACGCCGTCGATCCAGCGCGACACCGTCATGCCGGGCTTCTCCATCATCGCCTTGCTGGCGAAGCGCCCCTTCATCCACTCGTAGTCCACGCCCCAGACCTTGCACCAGTGCTTCCACGCGCCCTCGATGAGGCCGTAGTAGCCCGGGAGCGAATCCGGATTGGGGCCCACGTCCGTGGCGCCCTGCACGTTGTCGTGCCCGCGGTAGATGTTGGCCCCGCCGCCGGAGACGCCGATGTTGCCCAGGGCCAGCTGCAGGATGCAGGAGGCGCGCACGAAGGCGTTGCCGGTGGAGTGCTGCGTCTGCCCCATGCACCAGATGATCGTGGAGGGGCGGTTCTTCGCCATGGTCTCGGCCGCGATGTACACGTCGGACTCGGGCACGCCCGTCACCTCGGTCACCTTGTCCGGCGTCCACTTCTCGAGCGCCTCGGCGCGGATCTTTTCCATGCCGTAGACGCGCGCGGCGATGTAGTCCTTGTCCTCCCAGCCGTTCTTGAAGATGTGGTGCAGCATGCCGAAGAGCAGCGCCACGTCGGAGCCGGAGCGGAAGCGGATGTACTGGTCGGCCTTGGCGGCGGTGCGCGTGAAGCGCGGGTCGCACACGATCATCTTCGCGCCCGATTCCTTGGCGTGCAGGGCGTGCATCATCGACACCGGGTGCGCCTCGGCCGCGTTCGACCCGATGAACATCATGCACTTCGTGTTCAGCAGGTCGTTGTACGAGTTGGTCATCGCGCCGTAGCCCCACGTGTTGGCCACGCCGGCGACGGTGGTCGAGTGGCAGATGCGCGCCTGGTGGTCCATGTTGTTGGTGCCGAACATGGACACGAACTTGCGCATCATCTGGGCCTGCTCGTTGCTGTGCTTGGAGGAACCGACCCAGAAGACGGCATCGGGGCCGCTTTCCTTGCGGATCGCGTTCAGCTTGTCGCCGATCTCGGTAATCGCCTGCTCCCACGTGATGCGGCGGTACTTGCCGTCCACCAGCTTCATCGGGTACTTCAGGCGATGCGAGTTCTCGGTCATGCCGTGCTCGCGGATCGAGGCGCCCTTGGCGCAGTGCGCGCCCAGGTTGATGGGCGAATCGAACACGGGCTCCTGGCGCACCCACACGCCGTCGGTCACGACCGCGTCGATGGAGCAGCCCACCGAGCAGTGCGTGCAGATCGTGCGCTTCACTTCCGTCTTGCCGGTCTTCTTCGCCTCGGCCTTCGCCTCGCCCACGAAGCCGAGGGGAAGCTGGGACGCGAAGGCGGCGGCGCCCGCGCCCAGCCCCGCCCCCTTGAGGAACGTGCGGCGGTCGACGGTGCTCCCGGCGAGGGCGGAAGCGCGTGCGAGCGGATTGACGGCCTGGGCCGCGGCTTGCGATTTGCGTGTGAGCAGCATGGTCGCCTCCTCAGACCTTGGTGGTCTTGTAGTACTTCTCGATGTGCTCGGTGGAGCGGTATCCCGTCGGCTCGACGCCCTCGACGGAGGCCTGCGCGGACTGCGGCGGGTGCTGCTTCACCCTGCCGATGGCGACGGCGGCTGCGCCGGCGCCACCCAGCCCGGCGGCGAGCAGGAACTTGCGGCGGTTCGTGCTGGAACGGGTCTTCATCTCGAGCCTCCTTTTGCGGGTGCCTGGTTTCTCACTCCAGCTGGAACGCCTCGCCCTCGACCGCGATGAACGCGGCCCCGAGCGCGGCGACCTTCCGGTAATAGTTGGCCTCGTGCGCCTTTCCGAGCGCGGCGAAGAGCCTGGGCGCCGATGCACGCACGTGCGAATCGAAGAATGCCCGCTGGCGCTCCAGCGCCGCGGGCGGCCGCTGGGCCGTGCCGCCCACGAGGATGCGCATCGCATCGAAGAGCGTGGCGAAATGATCCTCGGGCTCGGTCGTCACGCGGTGCTCGAGCCCGGCGGCCGCGAGGTCCGCCTGGATGCGCACGCGCGGATGCCCGACCGCATGGGCTCCCGAATAGGAGCCGGCATAGATGGAAACGGGCGCCTTGCCCAGGCCGGCGAAGAGCCTCTCGTACTCCAGCAAGCCCGCGTCGGCATCCATCACGCTGGAAGCGTCGACCAGCGCCTGCCACGCCGGGGCGAGCGGCGTGCCGGCGGGCAGCGGGCGCGCGGCCGCGAGCTGCGCGAGCAAGGCCCCGTCAGGACCGTTGCCCAGCAGGCGCGCGAGCAACGCGTAGAAATCGGCGCGCGCCGCGTCCTCGGGCGCAAGCGGCATCCGCACGGCAACCGGCGCGGCCGCGGCCATCACGAATCGTCCCCCAGCTTCAGCACGGACACCTCGTTCTTGGAGGCCATCATGTCGACGACGCGGCAGTCGGCGCACATCTGCAGGCGCCGCAGCGCCCCCTCCCCTGCAAACATCGAATGGCCCGCGAGCCTTCCCAGCATCGCCTGCACCATCTGGCGCGTCCCGAACGGCTTCTGGCAGCGCACGCAGTGGAAGGGCTGGGTCTCGTTGAGCAGGCGCGCCTCGCGCACCGCGGGCGTGAGCAGCAGGCGCGGCGAAAGCGAGATCGCTTCCTCCGGGCAGGTGGCTTCGCACAGGCCGCATTGCACGCAGTTGCGCTCGAGGAACTTGAGCAGCGGCTGGTCGACCCCGTCCATCAGCGCGGACTCCGGGCAGGCGCCGACGCAGGACATGCACATCGTGCAGCGCTCCCGGTCCACGAGGACCTCGCCGAACGGCGCGCCCTCGGGCAACGTGATCTCGTCGACCTTGCGCGGCGCGTGTCTCGCCAGGTGCTCCACCGCGAATTCGATCGAGGTGCGCTTGTCGTTGGACGGCAGGAAGGTCGCGGGCTCGGCGGGCGCGGAGGGGGGCACCAGGCGCGCGAAGGCGCCGGAAAGCGACTCCCCCGAGCGCGCTTCGATCACCGCGAAGTGCGTCCCCGCGTAACCCAGGCCCGCGAGGATCTCCTCGCCGATCTCCATCTGCTCGCGCAGGGCATCCAGGTACTCGCGATCCTCGGAGCCGGCCGACAGCACGACGACCTGGCTCGCGCCGAAGGCGACGGCGGCGAGCAGGACGTCGAGCCCCTCGGCGGCGACGTGCCAGGCCTCGAGCGGGATCACCCGCGCGGGCAAGCCCGCCGCGACGGATGCCGCCTCGCGAAGCAGCTCGCGCCCGTCGGTGCCGTTGTGGAAGAGGATGCACGCATCGCGGCCGCCGGCCTCGCGATAGGCGCGCAGCAGCAGCTTCACCTGGCCGGCGCGGTCGGCCACGCGCGGATACTGGTAGGACATCGCCCCCGACGGGCACACCGTCGCGCAGGCACCGCAACCCATGCACAGGTGCGGATCGACCTTCACATGGTCGCCGTCCGGCGAGATGGCGGCGGTGGAGCAGATCTCGATGCAAGCGTTGCACCCGACCACTTCCGAGCGGCTGTGCGCGCAGAGGTTCTCGCGATAGGAGAAGTAGCGCGGCTTCTCGAACTCGCCGACGCTCTCGCGCAGCTCCGCGACGATCGCATCGAGCGGCGCGCCCGCGGCGTGGTGGTAGCCCTGCGGCGGCTGGCGCATCGCGAAGAGCGGCACCGCCGAGAAATCCAGCACGAGGTCGAAGCGCGCGGGGAGCGCTTCGCCCGGCTTCAGGCCCGATACCTTCGCGGTAAATTCGCCCAGGTAGCCCTCGAGGGACTCCACGCGGCCGCGCCATGCAGTGACCGAAGCCACGGGTGGATCGAGCTCGCCCACGATCGTCACGTGCAGGTCGCCCGCCAATTCGACGGCGGCCTTGCGCACACGCGCGGAATCGGCGCCGGCGATGACGAGCAGGTTGCCTTGCGAACGATAGGAGACGCTGGGGACGGCCTCAGGCGCAGGAACCTGCGCGAGCGCGGCGAGCGCCGCGAGCTTCGGCGTGCAATCGGTGGAAGCGGGTGTCCATCCGCGGCCTTCCAGCACAAGCGGATCGTCCCGGGCTGCGGTCCCGGGAAGCTTTCCCGCGGCGCACGCGGGTCCGGATACCTCGATACCTGCCGTCATTCGTGTTGGTCGATCCACCTCCGCCGATGGCAAGCGGAAGCGCTCCTGGTGTACTCGTTATAAGAGGCCCGCGCACTCCGGGCCCTGCCTTGGCAGTTGTTTTATGCAGTGTACACCATATGATTTTCCATTCAGTTACGCGAAGTAGGGTCTTTTCCAACCTCCGAAGGGGGTAATCGCGCGGCTTCCTCCCCTTGCTCCGGCGGCTGTGCCGGCGCCCCGATCTGCGGGCTCGCGGGGGGCTCCAACGGGGCATCGGAAGCGGCCTCGGGCAGCGTTTCGCCGGCGTCTTGCGCCGCCGGCTCCTCCTTCCGGAGGTCGCCCAGGTAGCGCACCTGGTTCATCTTCTCCAGCCAGCCTTCGGGCAGCGGGTCCGGCTTCGAGTAGTCGTCGATGTAGATGTCGAGCCCGTCCATCACGTTGTAGCGCGGATCGGCGAAGAGCTTCTTCAGGGCCGCGCGCTTCACGTCGCCATCGACCTCGGCCTGCATGAACGGCGCGAAATCCGACTCGGGCGTGAGCGACTCCACGGGAGGCAGCGGCGCGGGCGGCGCGGGTGCGGGCGCGGGCGCCAGTGGCGCGGCCGCAGCGGGGACGGGAAGCTCCTCGAGCGGCGCGCCCTCCTCGCGGGCCCGGGTCTTGCGCCGCGACCAGCGCGCGAGGAAGCCTTCGTCGCGGCTCACGAGTCGCCCGGCTCGCGAAGGCGTCCTTCCTTGCCCTCGAAGGAACGCGGGCGCTGGCGCTTCTTCGGCTCGGGCCGGTAGTTGGCCTCGACCCACGTGGCGAGCCACCCGGCGAGCTCGGGCCACGCGAGGGCGCGCTCGACGCGCTCGGCACCGTCCATCCAGCGCGCGGCCTCGTTGTACGACATCGTGCACTGGAACGGATAGGCGTCGCCCGCCTCGTCGTATCGAATCGACACGAAAACGCTGGGGGCCTCGCTGCTCGCGTTGAGGTAGTAACCCTCCGCCTCGGCGCGGTAGAGCGTGAGGTCGAACCCGGGATGCAGCCGCTGGAGCGTGCCGCCGGTTTCCACCAGCGTTCGCGCGGCCCCGCCCGGGTCGGGCACCACGCCGACCAGCTGCCAACGATGCGATTCCCAGCGGCTCTCGACCCGTTCCCGGGAAAGGATCACGGCCACCTTGCGCGTGGGGTTGTCCGCCATCCAGTGACTATACTATCGGTGTCATGCCGAAGACCGTCATTGCCCTGCGCGACGCGCGCCGCCTGCCCATCCCGCGCCGCGAATCGACCCAGGCCCCGCTCGCCGACACGCGCGGCCGGGCGCTGCGCGACCTGCGCATCTCGGTGACCGACCGCTGCAACTTCCGCTGCACCTATTGCATGCCGAAGGAAGTGTTCGGCGCCGATTACCCCTTCCTGCCCCATGGAGAGGTCCTCACCTTCGAGGAGATCGTGCGCGTGGCGCGCGCGTTCCGGGCGCTGGGCACGGAGAAGTTCCGGCTCACGGGCGGCGAGCCGCTCATGCGCAAGGACGTCGAAAAGCTCGTCGCGCAGCTGCGCGAGGCCCTTCCCGGAGCGGACCTCACGCTCACCACGAACGGCTCGGCGCTGAAGGCCAGGGCCGGCGCGCTCAAGGCGGCCGGCCTCGACCGCGTGACCGTGAGCCTCGATTCGCTCGACGACGCCACCTTCCGCGCGATGAACGACGTGGACTTCCCGGTGGCGCGCGTGCTGGAAGGGATCGAGGCGGCCGCCGCAGCCGGGCTCGCCCCGGTGAAGATCAACATGGTGGTGAAGCGCGGCGTGAACGACCACCAGGTGGTCGACATGGCGCGGCGATTCCGCGGCACGGGGCACGTGGTTCGCTTCATCGAGTTCATGGACGTGGGCTCGACCAACCAATGGCGCATGGAGGACGTGGTTCCCTCTGCGGAGGTCGTCCACCGGATCTCGGAGGCCTTTGCGCTCGAGCCGATGGAGGCGAACTACTCGGGCGAGGTGGCCGAGCGTTGGCGTTATCGGGACGGCACCGGGGAGCTCGGCGTGATCTCGTCCGTTACCCACGCGTTCTGCGCGAGCTGCACGCGCGCCCGCCTTTCCACCGACGGCCAGGTCTTCACCTGCCTCTTCGCGCAGGGCGGCTACGACCTGAAGCGCCTGCTTCGCGCGGGCGCGAGCGACGAGGACCTGCGCGAAGCCGTGGCCGGCATCTGGGAACGGCGCGACGACCGTTACTCGGAGATCCGCACCGCGGAGACGGCAAAGGCGCGCAAGATCGAGATGTCGTACATCGGCGGCTGAAAGCGCTTGGCCTACCGCCCCACTCTCACGCACAACGCGCGCCCGGCGACCTACACCGTCGAGGCCCGCGACGAGAATGGCGCGCTCGTTCCCACGCCGATCGCGGGCGAGCATCCGCTCACGCTCTACGTGGACAAGAAGGAAGTCGTGACGCTCATGACGCTGGGCGCGGCCCCCGAAGCGCTCGCCATCGGGTTCCTGCGCAACCAGCGCCTGGTGGAGAGCCTCGAGCAGATCGCGTCGGTGCAGGTGGACTGGGAAGTGAACGCGGTGAGCGTCACCACGCGCAGCGGGCTTGCCGACCTCGAGGCACGCACCCGCAAGCGCACCGCGACCACCGGCTGCGGGCAGGGCACCGTGTTCGGCGACCTCATGGCCGACATCGAGTCCGTGCGCCTGGACGACGACGTGCGCCTGGATGAAGCCTCGCTCTTCGGGCTTCTCAACGCCGTGCGCCTGCACGAGTCCATCTACAAGCAGGCGGGCGCCGTGCACGGCTGCGCGCTCGCCCGCGGCGCCGAGATCCTCACCTTCGTCGAGGACGTGGGCCGCCACAACGCCGTGGATGCGATCGCCGGATGGATGTGGCTCGAGGACGTGGACGGCGCCGACAAGATCTTCTACACGACGGGCCGGCTCACTTCCGAGATGGTGATCAAGGCCGCGCAGATGCGCATCCCCGTGCTCGTGTCGCGCTCCGGGCTCACCAAGATGGGCCACGAGGTCGCCGCGCAGGTCGGCATCACCATGATCGGCCGCGCCGTCGGCAGGCACTACCTCCTCTTCACCGGGGGCCATCGCCTCGTGCGCGGCCCCGCGCCCGCCGCCGCCCATGCCTGACACCGCGCGCCTGCGCTGCCACTGCGGCGGCGTCGAGATCGAGGCGACGTTCCCGTCGCGCTTCTGCGCGCACTGCTATTGCTGGAGCTGCCGCACGTCCCATGCCGCCGGCGTGGTCACGTGGATCGGCTTCAAGCGCGCGCAGGTGCGCTTCGTGAAGGGCGAGGAGCTCCTCGCCGACTACCTGTCGTCGCCGGGAACGCACCGCCGGTTCTGCTCGCGGTGCGGCACGCGCGTCACCTTCGAGTCGGAGCGCGGCAACTGGAAGGACGAGGTGCACCTGCCGCTCGCGCTCTTCGTGACACCCGTGGACC
This sequence comes from Usitatibacter sp., assembly GCA_035519515.1. GTDB lineage: Bacteria > Pseudomonadota > Gammaproteobacteria > Burkholderiales > Usitatibacteraceae > Usitatibacter. The sequence continues at coordinate 43,231 of DATIWC010000033.1, forward strand.
GTGAGCCCTCCCTCAACTCGTTCCCCGAGGAACGCCCGTCCTGGGCGCCGTTGCATGAGTTCCCGGGCCGTTGAGGTCACCGGCATCGTGCTCGCCGGCGGCCAGGGCAGCCGCATGGGCGGCGTGGACAAGGGCTTGCAGCCCTTCCGCGGCAAGCCCATGGTGGCCCACGCCATCGAACGCCTCGCGCCGCAGGTGGACGAGCTGCTCGTGAACGCCAACCGCAATCCCGGGGCCTACGGGCAATTCGGCGCGCGCGTGATCGCCGACGAGATCGAGGGCTTCGCGGGGCCGCTCGCGGGCTTCGAGCGCGGGCTCGCCCATGCGCGCGGCGCGCTCGTGGTGACGGTTCCCTGCGATTCGCCGTTCCTTCCCGCCGACCTCGTGCGGCGCCTGCGCGAGGGCCTCGAGCGCGAGGCGGCCGACCTCGCGGTCGCGAAGACGGGCGCGCAGGCCCACCCGGTGTTCTCGCTCATGCGCCGCGAGGTGCACGCGTCGCTGCGCGATTTCCTCGCGGCGGGCGAGCGCAAGATCGACCGCTGGTACGGGCGGCTGCGCGTGGTCGAGGTGCCCTTCGACGACGAGCCGGGCGCCTTCGTCAACATCAACACCCGCGAGGAGCTCGCGGGCCTGGAGGGAAACATCCGCGCATGAACACTCCCGCGCTCTCGATCACGCAGGCCTCCTGCGCCGACGACTACGACCCGAACTCGATGCCGGTGGCCAAGGCGCGCGCCTTCATCCACCAGTTCCTCGAGCCCGTGCAGGGCACGGTGCGCGTGCCGGTTCGCGATGCGCTCGGCCGCGTGCTCGCCGAGGACATCCTCTCGCCGGTGGACGTGCCGGCGCACCGCAACTCGGCCATGGACGGGTGGGCGATGCGCGGCGCGGATCTCGAGGCCGACGCGCAGACCACGCTCGCGGAGATCGGCGTGTCGTTCGCGGGCAAGCCTTTCCCGGGGCGCGTGGGCGCGGGCCAGTGCGTGCGCATCATGACGGGCGGCGTGGTGCCCGAAGGCGCGGACACGGTCGTCATGCAGGAGCGCGCGCGGGCGAGCGGCAAGTCGATCACGTTCGCGCCCGGGCAGAAGACGGGGCAGAACGTGCGCGAGGCGGGCGAGGACCTCAAGGCGGGCTCGCTTGCGCTCAAGCGCGGTCGCATCGTGCGCCCCGCGGAGCTGGGGCTCCTCGCGTCCCTGGGCATCGGCGAGGCGGCCGTGTATCGGCGCCTGCGCGTCGCGTTCTTCTCCACCGGCGATGAGCTCAAATCCATCGGCTCCCCGCTCGGCCCAGGCGAGATCTACGATTCGAACCGCTACACGCTGCACGGCATGCTCACGCGCATGGGATGCGAGATCCTCGACATGGGCGTGGTGCGCGACGATCCGGAGGCGCTCGAGCATGCCTTCGCGCAGGCCTCGGCCAACGCGGATGTGGTGATCACGAGCGGCGGCGTCTCGGTGGGCGAGGCGGACTTCGTGAAGTCGATGCTGGGCAAGCTGGGCGAGGTGGTGTTCTGGAAGATCGCCATGAAGCCGGGCCGGCCGCTCGCCTACGGCAAGATCCGCGGGGCGCACTTCTTCGGCCTGCCGGGCAACCCGGTCTCGGTGATGGTGACCTTCTACCAGTTCGTGCGCGACGCGCTGCTCGTGTTGATGGGCGCGGACCCGGTGGCGCCCATCCCCACCTTCCGGGCCACCTGCACGGCGAAGCTCAAGAAAGCGCCGGGCCGCACGGAGTTCCAGCGCGGCATCCTCACGCAGGCCGCCGACGGCTCGCTCACCGTGAAGCCCACCGGCGAGCAAGGCTCGGGGATCCTCAAATCCATGAGCGAGGCCAACTGCTTCATCATCCTGGGCGACGCGACCGGCAACGTCGAGGCCGGCACCAGCGTCGAGGTGCAGCTCCTCGAGGGCATCGTATGAACGCCGCGACGCCGATCGTCGACGTGCGCGAGCACCGCGGCACCGGCCTCGACTACCTGCAGCGCGTCATCGCCGGCGAGTTCGCGCAGCCACCCATCGGCCTCACGCTCGGCTTCCGCATCGCGGCGGCGGCACCCGGCAAGGTGACCATCCGCGGACGCCCCGACGAAAAGTCCTACAACCTCATCAGCACGATCCACGGGGGCTGGGCCGCGGCGGTGCTCGATACCGCGATGGCGCTCTCGTGCCTCTCGGCGCTCGCGGCCGACCAGGGCTTCACGACGCTCGACATCCGCGTCAACTACCTGCGCCCGATCACCGCGGATACGGGCGAGGTGGTCTCGGAGGGCCGCGTGATCAACGCCGGAAAGCGGGTGGCGTATTGCGAGGCGAGCCTCGTCGATGCCGCGGGCAGGATGCTCGCCCATGGAACGGGCAGCTGCCTGATCCTGCCGAAAGGCTAGTCCTCGAACGGCAGGCCGGTGTAGTTCTCGGCGAACGAGGTCATCGCCGCACGCGACGTCGTCACGTAATCCAGCTCGGCGAGCTGCCGGCGCCGGTCGAAAGGCGTGTCGCCTTCGGCGCGATGCATGAGCGTCGTGAGCCACCACGAAAAGCGCTGGGCTTTCCAGACGCGGCGCAGGCACGTTTGCGAATACCGGTCGAGCAGCGAATCGTCGCGATCGCCGTAGTGGCGCGCGATGGCCCTGGACAGCACGCGCACGTCGGCCGCCGCGAGGTTGAGTCCCTTGGCGCCCGTGGGCGGCACCACGTGGGCCGCATCGCCGGCGAGGAAGACGCGCCCCAGTTGCATGGGCTCGAAGACGAGGCTGCGCATCCCCACCACGACCTTCTGCGTGATCTTCCCCTCGACGGGACGCCAGCCGTCGCGCGTGGCGAGCCGCGTGCGCAGCTCTTCCCAGACGCGCGCGTCGTCGAAGCTCGCCGGATCGGCGTGCGGATCGCACTGGAAGTACATCCGCTGCAAGGCCGCCGAGCGCGTGCTCACGAGCGCGAAGCCGCGATCGTGCGTGGCGTAGATGAGCTCGTCCGATGACGGCGGCGCTTCCACCAGGATGCCGAGCCAGCCGAACGGGTAGGCGCGCTCGAAGCGCTCGAGCGCGCCTCCGGCAAGCGCGTGCCGCACCACGCCGTGGGCCCCGTCGCAGCCCGCGATGAAATCGCACGCGAGCCGATGCTCCGCGCCACCCTGGCGAAACGCGAGCGTGGGACGTGCCGAGGCGAGATCGTGAAGCGCGACCTGCGCGACGCCGAAATGCAGCGCCCCGCCCGCCGCGAGGCGCGCCGCGACGAGGTCCTTCACCACTTCCTGTTGCGCGTAGACCGTGACGTTGCGCCCGCCCGTGAGCGCGCGCATGTCCACGTGCCGGGTCTCGCCGCCGAAGCGCAGGTAGACGCCGCGGTGGAAGAACGCCTCGCGGTCGAGGCGCCCGCCCACGCCCGTGGCGCGCAGCAGGTCCACGGTGCCCTGCTCGAGCACCCCCGCGCGCACCGTCGCCTCGACCTCCTCGCGGCTGCGCGACTCGAGCACCACCGATTCGATGCCATGGCGCTGCAGCAAATGGGCGAGCAGCAGTCCCGCGGGACCCGCGCCGACGATGCCCACCTGCGTCGATCGCTCCATGGCGCGGATGTTAGCGCGCCGCCATGAACTCCACGGTGGCGTCGATGAGCGAGCGCGGATGGTCGCGATGCGGCCAGTGGCCGCCGGGCAGCTCGACGATGCGCGTGCCGGAAACCAGCCGCGCGATCCCGCGAACCTGCTCGAGCGTTCCGTACTCGTCGTCCACGCCCTGCGCGGCGAGCACCGGGCAGCGGATCGCCTCGATCTCGCGCTCGATGTTGAAGCCGCGGAATTCCGGCCGCAGCCACAGGTCGTTCCAGCCGCCGAATACGGCATCCACGTCGTCGTGGTGCCGCGCGAGGCGGGAGCGCCAGTCGCTGGTCTCCCACCGCACGCGCGCGGCGCGGATGCCCTCGAGCGTCACCTCCTCGACGAAGATGTGCGGCGCGACCACGACGATGCCCGCGTCGGCTTCGGGAAAGCGGGCCGCGTGCAGCAGCGCGATCGAGGCGCCATCGCTGTGGCCGAACAACCACGGGCGGGTTCCCGCGAGGCCCACGGCCTCGAGAAAGGCGGGCAGCACCTCGTAGGCATGGTCGTGGAGGAAGCGCGGGTCCCAGCGGTCGCGCGGTCCCGAGCGGCCGAACCCGGGACGCGAATAGACGAGGCCGCGCGCGCCGGCCGCTTCGCACAGCTGCCGCGGAAAGTCGCGCCAAAGCCCGAGCGAGCCCAGCGCTTCGTGGAGGAAGACGATGGTGCGCGCGCCCTCGCCGACCCATTGGTACTCGATGGGCAGGGTCCGCCCTTCCCGGACGACGTTGGCGAATCGCGGCGCGGTGGCGGCGGCGCTCATCGAGGCATCATACGATGCGCGGCCGCGCGATACGCGATCCGCGAGGCGCTAGGGAGCGAGCGGCGCGACGGCGGTTCCCGGCCGCAACGTGAAGCGGCTCACGAGCTCGCGAAGGTGCTCGGATTGCCAGGCGAGCGCCTCCGACGTGGCGGTGATCTCCTCGGTCTGCGCGGCGTTGCTCTGGGTGAGCTGTTCCATCTGCGCGACCGCGCCGTTCACCTGGTCGACACCCGAGGACTGGTGGCGGGTCGCGCCGGCGATCTCGGCGATGAGCTCGGTCACGCGGTTGGCGGATTCCACGATCTCGGCGAGCGTGGCCCCCGATTCGCGCACCAGCTTCGAGCCGGCGCGCACCTTCCCGGCTGAATCCTGCGTGAGCTGCTTGATCTGCCGCGCGGCTTCCGCCGAGCGTTGCGCGAGCGCGCGCACCTCGGCGGCGACCACGGCGAAGCCGCGGCCATGCTCGCCGGCGCGCGCGGCTTCCACCGCCGCGTTCAACGCGAGCAGGTTGGTCTGGAACGCGATCGCGTCCACCGTCGAGGTGATGTCGGCGATCCGGCGCGAGGAGGCCTCGATCTCTCCCATCGCCTGCACGGTCGCCGCGACCACGTTGCCGCCCTTCTCCGCGATCTTGCGCGAGCCCAGTGCGAATTCGCTCGCCCTCGCCGCGTGGTCGGCCGTCTGCTTGAGGGTGCCGGTGATCTCCTCGAGCGAGGCCGCGGTCTCCTCGAGGCTCGTGGCCTGCTCCTGCGCCCCGCGGGCGAGGTGGCTGGCGGACTGCGACATCTGGCGCGAGGCGCCCGCGGTGCGGTCTGCCGCGCTGCTCACGTCGCCGAGCGCTTCGTTCACGCTCGCGAGCGCGCGGTTGAGCGAGAGCGCCATGCGGCCGACCTCGTCGCGGCTGCCCTCTTCCATGCGTTGCGTGAGGTCGCCCCCGGCGACCGATTCGAGCACGCGCACGGCGCCGCGCAGCGGCCGCACGATGAGCCCCGTGATGAGCACGCCCAGCAGGACGGCCGAGGTGATGGCCGCGAGGACGAGGCTCACGACGAGGCCCGTCCTCCGGGCGTAGCTCGCCCAGGTCGCCTGCGCCGTCTTCTCCATGTCGGAGACCTTGCGCGCGGAAAGCTCGTCCAACGCGCCGTCGACCACTTCGAGCAGCGGGTCGAGGTTGAGCCACATGCTGCGCGCGCGCCCGCCCTTGCCGGCCTTCACGAGATCGAGCACCAGGTCCTGCACCTCGCGCAGCTCCTTGAAGAGCGTTTCCACTTCGGCCGCCTTGGCGAGATCCTCGGGGCGCGAGAGCGTGGCGCGGTACTTGTCGAATTCGCCATGGAACGCGGCGTCGGCCTTGCGCACCTCGGCGATCCACTTGTCGGCGGATTCGTCCAGCAGCGCCGCGCGCACGGCGCCCTGCGTGGCGACCAGCTGGACGTTGGCTTCCTTGAGGTGGAGCGCGCCCAGCGCCTCGTTCTCGTAGAGGAAGGCCATGCTCTCGCGCATGCCGCCCATGCCGCGGATGCCCATGAAGCCCACGACCGCGATGAGGGAGGCCATGAGCCCGAAGGCCAGGGCGAGCTTGGCGCCGGTGTTGAGGTCCGCGATGATCTTCACGGGCGCGCCGTCACTTGCGTGCGGACTCGCGGATCTTCGCCTGCGCGAACTCGAAGACCTCGTTGCCCGGCAGGCCCTCCTTCTCGCGGGCCTCGATCCAGGCATTCCAGATCTTGATCGCCTTGGCGACGAGGCGCGTGCGGTCGGAGGGGTTGAACGCGACGAACTCCAGCCCCTTCGACTTGAATGCCGCGATGGTCGCGGCGTCGTCGGCCGCGTAGGCCTGCTCGTAGCGCGCAAGCGCCGGCTCGCGCAGCTCCAGCATCACCTTCTTCACGCCGGCGGGGAGCGCCTCCCAGGACTTCTGGCTCGCGGCCATGTAGCAAAGCGGCGAGCCCAGCGAGATCGTGTCGGTCACGTACTTCGAGGCGTCGTCCACCTTGTAGGTCGCGAACGCGTACGGATAGGGCAGCGCCACGAGGTCGAGCTTGCCCTCCTTCAGCGCGCCCGCGGCCTCGGCGGTGGAGGTGGCGATCACCTGCGCGCCGTATTCGCCCAGGATCCTTCCCATCTCGGGCGAGATGCGCACCCTCGCGCCGCGGAAGTCGTCGATCTTCGCGAGGCGCCGCGTGCCCATGAACTGGTACTGCGGCAGCGGCGTGGGCAGGAGCATCCGGATGCCCGACTTCTTCAATTCCGCCTGGACCGCCGGATGGTCGCCGAGCGCGAGCTCCAGGAGGCCCACGGCCGTGATGCTCTTCGGAGTGAAGAGCGGCAGGTCGATCAGCGTGAGCAGCCGCATCCGCTCGGCAAAGAACTGCGTGCAGATGAAGGTGCTGTCGGCGGCGCCCGATGCGAGCAGGCCCATCGCGTCGGTCACCTTGCCCTTGTCGTAGGCGATGTCGAGCTTCACCTGGCCATTGGTCCGCGCCGCGACTTCCCGCGCGTACCACTCGAAGGGCACGAGGGAAGCGCGCTTCGGGCCCCAGACCTGGACCTTCCATGTGGTTTCGGCGACCGCGGGCATCGCGGCCAGCGCCCACAACACGATGGCCGTGCCGGTCACTGCCCGCACGAGCCTGGACGACATTCGCATCGAATAACTTTTTGTTTGGAGTTGATTGTGGGACGGAGGTTACCGATGTCCTGCGAATTCGCGTGTGGCAAGGCACACACTTCCACGGCAATCGCAATTACCGATGCAACCCCCTGCCGCGCCCCGCTTGACAACTGACTTCGGGTCATTTAGTCTCCCGCCTCAAGTGACCCGGAGTCAGTTATGGCATTCCAGAGAGCCATCGCGATCGAGGACAAGCAGGAGCGCCGCCAGGAAATCCTCGACGCGATCGAGAAGCTCTACCTCGCGCATCCCGACCGCATGCCCAACGTGGCCGAGGTCGCGCAGGCCGCCGGCGTGGCCAAGGGCACGGTCTACCTGTACTTCCCCGCGAAGGAGGAGCTGCTGCTCGCGCTGCACGAGCAGCACGTGGGCCTCTTCTTCAAGGCGCTCATGGAAAAGCTCTCGGGCCCCGGGCCGCTCGGCTTCGACGACGTCTTCGCCGTCACGCGCAAGCACCTGATCCGCATGCCGGGCTACCTGCCGCTCACCAGCCGCTGCTTCGGGATGATGGAACGCGAGACGCCCGTCGACTCGGCGATCGCCTTCAAGTGCCGCGTGGCCGAGGTGCTGGCGATCGCGGGCGCAGGGCTCGAGCGTCACTTCCCCACCCTCGGCGCGGGCGGCGGCGTGCGCCTGCTCATGAACAGCTACGGGCTCATCGTGGGCCTCTGGCAGCTGCTGCACCCGAACGAACGCTTCGGCAAGGCCCTGGAGCGTCCCGAGCTGCAGTTGCTCAAGCGCGACTACGAGCACGAGATCGAAGGCGCCCTGCGTGCGCTCTGGGATGGATCGCTGAAAGGAAGGAAATCGAAATGAGGAATACCGCCCCCGCGATGGTGGCCGCGCTGCTCGTCGCGGCGTGCAGCGCCGCCGCGCCCGAGGCCGAGCCCGTGCGCCCGGTCGTCACCCAACGCGTAACCCCGGGCGCGGTCGCGAGCCGCGACGTGTACTCGGGCGAGCTGCGCGCGCGCCACGAGACCGACCTCGCCTTCCGCATCGGCGGCAAGATCCTCTCGCGCAGCGTCGATGCCGGAGCGCGCGTGTCCCAAGGGCAGGTGCTCGCGCGGCTCGACCCCGAGGACGCGCGGCTCGCCGCGCAGGCCGCCACCGCGCAGCTCGCCTCCGCCGAGAGCGATCTTCGCTTCGCCAAGTCCGAGCTCGACCGCTACGCCGACCTGCTCGCGAAGAAATTCATCAGCCAATCCGCCTACGACGTGAAGCAGAACACGTTCAACGCGGCCCAGGCGAAGGTGGAGCAGGCCCGCTCGCAGGCGGCGATCAACGCGAACCAGGCCGCCTATACCAACCTCGCGGCCGACTCCGACGGCGTCGTGGTGAGCGTGAGCGGCGAGCCGGGCCAGGTGGTCACGGCCGGCCAGCCGGTGCTCAAGCTCGCCCACGCCGGCGAGAAGGACGTCGTGGTGAACGCGCCCGAGGGCCAGCTCGCGCGCTTCAAGACCGGGCAGGACGTCACGATCCAGCTCTGGGCCGACCCCTCGAAGGTGTTCCGCGGGCGCATCCGCGAGATCGCGGGCGGCGCGGACCCGGTGACCCGCACCTACGCCGTGCGCGTCGCGGCGATCGATCCGCCCGCCGAGGCGCAGCTCGGCATGACGGCGAACGTGCTCTTCAACCCGCAGTCCGACGTGCGCCTCGTGCTGCTGCCGCTCTCCGCGCTCGCCGGCAGCCAGCAGCAGCCCGCGGTGTGGATCGTGGACCCGAAGACGAGCCGCGTGCAGCTTCGCAACGTGAGCGTCGGCCAGTATCGCGAGGACGGCGTGATCATCACGTCGGGCCTGGATGCCGGCGACATCGTGGTGACCGCGGGCGTGCATCGCCTGCGCAACGACCAGCCGGTGCGCCTCGCCTCGAGCGCGGGCGGCCAGACGCAGCAAGCGCAGAGCAACTAGGAGGCGCCGCTTGTTCAAGCGCTTCAACCTGTCGGAGTGGGCGCTTTCGCACCAGGCGCTGGTGCTCTACTTCATGGTGGTGCTCGCCGCGATCGGCGTGGGCTCGTACCTGCGCCTGGGCCAGGCCGAGGACCCGGACTTCACCTTCAAGCTCATGGTGGTGCAGACGCGCTGGCCGGGCGCCTCCGCCGAGGAGGTCGAGCGCCAGCTCACCGACAAGATCGAGAAGAAGCTCCAGGAGACGCCGCGCCTGGATTTCCTGCGCAGCTACTCGAAGCCGGGCGAGTCCACGGTGTTCGTGTTCGTGAAGGACTCCTCGCGCCCCGACGAGATCAAGGACACGTGGTACCAGGTGCGCAAGAAGATCGGCGACATCCGCGCCACGCTCCCGGCCGGCATCCAGGGCCCGTTCTTCAACGACGAGTTCGGCGACACGTTCGGCAACATCTACGCCCTCACCGGCGACGGCTACACGTACGCGCAGCTCAAGGAGACCGCCGACCGCATCCGCAACGAGCTGCTGCGGGTGAGGAACGTCGCCAAGGTGGACCTGATCGGCGAGCAGGACGAGCGCATCTACGTGGAGTTCGCCAACGCGAAGCTCGCCACGTTCGGCATCGATCCCTCGGTCGCCTTCAGCGCGCTCGCCCAGCAGAACGCGGTGTCCGCCACGGGCAGCTTCGAGACGGCGAGCGACCGCATCTACATCCGCGCCACCGGCGCGCTCGATTCCGTGGACGCCGTGAAGGCGATCGCCATCCGCGCCAACGGCCGGCTCTTCCAGCTGGGCGACGTGGCCAACGTCTACCGCGGGTTCGCCGATCCCCCGCAGCCGCGCATGCGCTACATGGGCCGCCGGGGCCTGGGCATCGCCGTGTCGATGGTGCCGCGCGGCGACATCATCGCGCTGGGCCACGACCTGGACGACGCGGTGTCGCGCATCGAGCGCGAGCTGCCCGTGGGCCTCGAGCTCGACCGCGTGAACGACCAGCCCGCCACGGTGAAGCGCTCGGTGAGCGAGTTCACGCACTCGCTCACCGAGGCGGTGGCGATCGTGCTCGCGGTGAGCTTCGTGACGCTGGGGCTGCGCACCGGGCTCATCGTGGCGCTGTCCATCCCGCTCACGCTCGCGGTCACGTTCCTCTTCATGTACCTCGCGGGCATCGACCTGCACAAGATCTCGCTGGGCGCCCTCATCATCGCGCTGGGCCTGCTGGTGGACGACGCGATCATCTCGGTGGAGATGATGGTGGTGAAGATGGAGCAGGGGTGGGAGCGCGTGCGCGCGGCGAGCTTCGCCTACCGCAGCACCGCCATGCCGATGCTCACCGGCACCGTCGTGACCGCCGCGGGGTTCCTGCCGATCGGGCTCGCGCGCTCGTCCACCGGCGAATACACCTTCTCCATCTTCGCGGTGACGACGCTCGCCCTCCTCGTCTCGTGGATCGTCTCGGTCGTGTTCGTCCCGTACCTGGGCTACAAGCTCCTGCCCGACCTGCACAAGGCGGGCGCGCACGACGAGAGCGCCGTGTACCGCAAGCCCTTCTACCTGCGCTTCCGCACGCTGGTCACCTGGTGCGTCGAGCATCGCTGGACGGTGATCGCCGTCACCGCGGGCGTGTTCGCCCTCTCGGTGGTGGCGTTCGGCTTCGTGCAGCAGCAGTTCTTCCCCGCCGCGAGCCGTCCCGAGCTCATCGTGGACCTGCGCCTGCCCGAGGGCGCCTCGATCCCCGCCACCGAGGAGGAGGTGAAGAAGCTCGAGCGGTTCCTGCTCACCGATCCCGGCGTGAAGGACCACATCGACAACTTCGTGAGCTACGTGGGAAGCGGCAGCCCCCGCTTCTACCTGCCGTTCGACCAGCAGCTGGTGAACGCCAATTTCGGCCAGTTCATCGTGAACACGAAGGGCAATGCCGACCGCGAGGTGGTGCGTTCGCGCCTGCTGCGCCTCTTCGACGAGGACTTCCCGCTGGTGCGCGGGCGCGTGAACCGCCTCGAGAACGGCCCGCCCGTGGGCTATCCCGTCCAGTTCCGCGTGGTGGGCGAGGACAAGGCTCGCATCCGCGTCATCGCCAACGAGGTCGCCGCGCGGATGCGCGCCAACCCGTGGACGCGCGAGGTCAACTTCGACTGGGAAGAGCCCTCGAAGGTGATCCGCCTGAGCATCGACCAGAACCGCGCGCGCGTGCTGGGCATCTCGACGCAGGAGCTCTCGCAGTTCATGAACACGGTGCTCTCGGGCCAAACGGCCACGACCTACCGCGAGCGCGACAAGCAGGTGGACGTGGTGGTGCGCGGCTCGCGCGCGGAGCGCGAGTTCATGAGCCTGCTGCCCGACCTCGCCGTGCCCATCGGCGGCGGGCGCAGCGTCCCGCTGGCGCAGATCGCCACCGTGAGCTACGGCCTCGAGCAGGGCGTGTACTGGCGCCGCGACCGGCTGCCCGCCATCACGGTGCGAAGCGACCTCAAGGACGGCATCCAGGCGCCCGTGGTGAGCCAGCAGCTGCTCAAGGCGCTCGAGCCCGTCAAGGCGAGGCTGCCGGCCGGCTACCGCATCGAGACCGGCGGCGCCATCGAGGACGCCGGCAAGGGGCAGCGGTCCATCGCCGTCGTGGCGCCCGTGATGATCCTGGTGATGGTCACCGCGCTCATGCTGCAGCTGCAGAGCTTCTCGCGCCTGGCGCTCGTGCTGCTCACCGCGCCGCTGGGCTTGATCGGCGTGGCCGCCGCGCTCCTCGCCTTCAACGTGCCCTTTGGCTTCGTCGCCATGCTGGGCACCATCGCGCTGGCGGGCATGATCATGCGCAACTCGGTGATCCTCGTCGACCAGATCGAGCACGACATCGCCGCGGGAAGCGACCCGGCCGATGCGATCGTCGATGCCACCGTGCGCCGCTTCCGCCCGATCATGCTTACCGCGGCGGCGGCGATCCTCGCCATGATCCCGCTCACGCGCAGCGCCTTCTACGGGCCGATGGCGGTGGCGATCATGGGGGGGCTCTTCGTGGCCACGATCCTCACGCTGCTCTTCCTGCCGGCGCTCTACGCGGCGTGGTTCCGCGTGGCGCGCCGCACCGCGGCGCCTCAACGGCGCCTGGCGGCAGCCTGATCCTCGGCCCAGGCCGCGATCTCCTCGACGAGGCTTGCGACCGCCAGGTCGAAGCCCTGCACCGCGCCTTCGGCATCGTAGGCGGGCGCAGGCACCGATCGCGTGAAGGAACGACGCGCGATGCGCGTGCGCGTCGCGGCATCGGAGAGCTCGGCACTGATCGACACGCGGGCCACGCCGGGCGGCACGACCGCGTCGTGATAGATCTCGTCCACCTGGGTGTCGAGCACGAGCGTGCCGCGCGCGGCATCCGTGCGCAGGCGCGAAGCAAGCAAGGCATGGATGGCGCGCTGCGGCCGCTCCGTCCAATGATTGAACTGGTAGTACTCGCGCGTTCCCGCCCCGCGGCTGAAGGCGATCGACTGCGTGTCGTAGAAGCTGGACGCCGTCGTGGGCGCCACGTCGATGCCTTCCTTCGCCGGCGCACGGGCCGCGGCCGGCGGCGCAACGGCCTCCAGCACGAAGTAGCGCTCCGCCTCGCGCGGCCCGAGCGAAGTGCATGCCGCGAGCGCCGTGGCGGCTAAGAGCCAGGCCCCATTTCTCATCGCGCGCCCTCCCCGGGCCCCAACGCGGCCGGCGCCGGACCGTAGATCGGCTGCTGCGGATCGCGCAGGCGCTCCGCGGCTGTTCCCACCGCCTCCGCGGCCGAGCGAAGCGCGCGGGCGCTGGCACGAAGCTCGGTATCGCTGCCGGAGAGCATCACGTCGGCGCGCCGCGTGAGCAGGTCCACGTCGGCGCTGATCCGGCTCGCCGCCGCGCCGATCTCGCGCGCCGAGACGGCCGCGTCCGACCCGAGGGCATCGTAGCGGGCCGAAAGCCCGTGCACGTCGGCAGTCACGGAAGCGGCCATCGAGCGGACCTCGCGCGCGCCCTGGTCCACGGAGCCCAGCGCCGCATCGACCTTCGAGAGCGTCACGCTCGCCTGCTGCGAGACGCGGCGCAGGTTCCCGAGGGTTTCCGCAAGGGCCTCGCGGTTCTGCGGCGAAAGCGCCTCGTTGAGCCGCTTCATGGCCTCGTCGGTGCTCTGCGCGAGCTGCGCGAGGTTGTCCGACACCTGCTGCAGCGTCGATTCGCCTTCGGCGATCACGGGGCGCTGCTCGCCGGAAGGCGGCTCGGTGAGCAACGGGCTCTCCTCGGTCGAGTTGTCGAGGCGCACGGTCGCGATCCCCGTGAGCAAGTGCCGGTCGACCGAGGCTCGCGTGCTTTGGCGCACCGGGGTAGCCGGGTCCAGGGCGACGACCACCTCCACGGCGGCGCGCCGGGTGGGCGCGAGCCGGATCGCGGTCACGGTGCCCACGCGCACGCCCCGCATGGTGACCTCGCTGCGCGTCTCCAGGCCCTGAAGCGTCTGGCGCTCGAAGTAGATCTTGAACACGTGCGCATGGGCACCCTCGCCGCTGCTGCCCAGCCACACGATGGCGGCCGCGAGCAGCCCCACGAGCGCGATCACGGCGGCGCCGATGACGGTGTATTTCGCTTCGGGATCCATCAGGCAGGCACCGCGAAATATTCCTGGAGCCAGGGATCGCCGGCGTTCTTCACGTCGGACACGGGACCGTCGGCCACCACCTTCGCGCCGGCGAGCGCGATGGCGCGATCGACCATCGACAGCAGCATGTCGCGGTCGTGGGTGGCGATGAGCACCGTGAGCCCGAGGCCGTCGGACAGCACGCGCAGCAGGCGATGGAATTCGCGCGCGCTCACCGGGTCGAGCCCCGAGGTGGGCTCGTCGAGGAAGAGGACCTCGGGCTCGAGCGCGAGCGCCCGTGCGAGGGCCGCGCGCTTGCGCATGCCGCCGGAGAGCTGCGCCGGGGTCTTGGCACCCGCGTCGGGCGGAAGGCCGACCAGGGCGAGCTTGAATCCCACCAGCGGCGCGACGATTTCCGCCGGCAGCTTCGTGTTCTCGCGGAACGGCACGGCGACGTTCTCCGCGACCGTGAGCGACGAGAAGAGCGCGCCATCCTGGAACAGCACGCCGAAGCGCCGGCGCACGGCGTTCAGCTCCTCCTCGGCGCAGCGCCACACGTCGGCGCCGAGCAGCTCGATGCGCCCCGAGGTCGGGCGCAGGAGCCCGATGACCTCGCGCAGGAGCACCGACTTGCCGCTGCCGCTGCTGCCGATGACCGCCACGACCTCGCCGCGCCCGACCGAGAAGCTCACGTCGTCGTGCACGAGCTGGCTGCCGAAGCGGGTGACGACCGACTCGACGGAAAGGACGCGTTCCATTCAGACGTCCATCCTCTGGAAGGCGATCGCGAAGGCGGCGTCCAGGACGATCACCCAGACGATGCACTGCACGACCGTCGACGTGGTGTTCTCGCCCGCGCTGCGCGCATCGCGCGCCACCGTCAAACCCATGCGGCAGGCGACGAGCGCGATGAACGCCGCGAACACGGGCGCCTTCACGAGCCCGACCACCAGGTGGCGCATCTCGAGCACGGCGTGCACGCGCTCGAGGAACACGGGCGGAGCGATGTCGAGCTGCCACGCGCCCGCCACGAGGCCGCCCGCGATGCCTGCCACGTCGCCCACGAACACGAGCAGCGGCAGCGCGAGCATGAGCGCGAGGAGGCGCGGAATGACCAGCACCTGGATCGGCGACAGGCCCAGCGTGCTGATGGCGTCGACCTCCTCGTCCACCTTCATGGCGCCGATCTGCGCGGTGAACGCGGCGCCCGAGCGGCCCGCGACGACGACGGAGGCGAGGATCGGCGCGAGCTCGCGGCATACGCCCAGCCCGATGCCGTCGGCCACGAAGAGGTTGGCGCCATAGCGTTGCGCCTGCACGCCGAGCACGTACGCGATCACGATCCCCACGAGGAAGTTCACCAGCGCCACGATCGGGATGGCGTCCACGCAGACCGACTCGAACTGCGAAGCCGTCTCGCGCGAGCGAAAGAGCTGCGGCGCGCGCACGAGCGCCAGCGCCTCCAGCGCCACGGCGCCCACGAAGGCCACCTGGGCGAGGAGCAGCCGCCAGAGGCTCGCGGCCGCGAAGCCCACGCGCTCCACGAGGCCGAAATGCACGGACCGGGCGGCCGAAGGCGGCGCGGTCATGCGTTCGCGCACGAGCTCGAGCAGCCGCAGGTGGCGCGGCTCGAATCCGCGCGTGGCGAGCGTCGCGGTCGTGCAGCCTACTTCCGCGAGCCGGCGCAGCAGGAGGAACCCCGTCGCCGTGTCGAACGCCTCGAGCCGGCTGCCGTCGAGCACGTAGCGCTCGCGGGGCGCGAGCGGCAGCGCGCGAAGCGCCTCGAAGATCGCGGCCGC
>DATIWC010000034.1:0-65344 GCA_035519515.1 Usitatibacter sp.
CGACCACGTGTTTCAGCACGAATTGCATGTCCTTGATGGGGGCGACGTACTCGGCCATGGCGTCCTCAGATCTTCTGGGTGAGCTCCGGGACGATCTGGAAGAGATCGCCCACCAGCCCGTAATCGGCGACCTGGAAGATGGGCGCTTCCGGATCCTTGTTGATGGCGACGATCACCTTGCTGTCCTTCATTCCCGCCAGGTGCTGGATCGCGCCGGAAATTCCGATGGCCACGTAGAGCTCGGGGGCCACGATCTTGCCCGTCTGCCCCACCTGGTAGTCGTTGGGGCAATAGCCCGAGTCGACCGCGGCGCGCGAGGCGCCGATGGCCGCGCCCAGCTTGTCGGCGAGCGCATCGAGCATCTTGAAGTTCTCGCCGCTCGCGAGCCCGCGCCCGCCCGAGACGATGCGCCGCGCGCCGGCAAGCTCGGGACGCGACGACTTCGTGAGCTCCTGGCCCAGCACTTTCGACTGGCCCTTGTCGGGGCCCGCCGCGACGGATTCCACGGGAGCCGATCCCGTGGACGCGGCCGCCTCGAAACCCGTCGCGCGCACGGTGATCACCTTGATGGGATCGGACGATTGCACGGTGGCGAACGCGTTGCCGGCGTAGATCGGCCGCACGAAGGTGTCGGGCGACTCGACCGCGGTGATCTCGGAGACCTGCGCCACGTCGAGCAGCGCGGCCACGCGCGGCATGAAGCTCTTGCCGAACGCGGTGGCGCCCGCCACCACGTGGGAGTACGACTTCGCGAGCGGCGCCACCAGCGCGGCGAAATTCTCGGCCAGCCCGCCGGCGTACTGCGCGCCCTCGACGTGCAGCACCTTGGTTACGCCGGCGAGCTTCGCCGCCGCATCGGCCGCGGCGCGCGCGCCCTGCCCCGCGACGAGGACGTGCACCTCGCCGCCCATCTTCGATGCCGCCGTGACCGCGTTGGCGGTGCCGCCCCGGATGTGCGCGTTGTCGTGTTCCGCGATGACGAGAACGGCCATGTCAAATCACCTTTGCTTCGTTCTTGAGCTTGTCCACCAGGTCGGCCACGTCCTTCACCATGACGCCCGCCTTGCGCTTGCCGGGCTCGGCCACCTTGAGCGTCTTCAGGCGCGGCGCGACATCCACGCCGAGCGCGTCGGGCTTCACGACGTCGAGCGGCTTCTTCTTCGCCTTCATGATGTTGGGCAGCGTCGCGTAGCGGGGCGTGTTCAGGCGCAGGTCCGTGGTGATCACCGCCGGCAGCTTCACCTCCACGGTTTCCAGGCCGCCGTCGATCTCGCGCGTGACTTTCGCGCTCCCCTCGCCGATCTCCACCTTGCTCGCGAAGGTCGCCTGCGGCCAGTCGAGGAGCGCGGCGAGCATCTGGCCCGTCTGGTTGGCGTCGTCGTCGATCGCCTGCTTGCCGAGGATCACGAGGCCGGCGCCCTGCGCGGCCGCCACGGCCTTGAGCAGCTTCGCCACGGCGAGCGGCTGCAGCTCGGCGTCGGTTTCCACGAGGATCGCGCGGTCCGCACCCATGGCGAGCGCCGTACGAAGCGTCTCCTGGCACGCGGCCACGCCCGCCGAGACGGCGATCACCTCGGTGGCCTTGCCCGCTTCCTTGAGCTTGAGCGCCTCCTCGACGGCGATCTCATCGAAGGGGTTCATGGACATCTTCACGTTGGCGAGCTCGACGCCCGACTGGTCGGACTTCACGCGCACCTTCACGTTGAAGTCCACGACGCGCTTGACTGGAACGAGGATTTTCATCTTATGGAACGAATTTCAAACGAGTGTTTGAAATTCTAGCGGATTCCGGGCGCCCGGGACAGCCGCCCGATGGTGCCATGCCCGCCGTGCGCTCAATAGCCCGCGAAATCCTCCGTGCGGATGTCGTCCCCGTCGATGCCCGCCTCGACCACGACGCCGCGCGCCGCGGCGACCATCGCGGGCGGCCCCGCCACGTAAACGATGGGGCTGCGGAGCCCCGCCACGACGTCGCGCACCATCGCCGCGTCGATGCGGCGCGTCTCGCCCGTCCACGGCTTCCCGGAGCGTTCCATCGCGGTCATGGTCGCGCGCAGCTCGAAACGCGGATTGTCCTTCGCGAGGCGCTCGAGCTCCTGGAGGAAGGCGGCATCCTCGGGACGATGGTTCGAGTACAGCAGGGCGATGCGCTGCGCGGTGGGATTGCGGGCCGCGTGGCGCAGCATGCTCATGAAGGGCGTGATGCCGATGCCGCCCGCGACGAAGAGCGCGTCGCGCTTCGGATTGCGGTGCAGCGTGAGGGAGCCGAACGGGCCGTCGACCTGCGCGGCGCCGCGAAGGGCCAGCGAGCCGAGCGCCCGCTTGAAGGCGCTGTCGCGCAGCCGCGTCGTGATGACGAGGTCGGGCTCGTGCGGCGCGCTCACGATCGAGAAGGCGTGGCGGGAAGCCTCGCCCTCGAACGATGGGAGGATGAGGTCGAGGGCCTGCCCGGGCACGAACACGAAGTCGCCGGGCTTCGAGAAGTGGAAGGCCGCGGTTGCCTCGGCCACGTCCTCGCGTCGCTGCATCTGCACGTCATGGATCGTCATCGCCCTCTCCTTTCCCATCGGACAGGCGCAAGGGCCGTCCCGTTCCCGCTAAAGCGACCGCGTTCGCTCGCGCAGGACGAACTTCTGGATCTTGCCGGTGGACGTCTTCGGCAGCTCGCCGAAGACCACGGTGCGCGGCACCTTGAAGTGCGCGAGGTGCTCGCGGCACCAGGCGAGGATCTCCTGCGCGGAAACCGGCGGCGCGCCGGGCTTGAGCGTCACGAAGGCGCAGGGCGTCTCGCCCCACTTCTCGTCGGGCCGCGCAACCACCGCCGCCTCCATCACGTGCGGATGCCGGTAGAGGCACTCCTCCACCTCGAGCGACGAGATGTTCTCGCCCCCGGAGATGATGATGTCCTTCGAGCGGTCCTTCACCTCGATGTAGCCGTCGGGGTGCCACACCGCGAGGTCGCCCGTGTGGTACCAGCCGTCGCGGAAGGCTTCCCCGGTCGCGGGCGCGTTGCGCAGGTACCCCTTCATGATCGTGTTCCCGCGCAGCATCACCTCGCCCAGGGTCTTGCCGTCGCGCGGCACCGGCGTGCCCGAGGCCGGGTCGCCCACCTGCATTGCGTCGAGCGTGGGATAGCGTACGCCCTGGCGCGCCATGAGAACGGCGCGCGCATTGAGGTCCAGGCCGTCCCACGCTTCCTGCCAGGCGCAGAGCGTGGCCGGCCCGTAGCTTTCGGTGAGGCCGTAGAGGTGCGTCACGCGAAAGCCCATGGACTCCATGGCCTCGATGATCGCCGAGGGCGGCGCGGCGCCGCCGGTGGCGACCTCCACCGTGTGGCCGAAGCGTTTCTTCACCGCCGCGGGCGCGTTCACCAGCAGGTTGAGCACGATCGGCGCGCCGCACAGGTGCGTCACGCGGTGGCGCTCGATGGCGGGAAAGACCAGGGCCGGGTCCACCTTGCGCAGGCATACGTGCGTGCCGCCCACGGCGGTGACGGCCCAGGTGTACGTCCAGCCGCTGCAGTGAAACATCGGCAGCGTCCACAGGTATACGGAGCGCGGCGTGAGGCCGAAGGCGAGCGCGTTGCCCAGCGCGTTGAGGTAGGCGCCGCGATGGTGGTAGACGACGCCCTTCGGGTTCCCGGTCGTGCCCGACGTGTACAGCAGGGCGAGCGAGTCCCATTCGTCGGCGGGATCGCGCAGCTCGAACGAGGCGTCGCCCTGCGCGATCCACGCCTCGTAGTCGATGCTCCCGAGCCTCTCGCCGCCGGAGGCAAGCGCGTCGTCGATGTCCACGACGAAGATCTCGCGTCCGAGCTTCTTGATCGCCTCGCCGATCACCCCCGAATACTCGCGGTCCGTGATGAGCACCTTGGCCCCGCCGTGCTCGAGGCAGAACGCGATGGTGGCGGCATCCAGCCGGTAGTTGAGCGCGTTCAGCACGGCGCCCAGCCCCGGCACCGCGTAGTGGCATTCGAGCAGCGCGGGCACGTTGGGCGCCATCACCGCGACCGTGTCGCCGCGCCCGACGCCGCGGGCGGCGAGCACGGACGCGAGCCGCCGGCAGCGCTCGTGGAACTCGAGATAGGTGTAGCGGCGCTCGCCGTGGATCACGGCGGCCTTGCCCGGGTAGACCTCGGCCGAGCGCCTGAGGAACGAGAGCGGCGTGAGCGGCGCGTAGTTCGCCGCGTTGCGATCGAGCCCCGCGACGAAGGGATGGCCGGGGCCCACCATCGCCCGGGCTAGCGGCTCCTGCGCCGCCTGAGCCACGCCTCCATCTCGCCCAGGATGCCGCGGCGGAACGCGAGCACGCAGACCACGAAGATCATGCCCTGGGTGATGGTGACCCACGAGCCCAGCTCGGCGAGGTAGAACTGCATCGAGACGATGACCACGGCGCCGACGATCGGGCCGAACACGGTGCCCATGCCGCCCAGCAGCGTCATCAGCACCACCTCGCCCGACATCGACCAGTGCACGTCGGTGAGCGAGGCGTTCTGCGCGACCATGGCCTTGGTGGCGCCCGCGAGCCCGGCGAGCGTGGCCGACAGCACGAATGCCGCGAGCTTGTAGTGCTCGGTGCGGTAGCCCAGGGAGATGGCGCGCGGCTCGTTCTCGCGGATCGCCTTGAGCACCTGGCCGAACGGCGAGTGGACGATGCGGTGGATGAGGCCGAACCCCGCGAGGAAGATGGCGAGCACGAAGTAGTACAGCACCGGAATGGCCTGGTCCCCGACATGGAACAAGGGCGCGTTGAGATCCACCACCCCGAGCAGCTTGCTCAACGGGACCGACTGGATGCCGTCCTCGCCGCCGGTGAACGGCACCTGCAGGCAGAAGAAGTACAGCATCTGCGCGAGCGCGAGCGTGATCATCGCGAAATAGATGCCCTGGCGGCGGATCGCGAGCAGCCCCGTGAGCCCGCCGAGCAGCATCGACGTGGCCGCGCCCGCGACGATCGCGACTTCGACCGGCAGGCCCCACACCTTGGCCGCGTGCGCGGCGAGGTAGCTGCCCATGCCGAAGAACATCGCGTGCCCGAACGAGAGCAGCCCGCCGAAACCGATCAGCAGGTTGAAGGCGCAGGCGAAGAGCGCGAAGCACAGCAGCTGCATGCCGAAGCGCGGGTAGATCACGAACGGCATCGCCGCGAAGGCGACCACCAGCACCACGAACGCGATGCGCTCGTAACGCGCCTCCCAGGCGGGATCCTGGAGCGTGGCGCCGAGGCTCTGCGATTCGTTCATCAGCGCTGCCCGAACAGGCCCTGCGGCCGGATCATCAGCACGATCGCCATGATCACGAAGATCACCGTGCTGGAAGCCTGCGGGTAGAAATACTTGGTGAGTCCCTCGATCACGCCCAGGCCGAAGCCGGTCACGATGGAGCCCATGATGGAGCCCATGCCGCCGATCACCACCACGGCGAACACCACGATGATGAGCGACGAGCCCATCTGCGGGCTCACCTGGTAGATCGGCGCGGCGAAGACGCCCGCGAGCGCGGCGAGCCCCACGCCCAGCCCGTAGGTGAGGGTGATCATGCGCGGCACGTTCACGCCGAAGGCCTGCACGAGCGTGGGGTTCTCGGTGGCCGCGCGCAGGTACGCGCCCAGCTTGGTGCGCTCGATCAGGAACCAGGTGGACAGGCAGATCGCGAGGGAAGCGAAGATCACCCACGCCCGGTAGTTGGGCAGGAACATGAAGCCCAGGTTCTGAACGCCCTGCAGGCTCTCGGGGATCGAGTACGGCAGGCCCGCCGAGCCGAACTGGTGCTGGAAGGCGCCTTCGATGATGAGCGCGAGGCCGAAGGTGAGCAGCAGCCCGTAGAGGTGGTCGAGCCTGTACAGGCGCGAGAGCATGAGCCGCTCGATCACCATGCCCAGCGCGCCCACCACGACGGGCACGATGGCGAGGGCCCACCAGTAACCCAGGCCGAGCTTGTTCAGCAGGAAATAGGCCACGAACGCGCCCAGCATGTACTGGGCGCCGTGGGCGAAGTTGATGATGTTGAGGAGCCCGAAGATGACCGCGAGCCCCAGGGAAAGGAGCGCGTAGAACGAGCCGTTGATCAGCCCGATCAGCAGTTGCCCGAACAGTGCCTGTGTGGACATCGCTCTACGCGCGGTGCTAGGTCACTTGACCAGCGAGCAGCCGCCTTCGTTCAGCGGGCGGAACGCCTCCGCGGCCGGGATCGTGGCGCGCAGCTTGTAATAGTCGTACGGGTACTTCGATTCCGACGGCTTCTTCACCTCGAAGAGGTAGGCGTTGTGGATCTTGCGGCCGTCGGCGCGGATGACGCCCTTGCCGAACAGCGGATCGTCGGTCGGCAGCTCCTTCATCTTCGCCACCACCTTGGCGCCGTCGGCGTCGCTCTTCAACGCTTCCACCGCCTTGAGGTAATGCAGCACGCCGGCGTACACGCCCGCCTGCACCATGGTGGGCTCCTTGCCGCCGTTCGCGGCCGCGAAGCGCTTGCTCCACGCGCGCGTCTGGTCGTTCAGGTCCCAGTAGAACGTCTCGGTCATGATGAGGCCCTGCGCCTTCTCCAGGCCGATGCCGTGCACGTCGGTGAGGAACACGAGCAGGCCCGCGAGCTGCTGGCCGCCCTTCACGATGCCGAACTCGGCCGCCTGCTTGATCGAGTTGATCGTGTCGCCGCCCGCGTTCGCGAGGCCGATGATCTTCGCCTTGGACGACTGCGCCTGCAGCAGGAAGGACGAGAAGTCCTGGTTGTTGAGCGGCACCTTCACGTCGCCCAGCACCTTGCCGCCGTTCTTCTCCACCACCGCCTTGGTGTCGCGCTCGAGCGCGTGGCCGAACGCGTAGTCGGCCGTGATGAAGAACCAGGTGTCGCCGCCCGTCTTCACGATCGCCTTGCCAGTGCTGTTGGCGAGCATCCACGTGTCGTACGTCCAGTGCACCGTGTTGGGCGAGCACTTGGCGCCGGTGAGGTCGGAGGATGCCGCGCCCGAATTGATGAAGACCTTGTTCTTGGCCCTCACGACGTCGTTCACCGCGAGCGCGACACCCGAGTTCGGCGTGTCCACGATCACGTCCACGCCTTCGGCGTCGATCCACTTGTTGGCGATCTGCGTGCCGACGTCGGGCTTGTTCTGGTGGTCGGCGAAGATCACCTCGACGTTGAGGCCCTTCTCCTTCGCCTTGAAGTCCTCCACGGCCATCTTGGCCGCGAGCACCGAGCCCTGCCCGCCCAGGTCGGCGTACAGGCTCGACTGGTCGTTCAGCACCCCGATCTTCACGACGTTTCCGGTGATCTGCGCCTGCGCGGCGCCCGTGCCCAGCGCGAGCACGGTTGCGGCGAGCAATGCCTTCAGCTTCATGTCCATCTGCATAACTCCTCTCTCTTTGTAAAGACTACACTCCCAGGTATTCGTGGAGCATCGCCGTCTTCGCCTCGAGCTCGCGCGCGGGGAAGGACTCGGCGATCTTGCCATGCTCCATCACGTAGTGTCGGTCCGCGAGCGGCGCCGCGAACCGGAAATTCTGCTCCACGAGCACGATCGTGAAGCCGCGCTCCTTGAGCTTCACGATGATGCGCCCCAGCGTCTGCACGATCACGGGCGCGAGCCCTTCGGTGATCTCGTCGAGGAGCAGCAGGTTGGCCCCCGTTCGCAGGATCCGGGCCATGGCGAGCATCTGCTGCTCGCCGCCGGAGAGCTTGGTGCCCTGCGCGGTCTTGCGCCGCTCCCTCAGGTTGGGGAACATCTCGTAGATCTCGTCCACGGCCATGCCGCCCTTGGCGATCTCGGGCGGCAGCTCCAGGTTCTCCTCGACCGACAGGCTGGAGAAGATGCCGCGCTCCTCGGGACAGTAGCCTACGCCCAGGTGCGCGATCTTGTAGGTCGGCCAGCCGACCGTCTCCACGCCGTTCACCACGATCGAGCCGGTGCGCTTGCCCACCAGCCCCAGGATCGACTTCAACGTCGAGGTGCGCCCGGCGCCGTTGCGGCCGAGGAGCGTCACGACCTCGCCCTTGTTCACCGCGAGGTCCACGCCGTGCAGCACGTGCGACTCGCCGTACCACGCCTGGAGGTTGGCGATGCGCAGGACCTCGTCAGCCATGCGCGGTCCCCATGTACGCTTCCATCACCTGCGGGTTGCCCGAGACCTCGGCGTACGTGCCCTCGGCGAGCACGGCGCCACGCTGCAGGACCGAGATGGTGTCGCAGATCCCGGACACCACGCTCATGTTGTGCTCGACCATCAGCACCGTGCGGCCCGCCGCCACTTCCTTGATGAGCGACTTCACGCGGTCCACGTCCTCGTGGCCCATGCCGGCCGTGGGCTCGTCGAGCAGCATGAGCTCGGGCTCCATGGCGAGCGTCGTCGCGATCTCCAGCGTGCGCTTGCGCCCGTAGGCAAGCTCGCCCGCGTGCACCCGTGCGAATTCCGTGAGCCCCACGCGAGCGAGCAGCGCCATCGCCTTGTCGTTCAGCCGGTCGAGCGTGCGCTCGCGCTTCCAGAAGTGGAAGCTCGTGCCGAGCGTCCTCTGCAGCGCGATGCGCACGTTCTCGAGGACCGTGAGGTTGGGAAACACCGCCGAGATCTGGAACGAGCGGATCACGCCGCGGCGCGCCACGTCCGCCGGGCGCTCCCGGGTGATGTCCTCGCCCTTGAAGAGGATCGTCCCCGACGTGGGCTGCAGGAACTTGGTGAGCAGGTTGAACGTCGTGGTCTTGCCGGCGCCGTTCGGCCCGATCAGCGCGTGGATGGCGCCGCGGCGCACCTTGAGGCTCACATGGTCGACGGCGACGAAGCCCTTGAACTCCTTGGTGAGGTCGCGCGTCTCGAGAATGGTGTCGCCGGTCATCGCAACGGGGCCCGCGTCCGTGGCCCGGGCCACGGACGGAGCTCCCTTTGATCTTGGTCCGCCGATGCTACCTGCGACGGACGCGAGGCGCTAGTGCGCGATCAGCCGCCGCCCGGGTTGCGGTTGCGGAAGGCGACGGCGCCCTGGTTGCCGCCCAGGTTGTACATCATGCCGGCGCCCTGGCCGCTGCGGCCCGTGAAGAAGCCGTCGAAGCTGCCGGTGGCCCCGGACCCGCAGGACGGCGAGCAGCCGATCACGAGCGGGTTGGGATTGGGCAGCCCCGGGATCGACGAGCCGCTGTAGGCGGAGAAGTACTGGTCGCGGTAGATCGGCATGTTGTTGGCCGTGCCGGTCCACGTCTGCCCCGCGATGGAGATGTTCACCGCGGCATCCACCGTGCGGTTGGTGAAGTTGGCCGCGAGCGATGCGCTGTTCAGGTGGCCCGTGTCGCCCGCGCCGCTGGTGGGCGTGGTCGATCCCACCACGTCGTAGATGGCCGATCCCGTGAGCGGCAGGTTCACCGGCCCGGCCTGCGCGCTCGCGAAGATGTAGTGCAGGCTCGCGTGCGTGAGGTCGATGCCGACGCTCTGCCCGTTGCGAACCGCGGTCGCCTGCCCGCCGCCCCAGCGGCCCCACGTAAGGCCGGTCTCGGCGTCGAATCCCGACTCGACCACCTGCGCGCTTCCGAGCGAGTAGGTCGTGTTGGCCCCGCCCGTAGCCTCGAAGGGCGCGTTGAAGCCCACGATGCGGTTCTGCGAGTCGAGGACGATCTCGGTCGTGCGGTCGGTGGCTGCATAGCTGCGAATGAGGTCGGGCAGCGACCCGGTCGGATCCGAGATGCGGCCCTCGACGAAGGGCGCCGAGCCCTGCTGGCGGTCGCCCGCGAGCGCGGCCACGCCCGACACCGTGTTCCAGTTGTTCGCGTTGGACGAAGTGACGTCCTGGATGCCGTAGCCCAGGATCACCGCGCCCAGGCCGTTGCCGACGAAGCTGCCGCCCACGGAGCCGGTGAGCTGGTGGTTGCTGGTGGACGTGGCGCTGCCGTTGTTGATCACCAGCGTGTCCGACGTGGAGGAGATGAAGGAGTTCTGGGCGATGGGCACGTTGCTCGCGTTGAGGCGCCAGTTGCCGCCGGCGTTCGAGCCCGCCGCGGGAATCGACACGTTGGCGCTGAGGCCGAGCATGCGGTTGGTGAAGTCCACCGAGAGCGAAGCGCTGCCCAGGGTGCCCGCGGTGCCTACCTGGTTCGTGGGCGACGTCGCCGCCACCAGCGTGTAGGTCGCACCGCCCGTGAGCACGTCGGACAGATACGTGGGATAGCCCGAGTTCGCGTAGATCCACTGCAAGCTGCCCGCGACGGGCGTGCCGCCCCCGCCCGGGCCGGAGAGGCTCAGCGAGGCGCCGTTGTAGCGGCCCATGAAGATCGTGACGCCTTCGGCGAAGTAGTCGTTGGATTCGGCGAGCGTCCCTCCGATGATGGCCGGGTTCACGCCGCTGTTGTTGCCGGCGTACGAGCGATAGCTGCGCAGGTTGTTGCCGTCGGCGGTGATGTCGCCTTGCGTGGCCTGCCCCCCGAACGGCGAGCCCACGGTCAGGATGATGTCGCGAAGGGAGATCGGGTCGGCTCCGAGGTTGACGATCGCGTTGATCGGGTTCACGAGGCCCACGGGGTTCGCGGCGAAAACCTGCGTGGAAGGCTGCTGCGAAGGCGGCAGCGCCGGCGTGTCGCTCGGGGAGAAGTTGCGCGTGTCGCCAGTGGCCTGCGTGGTGATCGCGCCCGCGACGGTCGCCGGCTTCGCGGAGGCCATCGTGGTGGCGGCGTCGGCGATGAAACGCGGTGTCGGGATGTAGGTCGGCGCCTGGTTGCCGAGCACGAGCACCGTCTGCCCCGGGCCGGTGATGAGCGTGGTCACCCCGCCCTGCTGCGCGGGCAGGTTCGAGTCCCCGATGTTGGACACCGAGTGGCTGCCCTCGATGGTGTGGTTCACCGTGATGGCTTCGTTGGGACGGCCGGCGGCGACGCTCTCGTCGCAGGTGCCGGGCTCGCACGCGTAGAGGATGTTGCCGGAGCCGCGGATGCCGACGGTGGCCACGCGCGTCTTCATCACGAACTTGTCGCGGTTGGTGGAGGCGAGCAGGCCCGTGAAGGTGCGCAGCGTCCCCTGGAAGAGGCTGAGAATCGCGCCCTGCGCCGACTCCTTCTGCTCGGGATAGGCCTCGATGGCGAACTGGGTGTTCGGGCGCAGCGACAGGCGCGCCTGGTCGACCATGGTGAGCTGCGCCATGCCGTTGGGCCCGGTGGTGATGCGGTCGCCCGCATCGACCGGCGTGCCGCGCTGCGGCGTCACGCGCTGGCCCGCCTTCTTGATGAGGCCCACGTCCCCCGTCACGAAAGTGAATTCGCCGCTCGCGGCGCCTGCCAGGAGCGGCGTGGCAGCGAGCGCGGCGATCAGCAGGCGGTTCACCTTGTTGCGGACGGGTCGTTTCATTTGGCGTCTCCGGGCTAGGTGTCGCAACGGACGGTCGAGCTGACCTCGTAGCGATTGAAGTCGTAGATGTCGATGTTGGAATTGTTCTTGGAGTACAGGTACTGAAGGCGCAGGGTGCACCGGTCGCGGAATACCCAGGCGACGCCGATGCTCGCGTCGCCATACCAGTCGTGCCCGTCCTTGATCACCGTGGAACGCGCGTAGTCGTCCTTGTCCTGCCGGTAGATCGCCGTGAGGCCGCTGTAGAGCTGCACCTTCGGGTTGACCGAGTACTGGTAGTAGGCCCGGCCGCCCGCGAGGTTCTTGCTCTTGCTGGAGGTGCCGTTCACGCCGTTGTCGAAGGTGCGCGTCGCGCGATCGTCGGTGACGAACCCGGTCACGTAGAACATCGGCGAGCCCTTGCCCTCGAAGGTCTGCAGCCAGGCGGCCGAGAGGTAGATCTGGTTGAAGTCCTCGAGCTTCTGGTCCGGGAACCGGACGCTGTTCAGCTGCAGGCCCAGGCCCCACTGCTGGCGCGTGTTGAGGGCATGGCGCCAGTCGAACGCCGCGCCCGCGATGCGCCGGTCGTTCGTCTGCACGGGCTCGGTGGGCGCTTCGCCCTTCTGGTTGAACGGCGAGTACGCGGCGGAAATCCGGTACTGGTCGTCGCCCGCGTTCAGCGCGCCGCCGCCGTGGACTTCGCCGGACGTGATGTTGAAATCCGATTCGTTGTGATAACCGCGGCCGCGGATCTCGCCGCCGGCGAACAGGCTCCAGCCGCGCGAGAGCGGATGGTGATACTCGCCGCCCGCCAGGCCCTCGACGAACGCGGCCGAGCGCTTGACCGAGTTGCCCGTGGGCTGGATGCCCGCGAGGTTGAACGATTGCTGCGCGGCGGCGCCGAAGTCGGTCGGCACACCGGTGATGTTCGAGTCGTAGCCGATGCCCAGAGCGCCGTACGCGCTCCAGCCGGCCTGGGTGAGCAGCTTGCGCGCGCGGATGGCGTCCAGGTAGCGGTTGATCGCGATCTGCGCGGCGGGCGGCGGATTCTCGCCCTTCAGCTTGAGGAACGCGGCCTCGGCGAGGTCGAAGGAGCCGGCCGCGTAGTAGGCGCGGGCGAGGTCCATCTGGGCGCCCGCGTGCCCCGGCACGAGCGCGAGCACGCGCTCGAAGGCGATGATCGCGTCGTCGAGGTGGCCGCTGTCGAGGGCCGCCACGCCGAGAAGGTAGTCGTACTCGGGCATCCCGGCCATCTTGTCCTGGAGGACCACGAGCTCCTGGTAGGCCTGCTTGGCGTTGCCCGCGGCGAGCTGGCGGCGCGCGCTGTCGAGCACGTCGCCCTGCGCGCTCGCCGGAAGCGAGGAAAACGCCGCCAAAATGGCGACAAGGGCCATTCCGCAGTACCGTGCGCGCACATTCATGTCGGATTGTCCTTGTTATTTGGCCTCTGAGTGCCGGCAGCCTCCCCAACTCCCATGGCGTGGCGACGGCAGCGAACGATGTTATTCCTCTTGCGTCACTCTGGCAACGCGCGATATTCCGCCCTCGCAGGTGCGATAATTCCGCTTGACTCCGCCCCGGGATCCGAGCCATGGACGACCGCCCGATTTCCGCCGACCCGTTGGTGCTGCGCAGCGTGGCCGACGGCGTGGCGACCCTCACCCTGAACCGGCCCGCCCAGTACAACGCGCTTTCGGGCGCGATGCTGGCCGCGCTGAACGCCGAGCTCGACGCGCTGGCCGCCGACGAGACCGTCCGCGTGCTGATCCTCACCGGCGCCGGGCGCGCGTTCTGCGCGGGCCACGACCTGAAGGAGATGCAGGCGCTCCAGTCGGCCGCCGGGGTGGAGGCGCTCTTCACCGCGTGCAGCGCGATGATGCGCAAGCTCACCGCCCTGCCCCAGCCGGTCATCGCCGCCGTGAACGGCGTGGCCACCGCGGCGGGCTGCCAGCTCGTGGCGCAGTGCGACCTCGCGGTCGCTTCCGAGCACGCGCGCTTCGCCGCCTCGGGGGTGAACCTGGGCCTCTTCTGCTCCACGCCCGCGGTGCCGCTGTCGCGCAACCTCTCGCGCAAGCGCGCCGCGGAGATGCTCTTCACCGGCGAGTTCATCGAGGCCGAGCAGGCCCTCGACTGGGGGCTCGTGAACCGGGTGGCGCCGGCCGAGCGCCTGATGGAGACCGCGCGCGAGCTCGCGAACAACCTGCGCTCGAAGCCGCGCGAGGTCCTCGCGCTGGGCAAGGCGCTTTTCTACCGGCAGCTCGAGGAGAGCCTCAAGGACGCCTACGCCGATGCCTCGCACACCATCGCGCAGAACTTCGCGGGGGAATCCGCGCGCGAGGGCGTGAAGGCCTTCCTCGCCAAGCTGCCGCCGCCCTGGAAAACCTAGCGGCGCGGCATCGCCTTGCCGGCGTCCCTCAGGATCTCGCGCGCCGCGTTGTGGCCGGGCGCGCCCGTCACGCCGCCTCCCGGGTGGGATCCGGAGCCGCACAGGTAAAGGCCCTTCACCGGCATCCGGTAGTCCGCGTGCCCCAGCACCGGGCGCGCGCTGAAGAGCTGGTTCAGCGTGAGCTTGCCGTGGAAGATGTCGCCGCCCACGAGGCCGAACTCGCGCTCGAGGTCGAGAGGCGAGAGCGCCCGGCGCCCGAGCACCGAGGCACCGAAATTGGGCGCGAAGCGCGTCACGTGGTCCAGCACGGCCTGTGCCGCCCGCTCGCGTTCGTCTTCCCAGCGCCGCCCGCCGGGAAGGGCGTACCGGAAGTGCTGGCAGAAGAGGCTCGCCACATGCTTGCCGGGCGGCGCGAGCGTCGTGTCCACCACGCTCGGGATGAGCATCTCGACGATGGGCTCGGCCGACCATCCTCCCGCGCGTGCGCTCGCGTGGGCACGGTCCATGAATTCGATCGAGGGCGCGAGGATGATGCCCGCGCCGTGGTGCGCGGCCGCTTCGCGCCCCGGGAGCGCGCTGAAATCCGGCAGCTCGGAGAGCGCCACGTTCATGCGGAAGGTCGCGCTCTCGGAGCGGTAGTGGCCGAAGGCCTCGCGCCACTCGCCTTCGGCGTCCGGCAGCAGCGACAGCAGCGCGCGCGGATGGGCGTTGCAGACCACGCGGCGCGCGGCGATCTCGCGTCCGTCGTCGAGCGAGACCCCGGCGGCGCGGCCCGCCTTCACCGCGATGCGCGCCACGCCCGCGCCCGTCATGATCTCCACCCCGCGGGAGCGAGCCTCGCTCGCCATCGCCTGCGTGATCGCCCCCATGCCGCCGATCGCATGGCCCCAGGTGCCGCGCTTGCCGTTCACCTCGCCGAACACGTGGTGCAGCAGGACGTAGGCGGTCCCGGCATCGTGCGGGCTCGCGAAGTGGCCCACCACGCTGTCGAACGCGAAGCACGCCTTGATGGGCGAGGACTCGAACCAGCGGTCGAGCCATTCGGCCGCCGAGACCGTGAAGAGGTCGAGGAGGTCGCGCTGCGCGGTGCGCGGCAGGGCCTTCACGACGCGCGCCGATTTCCAGGCCGAGAGCAGGTCGCGCAGGCCGCCGCCGACGTTGGGCGGCGTCTCGAGGATGAGGCTGCGCAGGACGTCGCCGATGGCGTCCAGGCGCGCGTAGTAGCCGGGAAGCCTTTCGGCGTCCGCGCGGGAGAAGCGCGCCACCTCGCGCTGCGTGGCCTCGAGCCCGCCGCCCACCTTGAGGTAATCGCCATCGGGCAGCGGCAGGAAGTTCGCGAACGGCCGTTCGACCACGCGCAGGCCGTGCTCGGCGAGCCGCAGGTCGCGGATCACGCGCGGGTTGAGCAGGCTCACCGTGTAGCTCGCCGTGGAATTGCGAAAGCCCGGGTGGAACTCCTCGGTGACCGCCGCGCCACCCACCACGGCACGGCGCTCGACCATGCCCACGCGCAGCCCCGCGCCGGCGAGGTAGCAGGCGCAGGTGAGCCCGTTGTGTCCCGCCCCGACGATGAGGGCGTCGTAGGGCTCGCGGCTCGCGGGCATCGACTTCAGCGCAGCAGGAACCGGCGCACGGCCCCCGCCTGGTGCTCGTCCATCAGCATGGGCGCGTGGCCGGTGCCGGGCACGAGGAAGCGTTCGGTGTGGGGCCGCTTGCACATCTCGTCGAGGATCGCGGGGGTGAGCAGGTCGGAGTTCTCCCCGCGGATCGCGAGCACGGGGCCGTGGATCCCGTTCCAGAAGGCGCGCAGGTCCACGTCCACCACGGGCCCGGACTTCATGTTGCGCGCGATGCCCGGGTCGTAGCGGAAGCGCCACTTCTCACCGTCCTGGCGCGCCACGTGCAGCGACAGGTGGCGCCACTGCTCGGCCGTGAGATCGCCGAACGGGCTCACCGCGCGCATCGCGGCCTCGAGCGCCTCGAGCGAGTCGAAGGCCGGCTCGAGGCCCACGTACTGGCCGATGCGCTGCAGCGCTTCCTTGGGCACGACCGAGCCCACGTCGTTCAGCACGAGCTTGCGCACGGGCGAGCCGGGCGTGGCCGCGAGGATCATGCCGATGATCCCGCCCATGGAGGTTCCCACCCAGTCCACCGTCTCGGCCTGCAGGCTCGCCAGCAGCGTGGCCATGTCGGCGCAATACACGGGGAAGGCGTAGTCCGCGGGATCGCGAAGCCAGTCGCTGCGCCCGCGCCCCACCACGTCGGGGCAGACGACCCGGTAGGCATCCGAGAGGCTCTCGGCCAGGTAGTCGAAGTCGCGCCCGTTGCGCGTGAGGCCGTGCACGCACACGAGGATCCGCTTGTTGTTCGCGTCGCCCCACTCCGTGTAGCGCATGAAGTGGAAACCGTGGGGGTCGAGGCAGCGCACCTGCCCTTCGCGCATCGCGCTCACTCGATCGCCGCCGTGCTCTTCGCCTTCTCGCGAAGGACGAACTTCTGGATCTTGCCCGTGGAGGTCTTGGGCAGCGGGCCGAACACCACCGTCTTCGGGGCCTTGAAGCGCGCCATGCGGGCGCGGCAGAACTCGACCAGCTCCTCGGCGCTCGCCGAGGCCCCCTCCTTGAGCTCGACGAAGGCGCACGGCGTCTCGCCCCACTTGGGATCGGGTTGCGCGACCACGGCCGCGAGCATCACCGACGGATGGCTGTGCAGCACGTCTTCCACCTCCTGCGAGGAGATGTTCTCGCCGCCCGAGATGATGACGTCCTTCGACCGGTCCTTGATCTTCACGTAGCCGTCGGGCTGCATCACGGCGAGGTCGCCGGTGTGGAACCACCCGCCGCGGAAGGCTTCGGTGCTCGCCGCGGGATTCTTGAGGTAGCCCTTCATGGTGATGTTGCCGCGGAACATGATCTCGCCCATGGTCTGCCCGTCCCACGGCACCGGGCGCAGCGTCTCCGGGTCCATCACGTCCATCCCCTCCTGCAGCAGGTAGGCCACGCCCTGGCGCCCGTTCTTCCTCACCTGCTCCTCGAGCGGCAATGCGCTCCACTCGGGGTGCTTGGCGCATACGGCCGCAGGCCCGTACGTTTCCGTGAGGCCGTACACGTGCGTGATGTCGAAACCGATCTTGCCCATTCCCTCGATGACCGCGGCCGGCGGCGGCGCCGCGGCCACCAGGCAATGCACCTCGTGCTCGATGCCCTTGCGCAGCTCCGCCGGCGCGTTGAGGAGCATCGAATGCACGATGGGCGCGCCGCAGTAGTGCGTGACGCGATGCTCGCGGATCAAGTCGAGGATGGGCTTGGCTTCCACGCGGCGCAGGCAGACGCTGGTGCCCGCGGCCGCGGCGATGGTCCAGTTGAAGCACCACCCGTTGCAGTGGAACATCGGCAGCGTCCACAGGTACACCGGATGCTTCGGGATCGACCAGTCGAGGATGTTGTTGATCGCGTTCAGGTACGCGCCGCGGTAGTGGTACACGACGCCCTTCGGGTTGCCCGTGGTTCCCGAGGTGTAGTTGAGCGCAATGGCGTCCCACTCGTCGGGCGGCGGCGTCCAGGCGAACGCCGGGTCACCCTGCCCGATGAAGGCCTCGTACTCGAAATCGCCCACCCGCTTGCCGCCCTCGTAGAGCGGGTCGTCCACGTCGACCACCAAGGGGCGCTTCTTCGCGAGCGTGAGGGCCTTGGCGATCACCGCCGAATATTCGCGGTCGGTGAACAGGACCTTCGCCTCGCCGTGGTCGAGCATGAAGGCGAGCGCCTCGGCGTCCAGGCGCGTGTTGAGCGTGTTGATCACGGCGCCCATCATCGCGGGGCCGAAATGCAGCTCGACCATGGCGGGAATGTTGGGCAGCATCGCGGCCACCGTATCGCCGCGCTCCACGCCATGCTTCGCGAGCGCGGAAGCGAGCCGCCGGCAACGCGCGTAGAGCTCCCGCCAGTCCCGGCGCATTGCCCCGTACACCACCGCCGTGCGCTCGGGATAGACGTACGCCGCCTTGGCGAGGAACGACACGGGCGTGAGGGCGGCGTAGTTCGCCTCGTTGCGGTCCAGGCCCTTCTCGTACGGTTTCATGGAGCCACTCCTCTTCAGGTGATGCGCGTTTCCATGGAAGCGCCGAAACCCGCGCGGCGTTCCGCCGACTTCACCGTGTTGCCGAGCAGCATCGCGATCGTCATCGGCCCCACGCCGCCGGGCACCGGCGTGATGCGCGAGGCGACCTCGCGCACCGCCGCGAAGTCCACGTCGCCGGCGAGCTTGCCGTCGGGCATGCGGTGGATGCCCACGTCGATCACCACGGCGCCGGGCTTCACCATCGAAGCGCCCACCAGCGCGGGCTTGCCCGCGGCCACCACCAGGATGTCGGCCTGGCGCGTGACCGACGCAAGGTCGCGCGTCTTCGAATGGCACACCGTCACCGTGGCGCTCGCGTTGATCAGCATGAGCGCCATGGGCTTGCCGACGATGGTCGAGCGGCCCACCACCACCGCGTGGGCGCCCGACAAGGGGACGCCCTCGTGCTCGAGCATCTTCATCACGCCCCACGGCGTGCACGGATAGAACGCCGGCTCGCCCACCACGAGCGCGCCCACGTTCATGTAGTGGAAGCCGTCCACGTCCTTGTCCGGCGCGATGGCCTCGATCACCGCGCGCGAGTCCAGGCCCCGCGGCAACGGCAGCTGCACGAGGATGCCGTGCACCGCCGGGTCCTCGTTGAGCCGCTTCACGTAGTCGACGAGCCCGGCCTCGCTCGTCGTGCCCGGCAACGCGTGCACCTGCGAGTGCATGCCGATCTTCTGCGAGGCGAGCGCCTTGTTGCGCACGTAGACCTGGCTCGCCGGGTCCTCGCCCACGATCACCACGTGCAGGCCCGGAACGACGCCGCGCTCCTTCAGGCGTTCCACGCGCACGGCGAGCTCCGCGCGAAATTGCGCGGCGATGGCCGTTCCGTCGATGAGGGCCGCGCTCATGGGCCGTCCGAGAGGGCGAGGTCCACGGGGATGTCGTGCGCTTCGCGCGGCAACTGCGCCACGTGGAACTCCGCCGGCAGGGCGCACACGCAGTAGGGGCGCATGCCGCGCCCGGCGAGCAGGCCGTCGAAGTAGCCTGCGCCATAACCCAGGCGGTAGCGGCCTGCGTCCACGGCGAGCGCGGGCACCCATGCGAGGTCCACTTCGGCGAGCGTAACCCGGGGGCAGCGCGCGGGATCGGGCTCGGGAATGTCCCAGACGCCGGGCACCAGGTCATGTTCCAGGTCGGCAACGGCGTGGATCTCCAGGCGCGGCGGATCCTTCGCCACCCGCGGCAGCACCAGCGTCTTGCCCTCGCGGCGCGCGCGCTCGAGGAATCCGCGCGTGCCCCATTCGGAGCCGATGCTCATGGTGGCGAGCACCGAGCGGGCGGCGCGGTACTCGGGCAGCGCCGCGAGGCGCTCGACGAGTCGCTCGGTGCGGCGCGCGCGATCCCCGGGGCTCATGGCGTCGCGGCGCGCGATGAACGCGCGGCGCATCGCCTTCTTCTCTGCGGCGACATCGGCAAGGGGTTCCATAACCCGTATTCTAAGGTGGCCCGGCGCGCGGGAATTCGGTATTCTCGCCGCTTCACTTCCACCAGGATCCGATCGATGAAAAATGCCCGCCTTTTCGCGCTAGCCCTCGTCGCCGGAAGCGCCGCCCTCGCCCTGGCGGCCGGCCCCGAGGACTACTTCAAGGGCCGGATGAAGGCCGGCATGTACGAGTACAAGATGACCATGAACATGGGCGCGGTCCCCGGGATGCCGCCGGGCATGGGCATGAGGGACGTCACCTTCTCGCACTGCGTCACCGACAAGGACATCGAGAACGGCCGCATGGGCCGCGGCGGGCGCGACGGCAAGATGCCCGAGACGTGCAAGATCACCAACTTCACGACTTCGGGCAATAGCGCGAGCTACACGATGACCTGCACCGACCCGCAGATGACCGCGGACAACAAGGTCACGTTCGGCGGCGACGCGTTCCACATGGACATGAAGATGTCCATGGTGCAGAACGGCCACCCGATGAACATGGAGCAGCACATGGACGCCAAGTACCTGGGAGCCTGCCCGCCCGCGAAGTGATCGCGCCATGAGCGCCTCGCCGGACCGCGACAATCCCTTCGCCCCTCCCCGGGCGGCGGTCCTCGAGGCGGCATCGCCGCTCGCCGGCGAGCTCGTCGCCGAGGGGCAGAAGGTCGCCGCCTCGCGAGGCGTCGCGTGGCTCGCGGAAGGCTGGGAAGGGTTCCTGCGCGCACCGGGCATGTGGCTCGCCACCTGCCTCGTGTTCGGCGTGATCTGGATCGTGCTGAGCTTCCTGCCGCTGCTCAATCTGGTGAGCGGCATCCTGGGCCCCGTCTTCCTCGGCGGGATCATGCTGGGCTGCGACAAGCTCCGGCAGGGCCACGCCCTCGAGCTCTCGGACCTCTTCTCCGGTTTCCAGCGCAACGCCGGGGGCCTGCTCCTCGTGGGCCTGCTGTACCTGGTCGGATGGTTCCTCATCATGGCGTTCGTGGGGATCGGGATGGCCGTCGTGGTGGGCGTGGCCTTCTCGCCCAACGACCTGCGCGGGCTCGTCACGGCCGGGCCCGCGATCCTGCTGATCGCCCTCGTCGCCGTGGGCCTGTCGATGCCGCTCATCATGGCGATCTGGTTCGCGCCGGCCCTCGTCGTGTTCCACGAGCTGCAGGCCACCGCCGCCATGCGCGCGAGCTTCTCGGGATGCCTGCGCAACATGGGGCCTTTCCTCCTCTACGGCCTGGTCTCGCTCGTGGCGGCGATCGTCGCGATCCTGCCCGTGGGCCTGGGCCTGCTGGTGCTCTTCCCCGTCATCTGGGGGTCGATGTACGCGGGTTACCGCGACATCTTCGTGCGCGCCGGTTGAACGGCGCGCGCCGCCCGTGATCGACACGCTGAGGCCGGTCTCGCTTCCCGAGGGCGTCGAGATCACGCTGCGGCTCGCGGGGCCCGTGGCCCGCGCGCGCGCGTGGCTCATCGACTTCGGGCTGCGCGGGGCGATCACGCTCGCCCTGCCCGCGGCGTTCTCGTGGATGGGACGCGCCGGGATGGGCGCGCTCTGGATCTCGATCTTCCTGCTGTGGGAGCTCTACCCCGTGTTCTTCGAGGTGCTGTGGGACGGCGCCACGCCCGGCAAGCGCGCGTGCAACCTCGCCGTGGTCCACGGCGACGGCACGCCGGTGGGATGGCCGGCGTCGTTCCTGCGCAACGTGATGCGCTGGGCCGACATGCTGCCCGTGGGCTACGCGGTCGGCCTCACGGCGATGCTGCTCGACGCGCAGTTCCGCAGGCTGGGCGACCTGGCCGCGGGCACCGTGGTGGTCCATCGCGATCCGAAGAACCCGCGCATCGCCCCGCGCGCCGCTGCGCCCGCGCCTCGCCTTGCGCCCGTCGCGCCGGCCATCTCGCTCACGCCCCTCGAGCAGCGCGCGGTGCTCGAATACGCCGAACGGCGCCCCGGCTGGTCGCCGGAGCGCGCGGCCGAGCTCGCCGAGGTGGCCGCCCCGCTGCTGCAGGGCCTCACGGGCGGCGAGGCGGTCGCGCGCCTGGAGGCGGTGGCCGCGGGGCTCGTGGAGCGCCGGTGAACGAGATCGAGTTCGCCGCCAAGCACGAGCGCGAGTGGAGCGCGCTCGCGAGGACGCTCGACCCGCCCAAGGGCGAGGTGCCGTCACCCGCCGACGTGGACGAGGTGCCGCGCCGCTTCCGGCGTCTCGCGGGCCAGCTCGCCATCGCGCGCGACCGGCAGTACCGGACCTCGCTCATCGACCGGCTGCATGCGCTCGCGATGTCCGCGCACTTCGCGGTGCACGGCGCCCGGGCGCAGGGCCGCCCCGGAACGGTCGCCGCGTTGTGGCATTTCTTCGTGAGCGACTTTCCCGCCGAGGCGCGCCGCCAGTGGCGCTTCCTCGCCGCCGCCGCGCTCGCCTTCTTCGGCCCGTTCCTGGGCGGGATCGTCGCCCTGCAGTTCTTTCCCGACTTCGTGTACTACCTCGTGTCGCCGGACACGCTCGCGCGCATCCAGTCGATGTACGCGCCCGACAACGTGCGGCTCGGGGCCGCGCGCGACGCCGATTCGGACGTGATGATGTTCGGCTTCTACATCCTCAACAACGTGCGCATCGACCTGCAATGCCTCGCGGGCGGCGCGTTCTTCGGGCTGGGGACGCTCGCCGCGCTCGTGGGCAACGGCATGTTCCTGGGCGCGATCTCGGGCTACCTCACGCAGATCGGCTACGGGCACACCTTCTGGGGCTTCGTCGCGGGCCACAGCGCGCCCGAGCTGCTGGGCCTCGTGCTCGCGGGCGCGTCCGGATTGATGATCGGTTATGCGCTGGTGGCGCCGGGAAGGCAGACGCGGGTGGCGGCGCTGCGCACGCGCGGACGTTCCGCCGCCACGCTGCTTTACGGCGCGGCGTTGATGACCACCGGCGCCGCGGTGATCGAGGCCTTCTGGTCGTCGCGTGTCACCCTCCCCTTCGAGGTGAAGATCGCGGCCGGCGCCGTGGTCGCCCTGGTCGTGGTGACGTTCCTCGCGCTCGGGGGCCGCCGTGGACCTTGAGCGGCTCACGGTGCGGCTGCGGCCGCGCAACGCGTGGGAGGGCATCGACCTGGGCTTCGCCCTCGCGCGGCGCCGCGCGAAGTCGATCTATGCCGCCTGGTTCGCCGTTTACGTCCCGGTGGCGGCCGTCGCCTTCCTCGCGTTGCGCGACACGCCGTTCTGGGCCTGGCTTTTCCTCTGGTGGTTGAAGCCCTTCTTCGACCGCGTGGTGCTCGAGGTGCTGGCCGCCGAGCTCTTCGAGGACGAGACGCGCCTCGCCTCCATCGTGCGCCGGCTGCCGGCGATCGCCTGGCGAAGCGGCATCGTCGGCGCCCTCACCTGGCGCCGCTTCGACCTCGCCCGGTCGCTCCACCTCGCCGTCTACCAGCTCGAGCGGCTGCGCGGGCGCGAGGCTCGCCGGCGCATCGCGACCCTCGACCGCGACGCACGCCCCGCCGCGGTCTGGCTCACGTTCGTGATGTGGAACGTCGAGGGTTTCTACGCCCTCGGCGTCTCGCTCGCGATCGCGCTGCTCGTGCCGGTGCAGCTTCCGCTCGATACCGTCCTCGAGGCGTGGTTCCGCGGGCAATTCGACGGCGGCGCGCCGATGCTGCGCGGCGCGCTCCTCGGCGCGCTCGCCATGAGCCTCGTCGAGCCGCTGTACGTGGCCTGCGGGTTCACCCTGTACCTGCAGCGGCGCACGGCGCTCGAGGGCTGGGACATCGAGCTGCGCTTCCGGCAGCTCGCGGCGCGCGCCGAGGCCGCGCGCCCGGCGCTCGCCTCCGGCGCCGCCGCGCTCCTCGCCGCGGTGGCGATCGCCTTCGGCCTGGCGTGCACCCCGCCTCCCGCATGGGCCGACGAGCCCTCCAAGGCGGCCCGCGAGATCCGCGGCGTGCTGGCCCAGCCCGAGTTCGGCCACGACGCGAGGGTGCGCCGCATCCACTACGTCGGCCCGGAGTGGAAGGCGAAGGAGACGCCGCGCAAGCCCACCGATTGGTCGTGGCTCGCCGAATGGCTCGAGCTCGCGTCGCGGGGCCTGCGCGGGCTCGCATGGGCGGGCGCGATCCTCGCCGGGGCGTTCATCCTGTACCACGTCGCGCGCCAGGTGAGGCTGCGCGGGCGCGCGCGCGGCGCCCGCGAGCGCCCCGACTTCCTCTTCGGCCTCGACGTGCGGCCCGAATCGCTGCCCGACGACGTCGCGGGCGCCGCGGAGGCGCTGGTGCGCCAGGGCGCCGTGCGCGAAGCCTTGTCCCTCCTGTATCGCGCGAGCCTGGTGCGCTTCATCGAGGAAGGCGTCGAATTCCTGAGGAGCGACACCGAGGGCGACTGCCTGCGGCGTGCCGAGCGCGCCGCGCGGCCCACGCGCCGCGCCTATTTCGAGAGGCTCGTGTCCGCCTGGCGCCTGCTCGCTTACGGTCACCGCTCGATCGCGCCGTCCGAGGCCATCGCCTTCGCGCAGGAGTGGCGCAGGCATTTCGCCGCGCCGCCCGAAGAGCCGCCGCACGGCGCGCAGCCGCAGCCCGCGTGATGGAACGCAAGCACTGGATCCGCATCGCGCTCGTCACGACGCCGCTCGTGGCGGCGCTGCTCTACATGGCGCTCAACTGGTTCCGCATCGACTACGAGACGCAGCGCGTGGGAGC
The DNA here is from genome assembly GCA_035519515.1 of Usitatibacter sp. Taxonomy (GTDB): domain Bacteria; phylum Pseudomonadota; class Gammaproteobacteria; order Burkholderiales; family Usitatibacteraceae; genus Usitatibacter. The sequence continues at coordinate 23,905 of DATIWC010000034.1, forward strand.
CACGGGCGAGGCGCTCACCGATCGATTCCTCGCGTACTCGCGCTTCCTCGCGCGCATGGGTGCGAGGGTGATCCCGGTAGCGTCGCCCACCGGGATCGCCGCGCCCCCGGAGGGCGCCACGATCGTGCTGGGCGCGCGGCGACTCTCGTACATGGTGCCCAGCCGCGTCGACCGCCTCGTCGCGTGGGTGCAGCGCGGGGGAAACCTGGTGATCGAGGCTGAGCCGCCGGGCATCGACGACCCGCTGCTCGATGCGTTGGGAATCATGCGTCCCCTGCTGGCGCCGCCCATGCCCCCGGCCCGGCCGCCCCAATGGCAACCCGAGCCGGTGCTCTCTGTGACCTGGCCGGGCGCCTCGCGGCCGCTGCGCGTGCAGTTCATCGCGCCGCCGCAGGACCTTCGCGATCAACGGGGGCGCACGCCGCTCGCCCGGGCCGTCGATCGCGACCGCACCGTGGCACTCTCCATCGCCGTGGACCAGGGGCGCGTCACCGTGTTGCCCACGCTCGAGTTCCTCAACAACGGGAACATCGGCCGCCTCGATCACGCGGAGCTCGGGTGGCTCGTGCTGGGAGCGCCGCCTGCCGGGCCCGTCCTGCTCTTCCTGCGCATGGACACGGCGCCGCTGTGGCAATGGATCGAGCGCGAGGCGTGGGCGGTGGCCCTCGCGGCGGCGCTTGCCGTCGCGCTGTGGCTCGCGCGCATCATCCCGCGCTTCGGGCCGCTCGCGCCCGAAGCCCCGCCCGTTCGGCGCAGCCTCGCGGAGCACGTGCAGGCAAGCGGACGCTACCTCTGGTCGCGCGGCGAGGGCCGCTACCTCGCCGGGGCGCTGCGCGATCGCGTGATGCGCGCGGCCGGCCGCCGCGGAGTGCCTCCCGGCGCGGCAAGCCCCGAGGCCATCGCGCGCCTCACGCAGGTGCGCGAATCCGAGGTGCGCGCAGCGCTTTTCGGTCCCACGGCGCGCCCCGAGCAATTCACCGCCGCCGCCGCGGCGCTGCGCCGCATCGAGGCGCGCCTCGAGAAGCGTTCGTTGCAAACCCCAACCCACCAGGTGCTGAAGCCATGAACGAAACCGCCGCCGCCACACCCACCGAGCTCGACGCCGCGGCCTCGGCGCTCGCCGCGATCGTCGCCGAGATCCGCAAGGTGGTCGCCGGCCAGCAGGCCGTCATCGACGATGCGCTCACCGGGCTCGTGGCCGGGGGCCACGTGCTGGTCGAAGGCGTGCCGGGCCTGGGCAAGACGCTGCTCGTGAAGGCGCTGGCCCGGGCCATCGGCGGAACCTTCGCGCGCATCCAGTTCACGCCCGACCTCATGCCCTCGGACGTCACCGGGCACACGCTCTACGATCCTTCGTCCGGCAAGTTCGTCACGCGCGAGGGCCCGGTGTTCGCGCACTTCGTGATCGCCGACGAGATCAACCGGGCGCCGGCCAAGACGCAGGCCGCGCTCCTCGAGGTGATGCAGGAGGCCCAGGTCACCATCGAGGGCGAGGCGCACGTCCTCGCGCAGCCCTTCATGGTCTTCGCCACGCAGAACCCCATCGAGCACGAGGGCACCTACCCGCTTCCCGACGCGCAGCTCGACCGCTTCCTGCTGAACGCGTACATCACGTATCCGTCGGCCGAGGACGAGGTGGCCCTCACGCGCCAGGTGACCACCGCCACCGTGGGCGACCGCCTGAGCGTGGACGCGGTCGCCGCCGTCGTCGATCCGGCGCGCGTCTCGCGCCTGCAGTCGCTCGCCACCCGGCTCGTGGTCGACGATCGCGTGCTCGACTACGCCGTGCGCCTTGCGCGCGCCACGCGCGACAACGCCGCGCTCGCGCACGGCGCAGGGCCGCGCGCCTCCATCGCGCTCGTGCGCGCCGCCCGGGCGCGCGCCCTGATCGGCGCCCGCGGCTTCGCCACGCCGGACGACGTGAAATCCGTGGCGCACCCGGTGCTGCGCCACCGCGTGTCGGTCACGCCCGAGCTCGAGATCGAGGGGCGCGGCCCCGACTCGGTGATCGACGACCTGCTCGCCCAGGTGGAGGCGCCGCGCCTGTGAAATGGCCGGTCCCTTCGCGGCGGATGCTGTGGGCGGCCCTCGCCCTCCTCGCGTTCGCCGTGGCGGCCTCGTGGTCGAAGGGCCTGCTTGCCGCGTGGCAAGTCGCCCTCGCGATCTTCGCGGCGGCCGCGCTCGCCGACCTGGCCGCCGCGCGCGCCATGCCCGCGCAGCTGGAGCTCGAGCGCCTGGTCGCGCGCTCGCTTCCCATCGGCCGCTGGCGCGATTGCGTCCTGCGCCTGCACAACCGCGGGCGCTTCGCCGTTCGCTGCGAGCTCTACGACCACCACCCCGCCGCTTGCGAGGTGGAGGGGCTGCCCATGGAGCTCGCTCCACCCCCGGGCGGGTACGCGCAGGCGCGCTACCGCCTGCGCGCCACGGAGCGCGGCGATCTCGCCCTCGCGCCCGCGGCGGTGCGCGTTGCCACGCCCTTCGGGCTGTGGCAGATCCCCGCGCGCATCGGCCCCGCGCAGGTCCTGCGCTGCTACCCGGACTTCGCGGAGCTCGCCGACTACGCGCTCTTCGCCACCGAGAACCGCCTCTCGCGCATCGGCGTGCTGCAGCGGCGCCGGCGCGGCGAGGGCCTCGAGTTCCACCAGCTGCGCGACTTCCGCGAGGGCGATGCGCCGCGGCAGATCGACTGGAAGGCCACCTCGCGCCGCGGGCGCCTCATCGCGCGCGAGTACGAGGACGAGCGCGACCAGCACATCGTGTTCCTCATCGACTGCGGCCGGCGAATGATGGCGCGCGACGGCGAGGCCATGTCGCACTTCGACCAGGTGCTGAACGCCGTGCTGCTGCTCGCGTACGTGGCCCTGCGCCAGGGCGACTCGGCGGGCCTCATGACCTTCGCGGGCGACGCCCCGCGCTTCGTGCCGCCGCGCAAGTCGCGCGCGACGCTGAACGTCTTCCTCAACACGCTCTACGACGCGCAGCCCACGCTGCGCCCGCCCGACTACTACGCGGCCGCCGTGGACCTGGCGCGGCGGCTGAAGCGCCGCTCCCTCGTGGTCGTGCTCTCCAACCTTCGCGACGAGGACGAGGAGACGCTCTACCCCGCCCTCGCGCTGCTGGAGAAGAAGCACCTGGTGCTCTTCGCCAACCTGCGCGAAGCGGTGATCGACGAGCTGCGCGAGGCGACGGTCGCGAACCTGGAGGATGCGCTGAAGGTCTCGGCGGGCGCGGCGTACGAGCGCGACCGCGACGCGACGCTGCGCGGGATACGCTCGTCGGGCGCGATCCTGATGGACACGCCGCCGGCCGAGCTCGCCAAGTCGCTGGTGAACCGCTACCTGGACCTCAAGCGCTCGGGGCGCTTCTAGCTAGGCCGGAGCCTTCTCGCGCAGCGCGGCGCGAATCTGGTCGAGCGCGGCCGGGTCCTCGATGGTGGTGAGGTCGCCCGGGTCGCGGCCCTCGCACAGCGCCTGGATCGAGCGGCGCAGGAGCTTCCCGGAGCGCGTCTTGGGCAGCAGCGTCACGAAGCACACGCGCGCGGGGCGCGCGATCGCGCCCAGCTCGCGATCGACGGTGGCCATGACTTCCTTCTCGTGCGCGGCGGCGAGCTCGGGCGTGGCGCACTTCGAGGCGTCCTTCACGACCGCGAACGCGACCGGCACCTGGCCCTTCAGCGCATCGTTCACGCCCACCACCGCCACCTCGGCGATGTTCGGGTGGGCCTGCACCGCCTCCTCGATCTCGCGCGTTCCGAGCCGGTGGCCGGCGACGTTGATCACGTCGTCGGTGCGGCCCAGCACGAAGTAATAGCCGTCGGCATCGCGCGTGGCCCAGTCGAAGGTGGTGTACACCATCTCGTCGGCGAAGCTCTTGTAGTAGGTCTCCACGTAGCGCGCGTCGTCGCCCCACACGGTGGTCATCGCGCCCGGCGGCAGCGGCGGCACCACGCAGAGCACGCCCTTCTCGTTCACGCCCACCTCCTTGCCGGTCTCCTCGTGCTTGAGCTTGAGGTTGTAGCCGTACGCGGCGAAGGAAGGCGAGCCGAACTTGCGCGGCGTGTCCTCGACGCCGGGGCACGCGGTGAGGATCGGCCAGCCCGACTCGGTCTGCCAGTAGTTGTCCACGACCTGGCAGCCGAGCGACTCGGCCACCCAGCGCGCCGTGGGCTCGTCGAGCGGCTCGCCGGCAAGGAAGAGGTAGCGCAGGCTCGACGTGTCGTATTTCTTCATCCACGACGGGTCCAGCTTCTTCAGCACGCGGATCGCGGTGGGCGAGCTGAACATCGACGTGACCTTGTACTCCTCGACGATGCGCCACCAGATGCCGGGGTCGGGGCGCATCGGCACGCCCTCGTACATGATGGTGGTCGAGCCGTTGATGAGCGGGCCGTACACGATGTACGAGTGGCCCACGACCCAGCCGATGTCGGAGGTGCTGAAGTACGCCTCGCCCGGGTTGCAGCAGAAGATGTGCTTCATCGAGGCGGCGAGCGACACGGCATAGCCGCCGGTGTCGCGCTGCACGCCCTTGGGCTTGCCGGTGGTGCCGCTCGTGTAGAGGATGTAGGAGGGCTCGTTGCTCTCGAGCCACGTCACCGGCACCTTCGCGCCCGCATGCTTCTCGCGCTCGGCGGCGTAGTCGACGTCGCGGCCCGGCGTGCGCGACATCGCCTTGTCGAGGCCGCGGTCCACGATGAGGACGTGGCGCGGCGGCGACTTGGAAAGGCGGATCGCCTCGTCGGCGAGCGGCTTCAACGCGATCATCTTGCCCATGCGCATGCCCGCGTCGCTGGTGACCAGGACCGCGGGCCGGGCGTCGTCGATGCGCGCGGCGAGGCTCGCCGGCGCGAAGCCGCCGAACACCACCGAGTGGATGGCACCCAGGCGCACGGTCGCGAGCATCGCGAAGACCGCCTCGGGCGTCATGGGCATGTAGATCAGCACGCGCTCGCCCTTCTTCACGCCGAGCGACTGCAGGATCGCCGCGAAGCGGTTCACCTCGTCGGCGAGCTGGGCGAAGGTGAAGGTGCGCCGCTCGTCCACCTCGGTCGAGATCCACACCAGCGCGGCCTGGGCGGCGCGCGTGGCGAGGTGGCGGTCCACGGCGTTGAAGCAGAGATTGGTCTCGGCCCCGGGGAACCATTGGCGGAAGGGCGGCTTCGTGTATTCCAGCGCCTTCGCGGGCGCCTTCTGCCAGTCGATGCGCTGCGCCTCGCGAAGCCAGAACGCCTCGGGATTGGCGATGGAGTTCGCGTAGAACCCCTGGTAGGTGGTGAGGGTGCGGTCCAGGTCGTTGCCCACGGCGTCCTCCTTCAGCGGTTCACGTCCACCACCAGGCGGCCGCGCACCCTGCCCGCCAGCACGTCGGGGGCGCGCGCGATCGCCTCGGCCAGCGCGATCTCGGCGGTCATGGATTCGAGGGTAGCGCCATCCAACTCGCGCGCCAGGTGGTCCCAAGCCCGCTCACGATGCGCGCGCGGGGCGTACACGCTGTTGATCCCGCGCAAAGTCACGCCACGCAGGATGAACGGCGCCACGGTCACCGGCAGGTCCATCCCCTGCGCGAGCCCGCAGGCGGCCACGACGCCCTCCGAGGCGGTTTGCGCGAGCGCGTTGGCGAGCGTGTGGCTGCCGACCGAATCGACCACCGCGCCCCAACGCTCCTTCTGCAGCGGCTTGCCGGGCTCCGAAAGCGCCTTGCGCTCGATCACTTCGGCCGCGCCCAGCGCCTTCAGGTAGGCGGCCTCCGCGGTCTTTCCCGTGGAGGCCACCACGCGATAGCCGCGCCTGGCGAGAATGGCCACCGCGATGCTGCCCACCCCGCCCGTGGCGCCCGTGACCAGCACGTCGCCGCGCGTCTTGTCGATGCCCAGGCGCTCGATCTCCATCACGCAGAGCATGGCCGTATAGCCCGCGGTGCCGATGGCCATGGCCTGGCGCGCCGTCATCCCGGCCGGCAGGCGCACCAGCCAGTCGCCCTTCAGGCGCGCGCGCTGCGCAAGGCATCCCCAATGGGCCTCCCCCACGCCCCAGCCGTTGAGGACCACGCGATCGCCCTTCTTCCACAGCGCGTGCGAGCTCTCGAGGACCGTCCCGGCACCGTCGATGCCCGCCACCATCGGCCATTTGCGCACGATGGGGGAGGCGTTCGTGATGGCGAGCGCGTCCTTGTAGTTGACCGTGGAGTAGTCGACCTGCACCAGCACGTCGCCCTCGGGCAGCGCCTTTTCGTCGAGATCGGCGACCGCGGCCTTGAACGCGTCGCCTTCCTTGGACAGCAAGAGGGCCTTGAACATGGCGGAGCTCACTTGAGGAGGACCTGGGGATTGTCGGCCGAAGCGTGGCGCCGCGCGAAGTACTCGCGCGATTGCATCTCGCGCAGCCGGCTCGCCGTGCGCGTGAATTCCTTGAGGACCAGCTTCTCGGCGGGCGCGGCCGACTCCGGCACCTGCACGAGATCCTCGGCCTCGCCCTCGGCCGAGAGCACCAGCTTCACGCGCTGGTCGTAGAAGACGTCCACGAGCCACGTGAAGCGGCGCACGACGTCGGTCTGCGCGGCGGGCATGCGGCGCACGCCGGAGATGAGCACCGTGTGGTAGGCGCTCGCGATCTCGAGGAAATCGACCTGCGAGCGGGGTTTCTCGCAGAGCTCCGCGAAGTCGAACCAGATCACGCCCTTGGAGCGGCGGCGGAAGGCGATGGGCCGGCCGCCCACCTCGATCGTGCCGTCCTCGGCGTAGGTGGCCTTGGTCATCGCCTCGAAGAACTGCTCGAGGTTCTCGTCGGCGTGCTCGTCGATCGGTGTGTAGTAGACGGACAGCGCGTCGAGCAGCCTTCGCCGGTGGTCCGCCGTGCCGGCGAGCTCCACCACCTCGAGGTCGCGCTCGAGGATCCCGATGGCCGGGAGGAACCGGGCGCGCTGCAGCCCATTGGGATAGAGCCCCGTGGGCGGGTAGTTGGAGGTCATCACCAGCACGACCCCGCGCGCGATCATGAGTTCCAGCAGGCGCCCGAGGATCATCGCATCGGCGATGTCGCTCACGTGGAACTCGTCGAAGGCGAGGACGCGAAGCTCGCGTGCGATCTGCTCCGAGATGGGGTCGAGCGGATCCTCCTGCCCGGATAGCGCGCGCATGCGCGCGTGGATCTCGCGCATGAATTCGTGGAAGTGCACGCGCCGCTTGCGCTTGTGCGGCAGAACCTTGAAGAACGCGTCCATCATGAGCGACTTGCCGCGCCCCACCCCGCCCCAGATGTACATGCCGCGCGGGGGCTTGCGGCCCGCGCCCAGGTTGGTCACCAGGCGGTTGATCCTGCCCGCGCGGTACTGGCGGTAGTCCTCCAGCGACTCGAAGAGCGATTGCAGGCGCTCGAGGACCTTCAGCTGCTCGCTGTCGGCCTGGAAGTCGTGGCGCTGGCTGAAGTGCCAGTACCACTCGAGCGGCCCCGAGAATTCGCCGGCGTCGACTTCCTCGACGGCGGGTTCGAAATCGAGATCTTCAGCGGGGCGCACTGGGCCGCTACATGTTCAACGCGCGTTTGTCCACGTTCAGCGCCGCTTCCTTCACCACCTCGGAAAGCGTGGGGTGCCCGTGCACGATGCGCGCGATGTCCTCGGCGGCGCCGGCGAACTCCATCGTGGTCACGCCCTCCTGGATGACGTCCGAGGCGCGCGCGTGCACGATGTGCACGCCCAGCACGCGGTCGGTCGCCGCGTCGGCGATGACCTTGGCGAAGCCCACCGGCTCGTCCAGGCCCAGCGCGCGGCCGTTGATGGAGAACGGGAACTGCCCCGTCTTCACCGCGATGCCGGCCGCCTTGCACTGCTTCTCGCTCTTGCCCACCCAGGCGATCTCGGGGTTGGTGTAGATGATCCACGGGATGCAGTCGTAGTCGATGTGCGGCTTCTGGCCCGCGATGAGCTCGGCCGCCATCACGCCCTCGTCCTCGGCCTTGTGCGCGAGCATCGGGCCGCGCACCACGTCGCCGATCGCATAGACGTTGGGCAGGTTGGTGCGGCAGTGCGCATCCGCCTCGATGAACCCGCGCGCATCGACCTTGAGGCCCACGGCCTCCGCGCCCAGCCCCTCCGTGTTCGGCACGCGGCCCACGGAGACGATCAGCCGGTCGCACTCGAGCTTCTGCGCCGCGCCCTTGTCGTCGGTGTACTCGATCGTCACGCCGGACTTCTTCGCCGTGACCTTGCCGATCTTCACGCCGAGCGAGATCGCGAGCCCCTGTGCCTTGGTGAATTGCTTCCATGCTTCCTTGGCCACCGCCTCGTCGCACGCGCCCAGGAACTCGGGCAGCGCCTCCAGGATGGTGACTTCCGATCCGAGCCGGCGCCAGACGCTGCCCAATTCGAGGCCGATCACGCCCGCGCCGATCACGCCCAGGCGCCTGGGCGCCGACGCGAAGGCGAGCGCGCCCTCGTTGTCGCAGACGACCTCGTTGTCCACGGCCACGCCCGGCAGGTGGCGGGCCTTCGAGCCCGTGGCGACGATCACGTGCTTCGCCTGGATGCGCTCCTTGCCGACCTCGATCGTGTAGGTGTCGCCGCCGGAGACGAATTTCCCGAAGCCCTGCAGCCACGTGACCTTGTTCTTCTTGAAGAGGTACTCGACCCCCTTCACCATCTTGGTGACGATCGCTTCCTTGCGGGCCTGCATCTTCGCCACGTCCATCTTCGCGCCCGAGACGCTGATGCCGTGGGGCTCGAGGTGCTTCGCGACCTTCTCGTATTCCTCCGAGGACGCGAGCAGCGCCTTGGAGGGAATGCATCCCACGTTGAGGCAGGTCCCGCCCAGGGCGAGCTCGCCCTTCGCGTTCCTCCATCCCTCGATGCACGCGGTGCTGAAGCCGAGCTGGGCGGCGCGGATGGCGGCGATGTATCCGCCGGGACCGGCCCCGATGACGACGACGTCGAACGTTTGCGCCATGGATCGCTTTCCTATTTGAGCCAGAGCCGCGCGATGTGCACGCCCAATCCCGCGCACAGGCCCGCGGCGAGCGGCGGCACGTTGGCGAGCAGCATGGGCGGATGCTTCATGAGCTTGAGAAGCCAGAAGGTGGCGGCGACCGCGAGCCCCACCGCGATGGACACCGAGAGGTGGCGCGGCATGTACGCGCCCAGCTCGGCATCCAGGAACACCGTGAGGAAGCCCACCAGCAGCGAGCCCGCCACGAAGAAGAACGCGCGCAGCGCGATGGCGCCCGGCGTGAGTCGCTTCTTGCGGCGGGGCACGCGCTTTCCTAGAGGTCGAGCAGCAGCCGCGCCGGGTCCTCGAGGGCTTCCTTGATGGCCACCAGCGACAGCACGGCCTCGCGCCCGTCGATGATGCGGTGGTCGTAGGAAAGCGCGAGGTAGTTCATCGGGCGCACCACCACCTGCCCGTTCTCCACCACCGCGCGCTCCTTGGTGGCGTGGATGCCCAGGATCGCGCTCTGCGGCGGGTTGATGATGGGCGTGGAGAGCATCGAGCCGAAGACCCCGCCGTTGGAGATGGAGAACGTGCCGCCGGTGAGCTCCTCGAGGGTGAGCTTGCCGTCCCTCGCCCGCGCGCCGAATTCGGCGATCTGGCGCTCGATCTGGGCGATGGACAGCAGGTCCGCGTCGCGCAGGATCGGCACCACGAGGCCGCGCTCGCTGCCCACCGCGATGCCGATGTCGTAGTAGCCGTGGTAGACGATGTCGGTGCCGTCGATGGAGGCGTTCACCACCGGGTACTTGCGCAGCGCATGCACCGCGGCCTTCACGAAGAACGACATGAAGCCCAGCTTCACGCCGTGCTCCTTCTCGAACCTGTCCTTGTACCGCGCGCGCAGCTCCATCACCGGCGCCATGTTCACCTCGTTGAACGTGGTGAGGATGGCGGCGGTCGACTGCGATTGCACGAGGCGCTCGGCGATGCGCTGGCGCAGGCGCGACATCGCGACGCGCTGCTCGGTGCGCGCGCCCGAAGGCAGCGCGACCGCGGCGGGCTTCGCCGCGGCGGGGGCCTTGGCGGCCCCACCCGCGGGAGCCTGCAGCACGTCGCCCTTGGTCACGCGGCCGTCCCGGCCGGTGCCGGAGATCGAGGAAGTGTCGACGCCCTTTTCCGCGGCGATCTTGGCGGCGGCAGGCGATGCGGCCGCGGAGGCTGCCGAGGCAGCCGAGGGCGCGACGGGAGGCGCTTTCGCCTCGGGCTGGGCTGCGGCCTTCACGGGGGCGACGGTCGCCTTTCCATCCGTGTCGATCACGGCGATCACCTCGCCGCTCGTCACGCTGTCGCCGTCGTTCTTGATGATCTTCGCGAGCACCCCGTCGGTGGGGGCCGGCAGCTCGAGCACGACCTTGTCGGTCTCGACGTCGATCAGGTTCTCGTCGCGCCTGACCGCTTCGCCGGCCTTCTTGCGCCAGGCGACGAGCGTGGCTTCCGACACCGACTCGGACAGTTGCGGGACCTTCACCTCGACTTGCATGGAAAATCCTTTCTAGGCGGCGGCCTTCTTCGAGGCCGCGTCGAGGCTGAGCGCCGCGTCGACGAGCGCCTTCTGTTGTTCGGCGTGCAGCTGCGCATAGCCCACCGCGGGGGCCGCCGAGGAAGCGCGGCCCGCGTACGAGAGGCTCTGCTCCGGGCGCATGTGGCGCAGCAGGTAGTGCTGGATGCGGTGCCACGCGCCCTGGTTGCCCGGCTCCTCCTGGCACCACACGACGCTCTTCGCGGCCGGATACGCGTCGATCTGCGCCTGGAATTCCTCGTGGGGGAACGGGTAGAGCTGCTCGATGCGCACCACCGCGATGTCCTCGATCGCGCGCTTGGCGCGCTCGGCGACGATGTCGTAGTACACCTTGCCCGCGCAGAACACGATGCGCTTCACCTTCTTGGCGGCGAGCTTCTCGGTCTCGGGAATGATCACCTGGAACCCGGTGCCCGTGGCAAGGTCGGCGAGCGGGCTGGAGGCCTCCTTCTTGCGCAGCAGGCTCTTGGGCGTCATGACGATGAGCGGCTTCCTCATCGGCCGGTTCACCTGGCGGCGGATCATGTGGAAGAACTGCGCCGCGTTGGACGGCACGCACACCTGGATGTTGTGCTCCGCGCAGAGCTGCAGGAAACGCTCGAGGCGCGCCGAGGAGTGCTCGGGCCCCTGCCCTTCGTATCCGTGTGGCAGGTACATCGTGAGCCCGCACATGCGGCCCCACTTCGCCTCGCCGGAAGTGATGAACTGGTCGATCACGACCTGCGCGCCGTTGGCGAAGTCGCCGAACTGGGCCTCCCAGATCACGAGCTCGAAGGGCTGCGCGGTCGCGTAGCCGTACTCGAAGCCCAGCACCGCCTCCTCCGAGAGCAGCGAATCGATCACGAGGAAATTGGCCTGCCCCGGGCGGATGTTCTGCAGCGGCAGGTACACGCCCGAATCCCACTTCTCGCGGTTCTGGTCGTGCATCACGGCGTGGCGGTGCGCGAACGTGCCGCGCCCGGCATCCTGCCCCGAGAGGCGCACGGGGTGCCCCTCGTCCACCAGCCCCGCGTACGCGAGGTTCTCGGCCATGCCCCAGTCGAGGAGCTGCTTGCCCTCGCCCATCTCGCGGCGCGCGGCGAGCAGGCGTTCCACCGACGGATGCAGCTTGAAGTTCGCCGGAATGTCGGTGAGCCGCCTGGCGAGCTCCTTCAGCTTCGCCAACGGCAGCGCGGTCTCCGCGGGCTGGCGCCAATCCACGCCGATGTACGGCGCCCAGTCGATGGCGAGCGCGGGCTTCAGGCCGTAGAGGATCTTGGGATTGGTGCTCTTGCCCGCATCGAGCGTCGCGCGAACCTGCGCCACCAGCTCGTCGCCCGTGCCGGGCTTCACCACGCCCGACTGCTCCAGCTTGTCGGCGTAGAGCTTGCGCGTGCCCGGATGCTGGGCGATCTTCTTGTACATGAGGGGCTGGGTCACGAACGGCTCGTCCTGCTCGTTGTGGCCCAGGCGCCGGAAGCACACGAGGTCCACCACCACGTCCTTGTGGAAGGTGCGGCGGTATTCCTCGGCGATCGAGGAGACGAACACCGCGGCCTCCGGATCGTCGCCGTTCACGTGGAAGACGGGCGCCTCGATCATCTTCGCGATGTCGGTGCAGTAAAGCGAGGAGCGCGCGTCGCGCGTGTCCGAGGTCGTGAAGCCGATCTGGTTGTTCACCACCAGGTGCACGGTGCCGCCGGTCTTGTAGCCGCGCGTCTGCGAGAGCGCGAGCGTTTCCATCACCACGCCCTGGCCCGCGAAGGCCGCGTCGCCGTGGATCAGCAGCGGCAGCACCTGGTCGCCCACGTGGTCGCCGTGGCGGTGCTGGCGCGCGCGCACCGAGCCCTCGACGACGGGATTCACGATCTCCAGGTGCGAGGGATTGAACGCGAGCGTGAGGTGGACCGGCCCGCCCGCGGTCTGGATGTCCGACGAGAAACCCTGGTGGTACTTCACGTCGCCCGACGAGAGCTCGTGCGTGTGCTTGCCCTCGAATTCCGAGAAGAGCTCGGCGGGGACCTTGCCCAGGCTGTTCACGAGGACGTTCAGGCGCCCGCGGTGGGCCATGCCGACCACCACTTCCTTGGCGCCGTGCGCCCCCGCGTTCTCGATGATGGTGTCGAGCATCGGGATCATCGTCTCGCCGCCCTCGCCCGAGAAGCGCTTCTGCCCCACGTAGCGCGTGTGCAGGTAGCGCTCGAGCGTCTCGGAGGCGGTGATGCGCTCGAGGATCCAGCGCCGCTGCTCGTTGGTGGGCCTGGGCGTGGAAAGGGATCCCTCGAATTTCTTCTGGATCCAGCGCTTCTCCTCGGTGGAGGAGATGTACATGTACTCGATGCCGACCGTGCCGCAATAGGTCTTCTTCACGGCCGAGACGATGTCGCGAAGCTTCATCGGCCCCTTCAGGCCCTGCCAGCTCCCCGGCGAGAACTCGCGGTCCAGGTCGGACTCGGTGAGGCCGTAGAACGAGAGCTCGAGCTCGGGCACCGGCGTGCGCTCCAGGCGCTTGAGGGGATCGAGCTGCGAGTCGCGCGAGCCCAGCACGCGGTGCGCGCGGATGTACTGGAGCACCCTGAGCTGCTTCTCGTCGCCCGCCGCGGGCGCGGCGGCGGCCGCGCGCGGGCTGCGCGCGAGCTGCTCGAAGGCGGCGACCACCCCGGAGTGCGCCACGTCCTTGCGTGACGGGTCGTCCTTCTGCCAGGCGTCGAACACCGAGCGCCACGAGGCGTCCACGGCGCCGGGGTTGGCGAGGTAGGCCTCGTAGAGCTCCTCGACGTAGGGTGCGTTCGACCCGTACAGGTTGGTGGTGCCTTCCAATTCCTTCATCACGCTGGCCATGGGTTCCTCTTCAGTCTCTCGCGCCTGGTGCCTCGCGCCTATTTCCTCTTGCCGATCGGCGTCACGTCGCGCTTGACGGGGCCGGTGTAGAGCTGGCGCGGGCGCCCGATCTTCTGCTCGGGATCCGAGATCATCTCGTTCCATTGCGCGATCCAGCCCACGGTGCGGGCGAGCGCGAAGATGCAGGTGAACATCGAGGTGGGGATCCCGAGCGCGCGCTGCACGATGCCGGAGTAGAAATCGACGTTGGGGTAGAGCTTGCGCGTGACGAAGTACTCGTCCTCGAGCGCGATCTTCTCGAGCGCCATCGCGAGCGGCAGGAGCGGGTCGTTCTCGGCGCCCACCGCGGCCAGCACCTCGCGCGTCGTCTCCTGCATGAGCTTCGCGCGCGGGTCGTAGTTCTTGTAGACGCGGTGCCCGAAACCCATCAGCTTCACGCCGGAATTCTTGTCCTTCACCTTCTTCACGAACTCGCCGACCTTCGCGATGCCGCCCTCCTTCTGCAGGTCGATCAGCATCTGCAGGGCCGCCTCGTTGGCCCCGCCGTGCGCCGGGCCCCAGAGGCACGCGATGCCCGAGGCGATGCATGCGAAGGGATTGGCGCCCGACGATCCCGCGAGGCGCACGGTGGACGTGGAAGCGTTCTGCTCGTGGTCGGCGTGCAGGATGAAGATGCGGTCGAGCGCGCGCACCAGCACGTCGTTGATCGGGTACTCCTCCGCCGGCACCGCGAAGAACATGCGCATGAAGTTGGCGGTGTACGAGAGGTCGTTCTTCGGGTAGATGAACGGCTGGCCCATGCTGTACTTGTAGGCCATCGCGACGATGGTGGGGAGCTTCGCGATGAGGCGGAATGCCGAGATCTCGCGATGCTCCGGGTTCGAGATGTCGAGCGAGTCGTGGTAGAAGGCCGAGAGCGCCCCCACCACGCCCACCATCACCGCCATCGGGTGCGAGTCGCGGCGGAAGCCCTGGTAGAGGCGCGCGAGCTGCTCGTGCACCATCGTGTGGCGCGTCACGGTCCACACGAACTTGTCCTTCTGCTCCTGCGTGGGCAATTCGCCGTAGAGCAGCAGGTAGCACACCTCGAGGAAGTCGCACTGCACGGCGAGCTGCTCGATGGGATAGCCGCGGTAGAGGAGCACGCCCGCGTCGCCGTCGATGTAGGTGATCTTCGACTGGGTCGAGGCGGTCGACATGAAGCCGGGGTCGTAGGTGAACATCCCCGTCTTGCCGTACAGGGTGCGGATGTCGAAGACCTCCGGCCCGATCGTCCCCGAATAGACGGGCACGTCCAACACCTTGCCGTCGGCGTAGCTGATAGAGACCTTGCCTTTCGCTTCCATGATCCGGCTCCTTGCTAGGCGGTGCGCAGTTGCTGCAGCACGGGCTGCAGTTGGGCCTCCCGGGTGTCCGCCCGCCCCATCACCAGGTCGAGCAGGTCGTTGTCCGGCAGGGCGAGCAGCCTTTCCAGCGCTGCCGCGTCCTCGTCACTCAGCTGGTCCCCGGCGCGCTTCCAGAAGCGCGCGAAGACCAGGTCCAGCTCCAGCAGCCCGCGGCGGCTTCGCCACTTCAACCGCTCGAGGGCACGTTCATCCATCAAACCGCGCGCTTGACCAGCAGCTCCTTGATCTTTCCGATCGCGAGCGTGGGGTTGAGCCCCTTGGGGCACACGTCCACGCAATTCATGATCGTATGGCAGCGGAAGAGCCGGTACGGATCCTCGAGGTCGTCGAGGCGCTCGTTGATCGCGGTGTCGCGGCTGTCGGCGATGAAGCGGTAGGCCTGCAGAAGCCCCGCGGGACCGACGAACTTGTCCGGGTTCCACCAGAAGCTCGGGCACGAGGTGGAGCAGCAGGCGCACAGGATGCATTCGTAAAGGCCGTCCAGCTCCTCGCGCTCCTGGGGCGATTGCAGGCGCTCCTTCTCCGGGGGCGGCTCGTCGTTGATCACGTAGGGCTTCACCGAGTGGTACTGGGCGAAGAACTGCGTCATGTCGACGATCAGGTCGCGGATGATCGGCAGCCCCGGCAGCGGCTTGATCACCACCGGCTCCTTCACGTCGGCGACCTTGGTGATGCACGCGAGCTGGTTCTTGCCGTTGATGTTCATGGCATCCGAGCCGCACACGCCCTCGCGGCACGAGCGGCGCAGCGCGAGCGTGTCGTCCATCGTCTTGATGCGGATCAGCGCATCGAGGAGCATGCGGTCGGACGGCCCCAGCTGGACGTCGAAGTCCTGGAAGTACGGCTGCGCGTCCTTTTCCGGATCGTATCGCTGGATCTTGAATTTCATGTGTCAGTACACCCGGGCTTTCGGTTCGAAGGTCTCCACCGTGAGGGGCTTCAGGTGCACCGGCTTGTACTCGAGCCGGTCGCCGTCGCGCAACCACAGGGTGTGCTTGAGCCAGTTCACGTCGTCGCGCTTGTGGAAGTCGGCGCGGTCGTGGGCGCCGCGGCTCTCCTCGCGGGCGGCCGCGCTCACCATGGTGGCGCGCGCGGTCTCCACCAGGTTGTCCAGCTCCAGCGCCTCGATGCGCGCGGTGTTGAACACCTTCGACTTGTCCTTGATCTGCGTGCGCTGCGAACGCTCGGCCACCGCCTTGATCTTCTTCACGCCCTCGGCCAGCAGCTCGGGGAAGCGGAACACGCCGCAGTGCGCCTGCATGGTGCGCTGGATCTCGGCGCGCACGTCGTGGACCTGCTCGCCGCCGGATTGCGAATCGAGGCGCGCGATGCGCGAGCGCGAAAGCTCGCCCGCGTCCTTCGGGAGGTCCCGGTGCGCGCGGCCCGAGCTTTCCATGAACCGGATCATCGATTGCGCGGCGCTCTTGCCCATCACCAGCAGGTCGGTGAGCGAGTTGGTGCCGAGCCGGTTCGCGCCGTGGATCGAGGCGCAGCCGCATTCGCCCGCCGCGTAGAAGCCCGGGACGATCGTCTCGGGGTCGGCCCCGCGCGGCACGATCACCTCGCCGTGGTAGTTGGTCGGGATGCCCCCCATCTGGTAGTGCACCGTGGGCACCACCGGGATGGGGTCCTTCACCGGATCGACGTTCGCGAACTTCATCGCGATCTCGCGGATGCCCGGCAGGCGCTTCTCGATGGTCTCGTGGCCCAGGTGGTCGAGCTTGAGCAGCACGTGGTCGCCGTGCTCGCCCAGGCCCCGGCCTTCCTTGATCTCGGTGGCCATGGCGCGCGAGACCACGTCGCGCGAAGCGAGGTCCTTCATCGTGGGCGCGTAGCGCTCCATGAAGCGCTCGCCGTTCTTGTTGAGGAGGTAGCCGCCCTCCCCGCGCACGCCCTCGGTGATGAGCACGCCCGCGCCCGCCACGCCCGTGGGGTGGAACTGCCAGAACTCCATGTCCTCGAGCGGGATGCCGGCGCGCGCGGCCATGCCGAGCCCGTCGCCGGTGTTGATGAACGCGTTAGTCGAGGAGTTGAAGATGCGCCCCGCGCCCCCGGTGGCGAAGAGCACCGCCCTCGCGTGGAAGATCACGAGCTCGGACGTCTCCATCTCGAGGGCGGTGACGCCCACCACCTGGCCTTCGGCGTCGCGAATGAGGTCGAGCGCCATCCACTCGACGAAGAATTGCGTCTTCGCGTGGACGTTGCGCTGGTAGAGCGTGTGCAGCATGGCGTGGCCGGTGCGGTCCGCGGCGCACGAGCTCCTCTGCACCGGCTTCTCGCCGAAGTTGGCCGAGTGGCCGCCGAAGGGCCGCTGGTAGATGGTGCCGTTCTCGTTGCGGTCGAACGGCATGCCGTAGTGCTCGAGCTCGATCACGGTCTCGGGCGCCATGCGGCACATGAACTCGATCGCGTCCTGGTCGCCCAGGTAGTCGGAGCCCTTCACCGTGTCGTACATGTGCCAGAGCCAGCTGTCCTCGCCCATGTTGCCGAGCGCGGCGCCGATGCCGCCCTGGGCCGCCACCGTATGGGAGCGCGTGGGGAACACCTTGGAGAGGACCGCGACGCGAAGCCCCGCGTGGGCGAGCTCGAGCGCGCCGCGCAGCCCCGCGCCCCCCGCCCCCACGATCACCGCATCGAACTTGCGAACCGGAATCGCCATGTCATCGTCCCCAGAGGATCGCCGCGGCCCACGCGAGGTAGAAGGCGAGCACGAGGACCACGAAGACCTGCGCGGCGAGCCTCAAGCTCGTCACGCGCAGGTAATCCATCAGGATGTCGCGCATGCCCACCCACGCGTGGTAGACCAGCGCGAGGAAGAAAAGCATCGTCGCCAGGCGCATGAAGGGGCCCGTGAAGACGTTGCGCCATTCCTCGTAGCCCTGCGGGCGGGCGAGCGCGACGCCGACCAGGAGGACCACCGTGTACACCGCCATGGCGAGCCCGGTCAGGCGCTGCAGCAGCCAGTCGCCCGTCCCGTAATGGGCGCCGACGGGGACCTTCCGGTAGGCCTTCACAGGATCTCCACGGCGGCGGCGATCGCGGTGAGCGCGCCCAGCACGAGCACCACGTAGGCAGAGGTGCGCGCGGGGACCTTGTCGATGCCCCAGTGCATGTCCAGCAGCAGGTAGCGCAGCCCCGCGAAGAAGTGGTGCGCGTAGAGCCACGCGAAGCCGACCAGCAACAGCTTCATGAAGGGATGGGACAGGTGGCCGCGAGCGACCGCGAAGCTCTCCTCGGAGCCCACCACGTTCTGCAGCGTGAGGAGCAGCACCGGAAGGATCGGGAAGAAGAGCAGCAGCCCCGAGATGCGGTGCAGGATCGACACGAGCCCGGGGGGCGGCAGGTGGGCAAGGTTGAGGTCGTAGTACTTCGGCCGCGGCTTGGGCGTTGCGCTCATGTGCTTGTCCCCTGGCGAGCCACGAAGTTTAGCTCAGCTCGTTGTAATACGAGAATTCGTCGGTACGCACGAGGCCGCGGCGCCATTCGACCGGCCGGTCCCCGTACGTGTAGGCGACGCGATCGACGCGCAGCAGCGGCGTGTGCGGCGCCACCTTGAGGTGCCCGGCCGCGAAGTGGTCCGCGGCCACCGCGCGCAAGTGCTCCTCGGCGCGGATCATGCGCACGCCGAACACGGTTTCGTAGAAGCTGTACACGGAACCGGTGAACTCCTCGAGCTCGGAGAGCGTGAGGCCCGGGAACTGGTGCGCCGGGAACACGATGTCGTCGAGCACGACCGGGCGCCCAGCGAAGGACATGAGGCGCTTGAAGCCCACCACGGGCTCGCCCGCCTCCAGGCCCAGCGCTCGCGCCGCATCGCCGTGCGCCTTGCCGCGCTCGAGGCCGAAAAAGAGGCTCTTGGGATGGGTCTTCTCGCCGGAGTCCGGGATGAGGCGCAGGAACCGGTATTGGTACGAAGGCTCGCTGTGCGATGCGACGAAGGTGCCCTTGCCCTGGCGGCGCACGAGGATGTGCTCGCCGGCGAGCTCGTCCACGGCCTTGCGCACCGTGCCCTGGCTCACGCGAAAGCGCGCGGCGAGATCGAGCTCCGAGGGAATCGCTTCCCCGGGCTTCCACTCGCCGGCCACGAGGCTTTGCGTGAGCAGGATCTTGATCTGCTCGTATAGTGGCCTGAAGGACGGTGCCGCAGCGGCCTTCTTCATCGGGGGCATCCTAGCACGTCTTTCTTTGATCTTTGTACCGGTCTTATATAAGATATACGTTTCCGGCTCCGCTTCTCTGAGATTAACTTCTTTATTTTCAAGGTCTTGAATCCTTGAACCCCTACTTCCGCCCCCGCCGGTCCATGCTCTACGTGCCGGGCTGCGCGACGCGTTACCTGAACAAGGCGCGCACGCTGCGGGTGGATTCGGTGATCCTCGACCTCGGCGACCCGATCCTCGTCGAGAAGAAGGTGGAGTCGCGGCGCAGCGTGGTCGATGCGGTGCTCGCCGGCGGCTACGGGCGGCGCGAAGTGGTGATCCGCGTGAACGACCTCGATTCGCCCTGGGGCCACGACGACGTGAAGGCGGTGGCCACCATCGGCGCCGACGCGATCCTGTTTCCCAACATCGAGTCGAAGGACGACGTGCTCGAGGCCCAGAACCTGCTCGACGCCTGCGGCGGCCAGCACATGCCGATCATGCTGATGATCGAGAGCCCCATCGCCGTGCTGCGCGCCGCCGAGATCGCCTCGGCCTCCGAGCGCATCGCGTGCCTGCTGGTGGCGACCTCGGACCTGGTGAACCAGCTGCATGGCCGCCCCACGCCGGATCGCATCGCGGTCATGCACAGCCTCTCGCAGGTGCTGCTCGCCGGGCGCGCCTACGACCGCGCCGTGGTGGACGGCATCTCGACCGACCTGAAGAACATGCAATCCTTCGAGCTCGCCTGCCGCATCGGGCGCGACCTGGGCTTCGACGGCAAGAGCCTCGTGCACCCCTTCCAGCTTCCCTATTGCAACGACGCCTTCACGCCGAAGCCGCACGACCTCTCGGCCGCGCTCGAGGTGATCGAGGCGCTCGAGCAGGCGCACCGCGAGGGGCGCGGCACCGTCGTCGTGAACGGGCGGCTCATCGAGGGCCACCACGTGAAGGCGGCCAAGCGCCTGCTTGCGCTGGCGGACATGATCACCCAGCTCGAGGCCGGCCAATGATCCGCAGCCTCGCCCCGCGCTCCGTGGACAGGCCGCTCGACGGCCATTTCTTCGAGGACTTCAGCCGCGGCCAGCGTTTCGAGCACGCCAACCCGCGCACGCTCACCGAGGGCGACGCCTCGCTCCACCTCGCGCTCACCGGCGCGCGGCAGCCGGTGCACTCGTGCGTGCCGCTCGCGCACGCGCTGGGGCACCGCGCCGCGCCGCTGGACGACCTGCTCGTCTTCCACGTCGCCTTCGGCAACACGGTGGCCGACGTCTCGTACAACGCCGTGGCCAACCTGGGCTACGCCGACGTGCGCTTCCTCGCGCCCGTCTATGCCGGCGACACGCTGGTGTGCGAGTCGGAGGTGATCGGCACCAAGCCCAACTCGAGCGGCAAGACGGGCGTGGTGTACGTGCATTCCCGCGCCTTCAACCTCGAGGGCACGGAAGTGCTCTCGTGGGTGCGCTGGGTGATGGTGGCGCGCCGCGAGCCGGCCGACCCCACCGCGCCCGCGTCGGGCGTGGTGCCCGCGCTGCACACGCACGTCGCGGCCGACCGGCTGGTGGTTCCCCCCTTCCTCGATCCCTCGGCCATCGAGGCGCGCGCCACCGGGGGCACGCGCCTGTGGGACGACTACACGGCGGGCGAGATGATCGACCATCCGGGCGGAGCCACCGTGGAGGAAGCCGAGCACGTGCTCGCGACCCGCCTCTACCAGAACACCGCACGCGTGCATTTCGACGCCTTCCGCGCCAAGGACGCCGCCTTCGGCAAGCGCCTGGTCTACGGCGGCCACGTGATCTCGCTTTGCCGGGGACTGTCGCACGACGGGCTGGAGAACGCGTTCGCCATCGCGGCGATCCACGGCGGGTCGCACGCCAACCCGGTGTTCGCCGGCGACACGGTGTATTGCCGCCACGTGGTGGTCGCGCAGGACGAGATCCCGAGGCGCAAGAACCTGGGCGCGCTGCGGCTGCGCATGATCGGCGTGAAGAACGCGCCGCTCGAGAGCATCCCGCCGATCGAGCCCGGCGTGAAGCACGAGAGCGTCGTGCTCGACCTCGACTACTCGGTGCTGATTCCGCGCCGCCAAAGCTAATAGAATGGAAATCTTTTCCCCGCTACCATGACCGCCCGCTCCCAGGCCACGCATCCCCGCGACGCCCTCTTCGCCGGCGAGAAGCCTTTCCCGGTGATCCCGGCCTGCGAGCACTTCGCCGGCAGCGAGAAGCTGATCGTGAAGGCCCTCGAGGTGCAGTCGAAGATGGGCCGCATGTTCGACATCACGTGCGACTGCGAGGACGGCGCCGAGGCCGGCCGCGAGAAGCAGCACGCCGAGATGATCGTCGACGTGCTCCAGTCGCCGCGCAACGCCTTCGACATGGCCGGCGCGCGGATCCACGATCCCACGCACGCGCACTGGAAGAAGGACGTGGACATCCTGGTGGGCGGGGCCGGGAAGCGCCTCGCCTACCTCACGATCCCCAAGTCCACGTCGGCCGCGCAGGTGGCCGAGGCCATCGGGTACATCCGCGAGGTGGCGGCGAGGCACAAGGCGGGGCGCGAGATCCCCGTGCACGTCCTCGTCGAGACCCACGGCGCGCTGCACGATGCGTGGGAGATCGCGCGCCTGCCGAACGTGCAGGTGCTCGACTTCGGCCTGATGGATTTCGTGAGCGGCCACCACGGCGCGCTCAATTCCTCCTCGATGCGCTCGCCGGCGCAGTTCGAGCATCCCGTGATCGTGCGCGCCAAGACGACGGTGGTGGCGTGCGCCCTCGCCCACGGCGTGGTGCCGGCGCACAACGTCTCGCTCGACCTGAAGAATTCCTACAACGTCTTCCGCGACGCCTGGCGCGCGCGCAACGAGTTCGGCTTCCTGCGCATGTGGAGCATCCACCCCGCCCAGATCCAGCCGATCGTGGATGCGATGAAGCCGGACCTCGCCGAGGTGGCCGACGCCGCCCACATCCTGCTCGCCGCGCAGCGCGCCAACTGGGGACCGATCCAGTACGCGGGCGAGCTGCACGACCGCGCGACCTACCGCTACTTCTGGGAGATCCTGCAGAAGGCGCAGGTCACGGGCGTGGCGCTTCCCGAGGAAGCCTCGACGGCTTTCTTCCAATAACCCGGAAACGAGCCAAGATGACTCCCGGTGCGAAATTCAGGCAGGCGTTGAAGCAGGAGAAGCCGCTGCAGGTGGTGGGCGCGATCAACGCCTACCATGCGATCCTCGCCAAGGCGAGCGGCTACAAAGCGATCTACATCTCGGGCGGCGGCGTGGCCGCGGGCTCGCTGGGCGTGCCCGACCTGGGCATCTCGAACCTCGACGACGTCCTCACCGACGTTCGCCGCATCACGGACGCCTGCGACCTGCCGCTCATGGTGGACGTGGACACGGGCTTCGGCGCGAGCGCCTTCAACGTGGCGCGCACCGTGAAGTCGATGATCAAGTTCGGCGCGGCCGCCATGCACATCGAGGACCAGGTGGGCGCCAAGCGCTGCGGCCACCGGCCGGGCAAGGAGCTGGTCTCGAAGGAAGAGATGGTCGATCGCGTGAAGGCCGCCGTGGACGCGAGGACCGACCCCGATTTCTTCGTGATCGCGCGCACCGACGCGCTCGCCTCCGAGGGATTCGATCGCATGCTCGAGCGCGCGCAGGCGTGCGTCGAGGCGGGCGCCGACGGGCTCTTCCCCGAGGCGATCACCGACCTCGACATGTACGCGAAGGTCTGCAAGGCGGTCGAGGCGCCGGTGCTCGCGAACATCACCGAGTTCGGCAAGACGCCGCTCTTCACGCTGGAGGAGCTGCGCACGGCCGGCATCGCGATCGCGCTCTATCCCCTCTCGGCCTTCCGCGCCGCCAACCTCGCCGCCCTCAAGGTCTACGAGGACCTGCGCAGACACGGCACGCAGAAGGCGAGTGTGGCCGCCATGCAGACGCGCGACGACCTCTACAAGTACCTCGGATACCACGACTACGAGCGCAAGCTCGACGCCCTCTTTGCCAAGACGAAATGAGAATGCCATGACCGAAGCCTCCGCAGCGGCGCCAGCTACGGCGCCCAAGCCCAAGAAGTCCGTCGCGCTCTCCGGCGTGACGGCCGGCAACACGGCGCTGTGCACCGTCGGGCGCACCGGCAACGACTTGCACTACCGCGGCTACGACATCCTCGACGTGGCCGAGAACACCGAGTTCGAGGAGATCGCCTACCTGCTGGTGCACGGCAAGCTCCCCAACGGCGCCGAGCTCGCCGCGTACAAGCGCAAGCTGCAGTCGCTGCGCGGCATCCCGGCGGCGGTGCAGCGCATGCTCGAATGCATCCCCGCGGACACGCACCCGATGGACGTGCTGCGCACGGCGTGCTCCGCGCTGGGAAGCGTCCTTCCCGAGGCCGACGACCACAAGCTCGCGCCGTCGCGCGACATCGCCGACCGCCTGATGGCCTCGTTCGGCTCGATGCTGCTCTACTGGTACCACTACTCGCATTCGGGCCGGCGCATCGACGTGGAGACCGACGACGACTCCATCGGCGGCCACTTCCTGCACCTGTTGCACGGCAAGAAACCCTCGGAGCTGTGGGTGCGCTCGATGCACACCTCGCTCAACCTCTACG
Organism: Usitatibacter sp.; assembly: GCA_035519515.1. GTDB lineage: Bacteria > Pseudomonadota > Gammaproteobacteria > Burkholderiales > Usitatibacteraceae > Usitatibacter. The sequence goes on from DATIWC010000034.1 coordinate 47,385, forward strand.
CCGAGCACGAGTTCAACGCCTCCACCTTCACCGCGCGCGTCATCGCGGGCACGGGCTCCGACATGTACTCGGCGATCACCGGCGCGATCGGCGCGCTCAAGGGCCCGAAGCACGGCGGGGCCAACGAGTTCGCCTTCGACACCATCGGGCGCTACGACAATCCCGACGACGCCGAGCGCGACATCGTGAAGCGCGTGGCCGAGAAGCAGGTGATCATCGGCTTCGGCCACCCGGTGTACACCGTCGCCGACCCGCGCAACCAGGTGATCAAGGAAGTGGCGCGGCGCCTCTCGCAGGACGCGAAGAACATGAAGCTCTTCGACATCTCGGCGCGCGTCGAGGAGGTGATGTGGCGCGAGAAGAAGATGTTCCCCAACCTCGACTGGTACAGCGCCACCTCGTACCACATGATGGGCGTGCCGACCGCGATGTTCACGCCGCTCTTCGTGATCTCGCGCACCTCCGGCTGGAGCGCGCACGTGATCGAGCAGCGCCTCGACGGCAAGATCATCCGCCCTTCGGCCAACTACACCGGGCCCGAGAACCTCGAGTTCGTGCCCCTCGCGAAGCGTAAATAGTGACTTCACCGCAGGGGTCGCAGAGGACAGGCAGAGGAAAGGCAAATGAGGTGGGATTCTTGTCACATCGGAGGACGGCGCAGGATCTACCCTGGGTGTCCTCTGCGTCCTCTGCGTTCCCGGCTCTAACCCGACAGGAAAGCTGAGAAAAGACCGTGTCAGCACACATCAGCAACGTAAGGCCCAACCCCGACCAGGTCCTGGTCGACATCGTCGACTACGTCCGCAAGCAGAAGGTCGGCTCGAAGGAAGCCTACGAGACGGCCCGCTACTGCCTCATGGATACCCTGGGCTGCGGGTTCGAGGCGCTCGAATACCCCGCCTGCACCAAGCTCATGGGCCCGGTCGTGAAGGGCACCGTGGTCCCCAACGGTGCGAAGGTGCCGGGCACGCAGTTCCAGCTCGACCCCGTGCAGGCCGCCTTCAACATCGGCGCCATGATCCGCTGGCTCGACTTCAACGACACCTGGCTCGCCGCCGAATGGGGCCACCCGTCCGACAACCTGGGCGGCATCCTCGCGGTGGCCGACTGGGTCTCGCGCAACAACGTGGCCGCCGGCAAGGCGCCGCTCACCGTGCGCGACGTGCTCGCCGGGATGATCAAGGCGCACGAGATCCAGGGCGTGATCGCGCTCGAGAACAGCTTCAACAAGGTGGGCCTGGACCACGTGCTGCTGGTGAAGGTTGCCTCCACCGCCGTGGTGGCCAACCTGCTGGGCCTCACGCGCGACGAGACCATCAACGCCGTGTCGCTCGCCTGGGTCGACGGCCAGTCTCTGCGCACCTACCGCCATTCGCCCAACACGGGCTCCCGCAAGAGCTGGGCCGCGGGCGACGCGACCTCGCGCGCCGTGCGCCTGGCGCTCATCGCGCAGACGGGCGAGATGGGCTATCCCTCGGTGCTCACCGCCAAGACCTGGGGCTTCTACGACGTGCTCTTCAAGGGCCGCCCGTTCAAGTTCCAGCGGCCCTACGGCAGTTACGTGATGGAGAACGTCCTCTTCAAGATCTCGTTCCCCGCCGAATTCCACTCGCAGACCGCGGTGGAAGCGGCCATGACGATCCACGGCGAGCTCGCGCGCCTGGGCAGGAGCGCCGAGGAGATCAAGAAGATCACGATCCGCACGCACGAGGCCTGCATCCGCATCATCGACAAGAAGGGCCCGCTCGACAATCCCGCCGACCGCGACCACTGCATCCAGTACATGGTGGCGGTGCCGATCCTCTTCGGCCGGCTCACGGCCTCGGACTACGAGGACCGCGTGGCGAAGGACCCGCGCATCGACGCGCTGCGCGACAAGATCGTGTGCGTGGAGGACAGGAAGTTCACGAAGGATTACCACGATCCCGACAAGCGCTCGATCGCCAACGCGCTCACCGTCGAATTCAGGGACGGCACGAAGATGAAGGAGATCGTGGTGGAGTACCCGATCGGCCACAAGCGCCGCCGCAAGGACGGCATGCCGATCCTGGTGGAGAAGTTCAAGACCAACCTCGCGCGCCGCTTTCCCGACAAGCAGCGCGCGGCCATCCTCGAGCTGTGCATGGACGCCGGGCGCCTCGACGCCACGCCCGTGAACGAGTTCGTGGACCTGATGGTGATCTGACCTGTCACCCCGGTGCAGGCCGGGGCCCAATTACCGGAGTCAAACATGCCCCACAACGCCTTCGACACGTTCAAGACCTTCAAGACCTCCACCGGCAAGAGCGGGCAGTACTACTCGCTGCCCGCGCTCGCGCAGACCTTCCCGAAGGTGAAGCGCCTTCCGGTGTCGATCCGCGTGGTGCTGGAGTCCGTCCTGCGCAACGTGGACGGCAAGAAGGTCACCGAGGAGCACGTGAAGGAGCTCGCCAGCTGGGAGCCGAAGGGCACCCGCACGAACGAGATCCCCTTCGTCCTCGCACGCATCCTGCTGCAGGACTTCACGGGCATTCCCGTGCTTGCCGACCTCGCCGCCATGCGCAGCGTGGCCGCCAAGCTCGGCAAGAATCCCAAGATCATCGAGCCGCTGGCGCCCGTCGACCTGGTCGTCGACCACTCGGTCCAGATCGACTACTACGGCGCGCCGAACGTGCTCGACCTCAACATGAAGCTCGAGTTCTCGCGCAACCGCGAGCGCTACCAGTTCATGAAATGGGGCATGCAGGCGTTCGACACGTTCAAGGTCGTCCCGCCCGGCATCGGCATCGTGCACCAGGTGAACCTCGAGTACCTCGCGCGCGGCGTGTTCCAGAAGGACGGCATCTACTATCCCGATACGCTGGTGGGCACCGACAGCCACACGACCATGGTGAACGGCCTGGGCGTGGTGGCCTGGGGCGTAGGCGGGATCGAGGCCGAGGCGGGAATGCTCGGCCAGCCGGTGTACTTCCTCACGCCCGACGTGGTCGGCGTGCACCTGAAGGGCAAGGCGCGCGAGGGCGTGACCGCCACCGACATCGTGCTCACCATCACCGAGATGCTGCGCAAGGCGAAGGTGGTCGGGAAGTTCGTCGAGTTCTTCGGGGAAGGCACGGAATCGCTCGCGGTTCCCGACCGCGCGACCATCGCCAACATGGCGCCCGAGTACGGCGCGACCATGGGCTTCTTCCCCGTCGATGCGAAGACGATCGACTACTACCGCAACACCGGCCGCAGCGCCGATGCCGTCGCCGCGCTCGAGGCCTACTGGAAGGCGCAGGAGATGTTCGGCGTCTCGAAGCCGGGCGATATCGACTACACCGAGACCCTCGCGCTCGACCTGGACACCGTGCGACCCTCGGTCTCGGGACCGAAGCGCCCGCAGGATCGCATCGAGCTGGGCAACCTCAAGTCGAAGTTCACCGAGCTTTATTCCGCGCCGGTCGCCAACAACGGATTCGCCAAGAAGCCGGAGGACCTCGCCAGGCGCTTCAAGACCAAGGATGGCGTCGACATCGGTTCCGGCGACGTGATGATCGCCGCGATCACCTCGTGCACCAACACTTCGAACCCCAGCGTGCTCATCGCCGCGGGGCTCCTCGCGAAGAAGGCCGTCGAGAAGGGGCTCACCGTGAAGCCCCACGTGAAGACCTCGCTCGCGCCCGGCTCGCGCGTGGTCACCGAATACCTGAAGGCCGCGGGGCTGCTCGCTTCGCTCGAGAAGCTCAACTTCTACGTCTCGGGCTACGGCTGCACCACGTGCATCGGCAACGCGGGCCCGCTCGCCGAGTCCATCGACCAGGCGATCGTGGACAACGACCTGGTGTGCGCCGCCGTGCTCTCGGGCAACCGCAACTTCGAGGCGCGCATCCACCCGAACCTGCGCGCGAACTTCCTCGCCTCGCCGCCGCTGGTGGTGGCCTACGCGATCGCCGGCACCGTGCTGAAGGACCTCGTGAACGAGCCGCTCGGCCAGGGCAAGGCGGGCCCCGTGTACCTGAAGGACATCTGGCCCACTTCCGCCGAGATCCACGCGCTGCTCAAGTACGCGATCGACCCGGCCGTCTTCAAGCAGAACTACAGCGACTTCACCAAGGACAACCCGATGTGGGCGGACGTGCCCACGGCAAGCGGCCAGGTCTACAACTGGCCCAAGTCCACGTACATCGCCGAGCCGCCCTTCTTCGCCGACTTCGGCATGCAGGCCGGGCGCGCCAAGGACGTGCGCGGGGCGCGCGTGCTGGGCATCTTCGGCGACTCGGTGACGACCGACCACATCTCCCCCGCCGGCTCTATCAAGGACACCTCCCCCGCCGGCAAGTACCTCATCGCCCACGGTGTGCAGAAGGCGGACTTCAACAGCTACGGCGCGCGGCGCGGCAACCACGAGGTGATGATGCGCGGCACGTTTGCCAACGTGCGCATCAAGAACCTGATGATGCCTCCCAAGGCGGACGGCACGCGCGTCGAGGGCGGCGTGACGCTCCTGCAGCCCTCGGGCGAGCAGATGCCGATCTACGACGCGGCCATGAAGTACATCGCGGCCGGCACGCCCACGGTGGTCTTCGGCGGCGAGGAATACGGCTCGGGGTCGTCGCGCGACTGGGCGGCCAAGGGAACGCAGCTGCTCGGCATCAAGGCCGTATGCGTGCGCTCCTTCGAGCGCATCCACCGCTCGAACCTGGTGGGCATGGGCGTGCTGCCGCTGCAGTTCAAGGGCACCGACTCCGTCGATTCGCTGGGGCTCAAGGGCAACGAGGTGGTCGACGTCGTGGGCCTGGAGGCGGGCATCAAGCCGCAGATGGACGTGAAGCTCGTGATCCACCGCGCCGACGGCTCCACGAAGGAGGTGGCGGTGCTCCTGCGCATCGACACGCCCATCGAGGTGGACTACTACCTGCACGGCGGCATCCTGCCCTACGTGCTGCGCGACCTCGTGTCCAAGCAGCCGCAGGCGGCGGCCACGGCGTAGGGCGCCCGCCGACGAGCGCGTTCTCGCAGCGCGGCGGCTGGTGGGTCGCGGCCCAGGGGCCGCTGCTGGTGCTGGCCTACGGGCTGCCGCCGCTCTTCGGGAGCCTCGCGAGCGGCGCGCCTCGCTTCGCCGCGATCGCGCTCATCGCGTGCGCCATCGCCTTCGCGTTCTGGGCGAAACGCACGCTGGGCAGCGCCTTCACGCCCTTCCCGCGCCCCGTCGAATCCGGCCAGCTCGCCGTCACGGGCCCGTTCGCGTTCGTGCGCCACCCGATCTATACGTCGATGGTCGCGATGTGCGCGAGCTGGGCGTGGCTCTGGCAATCGGAAGTGGGCGCCGGGTGCGCCGTCGTGCTGTTCGCCTTCTTCGACCAGAAGGCCCGCCGCGAGGAGCGCTGGCTCGCCGAGGCCTACGCGGGCTATGGCGAATACCGCGCCCGCGTGAAGCGCCTCGTGCCCTGGATCTACTGAAGCGCGCCCGCGTCAGCCTCCCTTGAGCTGGCCGCGGATCTCCCCGCCCGGGTGCGCGGCGCTGTGCACGTTGACGTACGTGCGTCCCGCCTTGAAGGCTTCGTACTGCTCGTCCGTGAGCTTCGCGTTCTCGGGAGCGACGAAAGTGTTGTCGCCGCTCTTGGTGAGCGGCACGATCACCGGGCCCTCGGAGCCGGCCGGCGCCATGTGGATATGAGCCGCCGTGGCGTTCATTCCGCTCACCGTGATGCGGACGGTGACGCCGTGGTTCGAGGACACCGTGACGCTTCCCATGCCGGTCGCCGTGGAGACGTTCGGCGGCACTTCGTTGGCGCCCTTGAGCGTCACTTGCTGGGTGTAGCCCGTGCCCATGGGCGCGGCCGCGGCCTTCGGCTCCTCGCGGTGCATCCAGCCCTGCACGGTGGCGCAGCCGGCGAGGACGGCCGCCGCCGTGGCCACCGCGGCGAGCCGATGAATGCGCAAATCGTTCATATGGCTTCCTCCTCCTCCTAGTCGCTTCGATCTTGCGGGTCCGATTGCCACGGCCCGCGAAAGTTCATCGGCCGAGCCTGACCCAGGTGGGCGCATGGTCGCTCGCCTTCTCGAGGCCCCGCACCCAGCGGTCCACCCCCGCTTCCCTGAGCCGGGCGCCGGCCTCGGCATTGAGCAGCAGGTGGTCGATGCGCAATCCCGAGTCGTGCTCCCAGTGCTGCCGGAAGTAGTCCCAGAACGTGTAGATGGGCTCCTTCGGGTGCAGGTGGCGGACCGCGTCGATCCAGCCCTGCGCGAGCAGCCCCTGGAAAGCGGCGCGGCTCTCCGGCTGCAGCAGCGCATCCTTGCGCCAGGACTTGGGGTTGTAGATGTCGAAGTCGGTGGGCACCACGTTGTAGTCGCCCGCGAGCACCACCGGCTCGCCCGAGGCGAAGAGCCCGCGCGCATGCGCCGCGAGGCGTTCCATCCACTTCAACTTGTAGTCGAACTTGGGGCCCGGCTGCGGGTTGCCGTTGGGCAGGTACAGGCACCCGACCCGCACGCCGTTCACGCGCGCCTCGATGTAGCGGCTGTGCGCATCGTCCGGGTCGCCCGGCAGCCCGCGGCGCAATTCCTCCGGCTCGGCATCCCTGGCGAGGATCGCCACGCCGTTGAAGCCCTGCTGGCCGTGCCAGATGGCGCCGTAACCCGCGCGCTTCACGTCGAGGAGCGGGAAGCTCGCGTCGTTGGCCTTGAGCTCCTGCAGGCAGGCCACGTCGGGCTGCTCGCGCTCGAGCCACAGCAAGAGGTGCGCGATGCGCGAGCGGATTCCGTTCACGTTGAAGGTCGCGATCTTCATCGCACGTATAATCGCACGACTTCCCCGCTCCACTGCCCCGCTTGCCCGCCGTCATCTCGATTTCCGGCCTCACCAAGACCTACGCTTCGGGCCTGGTGGCGCTGAAGGGCGTGGACCTCGAGATCGAGCGCGGCGAGATCTTCGCGCTCCTCGGCCCGAACGGCGCCGGCAAGACCACGCTCATCAGCATCGTCTGCGGGATCGTGACGCCCACCTCGGGCAGCGTGCGGGTCGGCGGCCACGACATCCTCTCGGACTACAAGGCCTCGCGCTCGATGATCGGCCTCGTGCCGCAGGAGCTGCACACGGACATGTTCGAGACCGTGTGGGCCACCGTGCGCTTCAGCCGCGGGCTCTTCGGCAAGCCGCCGGATCCCGCGCACCTGGAGGCCGTGCTGCGCGACCTCTCGCTCTGGGAAAAGCGCAACGACAAGATCATGACGCTCTCGGGCGGCATGAAGCGGCGCGTGCTGATCGCCAAGGCCCTCGCCCACGAGCCCGAGGTCCTCTTCCTCGACGAGCCCACCGCCGGCGTGGACGTGGAGCTGCGCCGCGACATGTGGGCGCTGGTTCGCAAGCTGCGCGAGCGCGGCGTGACGATCATCCTCACCACCCACTACATCGAGGAGGCCGAGGAGATGGCCGATCGCATCGGCGTGGTGAGCAAGGGCGAGCTCATCGTGGTCGAGGAGAAGGCGAAGCTCATGAGGAAGCTGGGCAAGAAGGAGCTCGTCGTGCACCTCACCTCGCCCCTCGCCTCGGTGCCCCGCACGCTCGACGAATGGAAGCCCGAGATCCTCGAGGGCGGCACGCGCCTCAAGTACACGTTCGACGCCCACGAGGAGAACGCGAGCATCCCGCGGCTGCTCAGGCGCCTGGACGAGCTCGCCATCGCCTACGACGACCTGCAGACGCGCCAGAGCTCGCTCGAGGACATCTTCGTTTCCCTGGTGCACGAGCCGCGATGAACACCCACGCGATCGGCGCGATCTACCGCTTCGAGATGGCGCGCTTCCGGCGCACCCTCTGGCAGAGCCTGGTCACGCCGGTCATCACCACCTCGCTCTACTTCGTGGTGTTCGGCGCGGCCATCGGGCGGCGCATGGCGGAGGTGGACGGCGTGACCTACGGCGCGTTCATCGTGCCGGGCCTGGTCATGCTGTCGATCTTCACCGAGAGCCTCAACAACGCGTCCTTCGGCATCTACCTGCCGAAGTTCACGGGAACGATCTACGAGCTGCTCTCCGCGCCGGTCTCGCCGGTGGAGATCGTGACCTCCTACGTGGGCGCGGCCGCGAGCAAGTCCGTGATCCTGGGCCTGGTGATCCTCGCCACCGCCAACCTCTTCGTGCCGGTGCACATCGAGCACCCGCTGTGGATGGCCGCGTTCCTCGTCCTCACCGCGACCACCTTCTGCCTGTTCGGCTTCATCCTCGGCGTGTGGGCGAAGAGCTTCGAGCAGCTCTCGTTCATCCCGATGCTGGTGATCACGCCGCTCACGTTCCTGGGCGGCGCGTTCTACTCCATCGAGATGCTGCCCGCGGGCTGGCGCGCCTTCAGCCTCGTGAACCCGATCGTCTACCTCATCAACGGCTACCGCTGGACGTTCTACGGCGTCTCGGACGTGAACGTGGTGGTGAGCTTCGGCATGACGATCGTGTTCTTCGCGCTGTGCGCCGCGGCCGTCGGCTGGATCTTCCGCACGGGCTACCGGCTGAAGAGCTGAAGGACCTTTGCTATAATGCCCACGCGACATTTTCCAGACGGGAAAGCTTTCCGATGACAACCGCACGCAACCGACTCGCATCCCCGGGCATTGCCCCGGCGATCGTGCGTCCGCGCGCGGCCATGCCGTCCTCGGGCGAAGACTGATCCCCCGGGCCGATCGCCCGCCGGGATTCACAGGCGGGAAGCATCGGACCCAAAAACATCCGCAGCCTCCCGCCCCGCGTAACCACGCGACGGCGAACATCCGTCGCCTTGCTGCGAAGACGAACATGTCGACATTGTTTGCAACACTGAAGCCCGACCGTTGGTTCACGGGCCTGTGGCTGAGCTCCGATTTCCGCAAGCTGTGGGGATCGCTCACCATCACCCACTTCGGCGGGCAGATCACGTTCCTCGCGCTGCCCCTCACGGCGGCGCTGGCGCTGAACGCCTCCCCGTTCGAGGTGGGCGTGCTCACGGCCCTCGAGGCCCTCGCCTACCCGCTCTTCGGCCTGTTCGCCGGCGTGCTGGTGGACCGCTTGCGCAAGCTTCCCGTGATCATCGCGTGCGACGTGGGCCGCGGGCTGGCGCTTTTCGCCATCCCGCTCGCCGCGTGGTTCGGGATGCTGTCCATGCCCGTCCTCTACGTCGTGGGCTTCCTCGTGGGGCTGCTCTCGGTGACGGGATGGCCCGCCTACCAGGTGTTCATGACCGAGCGCGTGGGACGCGAGCGGCTGGTGGAAGCCAACGCGAAGATCGGCATGTCGGACTCCACGGCCCAGCTCATGGGGCCGGGCCTGGCGGGCGCGCTCATCCAGTGGCTGAGCGCCCCCTTCGCGATCCTCTTCGACGCCATCGGCTTCCTCCTGTCGGCGTGGATGCTGCGCGGCATCCCGCCGGCGGCGAGCGACGAGCCGAAGACCGTGGCGGTGAGCGTGCTGCAGGAGATCCGCGACGGGCTGGTGGCGGTGTGGCGCAACCGGACGCTGCGCGCGATCGCGTGGTCGATCGCGATCTGGCAGGTCTTCCGCCACGCGTTCATCGCGATCGTGGTGCTCTTCGCCGCCCGCGAGCTGGGCTTTTCGGCCGGCCGCGTGGGCGTGATCTTCATGATGGCCGGCGTGGGCTCGCTCGCCGCCACGGGCGCGACCGCGCGCCTGAACGCGCGCTACGGGATGGGGCCCACGATGCTGGCCGGCATCTTCGGCACGGGCGTGGCCTGGCTCGTGATGGGCTGCGCGGGCGGCCCGCACTGGCTCGCGACCGCGGTCTTCGGCGCGGGTCTCTTCCTGCTCGACCTGTCGGCGATGATCTTCTTCATCAACTACCTGTCGCTTCGGCAGGCGCTCACGCCCGACCACCTGCTGGGGCGTGTGACGGCGACGATGATTGCGTTGACCGTTTCGACCGCGCCGCTGGGTGGATTGGCGGGCGGCTGGGTCGGCGAGCACTACGGCCTGAGGACCGCCATGCTGCTGGCAGGCGCGGGGGCGCTCACGCTCTCGCCCCTGCTGGTGTGGTTCTCGCCCATCGGGCGGATGCGCGAGCTGCCCGGTCCGCAGGAAGTGGCGATCGAGAGCGTGACCGAGGAGCTGACCGGCTAGCCGCCGGCCGGGGAATTACTCGGCCAGGTGGCAGCCGGTGATCGTGTCCTCGACGCGGTTGTTGGCGAGGCCCTGCTGGCGCAGCTGCCGCATGCGGAATTCCGACGAGGCGAGGTCGGCCTCGGCGAAGCGCTTCTGCAGGTCGGTCGCATGCTTGGGCGCGTTGCCGGTCACGCTATCGGTCGTGATGGGCGAAATCTTGCACTCGGCTTGCGCGACCTGGGTCGGCTCCTGCGAGGCGCACCCGGCGAGAACCAGGGCGGCGATGGCGGCAAAGGTTGTTTTCATGCGGGTCCTCCTCATGGACAGCCCTATCGTAACGCCGTGGCCGCCCGAATGGTTGACCAAGTGTTGCGGCTACTTGAGCAGATGCTGGATCGACGCCCGCTCCTCGTTCAGCTCCTTCTGGGTCGCGGCGATCTTCGCCTTGGCGAAGTCGTTGTGCTCCAGGCCCTGGACGACCGTGTACCGCCCCCCGGAACAGGTGGCCGGGTAGCCGAACATGATTCCCTCGGGGATGCCGTACGACCCGTCGGACGGCACGCCCATGGAGACCCAGTCGCCCGGCGCGGTGCCGTGCACCCAGTCGCGGACGTGGTCGATGGCGGCGTTGGCCGCGGAGGCGGCCGACGAGAGCCCGCGGGCCTCGATGATCGCGGCGCCGCGCTTCTGCACCGTGGGAATGAACGTGCCCTCGAGCCAGGCCTGGTCGTTCACCAGCTTGGCGGCGTTCTGGCCGTCCACCTCGGCATGGAAGAGATCCGGGTACTGCGTGGCCGAGTGGTTGCCCCAGATGGTCATCTTCTTCACCGAGGTCACCGGCTTGCCCGTCTTCTGCGCCACCTGGGTGAGCGCGCGATTGTGGTCCAGGCGCATCATCGCCGTGAACTGCTGGGGCTTCAACGACGGCGCGTTCTTCATCGCGATGAGCGCGTTGGTGTTGGCGGGGTTGCCCACCACCAGGACCTTCACGTCGCGCGAGGCCACTTCGTCCAGCGCCTTGCCCTGCGGCACGAAGATGGCGCCGTTGGCTTCCAGCAGGTCCTTGCGCTCCATCCCCGGGCCGCGCGGACGGGCGCCCACGAGGAGGGCGACGTCCACGTCCCTGAACGCGACCTTCGGATCGGAGGCGGCCACCATCGACTGCAGCAGCGGGAACGCGCAGTCGTCGAGCTCCATCATCACGCCCTTCAGGGCCTTCTGCGCCTTCTCGTCGGGGATCTCGAGCAGCTGCAGGATGAGGGGCTGGTCGCGCCCGAGCATGTCGCCGCTCGCGATGCGAAACAGCAGGCTGTAGCCGATCTGGCCGGCGGCGCCGGTGACCGCGACGCGCATGGGCTTCTTCATGACGACTCCCGGGAATTGGATGTGGTTCTTGGGGAGACAGAATTATACCGTCGAGCGCACGAGCGTTGTCGTTTGACGTGGTGTTGGTCTATCGCCCGCGCTGGCAACCAGGGCGCGGGAAGTGCCGTCTCGGGGGCAGCCTCGAGGATTGAAGCTTTCCCGGGTGGCCTCCCATCATCGGCCACTCGTCGACATCGGGGGCGCATCGAAAGGGATGCCCGCCCCGCTCCCCGTCACTTCCCGCAAGCCCTGTTGCCGCCTGGAGACTTCCCGAAGCCCTGGTAGTAGGTGAGCCGCCGCTGCGCTGTCACGAGACGGCATGACGTTCGCGATCGCGGGCTTGAATTCAGCCGGCCGGGCAGAAGCGCAGCGGCCCCACACCCATCAATCGGTGTGGACAACCTGCCAGGGCGATAGCCCATCAACACTTCACATGACAACGCCTGCTCGCCTCGACGCGCTACCTGCGCGGCAGCGAAATCGCCAGCACGCCGGCCAGCACCAGCGCCGCGCCCGCGACCTGCACGCCGGTCACCGGCTCGCCGAGGAAGATCGCGCCCAGGAAGATCGTCGCGAGCGGCCCCACGGAGCCCACGATGGAGGCGTGGCTCGCCCCGATGCGCCGGATGCCTTCCGAGGTCACCACGATCGGCAGCACCGTCGAGACGACCGCCATGAGGAGCGAGAGCCAATACACCGGCGCGGGTTGCGTGAAGAGGACGGCCGCGTCGCGCATGACGAAGAAGTGCAGCACCACCGCGAGGCTCGAGACGAGCCCCGCATAGGAAGCGAAGCGCAGGCTGCCGACGCGCCCGACGAGCCGCCCGCTGCCGATGAGGTAGCCCGCGTAGAAGAGCGCCGAGAGCAGCACCCACGCCGAGCCCAGCGCCACGTTGCCCGGCTGGGTCGAAAGGTCGTTGTAGAAGACGAGGAAGATGCCGGCGTAGGAGATCGCGATCGAGAACACGTCGCGCCCCGTGATGCGCCGGCCGAAGAGCAGCGCCGAGAAGATCACCACGAAGGTCGGGTGCACGAAGAGCAGCAGCCGCTCGAGCGCCGCCGTCACGTACTGCAGCCCCAGGAAGTCGAAGTAGCTCGCGAGGTAGTAGCCGATGAGGCCGAGGACCACGATGGTGCCGCGGTCCCTCCCCGCCACGGGCGCCAGCGCCGTGCGCGTCGAGGCCCACCACCCCAGCAGCGCGAAGAGCGGCGCGGAAAACAGCATGCGAAGCGCCAGCAGCGTGAGCGCGTCCACGCCATGGCGGTACGCGAGCTTGATGATGACGGCCTTGCCGGAAAACGCGACGGCGCCGCCCGCAACGAGCAGCGTGCCGGAAAGGCGCGACGAACGGTCGGGCGAATCCAAGCTAGAGATTATCGCCCGGCCCGGCGAATCGCTCGCTCTCGTGGTCCTTGGCGCGCGTGAGGGACCCTTCGGCCGCGAGCAACAGCGCGTCCAGCGAGTCGGCATCGCGCGGATAGCGGGCGAAGCCCACCGAGGTGCGCACGGCCACGCCGGCGAAGTCGAACTGCAGCGCGTCGTGGATGCGGCGCGCCAGCTCCTGCGCCCCGCCCTCCCCGGCCAGGCCCACCGTGAGCGCCGCGAACTCGTCGTCGCCGATGCGCCCGACCAGCCCCACGCCGGGCACGCCGGCGAGCCGCGTGGCCACCTCGCGCAGGATGTTGTCGCCCGCGCGATGGCCGACCAGCACGTTCACGCGGCGGAAGTTGTCGAGGTCCGCGATGGTGAACATCGCGTGCGAACCCGGGGCCATCGCCTTCAGTTGCTTCGCGGCGTGGTCCAGGAAGCCCGGGCGGCTCGCCGCGCCGCTCACCGCGTCGTCGGAGACCGCGCGGTGCACGTCACCCAGGCTCCCGAAGAGCACCTCGGCGCAATAGCGCCCGATGCCGGCGAAGACGAGGATCATCACCACGAATTCGGCGAGCGCCGTCCAGCCCGGGCTCACCACGAGGCGGCTGCGCGTGAGGCCGTAGAGGTCCATCACGAAGGCCATCGAGCCGGCCGCGACGATGAGCGCCGTGATGGCGTAGAAATGCCGCCGCGAGAGGAGCAGCGCTCCCATGAGCACCACGCCGCCGTAGCCCATGAGGATCATGTCGTGGACGCCGAAGGGGCTGAGCAGCAGCGCGAGCGTGACCACCACCACCAGCACGCCGCACAACAGCATGACGGCAGCCGCGTTGTGGCCGGCGCGCGCGAAGCCCAACGCCGAGATGCCGAGCGGCGTGGCGAGCGCGAAGACGATCGCGAGCTCGCGCTGCCCGGCGAGCGCGTTGAACGTCGAGCCCACGAAGAGCGCGACCGTCACCGCGATCACCGCGACGCGCACGATGCTCGTCATCGGCCCGGACGACGAAGGGTCCTGGAATTCGGCCATCAGGGCGCGACGCGGACGGTGTACAGGACGGTGCCGCTGGCTCCGGCGGGGAGCGACCCGCCGAGCGTCCAGACGACCGAGCCGGTCCCGTTGACGGCGGGCTGCGTCGTCACGTTGCACGACGTGACGCCGGCCGGCAGCGGCGTCACGCACGAGGCCGCCTGGAAGGTCGTGAAGGCCGGCGTCGAGTCGGTGACCACGATGGTGGTGACCGCGCCGCCCGCCGGGTTGGTGTACGTGATGGTGTACTCGAGGATGTCGCCGGGCTTGGCGGTATTCGACGTGCCCGCCGGCGTTCCCTGCGTCACGTTGCGCACCGCCTTGGCGAGCGTGAGGCCGCCGCTGCCCGCCGCGCCCGCCGTGGTCGTGTCGGTGCGCGTGATCGTCTGGGTAGCGTTGAACGTCGAGGTGACCGAAATCACGTTCTGCGCGTTGAAGGGGGCGCCCGCCGGAATCGTGTCGGCCACGATGATGCAGACGTTGGCGCCCACCGCGACCGGCACCGCGCCCGCGAGCGGCGTCGAGCCCTCCGTGCCGTTCAGCGTGCCGCTGCAGTCCGTATCCTGGTAGATGACCTGGGTCCAGCCCGCCACCGCCGGAGTGGTGATGTGCGTGGTGGAGAACGCGACGCTGCCCGCGCTGCCCGCATGGAACGTGTGGGCGTAGAAGACCGTGGTCCCCGGCAGGCCCGTCTGCGCGTTGTCGGGGCCGAACGTGTTCACCGCGGCGGCCGAGACGTTGGTCACGTCGAACGCGCTGTTGTTGCCGTTGTTCGCCGCGGGCTCGTTGCCGCCCGCCACCGAGACCGCGTTGGTGACTGAGGGCACGGCCGTCGGGCCCACGGCCACGGTGAGCGTGATGGCGTTCGCGCTGGTCGCGCCGGCGGCGATCGGTGCCGCGCTTGTGCACGTCACCAACGGCGGCGCCGAGACGCACGCCCAGCCCGTGCCCGTCGCGGAAACGAACGTGAGGCCCGCGGGCAGCGTGTCGACCACCGTGATGGTGCCCGAGGTCGCCGCGGTGCCCAGAGTGTTATCCACCGTGATGGTGTAGACCCCGTTCACGCCCACGGTGAAGTTGCCCGCGTGCGACTTGGTGACGCGCAGGTCGGAAGTCACGATCGTGGTGCTCACCGACGCGGTGTTGTTGCCCGCGCCCGTGTGCGTGGGATCGGTCGGGTCGGTCACGCCCGCCGGGGTGACGACGCTCGCGCTGTTGATGAACGTGCCCGACTGCGGCGCCGTGCCGGTGATCGTGAAGGTCACCGATCCGCCCGAAGGCAGCGTCGTGATGGTGCTGGTGACGGCATTGCCCGCGACGTTCACCGTGCCGCACACCGCGCCGCCCGTCGGGCTGCCGCAGGCGGCGCCCACGGCCGTCACGACGGCCGGGACGTTGTCGCTCATCTGCGCGCCGTTCGCCGGCTGCGGGCCCGCGTTGGACACCACCACCGTGTAGCTCAGCGCGCCGCCGTTGGCGATCGTCGCGGGGCCGGTCTTGGTGAGCGAGAGGTCGGCCGACGGGCGGATGTTGAGCGTGGCGCTCGCGGCCACCGCGTTCGCGCCGATGCTCGTGGTGAGCGCGCCCACGCCGATGGTATTCACCAGCGACGCGCCCGTGTTCGACGACGTCACGTCCACCGACAGCGTGCACGTCCCGCTCGCCGGCACCGTGCCGCCGGTGAGCGTGACGCTCGTCGACGTGCTGGAGGGCGTGCCGCCCGCGCACGTGGTCGCGAGGTTCGGCGTGGCCGCGACGTTGAGCGTCCCGGGGAAGTTGTCCGTGACCGACGTCACCGTGATCGGCGCGGCATTCGGGTTGCCGATCGTGATGGTGAGCGTGGAGGTCGTTCCCGAGTCGATCGCTGCCGGCGCGAAGGCCTTGGCCACGGTGGGCGTCGTGGCGGTCACCGTGAGCGTGGCCGTGTTCGACGCCGCGCCGGTGGCCGCCTGGGTGCTGGACACGCCCGAGGCCGTGTTGGGATTGGCGCCCACGACCGTGCCGCGCACCACG
The DNA here is from genome assembly GCA_035519515.1 of Usitatibacter sp. GTDB lineage: Bacteria > Pseudomonadota > Gammaproteobacteria > Burkholderiales > Usitatibacteraceae > Usitatibacter. The sequence continues at coordinate 63,206 of DATIWC010000034.1, forward strand.
ACGGTCACGGTGCACGAGAGCGATGCGGGAATCGCGAGGCCCGCGAAGGAGAGCGCGGTCTGGCCCGCCACGAAGCTGTTGCCGCCCGCCCCGGCGCAGGTGCCGCCCGCCGCGCCTGCCGTGTCGATCACCATGCCGGCGAGCGTGTCGGTGAACGCCCCGTTGGTGAGCGCGAAGGCGTTCGAGTTGGTGATCGTGAAGGTGATCGTGCTGGTGCCGCCGATCGGGATGCTCGCCGGGGCGAAGGCCTTGGCGATCGTGGGCGACCCGGCGACGGAGAGCGACGCCGAGCCCGCCGCGCCGGCCGGCGCTTGCGTGCTGGTCGCGGTGCTGGTGTTGTTGGTGACCGACACCGCGGTCGTCACGGCCTGCGTGATCGTGCAGCTGCCGTTGGCCGGGATCACGCCGGCGTTGAATCCGACCGACGCGCCGCCGTTGACGCCGCCCGTGAGCGTGGCGCTGCCGCCCGCGGTACAGGCTACGCCGCCGGCGGCCGCGTTCGTGAGGCCCGCGGGATACGCGTCCGAGATCGCCACGCCGGTGAGGTTGGCCGGATTCGCGCCCGGGTTCGACACGACAATCGTCATCGTGGCCGAGCCGCCCACCGGGATCGAGGTCGGCGCGAACGACTTCACCACCGTCGGCGCCGCGAACACCGAGAGTGTCGCGCTCGACGCGGCGCCCGTCCCCGCATTGCCGGTGGTGATCGGTCCGGTCGTGTTGGTGTACGCGCCGGGCGCGGCCGCCGTCACGTTCACGGTGACGGTGCACGAGGAAAACGCCGGGATCGTCGCGGTCGCGAGCGAAGCGCTCGTCGCCCCGGCAGCCGCGCCCACCGTGCCCGAGCATCCCGCGCCACTGATCGCGCCACTCGGCGTTCCCGTGTTCGCGAGGCCCGCCGGATAGTTGTCCGTGAAGGCCGCGCCCGTGACCGCCGTGTTGTTCGGGTTGGTGAGCACGATGGTGAGCACCGAGGTGCCGCCCGGAGCGATGGTGCTGGGCGCGAACGACTTGGCCGCCGTGGGTGCCGCGATCACCGAGAGGCCCGCGGGCGTGACCGAGTTCGTGACCCGCGCCGTGCCGCCGATGTTGGCCGCGGTGTTGTTGTAGGGGCCGCCCACGATGTTGGACGTCACGTCGATGGTGATCGCGCACGAGGCCTGCCCGCCGGAGAGGGAGGCGCCGGTCACGATGACCGCGATGCCGCCTCCGGCCACGGACACCGCGCCTGCTCCCGACGGGCATGTCGTCGTGATGTTCGGCGCCGCGGCGACCGCCACGCTCGCGGGCAGCGTGTCGGTGAAGTTGATGCCACCTTGCGCCGGGTTGCCCGCGCCGTTGGTGAGCGTGAAGGTGAGCGTCGAGGTGCCGCCCTGCGCGATCGTCGCCGGCGCGAAGGCCTTGTTCAGCGACACCTGGGTCACCGTGAGCGTCTGGTTGGACACGCCGTTGGCGAGCACGCCGCCGACCGTCACGTTGCCGGCGCCGTTCACGTAGGCATTGGCGGCGGCGCTGGTCACGTCGACGCTCACCGTGCACGTCGAGGCCCCGGCCGCCGCGTTCACGCCCGCGCCGCCGATCGAGAAGGTGCCCGTGCCGGCGGCGGCGGTCACCGTCGGCGCGCCGCCGCAGGCGTTCACGACGTTCGGTGCGGCGGCGATGACCACGCCCGCGGGCAGGTTGTCCGTGAACGTGAGGCCGCTGCGCGCCGGGGCGCCCGCCGGGTTGGCGATGGTGAAGGTGAGCGTGGCGGTCTGCCCGACGCCGACCGTCGCCGGCGCGAAGGCCTTGGTGAGCGAAGGCTGGCCCTGCACGGTGAGGGTCGACGGCGTCACCGAGTTGGTGATGCGCGCCGTGCCGCCGATGTTGCCCGCGGCGTTCGTGTACGGGCCGCCGACCACGCTGGAAGTGACGTCCACCGTGATCACGCACGAGGCCTGCCCACCGCCCATCGAGGCGTTGGCCACGGCGATCGTCGAGCTGCCCGCGCCCGCCGTCACGGCCCCCGCGCCCGACGGGCACGTGCTCGTCACGTTCGGCGTGGCGGCTACCACCACGTTCGCCGGCAGCGTATCGGTGAAGGCGATGCCCGTTTGCGCCGGGTTGCCCGCGCCGTTGGTGAGCGTGAAGGTGAGCGTC
>DATIWC010000035.1:0-3798 GCA_035519515.1 Usitatibacter sp.
GCTGGGGCTGCGCGCCGACCACACGCCGCAGGTCGCGCGCATCGACGCGCACCTCCTCAACCGCGAGGGCGTGGTGCGCCTGTGCTATTGCGGCAGCGTCCTGCACACGGTTCCCGCGGGCATGACCAAGATGCGCGAGCCGATCCAGATCGGCGCCGAGATGTACGGGCACGCGGGCCTGGAAGCCGACGTGGAGATCGTGAACCTGATGATCGACGCGCTGAAGGTCGCGGGTCTCGAGCGCATCCACATCGACCTGGGCCACCCGGGGATCTTTCGGGCGCTCTGTCATCCCCGCGAAGGCGCGGATCCAGCCGGTGCGGAAGACCTTTTCCACGCCGTGCAGCAAAAAGACACGCCGCGCTCCCTCGAGCTGGGCGGCGAACCCTTCGCCGCGTTGACGCAGCTCGCCGGCCCGCCCGAGGTGATCGTCGAGGCGCGCAAGCGCCTGCCGCGCCTGCCCGCCGTGGGCGTGGCGCTCAACGCCCTGGAGCGCCTCGCGAAGCAGGCCGCGCGGCCCGGCGTCGAAGTCTCGGTGGACCTGGCCGAGCTGGGCGGCTTCAACTACGAAAGCGGGCTTGCGTTCGCGGCGTTCACCCCGGGCAGCCCGGATGCGATCGCGCGGGGCGGCCGCTACGACGAGGTGGGCGCGAGCTTCGGACGCGCGCGTCCCGCCACCGGATTCACCATGGACCTGCGGCAGCTCGCGGCGCGCGTCCCGCGTCCCGAGGCGAGCGACCGCATCCTCGCGCCGGCCCTGGACGATCCCTCGCTCGCCGAGGCGATCGCGCGCCTGCGCTCCGAAGGCCACATCGTGGTGGTGCAGATGCCCGGCAGCGAGCAGCACGCCGCCGAGCTCGCCTGCGGCCACGCTCTCGAGAAGAAAGACGGCAAATGGCGCGTAACGTAGTCGTCATCGGCACGCAGTGGGGCGACGAGGGCAAGGGCAAGATCGTCGACTGGCTCACCGACCACGTGGCCGGCGTGGTGCGCTTCCAGGGCGGGCACAACGCGGGCCACACGCTGGTGATCAAGGGCCACAAGACGATCTTGAGGCTCATTCCCTCGGGGATCCTGCACGGATCGGTGAAGTGCTTCATCGGCAACGGCGTCGTCGTGTCGCCCGAAGCGCTCATGACGGAGATCGGCGAGCTGGAGAAAGCCGGCATCGACGTCACGAAGCAGCTTCGCCTCTCGGAAGCCTGCCCGCTCATCCTGCCGCACCACATCGCCATCGACCAGGCGCGGGAGCGCGCCAAGGGCGAGGCAAAGATCGGCACCACGGGCCGCGGCATCGGCCCCGCGTACGAGGACAAGGTCGCGCGCCGCGCGATCCGCGTGCAGGACCTCTATGCGCGGGAGCGCTTCGCCGCGAAGCTGGGTGAGGTGCTCGACTACCACAACTTCGTGCTGCGCAACTACTTCCACGCGGACACCGTGGACTTCCAGAAGACGCTCGACGACACGCTGGCGCTCGCGGGGAAGCTGAAGCCGATGGTGGCGGACGTGTCGGCCGAAGTGAACGCGCTGATCCGCGAGGGCAGGAACATCCTCTTCGAGGGCGCGCAGGCCGCGCTCCTCGACGTGGACCACGGCACGTATCCCTACGTGACGTCTTCCAACACGGTGGCGGGCCAGGCCGCGGCGGGCGCGGGCGTGGGCCCCAACCAGCTGCACTACGTGCTCGGCGTCGCCAAGGCCTATGCCACGCGCGTGGGCGCGGGGCCGTTTCCCACCGAGCTCGACGACGAGATCGGCGAGCGCCTGCGCGTGAAGGGCAACGAGTACGGGTCGGTGACCGGCCGGCCGCGGCGCTGCGGCTGGTTCGACGCCTCCGCGTTGAAGCGCGCGGTGCAGCTGAACGGCGTGAGCGGAATCTGCATCACGAAGCTCGACGTGCTGGACGGCCTGGATACGGTGCGCGTGGCAGTGGGCTACAAGGTGGGCAACGAGCGCCGCGACATCCTGCCGGTGGGCGCCGAGGCGCTCGCCATCTGCGAGCCCATCTACGAGGAGCATCCGGGCTGGAAGGAGAGCACCGTGGGGCTCAAGTCCATCGACAAGCTGCCCGCCAATGCGCGCGCGTACCTGAATCGCCTCGAGTCGCTCGTGGGCGCGCCCATCGCCATCATCTCGACGGGGCCCGATCGCGAAGAGACGATCGTGCAGCGCCACCCGTTCGAGTAGCCGCTACGGCTTGAGGGTGTAGTCCAGCCTGAGCGTCGTGCCCTCGACGCCGGGGCGTTGCGGCTGGGGTCCGCTTCCGGGCCTCGTCATCGCGTAGGTCACCGCGAGCACCGCAAGGGCCGCGACCGTCGCGCCGGCCGCGCGAATCCCCCACCGGCGCGGGCTCGCAGGCGGCGCCTTGGCACTGCGTTGCATACCGGCCTCTTCGCGCGCACGTTCGGCGGCGCGCTGCGCGGCCTCCTCTTCGGCGAGCCCGCGGGCGGCCACTGCGGCCTGGGCTTCCTGCTCATGGCGCGTGCGGGCCTGCGCGGCGAGGCGGGCGGCTTCCTCGGCGCGCGCGCGTTCGATGGCTTGCCGTTCGGCGCGTTCCTCGGCTTCCTGCCGCGCGCGCGCTTCGTTCGCCGCGCGCTCGTCCGACTTGCGGCGCTCTTCCGCGGCCTGCGCGGCGCGCGCTTCCAGCTCCTCGCGGCGCTGCGCGGCCGCCGCCGCTGCCGCATCGGCATTGGCGCGCTCCCGTGACGCCCGCGCCGCTTCCTCCTCGGCGGTGACCCGCTCGGCGATGGCCGCCGCGCGCGCCCGTTCCGCGCCCTCGCGCCGGACGGCCGCTTCGGCCGCCGCGGCCTCGGCCGCGCGCCGCTCGACCACCGCGGCGATGGCCTTGCGCTCGGCCTGGGCGCGTTCCTGCGCGTACTGCGCGGCCTCTTGCTCGATCTGCGTGCGCTCGCGGGCCTGCTGCGCGGAGATGCGCTCGGCCTCCTCCCGCCGCCCCGCGATGATGGCGGCTTCGTGATTCACCTGCGCGGCAAGGGCGAGCTCCCGCCGCGCCGCTTCCTCCCGGTGCACGGCGGGGGCGGGCGCGAGGGCCGGGGCGTGGTCGCCGCGCGCGCGGGCACGCTCCGTCTCGGCCTTCTGCAAGGCCTGGGACAGGACGGTGCCGGATGGGGGGGCCGAGCCCGCGGCGCGCGTGCGTGCCGCGTTCTTCAGCATGTCCAGGAGTTTGCTCACCGCCTCCTATCTTACGAGGCGGGAGGTGTCGAGGCGATAGTCGAGCTTGAGCGTCGTGCCTTCGACGGGATGGGGCTGCGGTGCGGGCACGCCGCCCGGCATCACGGCGATGTAGAGGATGAACGCGAGCCCCGCGACCGCGAGCCCCGCGCGAAGGCCGAACGCCGCGCGCCGTTTCGCCCGTTCGGTCCACAGCGCGCGCAGTTGCGCGCGAAGCTGGCCGAGATCGTCGGCAGCCTGGGCACGCTCGCCCGCCAGCCGCCGCGCCTCGGCTTCGGCGCTTTCGCGGGCTCGTGCGGCTTCGAGGGCGGTGCGTGCGCTTTCCACGCGGCGGCGTTCGGATTCGAGCGCCGCCGCGTCGGCGCGCGCGCGTTGCTCGGCAAGCGTCGCGGCACTGCGATCGGCCCGCTCTTGCGCGAGCTGCGCGTCCGCCGCTTTCGCCTCGGCGTCCGCGCGAGCCTGGGCGAGGGCGAGGGCCTCGCGTGCGGCGCGCTCCCGCGCTTCGTGCGCGCGCACGGCCTCTTCGCTTCGCTGGGCCGCCACGCGGGCGGCTTCCAACGCGGCCGACTCGGCGCGCAAGCGCTCCGCGCTCGCGGCGTCGGCCTC